>NZ_CACSIP010000022.1 GCF_902705885.1 Mycolicibacterium austroafricanum | reverse complement strand
GGCTTGGCCTCCGCAGCCATCCCCGCCGCCCCCGCCCGTTTGGCCGCCGCAGCCGCCGCGGGAGCGTTCAGAGGGCTGGATCGGCAAGCTGCTGGCCGTCGCCGGCGTCGCGGTGACCCTGGTCGGCGTCGTGTTGCTGTTGGTGCTCGCGGCGCAGGCGGGAATTCTGCGCCCCGAGTTCCGGGTCGCTGCCGGAGCCGTGCTGGCGGCGGGCCTGGTCGGCGCGGCATGGTGGCTGGACTCCCGGCCCGGTGGGCGCGTCGGGGCGATCGCGCTGGCCGCCACCGGTATCGCCGCGGCGTACATGGATGTCATCGCCGTCACGACGATCTACGGCTGGGTCTCCGCGCCGGTGGGGCTCGTCCTCGCCGCGGTGATCGCCGGCGGCGGTCTGACACTGGCGCGCCGGTGGGATTCCGAACATCTCGGGCTGTTGGTGTTGGTGCCCTTGATCGGTCTGGCGCCCGTCGTCACCGACGGTGTCACCCTGCTTCTCATCGGGTTCATGCTCGCTCTGTCCGCTGTGTCGGTGCCGGTGCAACTGGGCAGGGACTGGATCTGGTTGCACGTCGCGCGGATTGCCGCCATGGTCCTGCCGCTTCTGACGGCGCTCGCGGCCCGCGCCTTCGACACGGGTCAGGACCTGGCCCTGGCGGGGGCGTGCGCGATCGCGGCGGTGGTGAGCATCGGCGCTGCGTTGATCCTGCTTCCGGGGACGGCCAACCGCACGGCGATGGCGTTGCTGACCGCGGCCGGGGTGACACCGGTGTTGGGTGTGGTGCTGGCGGTGGACCACGTCATCGCGGCGCTGATGGCTGCTGCGCTGTCGGCGGCGCTGCTGGCGATTGTGCTTGTCGGGGAACGCTTTCCGGGGGTTCCCGGCGTGGTGCGGCGGGTGCTCTCCGCAACGTCGGCGGTCGCCGCGCTGATCGCCGTGACCGTGGGGTTCGACGGCCCGGTGGCCGCACCGGTGTTGTTGGCGATGGCAGTGGTGGTCGCGGTGGCAGGGCGCGGTGATGTGGTCGCACGTTGGTCGGCGACCGGCTTCGCGATCGTCGGCGCCGCTCTGCAGTCGGGTTACGCGCCGCCGAGCACGTTGCTCGAGCCCACCGTGCTCGCCACCGGCCGGGCGGTATCGACGTTGGTGGCCTGCATCCTGCTGGCCGGCTGCGCGGTGGCCATCGTGTGGTCGTGGCGGACCACGGCGCACCTGCTGTGGGGCGGTGCAGTCGTGGTGATCGTCTACGCCGTCACGTTGTTCACCGTCACCGCAGGCATGTTGGTCGGCGGTGACGACCATCTGGGCTTCTATGCCGGCCACATGACGGCGACGATCTGCTGGATCGGGATGGCGGCGGGGCTGTTCGGATACGCCGCCCGCCGGCCGCGCACCGAGCGCTCGGTGCCAATCGGTGGGGGACTGGGCCTGGTCGCCGCCGCGATGGCAAAGCTGTTCCTGTTCGACCTCGGCACCCTGGACGGCATCTTCCGGGTCGCGGTGTTCATCGTGGCGGGCTTGGTCCTGCTGGGTATGGGTGCCGGCTACGCGCGCCTGCTGGAGAAACAGGACCACGCTATGACGGAGATCACCCAATAAATTGGATCGATTCCAGATTATGGTTCGTTGGGTTGAGTATGGCTACCACAACGAACATGCGTAAGACAGAGGCCGAGATCTCGGGCTTCCACGCCTCACCGGAATTTGTCGCCGCGCTGCAGCAGGTGCTCGTCGACCTGATCGAACTGCACCTGCAGGGCAAGCAGGCGCACTGGAACGTCGTCGGCACCAACTTCCGTGACCTGCACCTCCAGCTCGACGAGGTCGTCGACTTCGCCCGTGAAGCCAGCGACACCGTCGCCGAGCGGATGCGCGCACTGGACTCCGTACCGGACGGACGGTCGGACACCGTGGCGGCGAGCACGTCGTTGCCGGAGTTCCCCGCCTACGAACGGAGCACCGGCGAGGTCGTCGACCTGATCACCGGACGCGTTTATGCGGCGGTGGACACGCTGCGGTCGGTCCACGACACGGTGGACGCCGAGGATCCGAGCACCGCGGACATCCTGCACCAGCTCATCGACGGTCTGGAGAAGCTGGCGTGGCTGATCAAGTCGGAGAACCGGAAGGTGTGACCACCTCGGCCCGGTGACCGATCAGGTACCAGGTGCGCATCATCCCCTTGCCCTTGATGTCGACGTGGCCACGCTCCTCGAGCATGAACGAGTCGTGCAGACGTTCATACACGTTGTCGGGCACCTGAATTCGTCCTTCGACGTCGGTGGTCTCCATCCGGGCTGCGACGTTCACCGCGTCGCCCCAGACGTCGTAGAAGAATTTCCTGGCTCCGACGACGCCCGCGACGACGGGTCCTGCGGCCATGCCGATGCGCAGCGGCACGTCGCGGCCCTCGGAGTCCTTGAGGTCGGCGACCGCGTGGGCCATGTCCAGTGCCAGCGATGCCAGTGCCTCCAGGTGGTCGGCGCGGGGGATGGGCACCCCGCTGACCACCATGTAGGAATCGCCGCTGGTCTTGACCTTCTCCAGGCCGTGCCGGTCGACGAGCGCGTCCAGGTCGGTGTAGAGCCGGTCGAGGAACCGCACGAGTTCGGCGGGCGCGGTGTCGCTGGCACGTTTGGTGTAGCCGGCGATGTCGGCGAACAGGATCGACGCGTCGTCGTACTTGTCGGCGATGACGGTGCGCGACGGATCCTTCAACCGGGCCGCGATCGACGCGGGCAGGATGTTGGCCAGCAGCTGCTCGGAGCGCTGGTACTCGGCCTCCATCGCCGCTTCCGCCCGTTCGATCTCGCGCAGCGTGTACCAGATGGTGGCGATGATCATCACCGCCGAAGTGACGACCGCCGTGATGAACCCGGCGGTCAACGTCCAGGGTGGGCCCAGGCCCCGGTCGTGCGGCACCGTCAGCTCGAGAGCGACCGTCATCGCCACGCCGATGACCGCGATCACCGCGGCCAGCAGGATGCGCTCGATCCCGAGGATCAGCACCACCAGCGCCGCGGCGACCAGCGTGTAGAACTGCAGTCCCGAGCCGGTCCCGATGGTGAAGCAGATGAACCCGACCGATACGTAAGCGAACGCGACGAACGTCAGCGGTGCGACCAGCTCGCCGAAGCGGCACAGTCGCGGGATCGCCAGGAAGACCAGGCCGCACAGCAGGTTGACGGCGCCCAGCCACCACAGCGCTCCGCCCAACGCCAGCTGGAACACCCCGAAACCGATCGAGACCACCGCCGCGATCCAGCCGGCGATCTTGAGCACCCGCAGCCGGCGGCCGACCCGGTCGTCGCGGTGGTGGCTCGGCGACCAGGCGCCGTTGCCCAGCGCCACGTCGGGCACACATACGGGTCGCACCTTGACCACGGCCGGAGCTTATCGCTCGACATCCTCTGAGCTGTGCGTTTTGCGGTGCCCTCGGTGAGATTCGAACTCACACTGTACGGGTTTTGAATCCGTTTCCTCTGCCAGTTGGGATACGAGGGCGTCGGCGCTCTCACCGGGAACGGCAAGTTCGCGCGGCCTCCCACCATAGAGGATGGCCCCGCGGTCGCCCATCCGGCCCGCGGCGGCCACAATGAGTTCCATGACCGGGTCACCGACGGACTCACCTGTCCCTGCCGTCACGCCGCACCGAGTGCTTGTCGCCGAGGACGAGGCTCTCATCCGGATGGATTTGGCCGAGATGCTGCGCGACGAGGGCTACGAGATCGTCGGTGAGGCCGGCGACGGGCAGGAGGCTGTGGACCTGGCCGAGTCGCTGCGACCCGACCTCGTGATCATGGACGTCAAGATGCCGCGGCGCGACGGTATCGACGCTGCTTCCGAGATCGCTGCCAAGCGGATCGCCCCGATCGTGATCCTCACGGCCTTCAGCCAGCGCGAGCTCGTCGAGCGCGCCCGCGACGCCGGTGCGATGGCCTACCTGGTCAAGCCGTTCAACATCTCCGACCTGATTCCGGCCATCGAGGTGGCCGTCAGCCGATTCGGCGAGATCGCCGAGTTGGAGAAGGAAGTCGCGAACCTGTCCGACCGTCTGGAGACGCGAAAACTGGTTGAGCGCGCCAAAGGCCTGCTACAGGCCAAACAGGCGATGACCGAGCCCGAGGCATTCAAGTGGATCCAGCGCGCCGCGATGGATCGGCGCACCACGATGAAGCGGGTGGCAGAGGTGGTTCTGGAGACGCTGGAACCCGAGTCGCCCTGAAATTCACCCGCTGTTACTACGGGGACGTTAACTTGTTCTCCGTGAGGTCACAGATTGGTCACGAGGCCTTCCAGGGATCTCGCGTCCCGCCGGCAGCCGATAGCGTCGTCCCAGCGCCTCGCAGGCGCTGGCAACAGTCGGCAATGACATATTCAGGAGCTTCTCGATGACACATCGAACTCTCGCTCGCGCGTTCGCCATCGTGGGAATCGCGTCTCTCGCGTTGACCGCCTGCTCGAGCGATTCGGGGGAGGACACCTCGGCTGCCGGCGGCGAAGAGGCGACGACCGAGGAAACCGCCGAGGTCGTCTCCACCGACTGCGAGCCCCCTCAGGCCACTCCGGGAGCGGCGCCGGTCACCACGCCGCTGAAGATCGGCACCCTGCTGCCGGAGACCGGAACCCTGGCGTTCCTCGGCCCGCCCGAAGTGGCGGGTGTCCAGGTCGCCGTCACCGAGATCAACGACGCCGGCGGGGTGCTCGACCAGCCGGTGCAGCTGATCACCGGAGACTCCGGGGACACCACCACCGACACCGCCAACGTCACCGTGGACCGCCAACTCGCTGATGGGGTCAGCGCCATCATCGGTGCGGCGTCGTCCGCGGTGTCGCTGAAGGTGATCGACAAGATCTCCAGCGCCGGTGTGGTGCAGTTCTCGCCGGCCAACACCTCCGACCAGTTCGTCTGCTATCCCGACAAGGGCATGTACTTCCGCACCGCCCCGACCGATGTGCTGCAGGCGCAGGCACTGTCGCAGCTGATCACCCAGGACGGGGCCCAGCGGGTGGTGATCATGGCCCTCAACGATCCGTACGGCACCGGACTGGCCGCCAACACGGTCGAGGATCTCGAGGCCGCGGGCATTCCCTCGGACCAGATCAAGACGATCGTCTACGACCCCAACGCCCAGTCCTTCAACGCCGAGGTCGACCAGGCCAACGAGTTCAGTCCCGACGCGGTGGCGGTGATCGGCTTCGAGGAGAGCGCCAAGATCCTGAGCCGGATGCACGAGGTCGGCATCGGACCGTCGGACGGAATGCTGGTGTACGGCACCGACGGCAACATGGGCAACGCCCTCGGTGAGGGTGTCGCGCCCGGCCTGCTCGCCGGCATGAAGGGCACGACACCGCTGACCGACGTCGGTCCCGATTTCGAGAACCGGCTCAAGGCAGCCGATCCCGCGCTGATCGACTTCAACTACGCCGGTGAGTCCTACGACGCGGTGGTGATCACCGCGCTGGCCGCCGAACAGGCTGGATCCACGGCCGGGGTCGACATCGCGGCCAACATCATCGGCGTCACGCGGGACGGCACCAAGTGCACCACCTTCGTCCAGTGCCGGGATCTGATCGTCGCCGGTGAGGACATCGACTACGACGGTGTGACAGGCGAACTGGCGTTCGGTCCCGCGGGGGAACCGTCCGTCGGCTCGTACGGCAGCCTGGAGTTCGGCCCGGACAACACGCTGCAGACCAACGACTACATCATCGTCAACGAGTCCTGAACGCCCCTGGGCCGGCAGCCCGAGTCAGGTCTCGCGGTTGCCGGCCAGGGTGCCCAGGTAGAGCTCGATCACCTTGGGATCGTTCATCAGGTTGCTGCCGGTGTCGGTGTAAGCGTTGGTGCCCTGGTCCAGCACGTACCCGCGGTCGCAGATCTGCAGACAGCGCCGCGCGTTCTGCTCGACCATGATGATCGAGACGCCGGCGGCGTTGATCTGCTTGCAGCGGATGAACACTTCGTCCTGAAACATCGGTGACAACCCCGCCGACGGCTCGTCCAGCAGCAACACCGAGGGCTCCATCATCAATGCCCGGCCGATCGCGACCATCTGGCGCTCACCGCCTGACAATGCGCCGGCCTTCACCTTGCGCCGCTGCCCCAGCAGCGGGAACAGCTCGGCGACCACCTCGAACCGTTCGACGAACTTCGACCGGCGCAGATAGATCCCCATCTCCATGTTCTCCTCGATTGTCAACGAGGGGAACACGTTCCGGTTCTGGGGCACGTAACCGAGACCTTTGGTCACCAGCACGTGGGCGGGGGCCGAGGTGATGTTGTCGCCACGCAGGGTCACCGACCCCGACCGCACCGGGATGAGACCGAACAACGTCTTCAGCAGCGTGGACTTGCCCGCGCCGTTGGGACCGATGATGCCGACGATCTCGCCGTCGCGCAGAAAGAAGTCGCAGCCCCGCAGGATGTCGACCTCGGGAACGTAACCAGCCACCAGATTGTCGGCCTGCAGCAGCGAACCCTCCGCCAGATGTGCGTGCTCCTCGGGCGTGGCTGCAAGTTCGGCCGGCGACAACTCGGTGGGTCGGTCCGCTGCCTCGCTCATCGCTTCTCACCGTCGTTGTCGACTTCGGCCATGACCGCCTGCTCGATGTGTTGTGCCAACTCCGCGGTCGCGCCGACGGGGTTGCCGTGCTCGTCGAACTCGAGGGCCTGATCGTGGTGGCTACCGAGATAAGCGTCGACCACTGCGGGGTTGTCGGCCAGCGCATCTGGTGGTGACTCGGCGATGATCGAGCCCTGGGCCATCACCACCACCCAGTCACTGATATCACGGATCACGTCCATGTCGTGTTCGACGAAGATCACCGTCATGCCCTCCTCGCGAAGGGATTTCACATGCGCGAGCAGGCTCTGGGTCAGCACCGGGTTGACCCCGGCCATGGGTTCGTCGAGCATGACGACCTTGGGGTCGCTCATCAGAGCCCGCGCCATCTCCAGCAGCTTTCGCTGTCCGCCCGACAACGAGCCGGCCATGTCTTCGGCCTTCGTCTCCAGCTTGAACCGGTGCAACATCTCGTGCGCACGTTCGGTGATCTGCGCCTCCTGGCCACGCCAGACCATCGGCAGCAGCGAGGACAGGATGCGCTCGCCGACCTGGTGTTGCGCACCGAGCCTGACGTTGTCGAGCACCGACATCCGCGCCAGCGCCTTGGTCAACTGGAAGGTCCGCACCACCCCGCGGCGCGCCACCTGGTGGGGGTGCATCCTCCCGAGGTTCTCCCCGTCGATCTTCCAGCTGCCGGTGTCGGGCCGGTCGAAACCGGTGAGCAGGTTGAACAGCGTCGTCTTGCCCGCCCCGTTCGGCCCGATCAGCCCGGTGATGGCACCGCGCTGCACCTCCAGATGATCGACATCGACGGCTTTGAGGCCGCCGAAGGATCGGGAGACGCCGTCCACCACCAGGATCGGGTCGGGTTTCGGCGATCCCGGTTCGGCCGGGGTCGCGGCGAACAGGGTAGCGCGATCGGCGGCAGGCACAGGTGAGTCATCGGCCATCGAACTGCAACTCCCGTTTTCGTCCCAGCAGCCCCTGGGGCCGGAACACCATCAGCACCGCGATCAGGATCCCCAGCAGGATGAACCTGGTGGCGCCGACCTGCGCATCGGTCAAGGGCAGCAGCGGGTCGGGGCCCGCAATGGCTTGGCGCAGCGCCGCATCCGGCACCGCGAGCAGGAACCAGAACAGCATCGCGCCCACCACCGGGCCGAACACGGTCGCGGCGCCGCCGAGCAGCAACGCCCCGAACGCGTAGAAAGTCTGTGCGGTGGAGTAGAAGTCGGGGTGGATCGACTTGGTCTGCAGCGCGTTGAAGACGCCGCCCATGCCGCCGATCACGCCGCCGAGAACCAGGGCCTGCAGCTTGTAGACGAACACGTTCTTGCCCAGGGCCCGGGCGGCGTCCTCGTCCTCGCGGATGGCCCGCAGCACCCGGCCCCACGGGCTGTGGGAGAGCAGGTAGACGAAGAAGCACAGCACCAGCACCAGCGTCCAGCCCACCAGCATCGCCCAGACGTCGTCACCGACGAAGTTCACACCGAGGATCGAGTACTGCTTGCTGGAATCGAACGGGCTGAACCGGGTGAACGGGCCGGCGAATCCGTACAGTCCGTTCGTCGACCCGGTCACCGAGTCCGACGCCGTCGACCGGAATATCAACCGCAGCACTTCCGCGGCGGCGATGGTCGCGATCGCCAGATAGTCGGCGCGCAGGCGCAGCGTCGGAATGCCCAGGACGATCGCCAGGGCCCCGGCCGCCAACAGCCCGACGAGGATCCCGACCCAGAGGGGCTGCTGGTAGGTGACGGTCATGATGCCGACGCCGTAGCCGCCGAGCAGGGCGAATCCGATCTGTCCGAAGTTCAGCAGTCCGGTGTAGCCGAAGTGCAGGTTCAGGCCGATGGCAAGCAGCGCGTAGAAGATCGCCGACGGGCCGATCAGCTGCGCAAACGATGCCTGAAGGGCGGAGACGAGATCCACGGCTCACCCGATCCTTTCCCGCGAGCCCAGGATGCCCTGCGGCCGTGCGACGAGGATGAGGATGAGGATGAGCAGGCCGCCGACGTACTTGAGGTCGGGGTTGATCACCAGGGTGGACAGCTGCACCAACAGACCCACGATGAGGCACCCCAGCAGCGCGCCATAAGCGGTGCCGAGGCCGCCGAGGATGATGCCGGCGAACATCAGCAACAGCAGCTTGAATCCCATCTCCCACTGGGCCCGGCCACCGAGCTCTGAGAGTGCGAGCAGGATCCCGCCGAGCGCCGCCAGACCACCGCCCAGGCACCACACGAACACGATCACCCGTTCGACGTTGATCCCGGACGCCGAGGCCAGGTCTTTGTTGTCCGCCACCGCCCGCATCGCCTTGCCGATCGGGGTCTTCTGCAGCATCACCGCGACAGCGATCAGGACCACCACACTGATCGCCATCGTGAGCAGGTTGGTGTCGGTGATCGCGATCGGGCCCCACTGACGCTGAGCGCTGACGGTGGATTCGGCGAAGGCCTGGGTTCGGTCGGAGAACAGCGCCAGCACTAGATAACGGAGCGTGATGGCCAGCCCGATGGAAACGACCAGCTGCGGGATCAGGCCCACCCGTCGCCGTCTCAGCGGATGCCAGATGCCGGCGTTGTTCAGCCATCCCACGCCGATACCGGCGATGATGCCCAGCACCGCGGCACCGACCAGCGGAACGCCGAAGGTGACGTTGAACATCCAAGTGAACACCGCCCCCAGGGTGACGAGCTCTCCATGGGCGAAGTTCGTCAGACCGGTGGTGCCGAAGATCAGACTCAGCCCGATGGCGGCGACGGCGATGACCAGACCGAATCGCAGGCCGTCGATCGTGAGTCGGATGACGCGTTCGTACAGCGGTGTCTCCATCGAGGTGCGGACCTCGCCGAAGATGAACACCACGGTGTTCGTGCGACCCGCGATGACGTCGCGGGTCACTGCGCTCTGCACGCTCACCCCGTCCGGGAGGCTCTCGGGGTCGACCTCGAAGGTGTAGGTGCCGACCGGGAGTTCGACACTCCAGCGTCCGCTGTCGTCGGAGGTGGCGGTGTCGGCTTCCTCGCCGGCCTCGTCGATGATCCGCACCACCGCTCCGGCCACCGGTTCGCCCGCGTCGACGAGTCGTCCTGCGACCGGAGCGGTCTCGGCGTCCTGGGCCGCGGCGACGCCGGCGCCCAGGAACGCAGCCAACACGATGAAGGCGACCAAGAGCAGGCCCCGTGAGGCGACACGAGCACACAGGCCCACTAAGGGAACTCCTCCGTCGCTGGAAAATCGCTCGATTCGTTTCGGGCGACTGTATAGCGTTCGGAAGCAGGTGGCCGGGTTCTGGATGTCCGGCGCGTATCGATTGTGTTTCCAGGCTCGATCAGGTTGGCGGGATATTGATGACAGATGTCACTGCTGCCACTGTTGGGACTCTCCGGTCAGCGGAATGCTCAAGATCATGACGCTGCTGATCGTGTTCGGAGCGATGCTCGTCGTGCTGACGATTGCGGCACTGGCGGGCAAGGTCCCCGACACCCATCGCGAGGTCAGCCAACACGGCGACTTCGAGTTCTGAACGACCGGATTCCGTCCGCCGGGCCCACACCCGCAGGTTGGGTTATCCCCACCCACCCCGCTGTCACGTTGCTATGTTCTACCCGGGGCCACGGCCCATGCCGTGGTAGTTCGGGAGGAGAGTACGTGCGCTGTCGAGGGGTACGTGGCGCCCTTGCGCTCGGTTCGGCAGCGTTGGTGGCACTCGGGTCCAGCGCGTGCGGCGGAGCGCCGTCGGTGCCGGGAACGTCGCCGGAGGACCTAACCATCGAGGCGCAGGTCCAAATCGATCGCAACGGTGCTGTGGTCGAGGGGGTCGACGGCCCGGAGCCGGCCAGGCCGGCCGGCGACGGTAACGCGGTCTGTCCGCCGTTGTCGATCGCGATGGCAGGTGATCTCGGCGGACCGGACGCGGCGATGGGCACCGGCGTCATGAACGGCGTCCAATTGGCCGTCGACCAGCACAACGAGGCCAATCCCGCGTGTCAGGTTCAGCTGAAACCCTTTGACACCGAGGGGGATCCGGCCAGGGGAGCCGAGGTGGCCGCCCAGATCGTCGATGATGCCTACACCGTCGGTGTGGTCGGGCCGGCGACCTCCGGTGAGACGCTGGCAGCCGGCGGAGTGTTCGACCGCGCCGGACTGGTCGCCGTGACCCCGTCGGCCACCAGCCCGGCGTTGAGCGAGCAGGGGTGGCGGACGTTCTTCCGCGGGGTGGCCGACGATGAGGTACAGGGGCCTGCAGTCGCCGACTACATGACCGGGACCCTCGGTCACCGCAAGGTGTGCGTCGTCGACGACAGTTCCGACTACGGCCTGGGACTCGCTTCGACGGTGCGCGAAACCCTTGGCGCCATGGCTGATTCGGCGTGCAACATCGCGATCAGGCCGGACGACACCAACTTCTCCGGCATCGTCCCTCAGATCACCTCTGCGGCTCCGGATTCGGTGTTCTTCGCCGGGTACTACCCGCAGGCCGCCGCTCTCGTTGCGCAGCTGCGTGACGCGGGCTTCGAGGGCGCTTTCGTGGGTGCCGACGGCGTGAAGACCGTGGCGTTCGTCGACGAAGCGGGTTCTGCGGCGAACGGGGCGGTGTTGTCCTGCCCGTGCAGCCCTGCTCCACCTGACTTCGTCGACGAGTACCGCCGCGCGTTCGACGAGCCGCCCCCCAGCTACAGCGTGGAGGCCTACGACTTGGGCACGATTCTGCTCAAGGGAATCGACTCCGGGGCGATCACCCGGCCGGCGCTCCTGCAGTTCGTCCGGGACTACGACGGACAGGGAATCGCCCGCCGCTACCGGTGGACTGCCACCGGCGAACTGACGGACGCGCTGATCTGGATCTACCGGGTGGTCGAGTAGCCCTGCGCGCCAGCGCTTTTCGGACGCCGCCTCAGCGCGCGACGATCACCGAGGAACCGTGGCCGAACAGGCCCTGGTTGGCGGTGATGCCGACCTTGGCGTTCTCCACCTGACGCCCGGTCGCCTGACCCTTGAGCTGCCAGGACAGCTCGCAGACCTGCGCGATGGCCTGGGCCGGGATCGCCTCGCCGAAACTGGCCAGCCCGCCGGAGGCGTTGACCGGGATCCGGCCGCCGATGGCCGTCGCGCCGCTGCGCAGCAGCCCCTCGGCCTCACCCTTGGCGCACAGCCCCAGATGCTCGTACCAGTCGAGTTCGAGCGCGGTGGACAGATCGTAGACTTCGGCCAGGCTCAGGTCCTCGGGGCCGATACCGGCTTCGGCGTAGGCGGCGTCGAGGATCTGGTCCTTGAACACCCGCTCCGGCGCCGAGACCACGGCGGTGGAGTCGGTGGCGATGTCGGGCAGTTCGAGGAGGTGCTGCGGATACTGCGGCGTGACGGTGCTGATCGCACGGACCGAGGGGACTCCCTCAAGTGAGCCCAGGTGCTTCTCGGCGAACGACTTGCTGGCCACGATCAGCGCCGCGGCCCCGTCGGAGGTCGCACAGATGTCGAGCAGCCGTAGCGGATCGGACACCACCGGGCTGGCCAGCACATCCTCGACCGAGGCTTCCTTGCGGTAGCGGGCGTTCGGGTTGTTCAGACCGTGGCGCGCGTTCTTGACCTTCACCTGCGCGAAATCCTCGAGAGTGGCGCCGTGCAGGTCCATCCGGCGGCGCGCCAGCATCGCGAAGTACACCGTGTTCGTCGCGCCGATCAGGTGGAAACGCTGCCAGTCGGGATCGTTGCGACGTTCGCCACCGACCGGTGCGAAGAACCCCTTGGGCGTGGTGTCGGCGCCGATCACCAACGCGACGTCGCAGAAGCCGGCGAGGATCTGGGCGCGCGCGCTCTGCAGGGCCTGGGAACCGCTGGCGCACGCCGCATAACTCGAACTGACCGGGACGCCGTTCCAGCCCAGCTTCTGGGCGAACGTGGCGCCGGCGACAAAGCCCGGGTAGCCGTTGCGGATGGTGTCGGCACCCGCGACCAGCTGGATCTGTCGCCAGTCCAGGCCGGCCTCGGCCAGCGCAGCCCGTGCTGCCACCATGCCGTACTCGGTGAAGTCACGCCCCCACTTGCCCCAGGGGTGCATACCTGCGCCCAGGATGTACAGCGGTGCTGGAGTTCCGGTGCTCATTCGGCGATCCTCCAGGCGTGGACGGTCCGCTCGATGCCGTCGTCGTCGACGTAGAGCGTCATGGTGGACAGTTCCATCTCCATGCCGACCTTCAGGTCGGCGGCCAAGGTGCCGTCGACGACCTTGCCGAGCACGATGAGGCCTTCGTCGGCCAACTCGACGGCAGCCACCGCGAACGGTTCGAACGGATCCGGGCACGGATAGGGAGGGGGAGGGGCGTACCGGTTCTCGGTGTAGCTCCACAGCCGGCCGCGACGCGACAGCGGCACCTGGGCGAGCTCGTCACCGTCACAGGCCGGATTGGGGCAATTGTTGGCACGTGGCGGGAACACATAGGTTCCGCACTGATCGCACTTGCCGCCGATCAGGTGGGGAGCACCTGTCCCGTCGGTGGCGAACCACCCCTCGACCGCGGGTTGCACCGAGACTTCTGAAGCTGACACGCGGTCAGCGTACCGAGTCCAGCCGATAGACCTAAAACGTGTTCCAGTTCCACCGCGTGATTCGATGTGGCGTGACGGCTACGGCGCCGAGTCGGCCAGGATGCTCAACAGCCCGGCGGCGTTGTCGCGCATCAGGTTGTGGGAGCCCTCGAGTTCGTGGACATGCCAGTGCGGGTCATCGCGCACCCGTTCGTAGGATCGGCGCAGCGGCGACTGCCCGGGCCAGCCGAGCGCGTAGACGAAGTCACGGCGCCGGAATCCGTTGATGTCGCCGTCCAGTCGGATCGGCTGCAGCAGTGACGCCAGTGGATGGGGTGTGGCACGAGTGTCGAAGAAGGTCATCGGACGCACGCCGTATCCGGTGTCGTCGACGTCGAGATACCACTGCCGCATCTCGTCGTCGACGATGTCCCAACATGATTCACCATCTCGGGGGACGAGCGCGTCGATGTACACCAGTGAGTCGATGCGCTCTGGCATGCGATCCGCCACCGCGGTGATCACCATGCCGCCGTAGCTGTGTCCTGCCAGGACGGCGTTCGTGACGCGGTGCGCGCTCAGTTCGGCCAGCACGTCGGCGATGTGGGTTTCGAGGTTCACCCCGGCATGGCTGAGGTGAGACCGTTCGGCGATCCCCGTCAGGGTGGGGTGAAGCACCCGATGGCCGCGGGCTCGGAGGTCCTCGGCGAGACCGTCGAAGCACCAGCCACCGTGGCAGGCGCCGGGGATCAGGACGAAGTCGGTCATGACTTCACGTTGGCCGTTCAGAGCGCATAAGTCCAATATCGATCAGCGAGAAAGCTCATAATCTGTGGTTATGGAACGACGTCAGCTGGAGTACTTCGTCGCGGTCGCCGAGGAAACCAGCTTCACCAGGGCCGCACGCCGGGAACGAGTGGCCCAACCGGCCGTCAGCGCCCAGATCCAGCGACTGGAGCGCGCGGTCGGGCAGCCGCTGCTGCACCGCTCTGCGGGCCCGGTTCGGCTGACCTCGGCCGGGGAGGCCCTGCTGCCGCACGCCCGGGCGGCGCTGGCTGCGCTGCGCGACGGGCAGTCGGCGGTCGACGAGGTGACCGGCCTGCTTCGCGGTGTGGTGGCCATCGGCACCGTGACCGCGCATCCGGTCGAGATCGCCCGGCTCATGGCGGACTTCATCGCCGATCATCCGGCGATTGAGATGACCTTGGTCGCCGACGCTTCCGATGCCCTCGTCGACAAGCTCGCAGACGGTCGGCTGGACGTCGCCATCGTGTCCATCGGCGTCGATGAAGGTCCGCCGGGACTGGATTTCGAGGTGATCACCGACGAGTCCATCGAAGCCGCCGTCGCCCCGCGGCATGCATTGGGTCGGCGCAAGGTGCTGCGGCTGGACGAGCTGTGTGATCACCCAGTCATCTCGTTACCCGTCGGCACCGGCTTACGCTCCAGGTTCGATACTGCCTGCGCCGCAGCGGGGTTACGCCCGCACATCGCGTTCGAGGCCAGCAGCCCGGTCGAACTGGTCGAAATGGCCCGGTACGGGCTGGGAGTGGCGGTCCTGCCGCAGTCGATGGCGCGGGGCCGGACAAACCTGCACGCGATGCCTGTGAGCCCCGAACTCCGGGGACGGCTGGTGTGGGCGTGGCGGCGGGACCGGACGAACCCGGCGGCACGAAGGTTCTGTGAACGGGCCCGACGGATGATCGCCTCCGGTGTGGCCGTGGCCCCGGTGTCGTAGCCGGTGCCTAGAGTGAACTCGTGAGCCCAGCCAAGACCGCATCCGAGCCGAAGGCCGGCAGCGCAGCAGCCGCCGGTCAGCCCGCCGGTAAACCGACTCTGATGCTTCTGGACGGCAACTCGCTGGCCTTCCGCGCGTTCTACGCGCTGCCCGCCGAGAACTTCAAGACGCAGGGCGGGCTCACCACCAACGCGGTCTACGGCTTCACCGCGATGCTGATCAACCTGCTTCGCGACGAACAACCCAGCCACATCGCAGCGGCGTTCGACGTATCGCGGCAGACGTTCCGGCTCGAGAAGTACCCTGAATACAAGGCGGGTCGGTCCGCGACACCGGACGAGTTCCGCGGTCAGATCGACATCACCAAGGAAGTACTGGGTGCACTGGGCATCACGGCGCTCGCCGAGGCCGGGTTCGAGGCCGACGACGTGATCGCCACGTTGGCCACCCAGGCCGAGGACGAGGGCTACCGGGTGCTGGTGGTCACCGGTGACCGCGACTCGTTGCAGTTGGTCAGCGACGACGTGACCGTGCTCTACCCGCGCAAGGGTGTCAGTGAGCTGACCCGGTTCACCCCGGAAGCCGTGGTGGAGAAGTACGGACTCACCCCGCAGCAGTATCCCGATTTTGCCGCCCTGCGCGGGGACCCCAGTGACAATCTGCCCGGCATTCCCGGCGTCGGGGAGAAGACCGCGACCAAATGGATCGCCGAATACGGTTCGCTGCAGGCGCTCGTCGACAACGTCGACAAAGTCAAGGGCAAGGTCGGCGATGCGCTTCGCGCCCACGTGTCCAGCGTGGTGCTCAACCGTGAGCTCACCGATCTGGTGAAGAACGTGCCGTTGGCGCAGACACCGGACACGCTGCGGATGCAGCCGTGGGACCGCGACCACATCCACCGGCTGTTCGACGACCTCGAGTTCCGGGTGCTGCGTGACCGACTCTTCGACACGCTGGCCTCGACGGATCCCGAAGTCGAGGACGGCTTCGAGGTGCGGGGTGGCGCGCTGGAGCCGGGAACGCTCGCCGCGTGGTTGGCCGAGCACAGTCACGGTCAGCGATTCGGGCTGGCCGTGGTGGGCAACCACCTTGCGTTCGACAGCGACGCGACCGCCGTGGCGATCGTGGCACCCGACGGCGACGGGCGCTACATCGACACCTCGTCGTTGGATCCCGCAGACGAGGCCGCGCTGGCGGCGTGGCTGGCCGACCCGGGTGCGCCCAAGGCGCTGCACGAGGCCAAGCTCGCGATGCACGACGTGCAGGGGCGGGGCTGGACGCTCGCCGGGGTCACCTCGGACACGGCGCTGGCGGCCTACCTGGTTCGTCCCGGCCAGCGCAGTTTCGCCCTCGACGATCTGTCGCTTCGTTATCTCAAACGTGAGCTCCGGGCGGATAATCCCGAGCAGCAACAACTTTCGCTACTCGACGACAGTGACGGGGTCGACGACCAGGCGGTGCAGACGTTGCTGTTGCGGGCCGGGGCGGTCAAGGACCTCGCCGACGCCCTCGACGAGGAGCTGGCCCGCATCGACTCTTCGTCGCTGCTGGCGAGCATGGAGTTGCCGGTGCAGCGGGTGCTGGCCCAATTGGAGGGCGTGGGCATCGCGGTCGACGTCGACCAGCTCGCCGAGCTGCAGAGCGAGTTCGCCGGACAGATCCGCGATGCCGCCGAGGCGGCGTACTCGGTGATCGGCAAGCAGATCAACCTGGGCTCCCCGAAGCAACTGCAGGTGGTGTTGTTCGACGAGCTGGAGATGCCGAAGACCAAGCGCACCAAGACCGGCTACACCACCGACGCGGACGCGCTGCAGGGCCTTTTCGAAAAGACCGGGCATCCGTTCCTGCAGCATCTGTTGACCCACCGGGACGCCACCCGGCTCAAGGTGACTGTCGACGGGCTGATCGGATCGATGGCCACCGATGGCCGGATCCATACGACGTTCAACCAGACGATCGCCGCGACGGGTCGGCTTTCGTCCACCGAACCGAACCTGCAGAACATCCCGATCCGCACCGAGGCCGGCCGACGGATCCGCGACGCCTTTGTCGTCGGCGCGGGATACACCGACCTGATGACGGCCGACTACAGCCAGATCGAGATGCGGATCATGGCGCATCTGTCGGGTGATGAAGGCTTGCTGGACGCATTCAATACCGGGGAGGACCTGCACTCGTTCGTCGCATCCCGGGCCTTTTCGGTGCCTATCGGGGAGGTCAACGCCGAACTCCGGCGGCGTGTCAAGGCGATGTCGTACGGGCTGGCCTACGGGCTGAGCGCATACGGGCTCGCGGCTCAGCTCAAGATCTCCACCGAAGAAGCCAAGGTCCAGATGGAGCAGTACTTCGACCGGTTCGGCGGGGTTCGCGACTACCTGCGCGATGTCGTCGACCAGGCGCGCAAGGACGGCTACACGTCGACGGTGTTCGGGCGCCGGCGGTATCTGCCGGAGCTGGACAGCAGTAACCGCAACGTGCGCGAGGCGGCCGAGCGGGCCGCGCTCAACGCGCCGATCCAGGGCAGTGCCGCCGACATCATCAAGGTCGCGATGATCAACGTCGACCGCGCGATCAGCGACGCCGGTCTGGCCTCGCGAATGCTGCTGCAGGTACACGACGAGCTGTTGTTCGAGGTCGCCGACGGCGAGCGGGACACCCTTGACGCGCTGGTTCGCGAGCACATGGGTAATGCCTATCCGCTCGACGTGCCCCTCGAGGTGTCGGTGGGGTACGGCCGCAGCTGGGATGCCGCGGCGCACTGAGCATGCCCGACACGCCACTGCCGGAGCAGCAGGTCCGGTTCGTCGCCCGCCTTGGAGCCGCGATGGGCGCTGCCAATTACCCGGTCACCCTGGTGCGGCAGATGCTGGAGCGGGCGTCGTCGAATTACGGGGCGCGCAACGACTTCATCGCGTTTCCCAACCACGTCCAGGTGGTGGGGCACTCCGGTGGCGCCGGATCGATAGTGAAGGCGGCTCATCTCGACCGGGATCTCCGCTTCGATCAGATGTTCCCGCTGGCACCTCTGATCGCCGATGCGATGGCGGGCCGGGTGAGCCCGGCTCATGGCGAGGCCAGACTGGACGCCGTTCTCGACAAGAAGCGGCCACGCCGGGCGTGGATGTCGGTGCTCGGATATGCGGTCCAGAGCGTGGGGTTTGCGCTGCTGCTGGAACCGACGCCGTTGAACGTGCTGGTCGCCGGTGGTCTCGGGGTGGTCGTGGGGTTGTTCTGGACGACTGGGCAGCAGGTGCCGGGGTTGGCCCCGTTGGTGCCAGTGCTCAGCGCCTTCGTCGTCACCGCGGTCTGCATCATCGGTGCCCGCGAACTCGGCATGGATCACGTCGGGTTGCGCGCCTTGATCCCGCCGCTGGCGATGTTCCTTCCTGGTGCGGCGATCACGCTGGCGGTCATCGAGCTCACCGCCCGCGATGTCATTTCCGGGTCCAGCCGGCTGATCGCAGGGTTCGTCCAGATCGCCCAGCTGGCCTTCGGCATCTTGATTGCCTCTCAGATGCTGCAGACCGATGACACCCAATTGACCTCGGACGCGATCAACAAGATCGGGCCGTGGGCGCCGTGGCTCGGCGTCGCCGTCTACTCCGTCGGGGTGATGCTGTTCCTCGCGCCGCCCCGCTCGTTCCTGCCATGGCTGTTACTGATCACCTACCTCGGCTACTCGGCCCAATATGTCGGTGATCTGCTACTGGGCAGCTACGTCAGCGGATTCTGCGGCGGGGTGGTCCTCACCTTCGCTGCCCTGGCGATGACGCGACTGCGCGGTTCGCCGCCGGCCATCACGATGATCCTGCCGGGTTTCTGGTTGTTGGTGCCCGGATCGATGGGACTGATCGGGATCACCGAGTTGTTCGGAGCGGACGGAGACTCGGCCTTGCCCGCCACCCTGATCTCGATGGTCTCGGTGTCATTGGGTATGCAGGCCGGCCTGGTGCTCTGGCAGCTGATTCGGCAGCGCAACCGACCCGCTCCCGCCTTCAGGAGCTGAGCACCTGGCGGACGATGGCTGGGAGGATCAGGGACCCGGTGCCCGGTAACCCGCCATCCGGGCCAGCGCGGGTGATGTACCTCGCGCGGCGTAGACCCCGTGGGTCTCTTCGGCCAGCATTGCCGCGACGCGCTGGTCACCGAAGCCGCGGTCGATGCGATCCCGCACGAACGCCAGTTCGACGACCTGGTGGGCGAACGTCTTGACCGATTCGCCCGCTCGTGTCCCGCCGAATCGGGTGGCCTCGGCGACGGCCAGCTTGCGGGTGCGGATCGATCCCAGCCAGGTCGCCTCGTTGGGGGTGACCACGCCTGCAGCCACCATGCCTGGCAGTTTGGCGGCGACGATGCGCTGTTCCCGGCGCCGGCTGTGCACGGCCAGCGTGATGGCCAGTCCGAATACCGGCATCATCCAGAACACATAAACACCGAAGTACGCCCCTGCGCCCAGCAGCGACGAACCGTTCCACATCGCGTGCAGGAGCACCGCGCCGGCGTAGCCGAGCAGGATGCAGCCGGCTTTGGCGATGGCGCTGCGTTGGTGCAGGGCGTACCACACGCCGACGGCAAGAAACGTGGTGAACAGCGAGTGCGCGAACGGCGACATGACCAGCCGCAGCGCGGCGGTGACCAGAGAATCGGCCAGCGACTCGCCGTTGGCGATGTAGAGGATGTCCTCCAACCAGGCGAAACCCGCCCCGACAAGCCCCGCGTACACCAGGCAGTCGGTCAGCGAGTTCATCTCGCGACGTCGGGCACCGGTCATCATGAGCAGCAGAAACAGACCCTTCGCCGCCTCCTCGGTCAGCGGGGCGCCGACGACCAGCGTGACTGGGCTGACCCCGGCGGCCTGCGTGCTGTCCACACCGGAGCTGAGCCAGGCGTCGAGGAATATCTGCAGCACAGCGGCGATCACCACCGCCGCCGATGTGCCCCAGATGAACGCGAACACCAGCAGGCGTGGGGGTTCGGGCTCCCACCTGTCCAGCCACAGGTAGGCCAGGACCACCACCGTCATCGCGATACTGGAGAGCACGAAGCCGACCGCGGTGCCGAGCGGATTCAACGCGGTCAGCGCGATGACGATGAGACCGGCGACGGTCCCGAGGGCGATGAGCACCCCGAGCGGCACGCCGACTGTGCGGATGCGACCCGCGTGTGGCGCTGGAATCCGATACGGCTGTCCCGGTGCGCCCGCGTATGACACCTCAGCAGGGTAGCCGGTTGCGGAACCGGGTTTGTCCTGCATGTGCCCCGTCGAGTAACCTCGACATGTACCTGTGTGCTCATTCGTCGCGGGTGCAAACCATGAAACAAAAAACTGTCCCTACGATCACCCTGTCCGGAGCAACCCACCACATGCCAAGTCCCTCCGTCACCTCGCCGCAAGTAGCCGTCAACGACATCGGCTCGGCTGAGGATTTTCTCGCCGCCATCGACAAGACCATCAAATACTTCAACGATGGCGACATCGTCGAAGGGACCATCGTCAAGGTGGACCGCGATGAGGTCTTGCTCGACATCGGCTACAAGACCGAAGGCGTCATCCCTTCCCGCGAGCTGTCCATCAAGCACGACGTCGACCCCAATGAGGTTGTGTCCGTCGGCGATGAGGTCGAAGCTCTGGTCCTCACGAAGGAGGACAAGGAAGGCCGCCTGATCCTGTCCAAGAAGCGTGCTCAGTACGAGCGCGCCTGGGGCACCATCGAAGAGCTCAAGGAGAAGGACGAGGCCGTCAAGGGCACCGTCATCGAGGTCGTCAAGGGCGGCCTGATCCTCGACATCGGCCTGCGCGGCTTCCTGCCCGCGTCGTTGGTCGAGATGCGTCGTGTCCGCGATCTGCAGCCGTACATCGGCAAGGAGATCGAGGCCAAGATCATCGAGCTCGACAAGAACCGCAACAACGTGGTGCTGTCGCGCCGCGCCTGGCTCGAGCAGACGCAGAGCGAAGTGCGCAGCGAGTTCTTGAACCAGCTCACCAAGGGCGCCATCCGCAAGGGTGTGGTTTCCTCGATCGTCAACTTCGGCGCGTTCGTCGATCTCGGCGGTGTTGACGGCCTGGTGCACGTCTCCGAGCTGTCCTGGAAGCACATCGACCATCCGTCCGAGGTCGTCACCGTCGGCGACGAGGTCACCGTCGAGGTGCTCGACGTCGACATGGACCGCGAGCGGGTTTCGTTGTCGCTCAAGGCGACTCAGGAAGACCCGTGGCGTCACTTCGCCCGCACCCACGCGATCGGTCAGATCGTTCCGGGCAAGGTCACCAAGCTGGTGCCGTTCGGTGCGTTCGTCCGCGTCGAGGAGGGCATCGAGGGCCTGGTGCACATCTCCGAACTTTCCGAGCGGCACGTCGAGGTCCCGGACCAGGTGGTCCAGGTCGGCGACGACGCGATGGTCAAGGTCATCGACATCGACCTGGAGCGGCGCCGCATCTCGTTGAGCCTCAAGCAGGCCAACGAGGACTACACCGAAGAGTTCGAGGCCTGGAAGTACGGCATGGCCGACAGCTACGACGACCAGGGCAACTACATCTTCCCCGAGGGCTTCGACGCCGACACCAACGAGTGGCTCGAAGGCTTCGAGAAGCAACGTGACGAGTGGGAGGCGCGCTACGCCGAGGCCGAGCGCCGCCACAAGATGCACACCGCTCAGATGGAGAAGTTCGCCGCCGCCGAAGCAGAAGAGGCGGCGCGGCCGGTCTCTGCTGCGAACGGTTCATCGCGTTCGGAGGAGCCGTCAGGCGGCGGGTCGCTCGCCAGCGACGCGCAACTGGCTGCTCTGCGCGAGAAGCTCGCAGGCAACGCCTAGTTCACAACGCCTATTCACGACGACCGACGGCCCCGGCTCATCGCGAGCCGGGGCCGTCGCCGTCTGCCGGTCCGGGTTGGGACAGCTAGCCGCTCTGGGCGGGGGCGCCCGCCGGTGGCAGCACCCGGCGCACCACGTCCGTCAGCGTCACGACTCCCAGCAGTTCCTGGCCCCGCTCGACCACGGCCAGTTGGACCCGTTGCTCCCGCATGGTCCTGAGGAGTTCGTAAACCGGGGTCGACGCGTCGACGCGGAAGGATGGCCGCGCGAAGAGGTCGGCACGCTGGTCGGCGCGGGCCTCGAGCGTGTCCCGCACGTGCACGACCAGCGGTAACCGGCCAGCATCGTCTTTCATCAGAATTCGCAGGTGCCCGGACTCCAGCGCTGCCGTACGGACATCGGCGACCAACGCCTCGGGCCCGACCGAGGTGGGCTCGGCATTCGGTGTGGTCATCGCCTCGACGGTCAGTCCCTCCAGCGTGATGACCTCGTTGATCTGGTCCTGTAGGACGGGTTGGAGTGCCCCCACCTGCGTGGAATATTCGACGAGGTGACGGATGGTGTCGGCGTCGCGGCCACCGACGGCGGCCCTGTCCACCGGCTCCACACCGGACGCCGCGACGAGCCGGTTGGCGATTTTGTTGACCCAGAGCAGAAGCGGTCGGAAGACCCAGACGAACCCCCGTGACGGGATGCCGATGACGCGGGCGGCCAACTCGGGGTGGGCGATCGCCCAGGACTTGGGTGCCATCTCCCCGATGACGAGGTGCAGGAACGTCACAGCGAGCAAGGAAAGAGCGAAGGCAGTGCCGCCGGCGAGCCATTCGGGCACACCCCAGGAGCTGAGCACCGGGCCCAGCCGGGCGTCGACGGCCGGTTTGGTCACCGCCCCGAGGGCGAAGGTGCAGGCCGTGATGCCGAGCTGGGCGCCGGCGAGCATCACGGTCAACTCGTTCATGCCGCGCAACGCGGCGCGGGACGAGCGGCTCCGCATCGCATCCTGCTCGAGGCGGTGACGCCGCGCGCCGAGCAGAGCGAACTCGATGACGACGAAGAAGGCGCTGAGTGCGATCAGCGCGACGGTGATGGTGATGACAGCCCAAGCGTTCATCCGCGGTGTTCCTCGTCGGTATCGGCCTGGTCCGAGTCAGTGAGATCCTGTGCGACGAGGCGCACTCGGACCAAGCTCGGTACGTACCGTTCGACCTCGACCACTTCGATCTGTAGCTGCCACCTCGCCGGCTCGTCGGCAACCAGCTCAGCCCCGGTCGCGGGCAGCCCGACGTAGATGGTGTCGCCCTCCTCGGGGAGGGTGCCTCCCTGGCGGATGACGAGCCCGGCGATCGTCTCGTAGTCGCCGCGGGGGAGGTCGCGCCCGATGGTGCGCTGCGCCTCGTCGATGGGCAGGTCGCCGTCCATCATCCACGCCTCGCCGACGGCGTCGGCCCCGGCATCGTCGGTCGTGTCGTGCTCGTCGCTGATCTCGCCGACCAGCTCCTCGGCGAGGTCCTCCATCGTGAGGACGCCGCAGAACCCGCCGTACTCGTCGATGACGCACGCCAGCTCGTTCCTGGTGTGCACGAGTCGCTCGAGCGCGTCCGGGAGCGACATCGCCGTCGGGACGACAAGCGGAGGACTCATGATGGCGGTGACCGGCCGCAAGTCTGCGGGATCGACGGCGAGCACGCTGGCAAGCTGCACCACACCGACGGGAACCTCGAGCTCGCCGATGACCGGGTAACGCGTATGGCCGCTCGCCATGAGCGTGCGCATCTGTGTGATCGATGTTTCGGGCCCCACCACGTTCACCCGGGCACGAGGAATCATGGCGTGCTCCACGTCGCGGTCGGGGAAGTCGAGGATCCGGTCGAGCATGATCGAGAGCTCCTCGGGCAGGTCACCGCTGGCGCGGGAGTCGTCGATGATGTACTCGAGATCCTCGGCGGTCGCACTGCTGTCGAGGTCGTGCACGGGTTCCACCCGCAGCAGCCGCAGTACCGCGTTCGAGGCCATGTCGAAGAACGAGATCAGCCAACCGAAGACGACCAGGTACAGCTGCGTCGACCGGGCGAGCCGCCGGGCGAGTGGCTCCGGGTTGGCGATGGCGAGATTCTTGGGGTAGAGCTCACCGAAGATCATCTGGACGACAGTCGCGAGGACGAGGGCGAGCGTGGTGCCGACGGCGATTCCGACGCCGGTCGGCACCCCGGCAGTGCCGAGCAGCGTGCCCAGCGACTCCCCGATGAACGGTTCGGCGACGTAGCCGACCAGCAGACCGGTCACGGTGATTCCGAGCTGGGCCCCCGACAGCATGAACGATGTTCGGCGCGTGACAGCCAGGGCTCTCTTGGCCGCGGAGTCACCCTCAGCCGCCTCCGACCGCAACCGCACCCGGTCGACGGACATGTAGGCGAACTCCTGCGCCACAAAGTAGCCGTTGACGGCGATGATGACCGCGGTCAGCAGCACTCCGGCGAGCAGGACGAGCACGGTGGTCACCATGGCCCCACCTCGAGGCTGCGGCCGGGTGAGCTCACGTCGTGGGTCGCAGCAGCGAACGCTGCGCGATAACTGGCGGACACGAGATGATCGAGCCTCCAACGGCTACGGGGATGTCGCTCCAGGATACGGCTCGCAATTGTCCTGGCTCGGCGGGTCGACCCAGGGTGCACTGCGCCTGCCAGACTGGTGCGGTGTTGCGCATTGGATTGACCGGAGGAATCGGGGCAGGCAAGTCCACAGTGTCGGCGACGTTCAGCGAACTCGGGGCGATCGTCGTCGACGGTGACGTCATCGCCCGCGAGGTCGTCGAACCGGGCACCGAGGGACTGGCGAGGCTGGTCGAGGCGTTCGGCGCCGGCATCTTGTCGCCCGACGGTGCGCTGAACCGCCCGGCACTGGCCGCGATCGCGTTCAGCGACGACGAGAAGCGCGCCACGCTGAACGGCATTGTGCATCCTCTTGTGGCGCATCGGCGTTCGGAATTGATTGCCGCTGCCGACGACGAGGCCGTGATCATCGAGGACATCCCTCTGCTCGTCGAGTCGCAGATGGCGCCGATGTTCCCACTGGTGATCATCGTCCACGCCGACGTCGACCTACGGGTAAGACGGTTGATCGAGCACCGCGGTTTCAGCGAGGAGGACGCCCGCGCACGCATCGCCGCGCAGGCCGACGAGCAACAGCGCCGCGCGGTCGCCGACGTCTGGCTGGACAACTCCGGAACTGCGGCGGAACTCGTCGAGAAGGCGCGGGCGTTGTGGCACGATCGGATCCAGCCGTTCGCCGACAACCTGCACGCGGGTCGCCCGGCGCGGTCGCAACCGCGTCTGGTGCCCGCCGATCCGCAGTGGCCGGCCCAGGCGCAGCGGGCAGTCGCGCGGCTGAACACCGCGTGCGGCCATCGGGCCTCGCGAATAGACCACATCGGTTCCACCGCGATCGCGGGCCTGGCCGCCAAGGACGTCATCGACATCCAGGTCACCGTCGCCTCGTTGGAGGTCGCCGACGAACTCGCCGACGCGCTGCTCGCCGCCGGCTACCCGGGCACGTCTGTCACTCACGACGTCGGCAAGGCCGACGCTCGGAGCACGGTGGCCGAGTTCGATCACCGTGACGACGAATCGCTGTGGCGCAAAAGGTTGTACGGCTCCGCCGATCCGGGGAGGCCCACCAATGTCCACGTGCGGGTGGCGGGGTGGCCCGGTCAGCAGTTCGCGTTGCTGTTCGTCGACTGGCTGACGGCCAACCCGCAGGCCCGCTCGGACTATCTGGCGCTCAAGCGCAGGGTCGCAGAACAAGGGCACGCCGACACCGGTGCGTATGCCGACGCGAAGGAGCCGTGGTTCCTGGACGCCTACCGCAGGGCATGGCAGTGGGCGGACGGCACGGGGTGGCGGCCCAGCGGTTAAGCCGGCGGGATGCCGGCCTCGACCGGTGGAGGGGGCGCCGGCGCCTCGGTCGGGGTGATGTCGTCGATCCCGCCCACCGGCGCCTGACAGGTCAGCGAACCGTAGTCCGGGTCCTCGCGCTGCGGGGTCACCCGCGGCGCGATGAAGTCGTCGGCCTTGGCGACCACAGCGTTGTCGATGAGGATCTCGCAGTGCAGATTCGCCGAGTACGGCCAGTCGATCGACAGCCGCAGGTTCGCGGTCTGCGACGCGGGCAGCACGGTGTTCACCTCGAACACCCGGCCGGGAACCATCGTGGGGGTGGCGAGCTGCAGCTGGTCGCCCTCTGCGCGGTAGGTCACCGTCGCCCCCCGTGACACCCCGTCCACCCGCGCGCGATAGGTGATGTTGTGCAGCACGTCCGCGGTCGGTGCGGACGCCACCTCGGTCGGGGTCTCCTGAGTCGGCTCGGCTCCCGCCGTCGCCGGAGCCCACTGCGCGCAGGCTCCGGCCAACCCGACGGCTGTCACTGCCAGCAACCTGCGCTTGGCGACGCTCATGTCCGCCGACATTACCGCCGTCACCGCCGGGGAAGCACGTGCACTGTCGTTGTCATCATCAAGATCATCGTCTCCGGGGCCGGCCCCGTTACCGCGGGGGACCCCGCCATGTCAGGTCGATTCCGGTGCCTGCCAGCCACCGATGCAGGTCGTAGTCGTGGCCGGCGAGCGCGTCGACGGTGGCGACCGCGGTGCGGATCGCATGCTCACCGGTCTCGGGGGTCAGCAGGCCGTGCCGTACGGCGGTGAGCAGTTCGTCGACGTCGTCGACGGTGACCGCCACACCGGTGCGGACCACCAGGTCGAGGTAGTGGTCCTCACTGCGCCAACTGTCGGGTCCCGGCGTGTACCGGCCGACATCGAGGTAGAAGTCCTGGTCCCGCTCGTGGCCCGGGTTGAAGTGGAAGACCGTCGCACGCAGGTCGAGCGCGGGCAGCAGCCAGCACTCGATGTAGTGGAACTGGGCCCGCCCCGGGGTGGGCCGGGCCATGTAGAGGCCCCACGGACGGACCGTGTAGACGTCCACCGACCGCACGACACCCTTGGGGTCGGTGTTGGTATGCGCCGCGAGATCGAATGTCTCGTTCTTGGGAGGATGGATGCTGACCAGCATAAGTCCTGGTCGGATGCTATCGGGCGGTCGCCGGAACAGAACATGTCGGCACCAGGTTCTACCCTGGTGAAATGGCATTCGCGACCGAACACCCGGTGCTGGCGCACTCCGAGCATCGCCCGGTCGATGCCATCGTGCGTGCGGGCGGCAAGTTCCACGTCGTCAGTGAATTCGAACCCGCCGGAGACCAGCCCGCCGCCATCGACGATCTCGAGAGGCGGCTCAAGGCGGGCGAACGCGACGTGGTGTTGCTCGGTGCCACCGGTACCGGTAAATCGGCCACCACGGCGTGGCTCATCGAGCGGCTCCAGCGCCCCACTCTGGTGATGGCCCCGAACAAGACGCTTGCCGCGCAGTTGGCGAATGAACTACGGGACATGTTGCCGCACAACGCGGTCGAGTACTTCGTCTCCTACTACGACTACTACCAGCCCGAGGCGTACATCGCCCAGACCGACACCTACATCGAGAAGGACAGCTCGATCAACGACGATGTCGAGCGGCTGCGCCACTCGGCCACCTCGAGCCTGCTGTCCCGGCGCGACGTGGTGGTGGTGGCCTCGGTGTCCTGCATCTACGGCCTGGGCACCCCGCAGTCCTACCTCGATCGATCCGTGGAGCTCAAGGTCGGCGACGAGGTGCCGCGCGACGCGCTGCTACGGCTGTTGGTCGACGTGCAGTACAACCGCAACGACATGGCGTTCACCCGCGGATCGTTCCGGGTCCGCGGTGACACCGTCGAGATCATCCCGTCCTACGAGGAACTCGCGGTGCGTATCGAGTACTTCGGCGACGAGATCGAGGCGCTCTACTACATGCACCCACTGACCGGGGATGTCGTCCGCAAGGTCGACTCGTTGCGGGTCTTCCCGGCCACCCACTACGTGGCCGGTCCCGAGCGGATGGCCCAGGCGATCTCGTCGATCGAGAAGGAGTTGGAGGAGCGGCTGGCCGAACTCGAAGGGCAGGGCAAGCTGCTGGAGGCCCAACGGCTGCGGATGCGGACCAACTACGACGTCGAGATGATGCGCCAGGTTGGGTTCTGTTCGGGCATCGAGAACTACTCGCGGCACATCGACGGGCGTGGTCCGGGCACCGCCCCGGCGACGTTGATCGACTACTTCCCCGAAGACTTCCTGATGGTCATCGACGAATCCCACGTCACGGTGCCGCAGATAGGCGGCATGTACGAGGGCGACATGTCCCGCAAGCGCAACTTGGTGGACTTCGGTTTCCGGCTTCCCTCGGCGGTCGACAACCGGCCCCTGACCTGGGAGGAATTCGCCGACCGGATCGGGCAGACGGTGTACTTGTCGGCCACCCCGGGGCCCTACGAGATGAGTCAGTCGGGCGGCGAGTTCGTCGAACAGGTCATCCGCCCGACCGGCCTCGTGGATCCCCAGATCGTGGTCAAGCCGACCAAGGGTCAGATCGACGACCTGATCGGCGAGATCCGCAAGCGCACCGCGGCCGACGAGCGCGTACTGGTGACCACGCTGACCAAGAAGATGGCGGAGGACCTGACCGACTACCTGCTGGAGATGGGCATCAGGGTGCGTTACTTGCACTCCGAAGTGGACACCCTGCGCCGCGTCGAACTACTTCGGCAGCTGCGACTGGGGGAGTACGACGTGCTTGTCGGCATCAACCTGCTCCGCGAGGGCCTCGACCTGCCCGAGGTGTCGCTCGTGTCGATCCTCGACGCCGACAAGGAGGGCTTCCTTCGGTCGGCACGCAGCCTGATCCAGACCATCGGCCGGGCGGCCCGCAACGTGTCGGGCGAGGTGCACATGTACGCCGACAAGATCACCGACTCGATGCGGGAGGCCATCGACGAGACGGACCGCCGTCGTACCAAGCAGATCGCGTACAACGTCGAGCACGGGCTTGATCCGACACCGTTGCGCAAGAAGATCGCCGACATCCTCGACCAGGTGTACCGCGAGGCCGAGGACAGCGAAACCATCGACGTCGGCGGATCGGGCCGCAACGCGTCCCGGGGCAGGCGTGCTCAGGGTGCGCCCGGTCGTGCGGTGAGCGCGGGGGTGTTCGAGGGCCGCGACACGTCGAGCATGCCGCGCGCCGAGTTGGCCGATCTGATCAAGGATCTCACCGAACAGATGATGACCGCCGCACGCGATCTGCAGTTCGAACTCGCTGCACGCTTCCGCGACGAGATCGCCGACCTGAAGAAGGAACTCCGCGGCATGGACGCCGCCGGCCTGAAGTGACTTGATCTCAACCCCTGTTGAGGTCCTACGGTTCGGTCTGTGACCGACACTGTGACCGACACCGCCGGCAGCTGGCGTGAGCTTCTGGGGCCCAGGTATCTGGGCGCCTCTGCTGTGCTGGCGGGCGGGGTGGCGCTGTACGCGACCAACGAGTTCCTGACCATCAGCCTGATGCCCAGCGCTGTCGCCGACATCGGTGGCGCGCGGTTCTACGCCTGGGTGACGACGGTGTATCTGGTGGGATCGGTGATGGCCGCCACGACGGTGCACTCGGTGCTGATGCGGCTGGGCCCGCGGTGGGCGTATCTGGTGAGCCTCAGCGTGTTCGGGGCGGGCAGCCTCATCTGCGCCGCCGCACCCGGCATGGAGGTGCTGCTCGTCGGCAGGACCGTTCAGGGCGCTGCGGGCGGCCTGCTCGCCGGATTGGGATACGCGGTGATCAACACCGCACTGCCGAGTGCGCTGTGGACCAAGGCGTCTGCCCTGGTGTCCGCGATGTGGGGGGTGGGGACACTGGTGGGACCGGCGGCGGGTGGTCTGTTCGCCCAATACGGTTCGTGGCGTTGGGCTTTCGGCGCCCTTCTGGTGGTGACCACGACGATGTCGGCCTTGGTGCCGATCGCGCTGCCGAGTGGCCGCGGCCCGGCAGCGGCGGCCGCTGCCGGGCGGATCGGCATCCCGGTGTGGTCGCTGCTGCTACTCGGGGCCGCCGCACTGCTGGTCAGCGTCGCCGGCATCCCGCACGACCCCAGGGCCACCGCGGCGTTGGTGGTGGCGGGCTTCGCCCTGGTCGGGCTGTTCGTGGTCGTCGACCGCAGGGTGACCGTGTCCGTCCTGCCGCCCAGCACCTTCGGCAGGGGACCGTTGAAGTGGATCTATCTGACCCTGGGCGTGCTGATGGCCGCGACGATGGTGGACATGTACGTGCCGCTGTTCGGCCAGAGGCTCGCACATCTGACGCCGGTCGCCGCCGGGTTCCTCAGCGCCGGGCTGGCGCTCGGCTGGACGTTCGCAGAGATCGGTAGCGCGTCCCTCGGTCGGCAACGTGTCATCGTCCGCGCCGTTGCGATCGCTCCGGTGGTGATGGCCACGGGTCTGGTGCTCAGCGCACTGACCCAGCACGAGAATGCCCCGCTGCTTCTGGTTGCCGTGTGGGCCGCAGGTCTTGTGGTCAGCGGCGTCGGTATCGGAATAGCGTGGCCGCACCTGTCCGCGTGGGCGATGAGCAAGGTCGACGACCCCGCCGAGGGCCCGGCGGCCGCTGCAGCCATCAACATCGTGCAGGTGATCTCCGCGGCGTTCGGCGCCGCACTGGCCGGGGTCGTGGTCAATCTCACCGATTCCGGTGACGCCGGCGCTGCCCGCTGGCTGTTCGCCTCGTTCGCCGTGCTTGCCGCGCTGGCGGTGGTGGCGTCGACCAGGAGCGGGCGATCTTCGGAGCCCGCCGCAGGGCCGGTGACGTCGCTGGCATGATGTTGCTTCCACATCTCGGCAGGGGAGGCGCAGTGATGAGTGGCGATGTCGTGGACAGCGATCTGGTCGAAGGGGTACCCAGGCGCCGCATCGTGCTCGCCTCGATGGTGGGCACCACGATCGAGTTCTACGACTTCTACATCTACGCCACCGCCGCCGTCACGGTGTTCCCGCACCTGTTCTTCCCGAAGGGTGATTCGACGACTGCGTTGCTGGCCTCGCTGGCGACCTTCGGGCTCGCGTTCGTCGCACGCCCGGTGGGCTCGGTCGTGTTCGGGCATTTCGGCGATCGGGTGGGACGCAAAGCCACCCTCGTCGGGTCGCTGCTGCTGATGGGCATCGCCACGTTCGCGATCGGACTGTTGCCCACCTACGCCCAGGTGGGCATCGTCGCGCCCGCGCTGCTGGCCGTCCTGCGGTTCTCCCAGGGCTTGGCGCTGGGAGGTGAATGGAGCGGTGCCGCGCTGCTGGCCACGGAGACGGCCAGGCCTGGCAAACGTGGCTGGGCTGCGATGTGGCCGCAACTCGGGGCGCCGTTCGGCTTTCTGCTGGCGAACGGTCTGTTCCTGGCGCTCATCTTCTGGCTCGGCCACCGCACCGCGGATCCCGATCTGGACGGGGCGTTCATGACCTGGGGCTGGCGTATCCCGTTCCTGTTCAGCGCGGTCATGGTGGCCATCGGTCTGTACGTGCGGCTGCGCATCATGGAAACTCCGGTGTTCACCCGCGCGGTGGAACGGGGCGAAAAAGTGAAAAGCCCACTGGCGCAGGTATTCCGCTCCAGCTGGCGCCAGCTGATCATCGGCACCTTCGTGATGCTGGCGACCTACACCATGTTCTACATCGTGACGACGTGGGCGCTGAGCTTCGGCACCGGGAAGCGGCCACCGGAGGGCACCGGCCTCGGGTTCGGCTACGTCGACTTCCTGCAGCTGCAGCTGATCGCCGTGCTGTTCTTCGCGGGCATGCTGCCCCTGTCGGGTTGGCTCGCCGACCGCGTCGGGCGTCGCCGCCTGCTGTTGGTCGTCACGGCGGGGATCATGGCCTACGGCGGGCTCTTCGCCCCGATGCTGGGCTCCGGCGACACGTCGTACGGCACCATGCTGGCCTTCTTGATCATCGGGATGACGTTGATGGGCTTCACCTTCGGACCGATGAGTGCGGTGCTGCCCGAGTTGTTCCCGACCAACGTGCGGTACACGGGCTCGGGCATCTCCTACAACGTGGCGAGCATCCTCGGTGCGGCGGTGGCTCCGTTCGTCGCCACCTGGCTCGCGACCCAGTACGGCGTGGGGTGGGTCGGTCTGTACCTCTTCGTCGCCGCGTCGCTGAGCCTGATCGCGATCCTGGTCATGCGGGAGGGTAAGGACACGTCGCTGGACTCCGAGCCTCATGATCATGCGGTCCGGTAGGGATTATCCGCACAGCGCGTCAATTATCTCGAAATCGAGACACGAATCGGCAACTGTTCGATCACCGTTGCGTCGCCGCTGGGTGCACATTTGCTGGAATGTGTCAACGTTGTCGCGTGCGAACGTCACGGTTAGTCCGTTTCCTCAGTGTCGCGGTGGTAACAGCGACGATCCTGAGTCTCTCCACCGTCAACGCTCCCGTTGCTGCATCGGATTCATGCCCCGATGTCGAGGTCGTGTTCGCGCGCGGGACAGGCGACCGGGCAGGCGTCGGGTTTGTCGGCAAGGCGTTCATCGACTCGCTGAAGTGGAAGCTGCTGGGCAAGCGGGTCTCCACCTATGCGGTCGATTACCCGGCCAGTTGGAACTTCTCGAAGTCCACCTCGGCCGGCGCGGTTGATGCCAACAAGCACGTGCAGTACGTGGCCGGGATGTGCCCGAACACGAAGATCGTGCTCGGGGGGATGTCCCAGGGCGCGGGAGTGATCGATCTGATCACGATCGGCAATCGGACGATCTGGTTCTTCACCCCTGCACCACTGCCGGACACGATGGTCGATCATGTCGCCGCCATCGCGGTGTTCGGTAATCCGTCCCGGGATGTGCCGACACTCGGCCCACTCACCGAAATCAGCCCGCTGTATGGGCACAAGACCATCGACCAGTGCGCCACCGGTGATCCCTACTGCTCACGGGGCGTCAACTTCTTCGCACACTTCGCGTATCCCTGGAACGGAATGGTCAGCGAGGCAGCAACATTCGTCGCCGGCAGGATTCTCAACAACGAGACCTGAGACCGTCGGTGTACCCGCCGTCACGTCCCACCGCCCAGGGTGATGTTGACGGTGCTGACGTGCCCGGATCCTGGGCGAATACGGTCCGGGTGTGGTGATTCGCATCCATGTTCGGCTGATGCCGGGTTAGGGTCTGTGGCGTTGCAGCTGACACTGGGAGGATATCGATGAGCGCCTATCAAACCGTTGTGGTCGGTACGGACGGGTCGGATTCGTCGTTGCGTGCCGTGGACCGCGCCGGTCAGATCGCCGCCGGTGCCAACGCCAAGGTCATCGTCGCGACGGCCTACTTCCCGCAGAGCGAGGATCAGCGTGCCGCTGACGTGCTCAAGGACGAGGGCTACAAGATGTCGGGCAATGCCCCGATCTACGCCATCCTGCGTGAGGCGCGGGACCGGGCGAAGGCCGCGGGCGCGGTGAACATCGAGGAGAAGGCCGTCGTCGGTGCGCCGGTCGACGCCCTGGTGGATCTCGCCGAAGAGGTCGGCGCCGACCTGCTGGTGGTGGGCAACGTCGGGTTGAGCACCATCGCCGGACGTCTGCTGGGCTCGGTGCCCGCCAACGTCGCTCGGCGGTCCAAGACCGACGTGCTGATCGTGCACACCTCCTGACCGGACACCCTGGGCCGGCGCCGAGTCGGCCCAGGGCTTTCCGCGCGTCAGGTGTTGGAGGCTTTCGCGATGCTCGCGATCGCCGCGTCCAGGGTGGCGTTGAACTCCTCGTCGCTCTGCTGAGCGGTCAGGCCTTCGGTCAGAGCGCGGGAGAAGCTGGCGATCACGCCCTGGTTCCGGGAGAGCTTGTCGCAGGCGTCATCGCGGCTGTAGCCGCCTGACAGCGCCACGACCCGCAGCACCTTCGGGTGGTCGACCAGCTCGCGATACAGATTGTCGACGTCGGGCAGGGTGAGCTTGAGCATGACCGCCTGATCGTCGGCGAGTCCGTCGACGCCGTTGAGCAGCGCCGCTTTGAGCTGCTCCTCTGCTTTGCCCTTCTCCGGGCTGTGGATGTCCACCTCGGGCTCGATGATCGGTACCAGCCCGGCCGCCAGGATCTGGCGGCCGATCTCGAACTGCTGGTCGACGACGGCAGCCAGGCCGGCGCCGGGCAGCTTGATGACCGAGCGCATCTTGGTGCCGAACACACCCTTGTCGCGGGCGCGGGCCAGCAGGTCGTCGAGGCCCGGGATCGGCTTCATGACCGCAGCGCCGTTCTCCTCGGCGGCCAACCCCTTGTCGACCTTCAGGAACGGCACGACGTGCTTGACGTTCCACAGGTAGTCCGAGGTCGATCGCCCTTCGATCTCGCGGTCCATGGTGTCCTCGAACAGGATCGCGCCCAGGACCCGGTCACCGTCGAAGCTGGGGCTGGTGATGATGCGGGTGCGCATTTGGTGCACCAGGTCGAACATCTGCTCGTTGTTCGAAAAGGCGTCCTCGGCGATGCCGTAGAGCTTCAACGCCTTGGGTGTGCTGCCGCCGCTCTGATCCAACGCCGCGATGAACCCGGCCCCACGCTGGACCTTGTTGAACTGATCGCTGTTCATGTTCTCTTCTGTTTCTCCCGTGTCTTCCGTGCTTCCGTGACTTCGCTTACCAACCGCGCTCGCGCCATTCGCCCAGGTGAGGGCGTTCGGTCCCGAGCGTCGTGTCGTCGCCGTGCCCTGGGTACACGACGGTCTGATCATCGAAGACGTCGAACACCTTGCTGGTCACGTCGCCCAGCAGCTGCTCGAAGTCACCTTCTTTCCAGGTTTTGCCGACGCCGCCGGGGAACAGGCAGTCGCCGGTGAACAGATGCACCCGGCCATCGGTCGCGGGCCCGCTCAGCGCCAGCGCGACCGAGCCGGGGGTGTGGCCACGCAGATGGATGACGTCGAATGTGAGCTCGCCGACCCTGACGGTGTCACCGTCTGAGAGAAGCACGTCGGGGGTGACCGGCAGCGGTTCGGCGTCCAATCGGTGCGCGGCGGTCGGGGCGCCGGTGGATCCGGCGACCTCGGAGAGCGCCATCCAGTGGTCTGGGTGCTGGTGGCTGGTGACGATCAGCGACAGTTCGGGCGCGTACAGCTCGATCAGTTCCCGCAGGATGGCGGGGTCGTTGGCGGCATCGATGAGTAGTGTCTTGCCGGTCTGGGAACAGGTGATGAGGTAGGCGTTGTTGTCCATGGTTCCGACGGACACCTTGATGATGGAGGCGCCGGGAAGTGTGCGTCGGGCTGCCGTTTGAGGTTCGACGTGGCCCGTGTAGTTGTCCTCGACGACGGTCATGGTGACTCACGTTACTTCCCGGCTCCTGCAGCCTGACGGGGGCTTGGCCGGGATTGTCGGAGGGGCCGCATAGCATGAATCCGTGCGGCGCCTGTCGGTCTGTATCGGGCCGGGAACTGGGCATGCGCGAGCGAATCGTTGGGAAGGACGGAGTTGGCTGACCGCCTGATCGTCAAGGGTGCCCGAGAGCACAATCTGCGTGGCGTCGATCTCGACCTGCCGCGCGACGCGATGATCGTGTTCACCGGACTGTCGGGGTCCGGCAAGTCGTCGTTGGCGTTCGACACGATCTTCGCCGAGGGGCAGCGCCGGTACGTCGAGTCGCTGTCGGCTTACGCCCGGCAGTTCCTCGGACAGATGGACAAACCGGACGTCGACTTCATCGAGGGGCTCTCCCCGGCGGTGTCGATCGACCAGAAGTCCACCAATCGCAATCCGCGCTCGACGGTGGGCACCATCACCGAGGTCTACGACTACTTGCGTCTGCTCTACGCCCGGGCGGGCACGCCACACTGCCCGGTGTGCGGCGAGCGCATCGCCCGCCAGACGCCTCAGCAGATCGTCGACCAGGTCCTCGCGATGGATGAAGGGCTGCGGTTCCAGGTGCTCGCGCCGGTGGTCCGCACCCGCAAGGGGGAGTTCGTCGACCTGTTCGACAAGCTCAACACGCAGGGCTACAGCAGGGTCCGGGTCGACGGCGTGGTGCACACCCTGACCGACCCGCCGAAACTGAAAAAACAGGAGAAGCACGACATCGAGGTGGTCGTCGACCGCCTCACTGTGAAGGCCAGCTCCAAACAGCGTCTCACCGATTCGGTGGAGACGGCGCTGAACCTCGCCGACGGCATCGTCGTCCTGGAGTTCGTCGACCGCGACGACGATCATCCACACCGCGAACAGAGGTTCTCGGAGAAACTCGCTTGCCCGAACGGGCACCCGCTGGCCGTCGACGATCTGGAGCCCCGGTCGTTCTCGTTCAACTCTCCCTACGGTGCCTGCCCGGAGTGCGTCGGCCTGGGCAACAAGAAAGAGGTCGACCCGGACCTCGTGGTGCCCGACCCCGACCTCACCCTGGCCGAAGGAGCGATCGCTCCCTGGTCGATGGGTCAGACCGCCGAGTACTTCACCCGGATGCTCTCCGGCCTGGGTGACCAACTGGGCTTCGACGTCGACACCCCGTGGAAGAAGCTGCCCGCCAAAGCGCGCCGAGCCATTCTCGAAGGCTGTGACGAGCAGGTGCACGTGCGGTACAAGAACCGCTACGGCCGGACCAGGTCCTACTACGCGGACTTCGAGGGCGTCATGGCGTTCCTGCACCGCCGCATGGAGCAGACCGACTCCGAGCAGATGAAGGAGCGTCTCGAGGGCTTCATGCGCGACGTGCCCTGCCCGGAATGTGATGGCACCCGGCTCAAGCCGGAGATCCTCGCGGTGACGCTGACCGCCGGGGATTTCGGTGCGAGGTCGATCGCCCAGGTCGCCGAACTGTCGATCGCGGATTGCGCGCAGTTCCTCAACGCACTCACCCTGGGTACCAGGGAGCAGGCCATCGCCGGGCAGGTGCTCAAGGAGATCCAGTCGCGGTTGGGGTTCCTGCTCGACGTCGGGTTGGACTACCTGTCGCTGTCACGCGCGGCGGCGACGCTGTCCGGCGGTGAGGCGCAACGCATTCGGCTGGCCACCCAGATCGGTTCCGGTCTGGTCGGGGTGCTCTACGTGCTCGACGAACCCTCGATCGGCCTGCATCAGCGTGACAACCGGCGGCTGATCGACACGCTGGTGCGGCTGCGGGATCTCGGCAACACCCTCATCGTCGTCGAACACGATCTCGACACCATCGCGCACGCCGACTGGGTTGTCGACATCGGTCCGGCGGCCGGTGAGCACGGCGGCCAGATCGTGCACAGCGGCCCCTATGCGGATCTGCTGAAGAACCCGAATTCGATTACCGGTGCATATCTCTCGGGTAAGGAGCAGATCGAGGTCCCGGTGCTGCGCCGGCTCGCCGATGCCAAGCGCCAGCTCACCGTCATCGGAGCGCGCGAGCACAACCTGCGCCAGATCGACGTGTCCTTCCCGCTCGGGGTGCTGACCTCGGTGACCGGTGTCTCCGGATCGGGTAAGTCGACGCTGGTCAACGACATCCTGGCCTCGGTGTTGGCGAACAAGCTCAACGGGGCCCGGCAGGTGCCGGGCCGGCACACCCGGGTGACCGGCCTGGACAAGGTCGACAAGCTGGTCCGTGTCGACCAGTCACCGATCGGTCGGACGCCGCGGTCCAACCCGGCCACCTACACCGGGGTGTTCGACAAGATCCGCACCCTGTTCGCCGCCACCACCGAAGCCAAGGTCCGCGGTTACCAGCCCGGCCGGTTCTCCTTCAACGTCAAGGGCGGGCGGTGCGAGGCCTGTTCGGGTGACGGCACCATCAAGATCGAGATGAACTTCCTGCCCGATGTGTATGTGCCGTGCGAGGTGTGCCACGGCGCCCGCTACAACCGCGAGACCCTCGAGGTGCACTACAAGGGCAAGACCATCGCCGAGGTGCTCGACATGTCCATCGAGGAGGCGGCCGAGTTCTTCGCCCCGATCACCTCGATCCACCGGTACCTCAAGACGCTGGTCGACGTCGGCTTGGGATACGTGCGGCTGGGTCAGCCGGCACCGACGTTGTCCGGTGGCGAGGCGCAACGCGTCAAGCTGGCCTCGGAGTTGCAGAAGCGTTCGACCGGCCGCACGGTCTACATCCTCGACGAGCCGACCACCGGTCTGCACTTCGAGGACATCCGCAAACTGCTGATGGTCATCAACGGCCTTGTCGACAAAGGCAATACGGTTATCGTCATCGAACACAACCTCGACGTGATCAAGACCTCCGACTGGATCATCGACATGGGGCCCGACGGGGGCTCGGGCGGCGGCACGGTTGTGGCGACGGGTACACCGGAAGACGTCGCCACCAACGTGGACAGCTACACCGGCCACTTCCTGGCCGAATCGTTGGGCGTGGCGCGGCCCAAGCCGCGCAAGGCCCGCCGCAAGGTCAGCGCCTAGCGTCGCGAGCGACAGTGTCTGCCCGCGTGACGATTCGGCCGACCACGGCCGACGACATCGACGCCATTGGCGCGATCTACTCGAAGTACGTGGCCTCAGGTGTCGCCACGTTCGAAGTCGTTGCTCCCGACCGGGAGGAACTGCTGCGCAGGTTCGGCGCAGTCACATCCCGGACGCTTCACCGGCAGCGTGGTTTCACCGATGCCGGACGTCTGGCGGCGGTCGCGTTCAAACACGGCAAGTGGCTGGACACCCTCCTGCTGCAGCGGAGCCTAGACGGCCCGGCAGGCCGGTGACGGGAAGCGGGGCTTGATGCGGACTCCGTCCAGCCACGCGGTGAGTTCGTCGGCGCGCGAAGACAATTCCCGGGCGGCCCGGCGCCCCACATCCTCGAGCAGGACCATTTCCACCCGACCGTCACCGTCCTGTCGCCAGGCGCCGACCACGCGACCGTCCACCCACACGGTCGGGCCTGCGTTGCCGTTGCGGTCGAACACCTCGCTGCGGTGCGGTCCCAGGTACCAGTCCCGGTCGAACCAGCCCATCGTCGTGACGTCGAGGCCGGGCAGCAACGCACACCACGGCGCCACGTCGGGTTCGGGCTCATCGTCACCGGGCAGCACGAAACCCGGTGTCCCGTCCAGGTCCACCTCGACGGCATCGATGTCGCGCAGTGCCTGACGTGCCCAGCCGAGGGTGTTGCCGAACCACCACTTGATGTCGGTGACGGTCGCCGGCCCGAATGCGTACAACCACCGGCAGACCAGGTCGGCCCGCGCGGTCTCCGGCGCCACGGCGGGAGCGGCCGCCAGCCAGTCGCCAGCCAGCACCCAGCGCGGTCGTGACGTGGTCCACCCCCCGTCGTTGGGCCCGCGGACGATGTCGCCCCGTGCCGAGAGCAGCGTCAACACCCGCGGCGCCAGGTGGCTCTCCCCACCCCACGTCTTGCCCGGGGCCGGGTCATACCTGCCGGTCAGCTCAGGCAGCGCCTCGCGCAGCTGCTTCGCGGTGCAGGCACCATTCCGCCGCAGGTGACCGAGCACGGCCGTGGCGGCTGTCTCCAACCACGATTCCCCGTCGGCGGCCACTCCCGCCGCCTCGGCATCGGCGACGAGACGGCGACGCTCGTTGGCGGCCACCCTGTCACTGGCGGCCGACTGCACGGACGGCAGATCCTGCGGACGCACCACCCACAGGGTGCGTCGCATCGCCAGGTGCTTGACCAACGTGCGGTCGGTGTACAGCGCCGCGCGGACGCCGTCCACCGAGCAGTCCGGAACCCTGGCCCACAGGGACAGATACGGTGTTGTCGGGTCGGTCGCGTGCAGCCCCACCAGCCTGCCGGACAGTGTCTCGGCGGAGATCGGAGCCAGACCGCCGGCCAGCTGGTGACGCCGGGCCAGTCGGGCTCGTCGTTCGTCAACGGTGAAAGACCTCATCGTTGACGAAACCTACCGCGGGGGTCTGACTACTCGGCGTCGTCCCGGTTGGTGTCCATGGACTGGCGGATCTGGGCGAGGCGTTCGGCGGCCGCCTTCTGGCGAGCGTCGTACTGATCCTCCAGACTGCGCCCCTCCGGCGTCTCCGCAGCGAGCTCCGCCGATCCGATCGATGTCGAGAACCGGGTCTCGATCTTCTCGCGAACCGACTCGAACGTCGGCACACCGTCGGCGGTGTAGCCGGTGTCGACCGGTTCGGTACTGGGTTCGTCCGGCATGCGACCAACCTACTCCGGGGCGGCCTGACGCGGTTTGGCCAGCGGGAAAGGCAGCGTCTCACGGATGCTACGACCGGTGATCAGCATGACGACGCGGTCCACGCCCATACCCAGGCCGCCGGTCGGCGGCATGGCGTATTCCATGGCCTGCAGGAAGTCCTCGTCGAGCTCCATCGCCTCGGGATCGCCGCCGGACGCCAGCAGTGACTGCTCCTGCAGTCGGCGGCGCTGCTCGACGGGATCGGTCAGCTCGCTGTAGGCGGTGCCGAGCTCGACGCCCCAGGCGACCAGGTCCCAACGCTCGGCAATCCCTTCAATGCTGCGGTGCGGGCGCGTCAACGGGGACACCGACGTCGGGAAGTCTTTGTAGAACGTGGGTTCGGTGGTGCGGTCCTCGACCAGGCGCTCGTAGAGTTCGAGCACCACCGCGCCCGAATCCCAGTGGGTGAGGTAGGGGATCCCGGCAGCGTCGCACAGCCGCCTGAGGGTGGCGAGATCGGTGTCCGGGCCGATCTCCTCACCCAGTGCCTCCGACACCGCGCCGTGCACGGTCTTGACCGCCCACTGGCCGGAGATGTCGACCTGTTCAAAGGATGTCGCGCCTGCGTTGTTGAGGCGGGGCCGGAGGAACACGTGCGCACCGTTGGCGGCCTGCGCGGCGTTCTGGATCAGCTCACGGCAACCGTCAATCCACACGGTGTAGTCAGCGTGTGCCTGATAGGCCTCCAGCAGCGTGAACTCGGGGTTGTGGCTGAAGTCGACGCCCTCGTTGCGGAAGGCGCGGCCCAACTCGAAGACCCGCTCGACCCCACCGACACACAGTCGCTTCAGATACAGCTCCGGCGCGATCCGCAGATACAGGTCGAGGTCGTAGGCGTTGATGTGGGTGAGGAACGGCCGGGCGTTGGCGCCGCCGTGGATCTGCTGCAGGATCGGTGTCTCGACTTCCAGGAAGTCTTTGGCGACAAGGGTTTCGCGGATCGCGTGCAGGACCGCGCTGCGCGCCTTGACGAGCTCGCGGGCGTCGGTGTTGACGGCGAGGTCGACGTAGCGGGCCCGCACCCGCGCCTCCTGGTCGGTCAGCCCCTTCCATTTGTCGGGTAGCGGCCGCAGGCACTTGCCGTTGAGACGCCACCGGGTCACCAGTACCGACCAGGCGCCGGAGCGGCTGCGTCCCATGGTTCCCGACACCTCGATGAGGTCGCCCAGGTCGATCGTGCGGGTGACGTCGGCGGTGCTGCCCTCGGAGAGCATTGCGTTGTCGAACAGCAGTTGGGCCTCCCCGGACCAGTCCCGCAACTGGGCGAACAGCACGCCGCCGTAGTCGCGCAGCCGCAGCACCCGGCCCGCCACCGTCACCTCGGCGCCCTCCGGGCAGGCCAGCGCCTGCCCGACGGTGTGGCTGGGCGGCCGGCCCACCGGGTAGGCGTCGACACCGGCGTTCTGCAGGGCCTTGAGTTTGGCCATCCGCACCCGGACCTGCTCGGGCAGCCGGGGCTGGTCGTCGTCGGCAGGCAGATCGGCCTGCAGGCGGGCGTCGGGTGCGGTGCCGTCGCTGTGCAACAGACCGGTGTCCACAAGCACCCCCGGCGCGGTGATGTGGTGGCCGGTGTGAGGCTGTTCGTGTCGTCGCGAAAACGGCAGCGTCAGAAAGCCTTCCGCGATCACCGAGGCCACACCGACGCGGGGCACCAGCCGGGCGTCTTCGTAACAGGCGAACCGTGGCACCCACTCGGGCTGGTATTTCATGTTCGACCGGTACAGCGTCTCCAGTTGCCACCAGCGCGAGAAGAACACCAGCAGCCAGCGCCACAACCGCGCCACCGGGCCCGCGCCCAACTGGGCACCCTGCTCGAACGCCGAGCGGAACATCGCGAAGTTCAAGGAGATGCGGGTCACCCCGATGTCCTCGGCCTGCATGCACAGCTCGCTGACCATCAATTCGATTGTGCCATTGGGGGATTGGGGTGAACGTCGCATCAGATCCAGGGACGCTCCGTTGCTGCCCCACGGCACCAGCGACAGCATCGCGACCACCTGGTCACTGCCTCCCTGCACAGCCTCCACCAGCAGGCACTCCCCGTCGGCGGGGTCACCGAGCCGGCCCAGCGCCATCGAGAAGCCCCGCTCGTCGTCGGTGTCGCGCCACGCGTCGGCCCGTTGGACCACCTGCGCCATCTCGCCGGCGTCGATGTCGCGGTGTCGGCGGATCCGCACCCCGGCCCCGGCGCGCCGCGCGCGGGTCACCGCTTGGCGCACCGCCCGCATGTCGGGCCCGGACAGTCGGAAGTTGTCGGGGTGCAGGATCGCCTCGTCGCCGAGCTGCAGGGCGTTGAGCCCGGCCGCACGGAACGCCTGTGCCGCTGTCGAACTGGCGCCCATCACCCCCGGCGCCCACCCGAAGGTCTGACACAACTGCAGCCAGGCGTCGATGGCCTGTGGCCACGCTTTCGGATCGCCGACCGGATCGCCGCTGGCCAGGCACACGCCGACCTCGACGCGGTAGGTGATGGCGGCGCGGCCGTTCGGGGCGTACACCACCGCCTTGTCGCGGCGGGTGGCGAAGTATCCCAACGAGTCGTTCTTGCCGTACAACTCCAGCAGCCCACGGATGGCGGACTCGTCCTCACCGGTGAGCGCGTTGTCGGCACGTTGCGACTGGAACAGCACGATCGCCGCTGCCATCAACGCGAGCGCACCGAACAGTCCGAGTGCCGCGTTGACCAATCCGTGCGGTTGCTGCCCGTCGAACGCCGCGGCGTCGAGACCGGCGAATGCGGCGACGCGGTTGGCGGCGTAGAGCAACCGGTAGCCGCGTTCGAGCGTGCCGGGGAACAGCTCCAGCAGCAGCCAGCCGATCAGGATTCCCACTGCCATACCCGCGAGCAGTGTCGCGGTGGCCTTGATCAACGCGCCGCGCCTGACCCTGGCCCAGAACTGGCCTCGAGCCAGCACCAGGAAGGCGATGGCGGCGACGTGGAAGACCAGGCCGATGATCTCGCCGAGTTCCTCGATCACCGACTCGTCGCCGGTGACCAGGTCGCCGATGTTCACCACGATGGCGGCGACCATGTACAGCACCAGGATCCACCAGGCGATGCGTTTGCGGGCCGCCAGCGCGGCGGCCAGCAGCGCCAGCACGAACGCCCACGCGAAGCTGGTGTCCGGGAAGTTGAAGATGTAATCGTTGACGAACTCCCGCGGCACCCGGATCACCGACCGGACCAGCGGCGAGATGCTCGCCACCAGGGACAGCGTCGCGATGACACCGACGATCCAGCCGGCCGCCGCCGGCACCCAGCCGACGCCGGACGTCGCGCGCACCCTCGCGGGGATCGTTGAGGTCATAGGGCGCGAGGATATTCGCTCGTCAGACGACCTGTACGGATGTTCGACTTCGCCGAGTGGGTCACCAGACCGGGCCGGTGTACTTCTCTCCCGGCCCGTGTCCGGGTTCCTCGGGCGCGGCGCTGGCCTCGCGGAACGCCAGTTGCAGGCCTTTGAGTCCGTCGCGCACCGGTCCGGCGTGCGGCCCCAGATACTCGGCCGACGCCGTGACCAGTCCGGCCAGGGCGGTGATCAGCCGGCGGGCCTCGTCGAGATCGCGGTAGGGGCTCTCGTCCGGATCCGCCTCCGACAGGCCCAGCTTCTCGGCGGCCGCGCTCATCAACATCACCGCGGCGCGCGTGATGACCTCGACGGCGGGGATGTCGGCGAGTTCGCGCGCCGGGGGGCCGGGCTCTGCAGCGCGTGTTGGATCATCGGTCATGCCTGCTAGACTTGCACGCGCGACCGTCCCGGCTGACGCCAGGGACAGTAAGTGGAGTCCCACTCCCACCGCTGGCCACCGATTCATTCGAAGGTACAGCGGTCCGGTCACAGACATCGGTGATGTCTGTGCTGGTCGGCACTGGGCCCTGCGATGAGCAGGGCTTATCTGTTCTTTGGGGCAGAGTGCTGCGGCGTGGGGGGCTCCTGAGGACAACTAGGAGGCCCCATCAGCACTGAGACCCGCGTCAACGAGCGCATCCGCGTACCTGAAGTTCGCCTGATCGGACCGGGCGGTGAACAGGTAGGCATCGTGCGCATCGAAGATGCACTCCGCGTCGCCGCGGATGCCGATCTCGATCTCGTCGAAGTAGCACCGGACGCCAAGCCGCCAGTCTGCAAGATCATGGACTACGGCAAGTTCAAGTACGAGACGGCCCAGAAGGCACGCGAGTCTCGCAAGAACCAGCAGCAGACCGTCGTCAAGGAACAGAAGCTGCGTCCCAAGATCGACCCGCACGACTACGAAACCAAAAAGGGTCACGTGATCCGCTTCCTGGAGGCGGGCTCGAAGGTCAAGGTGACGATCATGTTCCGCGGACGTGAGCAGTCACGGCCCGAACTGGGCTATCGGCTCCTGCAACGCCTGGGCGCCGACGTCGCCGATTACGGCTTCGTCGAGACGTCCGCCAAGCAGGACGGCCGCAACATGACGATGGTGCTGGCACCGCACCGCGGCGCGAAGACTCGCGCCAAGGCGGCGCAGGATGCGGACGGCCCGGCCCAACGGCCTGGCCCAGCGCAGTCCACCGCCAACCCAGACACCACCCAGCAGAACTGAGGAATCATGCCCAAGGCCAAGACCCACAGCGGCGCTTCCAAGCGTTTCCGCCGCACCGGAACAGGCAAGATCGTGCGCCAGAAGGCCAACCGTAGGCACCTGCTCGAGCACAAGTCGAGCAAGCGCACCCGCCGGCTCGAGGGCCGCACCGAGGTGGCCGCCAACGACAAGAAGCGCATCGCGAAGCTGCTGAACGGCTGACCTTTTCGGCCGAGCCTGAACCTGACCCGAATGAGATAGGAAGACCCCCATGGCACGCGTGAAGCGCGCAGTCAACGCGCAAAAGAAGCGGCGCACGATCCTCAAGGCCTCCAAGGGATACCGCGGCCAGCGGTCCCGGCTGTACCGGAAGGCCAAAGAGCAGCAGCTGCATTCGTTGACCTATGCCTACCGTGACCGGCGTGCCCGCAAGGGCGAGTTCCGCAAGTTGTGGATCTCGCGCATCAATGCGGCGGCCCGCGCCAACGACATCACCTACAACCGACTGATCCAGGGGCTCAAGGCCGCCGGAGTCGAGGTGGACCGCAAGAACCTCGCCGAGCTCGCAGTCAGCGACGCCGCCGCCTTCACCGCGCTGGTGGAGGTCGCCAAGGCCGCACTGCCCGCCGATGTGAATGCGCCGTCATCCGACGCAGGCGAGGCTGCCTGACCCTCACCGAGCGTTCTGCCCGAGTGACGGCGGCAGCCAAGCTGCACCGTCACATCGGACGCCGCCGCGCCGCACGCTTCCTCGCCGAGGGTCCCAACCTCGTCGAGGCCGCGTTGCGGCGCGGAGTCGTCTCGGAGGTGTTCGCCACCGAGAGCGCCGCCGCACGTTTCAGTGCCCTGCTGGCCGACGCGCCGGTCCACCTGGTCACCGAACGTGCCGCAAAAGCGTTGTCGGACACGGTGACCCCCGTCGGGCTGGTGGCGGTGTGCTCGATTCCCGACGTCGACCTCGGTGAGGTGCTCAGCGGCGGGGCGACGCTGGTCGCGGTGCCGGTGGGCGTCTCCGAGCCCGGAAACGCGGGCACCGTGATCCGGGTCGCCGATGCGATGGGCGCCGACGCCGTGGTGCTTGCCGGGCACAGTGTCGACCCCTACAACGGCAAGTGCCTACGCGCGTCGGCCGGAAGCATCTTCTCGATCCCGGTGATCAGCGATCCCGACGCGATCGGCGTCGTCACGCAGGTGAAGGACGCCGGGATGCAGGTCTTGGCGACACTGCTCGACGGTCAGCTCAGCCTCGATGACGCCGATCTGTCCGTTCCGACGGCGTGGCTGTTCGGGCCAGAAGCCCACGGCCTTCCTCCCGAGATCGTCGACTTGGCGACGGCGGGGGTGCGGATCCCGATGTCCGGCAGCGCCGAAAGCCTCAACGTCGCTGCGGCGGCTGCGATCTGCCTCTACGAGAGCGCACGCGCAGCCCGGCGGTGAACGGGACCGACCGTCGATCCAAGCCCGTAGCTACGTGTTTGATTTGAGGAGTCGCTCGGACACGGTGAGCATCAGCTTTCTGGGCGTCACCCGGTATCCGGAGGCCAGCAGCCTGTTGCGCCAGCCGGAGACCACGGTCGGGGAGGAGCCGTCGAGGGCGGCGAAGGCGGTGTCGACGACCTGCTCGGAGGTCTGCCGGCCGTCGGTCAGGAACTCTTCTCCGGTGCGGGCGAAGAATTCGGTCTCCGTCGCTCCGGGGCACAGCGCGAGCACCCTCACCCCGGTGCCCCTGCACTCCTGCCAGAGCGCTTCGGTGTAGGACAGCACGAACGCCTTGGTCGCTCCGTAGACAGCCATTCCGGGAGTGGGCTGGAACCCCGCGGTCGAGGCCACGTTGAGCACCAGCCCGTGTCGCCGTCCTGTCATCGGCGGCAGGAAACGCGCAGTAAGGTCGACCAGTGTGCCGCAGTTCAATTGGATCTGGCCGGCATTGGCCTCAGGGTCCTGATCGACGAAGTTCCCGTGCAGTCCGACGCCGGCATTGTTGACCAGCACGTCGACGGTCCGCCCGAGGGCCTGCACGCTGTTCTCCAGTTCGGCCCCCGACCCGGGAACCGCCAGGTCGGCGGCGATGACGTCGACGACGATCCCCGGATGCTCGGCTACCAGCCCGTCTCGCAACGCGGCCAGCTTGTCTGCCCGCCGCGCGACCAGTATCAGGTTCGCGCCGCGGCGGGCGAACTGAACGGCGAATTCCTCACCGATCCCGCCGCTCGAGCCGGTGATCAGTACGGTGCTGTTGTTGAAGTCCACCTGTCGCTCCTGCGCTAGTAGGCGAGCCTTCGAGGCTAGTCGCTCAGCAGACCCCTGGCTACGTGCGTGATCTGCACCTCGTTGCTGCCCGCGTAGATCATCAGCGATTTGGCGTCGCGGGCGAGTTGCTCGACCCGGTACTCGGTCATGTAGCCGTTGCCGCCGAACACCTGCACCGCCTCCATCGCGACGTCGGTTGCCGCCTGCGAGCAGTACCATTTGATCGCCGATGCCTGCGCCAGCGAGATGGCGGTTCCCGTCTGCGCCGCCTCGATGACCCGGAACAGCATGTTGCGCACGTTCATCCGCGCGACCTCCATGTTGGCGAGTTTGAGCTGGATCAGCTGGAACTGACCGATCTCCCTGCCCCACAGGGTGCGGGTCTTGGCGTAGTCGACGCACAGCCGCAGACACTCCTCGATCACGCCGAGCGCCATCGCCGCCACCCCGATGCGCTCGGCGGAGAAGTTGGAGCGGGCGCTGTCGCGGCCCGAGTCCTTGCCGTCGGCGCTGTCACCTTCGGTCTCACCGAGCAGGCGGTCGCGGCCGAGTCGGACGTCGTTGAAGAACAGTTCCCCGGTGCGGGACGAGTGAATGCCCATCTTGCGGAACGGTTTCGACTGGACGAAGCCGTCCATCCCTCGGTCGAGGACGAACGTCAGCACTTTGCGGTCGCGCTGATTTGAGGTGGACGAGCGCTCGCGCGAGGACCCTGATCCTGCATCATTCTCATTCAGCTTCGCGTACACCACCACGACGTCGGCGTCCGGACCGTTGGTGATGAACGTTTTCTGGCCGTTGAGAATGTAGTCGTCGCCGTCGCGCACCACATAGGACTTCATGCCGCCGAAGGCGTCCGAGCCCGAGTCGGGTTCGGTGATCGCCCACGCGCCGACCTTGTCGTAGGTGACCAGATCGGGAAGCCAGCGTTCCTGCTGGGCCAGGGTGCCGCGCCCCATGATCGTCGGCACGGTGAGCCCCAAACTCACGCCCATCCCGGTGACGACTCCCATCGACACCCGGCACAGCTCACTGACCACCACGAAACCCATTCCCGCCGAGCCGCCGTCGCCGCCGAACATGCCTCCGGAGGAGGGCTTGTCCGTCGCGGCACCGTGGCCGTCCCGCAGTCGCGCGAGGCGCTTGTTCAGCGAGTCACGCGCCATGTCGGCGATCCCGAAGGTGGCGAAGAGCTTGCGGATGATGGGGTAGGGCTCCATCTCGCCGCTCTCGAGCGCGTCGACGTGCGGGCGGATCTCCTTGTCGACGAACTCGCGCACGGCGTCGCGCACGGCGATATCGACGTCAGACCATTCGAGCATGTGTTCAGGCTGCCTTACCGCGACCACGCGCGGGGCGGATACCAGCAAGTGAAAACGTCGTGTGCACAAGTGAGCCGACGCGGTCGAGCAGCGACTTCTGCGGGGGCACGTAGTGCACGGCATTGTCCCGGTGATCCCGCGGGGGCGCCATGAACGCCGGGGCCTCGACCAGCGGAGCATCCGCCGGGGCCCGGCCCTGGGCGCGTCGGTAGGCGGCGACCGCCCGCGGATGAAGCCGCACCTCGTGAGGCACCGCGACGAACGCGAACTCGACCATCTTGCCGAACAGCCGCAGCAGCACTTCGTCACCGGCCGTCCAGCGCATCCCGGCCCGTTCGCGCACTGCCGGATCAAAAAGTCCTGCCGCGATCCATCGCTGTGCCCCGACCATCGGTTTGAACATCTGGTCCCACAGCGGTGTCGGCATCATCACGAACCAAGGTTTGGGGATCCGGATGGAGAAGATGTCCATCGTGGCTTGGTTCATCTCGAGCTCGTCACGGCATGTGCGGTCCCAGTAGTCCTGGAACGCTTCCCAGGATTCCGGAACCGGCCGCATGCTCATCCCGTACATCCGATACCACTGGACGTGCTCGTCGAACAGCTGGCGCTTCTCGGCCTCGGTCAACCCGCCGCAGAAATACTCTGCGGTCTTGATGATCAGCATGAAGAAGGTCGCGTGCGCCCAGTAGAACGTCTCGGGATCGAGTGCGTGATAACGCTTTCCGGCGGCGTCGACACCCTTGATGGTCTTGTGGTAGCTCTTGATCTGCGCTCCGGTCTGTGCGGCCCGATCGCCGTCGTAGACCACGCCCATGATCGGGTACACCGAACGCGCAACGCGCTGCAGGGGTTCGCGCAACAGGATCGAATGGTCCTCGACGCCGGCGCCGAGGTCCGGGTACATGTTCTGGATCGCGCCGATCCAGACGCCGAGCATGCCGGTCCGGACGTCACCGAAGTACTTCCACGTCAGTGAGTCAGGACCCAGGGGAGTGCTGTTTGCCGTCGTAGCCATCGCCATTGATCGCACTTCATCACGATAGGCGTGACAACAATCGTTGTCTACGATTCCGCGGGCGGACCGCAACAGTGTTACTGACGCGGCACCGCGCTGCCACACTGTCGTGACCTGCCCGTTTATGCCGCCGTCCGGGCTGGATTAGGGTAGGCGGTGTGGACGACGAGCCGCCGGGTGAACACGTGGGCGGGGGCTCGTCAGGGCCGATGGGCTGGCTCAGGGACGCCAACCACAGTCCCAGCATCATCTCGTTGCTCAGGCGAGCGCGCCGCGCGTTGCCCGGCGACCCGGAGTTCGGCGATCCGTTGTCGGTGGACGGTGTCGGAGGACCGCGAGCGGCCGCTCGGGCCGCCGACCGCATCCTCGAACGTGAAGCGGTGTCCCGCGAGGTCAGCCTCGGCGCCCTTCAGGTCTGGCAGGCGCTGACCGAACGGGTCTCGGGTCGGCCCGCCAACGCCGAGGTGACATTGGTGTTCACCGACCTTGTCGGCTTCTCGGCGTTCTCGCTCGGTGCCGGTGACGGAGCCACGCTCAAACTGCTGCGTCGGGTCGCCCAGGTGGTGGAACCACCGCTTCTCGAGTCGGGCGGTCACATCGTCAAGCGCATGGGCGACGGGATCATGGCGGTGTTCGCCGAGCCCGCCACTGCGGTGCGCGCGTCGCTCGTCGCTCGGGAGGCGCTCAAATCCGTTGAGGTGGAGGGCTACACACCACGAATGCGGGTGGGAATCCACACCGGACGTCCGCAGCGGCTCGGCTCGGACTGGCTCGGGATCGACGTGAACCTGGCCGCGCGGGTGATGGAACGCGCCACCCGGGGCGAGCTCATCGTCTCGGAGGCGACCCTGCAGCGGATTTCGCCAGAGGAGTTGGACGACCTCGGGGTGACGGCGAAAAAGCTGCGCAAGCAAGTCTTCGCCCCCAAGCAAGAGGGTGTGCCCGCCGACTTCGCCATGTACCGGTTGCGCACCCGTAGGCCGTCGGCGGGCGTAGCCGCCGAGGATGGCTCGGTCGGTTAGCGTCCTTGCCGCGTCCGGGGCTGAGCGTGGCGAATCACGTAGCTGGCCAAAGTGTTCAGTGACATCTGCGAAGAGGAGCTCACTCCCTGACGCGAGTGGGTGAGCGCGTGCGGACACCGTGCTCCGGTGTCGATCGCCGGTAGCAGAAAGGGGCACCTCCTGATGGAGGTGCCCCTTGTTCTGTGCGGGTTACTTGACGTCGACGAAGACGACGTTGCCGGTGGTCCGCAGGACGCGGTCGTCGCCCTGGGCGTCCCAGACGTACTCGCGGATGGGCTGGCCCTGGCGCACCGAGACGACGTCGGCGTTGTCGAGTGCGGTGGCGCTTTGGCGGTTGACGATGACGCGGTTGCCGTCGGCTTCGAGTGCGGCGATGGTGTCCGCTGCGCTGTTGCCGGAGGGCGCGGCTTTGGGGGGCCAGGGTCCGGCGGCGGCGGGGCCGGCCAGCCCGATGAAGGCGGCGGCGAATCCAGCGGCGGTGGCGGCGGTGATGGCGGTGGTGGTGATGTTCTTCATTGTTTGTGCTCTTCCCTCTGTGTCGGATCGGAGCCGTGGAGCGAATCTCGCGGTTTCGACGCTTTGTGGTGTTTTCTTGTGGTTCTGGTGGCTTAAACCAGCAGGTCAGGGGTTTAATTCCGGTGGCAGGAATTGCGCGCTCGCTGGCAGAAACACGGCGGTTTGTGCCCCGCCGGAACGGTATTCCGGCAGCGAAATGCCGAGAGAGGCCCTGCTGGAATACCGTTCCGGCGGGTGGGCAGCGGGTCAGCGGAACTCGTCGGCGGAGGCTTCGATCCAGTCGGACCGCCAGGACTCCGGCGGATCCTCGAGCAGCTCGCCGGGCATCAGCCAGTCGTAGATCTCGGCGTAGGTGCGGGAACGCTGGCCCTCCACGCGGCGGTTGAGCATGGCGGGGCAGAGTTCGTGGAATCCTGCCAGCCCCATCGACGCCACGATCTGCGCGGCACTCGCCACGGTGGCGCGTTGGAAGTTGAACACTCGGGTGCTCTTGTCGGAGACATCGAGGGCTCTGGTGCGCGCAGGATCCTGAGTGGCCACCCCGGTCGGGCAGTGGTTGGTGTTGCACTTCAGCGCTTGGATGCAGCCGACCGCGAACATCATCGCCCGCGCCGACAACGTGAAATCGGCGCCCTGGCAGGCGCGACTGACGATGTCGACGCCACTGGCCACCTTGCCCGACGCGCCGATCTTGATCTGGTCGCGCAGCCCGGTGCCCACCAGGCTGTTGTGCACCAACATCAGTCCATCGGTCAACGGCATGCCGACGTGGTCCTCGAATTCCTGTGGCGCTGCACCCGTTCCACCCTCAGCGCCGTCGACGATCACGAAGTCCGGCGCGAGACCGGTGGCCAGGATGCCCTTGCATATCGACAGGAACTCAGAGCGCGCCCCGACGCAGAGTTTGAATCCCACGGGCTTGCCGCCCGAGAGTGTGCGCAGCGTCGCGATGAACTCCGCGAACTCGATCGGGGTGCCGAACGCGCTGTGTGCCGGCGGGGAGATCACCGTTCGTCCGACCGGCACGCCGCGGGTGGCGGCGATCTCCGCGCTGACCTTGGCGCCGGGCAGCACCCCACCGAGACCCGGTTTGGCCCCCTGCGACAGTTTCACCGACACGGCCTTCACCGAGGGCAGCCGGGCCTTCTCGGTGAACTGCGCGGCATCGAAGCGGCCGTCGTCGCCCCGGCATCCGAAGTATCCGGAACCGATTTCCCAGATCAGGTCTCCACCGCCGCGGAGGTGATAGGGACTGATCCCACCCTCACCGGTGTCATGGGCGAAGCCCCCGCGGGCGGCTCCCGTGTTGAGCGCCTCGATTGCATTGGCGGACAACGCCCCGAAGCTCATGGCCGAGACGTTCAGAAGCGCGATGTCGTAGGGCTGGGTGCAGCGGGTGCCGCCCAGCCGGACACGGGGATCGAGGTCGTCGGCGAACCGCGCTCGAAGTGAGTGGCGCAGGAACTCGTAGCCGATGGCGTTCACGTCGCGCTCGGTGCCGAACGGTTCGTCCCCCTTGGTGCCGGCGGCCCGCTCGTAGACCATGTCGCGGGTCTCGCGGTCGAAGGGTGAGGCCTCGGTGTTGGACTCGATGAAGTATTGGCGGATCTGCGGGCGGACCGCCTCCATCAGCGGGCGGGCGCGTCCGAGGATCGGATACAGCCGGAAGACGGTGTGCCGCGTCTGCAGCAGATCCCACGTTCCCAGCGCGGCCGCCACCAGCAGGATCACCGCGAGCACGGCCCACCAAGCACTGCGGGTGACCGTCAATGTGGTGGCCGTGATCGCGAGCACCCACACACCGCCGACGATGAGGGGCCGGGTGAGCACGGCGTGAGGGTATCGCGCCGGCTGCCAAACGCACGCGAAGTACGCCGAAGCCATCGCCTATGATCGCCGGGTGGCTGAGCAGCCAGTAGACCTATCAGACGATGCGCTGGCCGATGCGGTCAGCGCAGCCAGGCATGCCTTCGACAAGGCATCGGACCTGGACGCGCTCGCGCGGGCCAAGACCGAGCACCTCGGGGACCGGTCGCCGATCGCCTTGGCGCGCCAGGCCCTGGGGTCGCTGCCCAAGGCCGACCGTGCCGACGCCGGCAAACGGGTCAACGTCGTCAGGGCCGATGTCCAGCGCGGCTACGACGAGCGTCTGGCGGTGCTGCGCGCGGAGCGGGACGCCTCGGTCCTGGTCGCAGAGAGGATCGACGTCACGCTGCCGTCAACCCGGCAACCGATCGGCGCGCGTCACCCCATCACGATCCTCGCCGAGCGGATCGCCGACACCTTCGTCGCGATGGGCTGGGAACTGGCCGAGGGACCCGAGGTCGAGACGGAGCAGTTCAACTTCGATGCGCTGAACTTCCCGCCGGACCACCCTGCCCGCAGCGAGCAGGACACGTTCCACGTGGCGCCCGACGGCTCACGCCAGGTGTTGCGTACCCACACCTCACCGGTGCAGATCCGGGCGCTGTTGGAGCGGGAACTGCCGGTCTACATCATCTCGATCGGGCGTACCTTCCGCACCGACGAACTGGATGCGACCCACACCCCGGTGTTCCACCAGATCGAGGGCCTGGCCGTGGACAAGAACCTCACGATGGCCAACCTGCGCGGCACACTCGACGCCTTCGCGCGCTCGGAGTTCGGACCCCAGGGCCGGACCCGGTTCCGGCCGCACTTCTTCCCGTTCACCGAACCATCGGCCGAGGTTGACATCTGGTTCCCGAACAAGAAGGGCGGGCCCGGTTGGGTGGAATGGGGCGGCTGCGGCATGGTCAACCCGAATGTGTTGCGCGCCTGCGGCATCGACCCTGAGGTGTATTCGGGCTTCGCCTTCGGCATGGGCCTGGAGCGCACCCTGCAGTTCCGTAACGGCATCCCCGACATGCGGGACATGGTCGAGGGTGACGTGCGCTTCTCGCTGCCGTTCGGGGTGGGAGCCTGATGCGCCTTCTCTACAGCTGGCTGCGCGAAATCGTCCGAGCCGGCACGCCGGGCTGGGACGTGTCCCCGGACGAACTCGAACACACGCTGATCCGCATCGGCCATGAGGTCGAAGAGGTCATCCCGGCCGGCCCCGTCAGCGGTCCGCTGACGGTGGGCCGGGTGGCCGAGATCGAGGAACTCACCGAGTTCAAGAAGCCCATCAGGGCGGTCAAGGTCGATGTCGGAGAACCGGGGCCGCGCGACATCGTCTGTGGTGCCACCAACTTCGCCGTAGGTGACCTGGTCGTGGTGGCGCTACCGGGCACCGTGCTGCCGGGTGACTTCACGATCGCCACCCGTACGACCTATGGCCGCACCTCCGACGGGATGATCTGCTCGGTGTCGGAACTCAACCTGGGCTCCGACCACTCCGGCATCCTGGTGCTGCCACCGGGCACCGCGGAACCCGGCGCACCTGCCGCCGAGGTGCTCGGCCTCGACGACGTGGTCTTCAACCTCGCCATCACCCCGGACCGCGGCTACTGCCTGTCGGTGCGGGGGCTGGCCCGGGAGATCGCCAACGCCTACGACCTCGACTACGTCGATCCCGCCGACGTCCCGCCGCTGCCCGTCGAGGGCGAGGCGCTGCCGGTGGCGATCGAGCCCGGCACCGGCGTGCTTCGCTTCGGCTTGCGGCCGGTCACCGGAATCGACCCGAAGGCCGTGTCGCCGTGGTGGATTCAGCGCAGACTGCTACTCAGTGGCATCCGGGCGATCTCGCCCGCGGTGGATGTCACGAACTACGTGATGCTGGAACTGGGTCACCCCATGCATGCCCACGACCGCGGCCTGATCACCGGCGGGTTCCGAGTGCGGTTCGCCGAACCGGGGGAGACGGTCGTCACGCTCGACGACGTCGACCGCCGCCTGGACCCTGCTGACGTGCTGATCGTCGACGACGCCGCCACCGCCGCCATCGGCGGCGTGATGGGGGCGGGCACCACCGAGGTCCGCGACAGCACCACCGACGTGCTGCTGGAAGCCGCGGTGTGGGATCCCGCCGCGGTGTCGCGCACCCAGCGGCGTCTGCACCTGCACAGCGAGGCCGGCCGCCGCTACGAACGCACCGTCGACCCCGCGGTGTCGGTCGCGGCGCTGGACCGCTGCGCCACACTGCTCGCCGAGATAGCCGGCGGCACAGTCGAACCCACGCTCACCGACTGGCGCGGGGACCCGCCCGCGGACAATTGGTCACATCCGCCGGTGAGCATGCCCGTCGACCTGCCCGATCGCACCGCGGGGGTGTCGTACCCCGCCGGTGTCGCGCAGAAGAGGCTGACACAGATCGGTGCCCATGTCGTCGTCGACGGTGACCGGCTGACGGCCACACCGCCGAGTTGGCGCCCCGACATCCGCCAGCCCGCCGACCTGGTCGAGGAGGTGATGCGGCTGGAGGGCCTCGACGTCATCCCGTCGGTGCTACCGCCCGCACCGGCCGGGCGCGGGCTGACCCCGGACCAGAAGCGCCGTCGGGCGATCGGGAAGTCGTTGGCGCTCAGCGGCTACGTCGAGGTGCTTGCCACCCCGTTCCTCGCCGGCGACGTCTTCGACCTGTGGGGGCTGCCCGCCGACGACGAACGCAGGCGCACCACCCGGGTGCTCAACCCGCTGGAGGCCGATCGGCCCGAGTTGGCCACCACGCTGCTGCCCGGGTTGCTCGAGGCGTTGGCGCGCAATGTGTCCAGGGGTGCGACCGACGTCGCACTGTTCGGGATCGCCCAGGTGGTCATACCCACCTCGGAGACCCGGGCCGTCGAGCGTATTCCGAATGATCGCCGTCCCACCGACGACGAGATCGCGGCTCTGGACGCGTCGCTGCCCCGGCAACCGCGGCATGTCGCCGCAGTGCTCGCCGGCCTGCGCGAGCCCGCGGGTCCGTGGGGTCCTGGCCGCCCGGTGCATCCCTCCGATGCGTTCGAGGCGGTGCGCATCATCGGCCGGGCCTGCGGGGTGGAGTTGACGCTGCGGCCGGCGCAGCACCTGCCGTGGCATCCGGGTCGCTGTGCGGAGGTGGTACTCGGTGCGGCGACCGTGGGCCACGCCGGTCAGTTGCACCCCGCGGTGATCGAACGCTGTGGCCTGCCGAAGGGCAGCTGCGCCCTGGAGCTGGACCTGGACGTCGTTCCGATCACCGAGACGCTGCCTGCGCCTTTGGTGTCGCCGTTCCCCGCGGTGTTCCAGGACGTCGCGCTGGTGGTCGACGCCGACGTCGCGGCCCAGAGCGTCGTCGACGCGGTGCGCGCGGGTGGGGGACCGCTGCTCGAGGACGTCCGCCTGTTCGATGTCTACACCGGCCCGCAGGTCGGTGAGGGGCGCAAATCGCTGGCACTGGCGCTACGGTTCCGCGCCCCCGATCGCACCCTCACCGAGGAGGAGGCCAGTGCCGCGCGCGACGCCGCCGTGGCAGAGGCGGCGGGCCGGGTCAACGCCGCGCTGCGGTCTTGAGCGCCGGGTGATCATCCGTAACGAACGCGAGTCCGACGCCGGGGCCATTCGCGCGCTGACCACGGCGGCTTTCGCCGATGTGCCCCAGAGTCGGCAGACCGAAGCCGCCATCATCGACGCACTGCGGGCCGCGGGGGATCTGACGCTCTCACTGGTGGCGGTCGACGAAGGTGATCACGTCGTCGGCCACGTGGCCGTGTCGCCGATCTCCATCAACGGCGACACCGACTGCGGCTGGTACGGCGGCGGCCCGTTGTCGGTGAGGCCCGATCTGCAGCGCAGCGGCATCGGCACGGCACTGGTGCGGGCGGCGTTCGACCGACTGCGCGAGATCGGGGCGCGGGGTTGCGTGGTGGTCGGCGACCCCGACTACTACCGCAGGTTCGGGTTCACCAGCGACGCGTCGTCACTGGTGGTGCGGGAGGTGCCGCCCGAGAACGTCCTGACGCTGACACTGCAGGACGGTGTCCCCGCCGGGACGGTTGCGTTTCACCCGGCATTCGGCGTCCCGAGTTAATGAGTTTGCAAGTTCCTGCATAATCATGCACCATCGCTGTATGACATCAGTCGCCGTCGCCGGTGCCAGTGGTTATGCCGGTGGAGAGATCCTCCGACTGCTCCTCGGCCACCCCGCGTATGCCTCCGGCGGGTTGACGATCGGGGCACTCACGGCGGCCGCGAGTGCAGGCACCACGCTGGCCGAGCACCACCCGCACCTGTTACCGCTGGCGTCGCGGACGCTGGAGCCCACCGAACTCGACGTGCTCGCCGGGCACGACGTCGTGTTCCTGGCGCTGCCGCACGGACATTCGGCGGTGCTGGCCGAGCAACTGGGACCGGACACCCTGATCATCGACTGCGGTGCCGACTTCCGGCTCACCGATTCCGCCGACTGGGAGCGGTTCTACGGCTCCCCGCATGCCGGCAGCTGGCCCTACGGACTGCCGGAACTGCCCGGTGGCCGCGACCGGTTGCGGGATGCCAAGCGCATCGCCGTGCCCGGTTGTTATCCGACCGCCGCGCTGCTCGCACTGTGGCCTGCGCTCGCCGCCGACCTGATCGACCCCGCCGTCACCGTTGTCGCCGTCAGCGGCACCTCCGGGGCTGGCCGAGCCGCCAAAGTGGATCTGCTCGGCGCCGAGGTCATCGGATCGGCACGTGCGTACAACATCGGCGGTACGCACCGGCACACGCCCGAGATCGCCCAGGGGCTGCGTGCGGTGACCGCAGGCGAGGTCACCGTGTCTTTCACCCCGGTGCTGATCCCCACCTCACGCGGCATCCTGGCCACCTGCACGGCGCGCACCTCCGCGCCGGTCTCGGAGCTGCGGGCCGCGTACGAGAAGGCTTACGACGGCGAGCCGTTCGTTCACCTGCTGCCCGACGGTCAGTTGCCGAAGACCGGCGCGGTGATCGGCAGCAATGCGGCACAACTCGTAGTCGCGGTCGACGAGGACGCGGCGACCTTCGTCGCGATCGCGGCCATCGACAACCTCGTGAAAGGCACCGGTGGAGCAGCCGTGCAGTCGATGAATCTGGCCCTGGGGTGGGCCGAAACCGACGGACTGTCGATCGTGGGGGTGGCGCCGTGACCCGGCTGCTGCGCACCCAGGGTGTGACGGCGCCGGCCGGATTCCGCGCGACCGGGATCGCTGCCGGTATCAAGGCGTCCGGCGCGCTGGACCTTGCGCTGGTGTTCAACGAGGGGCCCGACCACGCCGCCGCGGGGGTGTTCACCCGCAACAAGGTCAAAGCCGCGCCGGTGCTGTGGTCTCAGCAGGTGCTGACCGCCGGGCGGCTTCGCGCGGTCGTCCTCAACTCCGGTGGCGCCAACGCCTGCACCGGCCCCGGTGGTTTCCAGGACACCCACGCGACTGCGGAGGCGGTGGCCGCCGCGCTGTCGGACTGGGGAACCGAGACCGGCGCGATCGAGGTGGCCGTCTGCTCGACCGGCCTCATCGGTGACAGGCTTCCGATGGAGAAGGTGCTGGCCGGCGTCAAAGAGATCGTGCACGAGATGGCGGGCGGTCTCACCGGCGGCGAGGAAGCCGCGCGCGCGATCATGACAACCGACACCGTGCCCAAACAGGCTGCGCTGCACCACCAGGACAAGTGGACCGTGGGCGGAATGGCCAAGGGCGCGGGCATGTTGGCTCCGTCACTGGCCACCATGCTCAGCGTCATCACCACCGACGCCGTCGCCGATGTCGCAGCGCTGCAACGCGCGCTGGAGCACGCCGCTTCGCGCACCTTCGACCGGCTCGACATCGACGGGTCCTGCTCGACCAACGACACCGTGCTGCTGCTGGCCTCGGGTGCCAGCGAGATCACGCCGAGCCAGGACGACCTCGACGACGCCGTGCTGCAGGTGTGTGACGACTTGTGCATCCAGCTGCAGGCCGACGCGGAGGGCGTCACCAAGCGGATCGTCATCGAGGTCACCGGCGCGGCCACCGAGGACGACGCGCTCACCGCGGCGCGGGTGGTGGCCCGCGACAGCCTGGTCAAGACCGCGCTGTTCGGGTCCGATCCCAACTGGGGACGCGTGCTGGCTGCCGTCGGTATGGCGCCGGTCGACCTCGACCCCGAACGGATCACCGTGTCGTTCAACGGCTTCCCGGTCTGCGTCGACGGCGCCGGCGCGCCGGGAGCACGCCAGGTCGACCTGTCGGGTGACGACATCACGGTCACCGTCGCCCTGGGCGTCGGATCAGCGTCGGCCGAGGTCCGTACCACCGACCTCTCGCATGCCTACGTCGAAGAGAACTCGGCCTACAGCTCATGACTCCGACGACCTCCGAGCAGGCCGCGGTGCTCGCCGGGGCGCTGCCGTGGCTCAAGGCCCTGCACGACAAGATCGTCGTGGTGAAGTACGGCGGAAACGCGATGACCGACGACACGCTCAAGGTGGCGTTCGCGGCCGACATGGTCTTCCTGCGCAACTGCGGTATCCACCCAGTCGTAGTGCACGGCGGCGGGCCACAGATCAGTGCCATGCTCAAAAAGCTGGGCATCGCAGGCGATTTCAGGGGTGGTTTCCGGGTCACCACTCCCGAGGTGCTCGACGTGGCCCGGATGGTGCTGTTCGGCCAGGTGGGCCGGGAGTTGGTGAACCTCATCAACGCGCACGGCCCCTACGCCGTCGGCATCACCGGTGAGGACGCGCAACTGTTCACCGCGGTGCGCCGCACCGTGCTCGTGGACGGTGTCGCCACCGACATCGGCCTCGTCGGTGACGTCGCGCGGGTGAACACCGACGCTGTGCTGGACCTCATCGACGCAGGCCGCATCCCCGTCGTGTCGACGATCGCCCCCGACGCCGACGGCGTGGTCTACAACGTCAACGCCGACACCGCGGCGGCGGCGCTCGCCGAGGCGCTCGGTGCTGAGAAACTGTTGATGCTCACCGACGTCGAGGGCCTGTACACCAACTGGCCCGATCGCGGCTCACTGGTCAGCGAGATCGACGCCGCGGCATTGACACAACTACTTCCGACCCTGGAGGAGGGCATGGTGCCCAAGATCGAAGCCTGCCTGCGCGCGGTCGGTGGCGGTGTCCCGAGCGCACACGTCATCGACGGCCGCGTCGAACACTGTGTGTTGGTCGAACTGTTTACCGACGGCGGCGCCGGCACAAAGGTGGTCGGCACGTGAGCGCGCAGACTCCGCTGCTGGACCGGTGGTCGGCGGTGATGATGAACAACTACGGCACCCCGCCGTTGGCGCTGGCCAGCGGCGACGGCGCGGTGGTCACCGATGTGGATGGCAGGTCCTACGTCGATCTCCTGGGTGGCATCGCGGTCAACGTTCTGGGACACGGCCATCCCGCGGTCATCGAAGCGGTCACCCGCCAGATGGCCACGCTGGGGCATACCTCCAACCTGTATGCGACCGAACCGGGTGTGGCGCTGGCCGAAGCGCTCGTCGGGCTCCTCGGCGCTCCCGCCCGGGTGTTCTTCTGCAATTCCGGCACCGAAGCCAACGAGGTGGCCTTCAAGATCACCCGGCTGACCGGCCGAACCAAACTCGTTGCCGCGCAAGGCGCATTCCACGGCCGCACGATGGGATCGCTCGCTTTGACCGGCCAGCCGTCCAAACAGGCGCCGTTCGCCCCGTTGCCCGGAGACGTCACCCACGTGCCTTACGGAGACCTCGACGCCCTCGCGGGCGCGGTCGACGACGACACCGCGGCGGTGTTCCTCGAACCGATCATGGGCGAGGGCGGCGTCGTCGTGCCCCCCGCCGGATACCTCACGGGGGCCCGCGAGATCACCGCCGCGCACGGCGCGCTGCTGGTTCTCGACGAGGTCCAGACCGGGGTGGGGCGCACCGGTGCTTTCTTCGCCCACCAGCACGACGGCGTCACCCCCGATGTCGTGACGCTGGCCAAAGGGCTCGGCGGAGGGCTGCCGATCGGCGCCTGCCTGGCGGTAGGCGCGACGGCCGACCTGCTCACCCCGGGCCTGCACGGCAGCACCTTCGGGGGTAACCCGGTCTGCACCGCCGCCGCGCTGGCGGTTCTCGGTGTGCTCGCCGACGAGCGTCTGGTCGAACGCGCCGACGTGCTGGGCAAGACCATCAGCCACGGAGCAGAAGCGTTGGACCATCCGCTGATCGACCACGTCCGCGGCCGCGGGCTGCTGCTCGGCATCGTGCTCACCGCCGAGGCGGCCAAGCCCGTCGAGACCGCCGCGCGCGAGGCAGGTTACCTGGTCAATGCGGCCGCCCCCGACGTTGTCAGGTTGGCGCCGCCGCTGGTGATCACCGAGGCACAGGTCGACGGTTTCCTCTCCGCGCTTCCCACCATCCTCGATCAGGCCGGCACTGAGTTGGAGGGCAAATGACCCGGCATTTCCTGCGCGACGACGATCTGACCCCCGAGGAGCAGGCAGAGGTCCTGGCGCTGGCCGCGGAGCTGAAGGCATCCCCCTTCTCCCGTCGCCCGCTGGAGGGACCCCGCGGTGTGGCGGTGATCTTCGAGAAGAATTCGACGCGCACCCGGTTCTCGTTCGAGGTGGGCATCGCGCAGCTCGGCGGTCACGCCGTGGTGGTCGACGGTCGCAGCACCCAGCTGGGCCGGGAGGAGACGCTCGAGGACACCGGGCAGGTGCTGTCCCGCTACGTCGATGCCATCGTGTGGCGGACTTTCGCCCAGGAGCGACTCACCGCGATGGGCTCGGGGTCGACCGTCCCGATTGTCAACGCGCTGTCTGACGAGTTCCACCCGTGCCAGGTGCTGGCCGACCTGCAGACGCTGGCCGAGCGCAAGGGGGCGCTGAAAGGATTGCGGCTGGCCTACTTCGGGGACGGCGCCAACAACATGGCGCATTCGCTGATGCTGGGTGGTGTCACCGCAGGGGTGCACGTCACGATCGCTGCCCCTCGCGGTTTCGAGCCGCACCCGATGTTCGTCGCCGCCGCCGAGGCGCGCGCGGCGCAGATCGGGGCCACCGTCACGCTCACCGATGACCCGGTGTCGGCAGCGGCCGGCGCAGATGTGCTGGTGACCGACACCTGGACGTCGATGGGTCAGGAAAACGACGGCCTGGACCGGGTCCGCCCGTTCCGGCCCTTCCAGCTCAACGCCGCCCTTCTCGACCGTGCGGACTCCGAAGCTGTTGTACTGCATTGCCTTCCGGCGCACCGCGGACACGAGATCACCGATGAGGTGATCGACGGCCCGCAGAGCGGGGTGTGGGACGAGGCAGAGAACCGGTTGCACGCGCAGAAGGCGTTGCTGGTGTGGTTGCTCGAGGCGTCGCCGTGACCAGCGCTGCGACCCGCGCCGGGCGGCAGGCCCGGATCGTCGCGCTGCTGTCTGCGTGCTCGGTACACAGCCAGACCGAGCTGGCGGCGCTGCTGGCCGACGAGGGAATCGACGTCACGCAGGCGACGTTGTCGCGGGACCTCGAAGAACTCGGCGCGGTCAAGCTCAGGGGCGCCGACGGCGGCGTGGGCGTCTACGTGGTGCCCGAGGACGGCAGCCCGGTGCGCGGCGTCACCGGTGGCACCGAACGGGTGTCGCGTCTGCTCGTGGACCTGCTGGTGTCCACCGACGCCAGCGCCAACCTCGCCGTGCTGCGCACGCCCCCGGGCGCCGCGCACTACCTGGCCAGCGCCATCGACCGGGCGGCACTACCGTACGTGGTCGGCACGATCGCGGGCGACGACACCATCTTGGTGGTCGCCCGCGAACCGATGACCGGTGCCGAGCTCGCCGCCACGTTCGAGAACATTTCCCGAGCCTGAAGTAACACTGAAGAAGGAGTTTGTTATGTCCGAGCGCGTCATCCTCGCGTATTCCGGCGGTCTGGACACCTCGGTGGCGATCAGCTGGATCGGCAAGGAGACCGGTCGCGAGGTGGTGGCGGTCGCCATCGACCTCGGGCAGGGCGGTGAGGACATGAACGTCGTGCGGCAGCGCGCCCTGGACTGTGGTGCCGTGGAAGCGGTGGTGGTCGACGCGCGGGACGAGTTCGCCGAGCGGTACTGCCTTCCGGCGATCCAGTCCAACGCCCTCTACATGGACCGCTATCCGTTGGTGTCGGCGTTGAGCCGGCCGTTGATCGTCAAGCACCTGGTTCAGGCCGCGCGTGAGCACGGCGGCGGCATCGTGGCGCACGGCTGCACCGGCAAGGGCAACGACCAGGTGCGCTTCGAGGTCGGATTCGCCTCGCTGGCACCCGATCTGGAGGTTCTTGCGCCGGTCCGCGACTACGCGTGGACCCGGGAGAAGGCGATCGCCTTCGCCGAGGAGAACGCCATCCCGATCAACGTCTCCAAACGCTCACCGTTCTCCATCGACCAGAACGTGTGGGGCCGTGCGGTGGAGACCGGCTTCCTGGAACATCTCTGGAACGCGCCCACCAAGGACGTGTACGACTACACCGAGGATCCCACCGTCAACTGGAGTAGCCCGGACGAGGTGGTCGTCGGGTTCGACAAGGGCGTGCCGGTGTCCATCGACGGCCGCGCGGTGTCGGTTCTGGAGGCCATCGAGGAACTCAACCGCCGCGGGGGAGCGCAGGGCGTCGGCAGGCTCGACGTGGTGGAGGACCGACTCGTCGGGATCAAGAGCCGGGAGATCTACGAGGCCCCCGGCGCCATGGTGCTGATCACCGCGCACACCGAACTCGAGCACGTCACGCTGGAGCGCGAACTCGGCCGGTTCAAGCGCAACACCGATCAGAAGTGGGGCGAGCTGGTGTACGACGGCCTGTGGTACTCGCCGCTGAAGACCGCGCTCGAGTCGTTCGTCGCCCACACCCAGGAGCATGTCTCCGGTGAGATCCGCCTGGTGCTGCACGGCGGCCACATCGCGGTGAACGGGCGCCGCAGTGCGGAGTCGCTGTACGACTTCAACCTCGCCACCTACGACGAAGGAGACACCTTCGATCAGTCTGCGGCCAAGGGTTTCGTGCACGTGCACGGCCTCTCCTCGAGCCTGTCAGCACGCCGGGACCTGGGCCAGTGACCGCGAGCGAGCGTGTTTGCACAGCAACGCGCCGCAGACTGCGTACAAAACCGCGCACTCGCGGGGCATTGGGGACATGCCTGTGAGCACCAACGAGGGCTCGCTGTGGGGTGGCCGGTTCGCCGACGGTCCGTCGGATGCGTTGGCGGCGCTGAGCAAGTCGACGCACTTCGACTGGGTGTTGGCCCCGTACGACGTCGTGGCGTCCAAAGCCCATGCCCGGGTGCTGTTCCGGGCCGGGCTGCTCACCGAGGAGCAGCGCGACGCGCTGCTCGCCGGTCTGGACAGCCTGGGCTCCGACGTCGCGGATGGCAGCTTCGGCCCACTGGTCAGTGACGAGGACGTGCACGGCGCGCTGGAGCGGGGCCTCATCGACCGTGTCGGCGCCGAACTCGGCGGCAGGCTGCGTGCCGGCCGCTCACGAAACGACCAGGTGGCCACGCTGTTCCGGATGTGGCTGCGCGACGCGATCCGGCGGGTCGCCGACGGCGTGCTCGAGGTCGTCTCGGCGCTGGCGACCCAGGCCGCTGCACATCCGACCGCGATCCTGCCCGGTAAGACCCACCTGCAGTCCGCCCAGCCGATCCTGCTGGCCCATCACTTGCTGGCACACGCCCACCCGCTGCTGCGCGACGTCGACAGGTTCGTCGACTTCGACAAGCGCGCCGCGGTGTCGCCGTACGGCTCGGGTGCGCTGGCGGGATCCTCGCTGGGCCTCGATCCCGACGCGATCGCCGAAGAACTCGGTTTCGACACCGCCGCGGAGAACTCCGTCGACGCCACCGCCTCACGGGACTTCGCCGCCGAGGCGGCGTTCGTGCTGACCATGATCGGTGTCGACCTGTCCCGGCTGGCCGAGGACATCATTCTCTGGAGCACCACGGAATTCGGCTACGTGACGCTGCACGACGCCTGGTCGACGGGCAGCTCGATCATGCCGCAGAAGAAGAACCCCGACATCGCCGAGTTGGCGCGCGGCAAGTCGGGCCGGTTGATCGGCAATCTGACCGGACTGCTGGCCACGCTCAAGGCCCAGCCGCTGGCCTACAACCGTGATCTGCAGGAAGACAAGGAACCGGTGTTCGACTCGGTGGCGCAGCTGGAGATGCTGCTGCCGGCGATGGCCGGTCTGGTGGCCACGCTGCGTTTCGACACCGATCGGATGGTCGAACTGGCCCCGCAGGGCTACACCCTGGCCACCGATGTCGCCGAGTGGCTGGTCCGGCGGGGGGTGCCGTTCCGGGTGGCGCACGAGGCCGCCGGCGCCGCCGTGCGGGCGGCCGAGACCCGCGGCGTCGGCCTGGAGGAACTCGACGACGCCGAGTTGGCAGGCATCCACCCGGAGCTGACCGCCGAGGTTCGCGAGGTTCTCACGGTCGAGGGCTCGGTGAACTCCCGCGACGCCCGCGGCGGCACCGCACCCATCCAGGTGGCCAAGCAGCTCAGCATGGTCCACGACACCAGCAACCGCTTGCGGATCCGCCTTCGGCGCTAGCGGGTCGCTAGCATCCACGGGTATGGACGTGGGTCAGCGCGCGCGGCGATGGCTGTCCGAGCGTGAGCTGCGTCAATGGCGGAAGGCGGGCGTCGCGGTGATTCTGGCGATCGCGGCGCTCTTCGGCGGCCTCGACACCGTCAACACGTCAGTGACGTCGTTCAAGCCGGGCGAGAAGTTCAGCGACGGAGAGTTCACCCTGACGATCGACCGGGCCAGGGTGGTCCCCGAAGTGCGCGCCGGAAGCCGCGTTGTGGCGCCCGCAAAACCGGGCAGGGCCTATCTCGGTGTGGTGGCGACCCTACGCAACGACGGCACCATTCCGGGTCGCCTCGCGAACGAGTTCGATCTTCGTGACCAACCCGACAGTCAACTCGTCGGGGTGATGCGTCTCGCCGACAGTTCCCACATCATCACGCTGGGGGCGGGCCTGGAGGAACAACTCGCGTTCGTGTGGGAGGTGCCCGAAGATGCCCTTGCTCCCGGCGATTTCGCCACCCTGCGGGTGTGGCAGAAGACGTTCAAGCAGGGATTCGTGATCTACGGCGAGCTGTGGTTGGAGAGCGAGACCAAGTACGGCGAGGTCGTCGTCCCCGTCGGGGGCGCGCAGTGACGGCGGGCACGCGACTGCGCACAGCGGTGCCCGCGCTGCTGACCGTCGCCGCGGTGGCCGCCGCCGCAACCGTGTGGCACCACCTCCCCGAGCCCATGGACGTGTACGGACCCATCGACGTCCACGGCGCGATGGGGGAACGCGTCGGCGGACGCGCCATCGAGATGACCGTGACCGGAGTGCGGGTCGGTCCTCAGGTGAAGAAGCCGTCGAAGCCGCCGGTGCCGGCCGTCGGCGAATGGGTGGTCGTCGACGCCGAACTGTCCGCCACGTCGGAGTTCGTCAAACCGAACGCGGACCTTCGCGTCGGCCCGAACACCTACATCCCCTCCGACCGGTTCCTGCCCACACCGCTGGGTACCGAGCTGGCGCCCGGGATCGAGCAGCGCGGCTCCTGGGTGTTCGACGTGGCGCCGGACCTGCTCGATGGATCGGTCCCGGTGACACTGCGAGTCTCGCAGGGCGACGGCCGCCTCGACTCCCGCCTCGTGGTGTCGATCCCGATCTCCGATGCCCGCCACGACGATCCGGTGGCACTGGAACCCGTCCGGGTGGGTTCATGATCCGCCGCCCGCTGCCGCTGTGGCAGCGCAATCTGATCGGGGCCATCGTGGCCGCCGCCGCGCTGACCGGCTACGCCCTCGTTGACATATGGCCGCCGTGGGAGCTCTACCGCGACACCGTCCGTCCAGGGCATGTCGTGGCCGCGCGGCAATCGCAGACCATCGACGGGCAGACCTGGTCGATCGGTGAGGTGAAGCATTTCGGCCAGAGCCCGGCGCCCTATGCGCCGCCATTGCCGAAGGGCACCGTGCTGACCCTGGTGACGGTCGAGCGCACCGGTGTGACGCCACCCGACCAGTCATGTCAAGGGGTCCTCACCGACGGCGAACATCGTTGGCGCAGCCAAACGCCCATCACCTACTCGATACCGATGGCTCCGGGCGCTGGTTTCAACTGCACCAAACCCGGACCCTTGCAGTGGGCTTTCCTGCATCCCACCGACACCGTGCCGACCGCCGTTGACGTCACGACGCTGGGCGGGGCGATTCTGGTGCGGTTGCAGATGTAGGAGCGCGCTGCAGGCAGTACGCCAGCATCGAGGCGATCAGGCAGATCCGCAGCGGCTCGATGATGAGCAGTGAGATCAGCGACAACGCGTTGATGGCTCCGTCCCAGAACAGAAAGGGGCGTGGCCCGATCAGCCAGGCCATGCCGCGGTACAGGTATCCCGACCCCAGCTGAGGCCGGTAGAAACTGCCCGACATCTCCAGCCACGCCAGGCCGAGATAGGCCAACACATACAGCGACAGCGCCAGCACACCGGCGTGCAGCAGGAGCTTCGCCGAGTCCGCGATCGGTTTGAACTTCCCCAGCTGTGTTTCCGTGTACTGGCTGAACTCCTTGCGGAGCTTTTTAGGAACCCGCCCCCATCGGGTGTGCACGCGTTTGCCGGCGACCTCACGCACCGTCGACCGCCAATCCGCCGTCGCCGAGACCCCGTACACGATGCCGGCCAGGGCCAGCCAGATCAGCGGGACCGCGGCGCCGCCCAGGACCGTGCGCAGCGCCCACATGGCGGCGTCCCACACCGATTCGAGCAGCTGAAAGTGGGAGAACGCCGCTTCCCTGGTGTCGTTGAACCACACCACGATCCGACGTTGTGCAAGCCAGCCCGCGGGGTTCAGCAGGATCGTCAGACCCTGATTCACCGAGAAGGTCAGCACCAGGAACACCCACAGCGCATCGACATAGATGCGAACCCCGATGAACCAGCGCGGCAGCTTGTCCTTGAACCACGTCAACAGGTAGCGGGCCAGCAGCGCTGCCGCGATCACCACGCCGGTGGCCGTGCTGACCGGTAACGAGTCGGGATGAAGCTCAGTCATTCCCGGCGTCATCATGGCCTCGCCGATGATGTAGTTCAGCGTGGCCGCCTCGTATGCAAGCCAGTCCTCGCGAAACATCTGCCATGCCAGATAGATCGCGAAAAACGGAACGATGACCGTGGCGAACACGTCGATCTGGCGCGCCGACCGCCGGGGCAGTTCCGCCAGCACGGGAATGCCTGATCGCAACACCAGGAACATCGCGACATAGGACCCCAGGCGGGCCATACCGGCGAGCGGCATGATCAGCGACGCCCACAGCTTGTTGTCGTACCCGAGCCAAGCCGCCAGTTCGATGGCACCCCGGCGACCCAGGAATCCGAGCAGATAGCACGCGGCCAGCTGCGGCCAATAGCGCAGACACAACACAACCGGACGCAGGAGATGGGTCATACGCCGTCCGCGGCCGCGGCCAGCCACGCCTCTTCGAGACCGTCCTTACGGGCCAGCAGTTCACCGAGCTCGGCGTTGAGTTCACCCGCCCGCACGTGATCAGCTGCCGCGGCCGCCATCGATTCGTGCAGCGACGCGATCCGGTCGTCGAGCTTGGCCAGCTGGCTCTCGATCCGCGCCATCTCCTTGCCGAGACGGCGGTCCCGCGCCGCCGCGGTCTCACCACGCTCCGGCGCCGGTTTGGCCGACGTCGCGGTGTCAGCCGCGGCACGGTCGGCGAGGTACTGCTCGATGCCGCCCGGCAACAGATCGCAGCGACCCCCGCCGGTCAACGCATACGTCACGTCGCTGACCCGTTCCAGGAAGTACCGGTCATGGGTGACGACGATCAGCGTGCCCGGCCAACCGTCCAGGTAGTCCTCGATGACTGTCAGGGTGTCGATGTCCAGATCGTTGGTGGGCTCGTCGAGCAGCAGCACGTTGGGTTCGTCGAGCAGCATACGCAGGAACTGCAGGCGGCGGCGCTCACCGCCGGAGAGCTCACCGATGCGGGCGATCAACTTGTCGCCGACGAAGCCGAAATCCTTCAGCAACGTGTCCGCGCTGATCTCCCGGCCGCCGGCCAGTTCGGCGATGCGGCGGTGTTCGGCGACCGCGTCGATCACCCGCTGTCCGCCGTCGATCTCCCCCAGCGCCTGGCTGAGGTAGCCGATCCGCAGTGTCAGGCCTCGCTTCACGGTTCCGGCCGTCGGGGAGTCCTCGCCGGCGAGTAGGCGCAGCACCGACGTCTTCCCGCTGCCGTTGACGCCGACCAGTCCGATGCGCGCCCCGGGTCCGATCGACCAGTCGATGCCGTCGAGCAGGGTGCGCGGCGGGTCGCCCACCTCGAGGCATACCCGGTGCAAGTCGAACACGTCTTTGCCCAGTCGGGCCGTGGCAAAGCGCTGCAGCACCAGCGAATCCCGCGGCGGCGGCTCGTTGGCGATCAGTTCGTTGGCAGCCTGGATGCGGAACTTGGGCTTCGACGTCCGCGCCGGTGGTCCCCGCCGCAACCACGCCAGCTCTTTGCGCATCAGGTTCTGGCGCCGGGCCTCGGTGCCGGCGGCCACCCGCATGCGTTCGGAGCGGGCCAGCACATAGGCGGCGTATCCACCGTCGTAGGCGTCGACGACGCCGTCGTGGACCTCCCAGGTTTTGCTGCACACCGCGTCGAGGAACCAGCGGTCGTGGCTGACCACGACCAGCGCCCGGGCCGGACGGGATCCCAGGTGGCCGGCCAGCCAACCGATCACCTCGACGTCGAGGTGGTTGGTGGGCTCGTCGAGCACCAGCACGTCGTGCCCGGCCAGCAGCACTTCGGCCAGCGCCGCGCGGCGCCGCTCACCACCGGAGAGGCCGGCCACCTCGGCGTCGAGGGCGACCTCCGCCAGCAGGTTCTCGACTACCGCGCGGGTATCCGCGTCGGCTGCCCAGACGTGATCGGGGCGGCCGCCGGCGACCACGCCCCGCACGGTGGCGCCGACAGGGAAGTCGTCGGCCTGGCGCAGATAGCCGACCGACAGACCCGAAGTGTGGGTGACCCGGCCCGAATCCGGATCGCCGACACCGGTCAGCACTTTGAGCAGCGTCGTCTTACCGTCGCCGTTTCGGCCCACCACACCGATCGCGTCACCCTCCTCGACGCCCAGGCTGACTGCGTCGAGCAATGTGCGGGTGCCGTAGCCGACCGTGGCCCGTTCGAGGTTGATCAGGTTTGCCATCAGCCGCCGATGATAGGCGGGGCCGACACTAGGCTTTGCACTCGCGGTCGCTGGGCGTTAACCCACAGTTCGAAGTGCTCATCTAGACATCTAGATGAAGCCAAACCGGCCAAGAGATGGGATTCCGATGTCTGCACACCGCGTGATCACAAGTGTCATGGCCTTGCTGACCGCTGCGGCGGTCGGGTCTGGTTGCAGCAGCGGTGATACCGCGCAACCGGATCAGCGGCCTACGCTACGACTTACCGTCACCGATCTCCAGGGCCTCGAGGAGCTACAGCGGGAGTTCGGGGCTTTCGAGGAGGAATTCGAGGAACAGTCGGGGCTGAACCTCGACTTCTTCGCGGTCAACGACCGAACGGCCGCCGCAGCAGCGCTGGCAGCCGACCGGGTGGACGTGGTGTTCACCGGTCCGGCGGAGTACGTCGTCATCCACGAGAAAACCGGGGCGGAACCGATCGTCGCGATCGAACGGGACGGCTACCGGTCCGCGATCTACACGCGGAGCGACAGCGGCATCACCGACGTCGACCAGTTGCGCGGCAGCAAGATCGCAATGAGCGATGTCGGATCCACCAGCGGCCACCTCGGGCCGTCTCAGATCCTCGCTGACGCCGGCCTGGATCCCACCACCGAGGTGGAGGTTCTCACCGTCGGTGATGCCGTACACGAATCGCTCAAGCGCGGTGACGTCGATGCCGTCGGCGTCGGATATCACGACTACGAAGAGTTCATGGCCGTGGACGATCCCGCGAACTACCGGGTGCTCGCCGAAGGCCCGGTGTTGCCGCCTGATCTGTTGATGGGGCGGGCGGGTCTCGACGAGGCGACCGTCGCCACCATCCGGGACACCTTCACCGAGCATTTCGACACGCTGTTGCCTGCCATGTTGGAGGGCAAGGACAACGCGAAATATGCGAACGCCAAACTGGTTTCGGTGACCGACGAGGACTACGACGAGGTCCGTTCGATGTACCAGGCCGTCGGAGTCAATGATTTCTCTGATTTTCTGGGCGACTGACGTGGGAGCCCCGGCCGAAGCCTCTGTCGACACAGATGGCTCCTTCAATCACTCGCAGACGTCCACCGCGATCGATGTCACCGACCTCTCGGTGCGCTACCGGCGCAACGCCACGGCCGCCCTCTCGGGTGTGAACCTCATTGTGCGCCAAGGTGAGACAGTTGCTCTGATAGGGACAAACGGCGCCGGTAAGTCCACGCTGCTGCGCTGTCTGGTCCGACTCATCGAACCGGCAGCGGGATCGATCACGATCGGCGGACGACCGGTCACCGGTGCCTCGCGGCGGGCACTTCGCAACATCCGCCAAGATGTCGGGTTTGTCTTCCAGCGATTTCAGCTGATCCCGCGGCTGAGCGTCTTCCACAACGTCATGCACGGTGCGATGGGACGCCGTGGCTGCCGGTGCGCCTGGCCGGTGGCCAGCCCGGACGACGTTCGCGCGGAGGCTATGGCATCCCTGCACCGGGTCGGATTGGACGGACTCGCCGATCGCCGGGCCGAAACCCTCAGCGGCGGACAGCAGCAGCGGGTGGCCATCGCCCGCATGCTGATGCAGCGGCCGCGGTTGATCCTTGCCGACGAACCGGTGGCCAGCCTGGATCCGGTTTCGGCCAGGTCTGTCCTGGATCTGTTGGCTGCGGTGGCCGCCGAGCGCGGTGTCACCGTGGTGATGGCACTGCATCAGGTGCCGTTGGCGCTGGAATTCGCCGACCGCGTCGTCGGATTGCGCGACGGGGTGCTGGAGTTCGACAGTGCTGCTGGCGACTGTGATGCAGCGCAGCTACAGACTGTCTACCGAACGACACCGCGGTGAGCAGGACGAGGACCGTCGGAACGCTGCCGCCGGACACGCCGCGGCGGGTAGGTCGGCCCAGCCTGTTGTCACTGGTCATCCTGCTGGTCGTCGGCGGGCTACTGGCCCACGGCTGGACCCAGGGGGTCGCAGTCCGTCCCGATTCACTTGCCACCGGTGTCCTGCGCCTGGGGGAGTTCGTCGAGGATGCCGTCCCGCCGGATGTGAGTCGGCTCGGCCCGATCCTGGACGCACTGCTCGTGACAGTCGAGATGGCGCTGCTGGGAACAACCATCGGGGTCGTCCTCAGCCTGCCGGTCGCAGTGTTCGCGGCGCGGAACACCACACCTCACTGGTCGCTGTACGCTCTGAGCCGGGCAGTGGTGACGGTGAGTCGCACGATCCCCGACCTGGTTTGGGGCCTGATCTTCGTGATCGCCGTCGGGCTCGGGCCCGAGGCCGGTGTGCTGGCCATAGCCGTCGACGTCATGGGTTTCTGTGGCCGCTTCTTCGCGGAGAGCATCGAAGACATCGACCCCGGTCGTATCGAAGGTCTTCGGGCGGTGGGGGCTTCGCGTTTCGGGGTTCTGGTAGGCGGTGTCTTTCCGGCGTGCCTGCCATCGTTCGTCACGACGTCGATGTTCGCGCTGGAGTCGTCTGCGCGTTCCTCGGTCGTCCTCGGATTGGTGGGCGCAGGCGGCATCGGCATCGAACTGGCCACCTCGATGACCCTGCTGCGGTTCGACGAGGCAGCCACCATCATCTTGGCTATCCTCGTGGTTGTCGTTGCGTTCGAACGGGTTTCGTCGACGATCCGGCGGCGCGTCCTTGGCGGGGTGGAGGTGTAGATGAGTAATCTTCTAGACGTGATCAACCGTTACTCGGATCGCCCGGTCTATCGGCAACTCAGTGATCTGCTGGAGGCTCGATTGGCCGAGCAGGCGCGCCCTGGCGACAGGCTGCCGAGCGAGGCCGAGCTTTCGCAACAGTTCGACGTCAACCGCCTGACGGTTCGTCGAGCACTCGACGAACTCAACCAGCGCGGTTTGATCGAGACAGTGCACGGCAAGGGATCCTTCGTCGCCACCCCGGTGGTTCGATACAGCATCTCCGCCGGCCGTGACGCCAGCCTGACGCACGCCATGCGGGAACTGGGTCACGACGTCGCCATCCGGCTGCTGTCCGCCGAACGGGTCGGATCCGAGTCGCTGCGAACCGAGTTGGGTACCGCCGGGGACGTGCTGGTGTGTAAGACACTGCGAATGGTCGACGAGCAACCGTGGTCATACTCAACGACTTCCATCGGGGTGGAACGCTTTCCAGGCCTGGAGCAGAACTGGTCGGGTGAGACCTCCTTGTTCGATTTCCTACTCGATGTCCACGGTGTCCGGATGCGGCGTGCGCACCGAACTTTCACCGCCGGGCTCGCCGAACCGGTTGAGGCCGAACATTTGAAGATCCGGGTCGGTGCTCCGGTGCTGGAGATGCACGGACTCAACATCGATCAGGATGGTGCGCCGGTCGCCCTCGTAGCGCATCGATTCCGGGGGGACCGGGTGCAGTTCACCGTGGATCTGCTATGACACCTGAACAGCGTTACGAGGCCCTTGCGGCTGCAGATGCCGCCGCGCTCGAGGAACTCGCCGATCGCATACTCGCCGCCGGTGTTTCGGTCTCGGTGACGAACGGACCGGAATCGGTGAGCGCTCCGGTGCGGATCCCGATGCCCGGCGATGAGGGGAATACGGTTGTTGTCGGCCATCTTGCCCTCACCCGCTGCAGCATCGTGGTGGCCGGGACACCCGGCGACGGCATGCGACCCGGATGCGACTTTGCCGGAGCAGTGGCTGCCGCCGTGTGCGACGCCGAAAGTGAGCGGGATGGCGCCTTGTCGGCCGACGTGATCGAACTGTGCGCGCTCACACAGCGAACAGTGGCCGATCGCCGTCGCGAACGTGCCGACCTCGTTGCGATGACGAAACTGGACGTGCAATGAAATGGAACTCGGTGCACGACGGACGCTCGGTGTTCCTGGCGTGCATGCGGGCAGTGTGTGCGCCCGGTACCGCGGTCGACATCCCGAGCACACCAGGTTTGGACGCATGTGCCGAGTTGGACGGGGCGGCAGCCATTCTGTTGGCGCTGCTGGATGAAGGTCTGAATTTGGGTGTCTCGGGCACACCCGCAGCGCGCCGAGTGGCCGCGTCGGTATCCGAGCTCACCGGCGCCACCTCCACCGACGTTGCGCAGGCCGACTGGATCCTGGTCGACGGTCCCGCGGGTGACACCATCGCGCTTGCGCCGCGTGGAACTGCGTTCATGCCGGAGGCCGGCGCCACGATCGTGATCGCGGCATCGGGCGTCACCGCGACGATGACGCTGTCCGGGCCCGGAGTGTCGGGTACCACCAGACCCGAGGTTCCGCTCGACACAGTGGCCTTGCGTGCCTTCGTTGCAGCCAACGCGGACGCTCCGTGTGGGGTGGACCTGCTCGTCGTCACCGGCAACCGGGTAATCAGCCTGCCCCGCAGTGTGTCAGTGGGTTCCGACTGATGTACGCGAGCATGCAAGAGAACCCGGCACTCGAGGCGGCGCGCCATCTGGCCCGCCAGGCCACCATCCCAGCCGGGAATCAGCTGAACGTCAGCCTGCTCGAAGAACAGGTCTGCGCCGAGGCGGGGCTCTGGGAGACTGCGGTGGCACGGCGCGCCCTTGGGCAGTCCCGGGGCGACACTGCCCATGCCGTGTCGATGCTGCGCGTCTGGGCCGCCACCCAACCGCACGTGCCGGCGTTGCCGGTGGATCCGCAGGACGTGGCGATCCTACGGCGATTGACTTCTGCGTACCCACAGATACCCGGAGGCCAGTGGCTCGGTCTGGCGCCTGATCTTGTACCGCGGCAACTGAATTGGAACGAAGACTCGATCGAGGAAGCTCCGATCCGCGCGGAACAACCAGCGACGTCAGCCCCGACTCAGGCAGGTACCCCGCGGGTCCGGGACCTGATCGGCAACACCCGGATGTCGGCGGAACCGGCCGACGGTGACGGGGACGACCCGGCGCGAACTGTGTTGACGCCGCCGTACACCCGGGTCAACCGCCTGGCGATGCTGGCCCGGGGCGAAACCGGCGCACTGGCGGCGCTGGCCGCGTTGGTCCTGGGTCGGCGTCAGGAGGCGGTCATGGTCGAACTGCGAGTCGCAGTGGCGGGGGTCCGGACGCCACATCCGCGCAGTGGGGTGCCGTGCCTTATCGCGGAGGTTCCGGTAACCGAGGTCGAGGTCGTCGTCGACGCCGATGTCGACGGTAGGCCGGGACTTGCAATGGGATGGGGTGCGTCACTGGGAACCGTTGAAAGGAGGGCGATCTCGTTGGCGCTTCTTGATGCGGCGATGCGTGCTGACGGTGAGTTGGGCGAACAGCTGACCCTGGACGAGCAGACCCTGGTGGCCGCCTCGGACGGTCCCGCCACAGCCGGATTCGTCGAACACATCCGGTTGCCGCATTACGCCACCTTCAGCGCCTACGTCTCGGGCGTGACGGGGACGACGCCGTGAAGGTCGATCCCGTGGCCACCGTCGCCGATCTGGCGGCCCGCCATGGACGGCCCGATGCCTATGCGTACCTCGACGAGGGCACCAAACGCAACGTGCGTCGGGCAATCCTGAAGGCCCTGGCGATTCCCGGCTGGCAGGTGCCGTTCGCCTCCCGGGAGATGCCGGTGGCGCGGGGCTGGGGGAGTGGGGGGCTCCAGGTGACGCTGTCCGTGGTCGGGCCCGCTGACGTCGTCAAAGTCATCGACCAAGGAGACGACCACTCGGTGAACGCAGTCGGGATGCGCAATCTCATCAGCGCGGCCGCGAAATGCGCGGCGACCACCAGCACGTCGGATGCGACCATCATCCAAAGCCGCCACCGCATCCCCGAAATCGCCCTGCGCGGCGACCAACTGCTGGTGCTGCAGGTGCCGCACCCCGAACCGTTGCGGCGTGTGGTGGCCGACGACGTCGCCGCCCTGCGGCATCACTCCGAGCGTGACTACACCCCGGCCTGGCTGGACCTGTACGACGCACAGGCTCGTCTCGGTGGCCCCCGGACAGCTGCGGATCACCCTGTGCTGGTGGCGGGGTCACATCTGATGAGCCCCAGCCCGATCCCGCGCTACGACGTGCTCCGGATGAACCAGCGGCCACATCCCATCCTGCTGGGTGCCGGGCGTCGGGCCCGGTTGACGGCGCTGCCGCCCTACACCTCCGTTCGGCCCTTGGCGTTTGCCGACATCCCGATCGATCCTGAAGCGGCCGGTGAACCGTGCGGCCGGTGCGGCAGCACGAATTCGTTTCGCGTCCCGGCCGGTCCCCGCTGGTGCTGCAGTGATGTGGACGCCTGCCAGGCCCGCGCGGCGGAGGGCGGACGATGACCTCGTCTGCGGTCGCCGACTCGCCGGACGCGATTCCGCTACTGCCGCCTACCCCCGTCCTGTCCGTGCGTGCAGTGTCCCGTCGCTTCGGTCCCGGGTGCTCGCGTTGTGTGGCACTGACCGGGGAGGCCACGGGCACCAACGTGTGTCGGGAGTGCGGGTCGGTGGTGGCGGTACACGACGCTTCCTTCGACGTGGGTCCGCGCGAAGTGCTCGGTGTCGTGGGGGAATCCGGATCCGGCAAGACCACGCTGCTGCGTTGCCTCTACCGCGACCTGGTCCCCGAGTCGGGCTCGATACTGGTCGACGGGCAGGCAGTGGCCCGATCAACGGTGATGATGGTGCACCAGAACGCTCTCGCCGCCGGGCTGTATCCACACTTGGCCGCAGAGTCCAACGTCGCCGAGCGGCTGCTGGGCAACGGTTCTCGCGACTTCGACGAGATCCACCGGCGGGCCACCGGTTTGCTCGGCGAACTCGGCTTGCAGTCCCAGCGGCACACCGACGCGCTGCGCACCTTCTCCGGCGGCATGCAGCAGCGCGTGCAACTCGCGCGTGCGCTGGTCGACCCACCGCAGTTGTTGCTCCTGGACGAGCCGACGACGGGGTTGGACCCCTCCGTGCAGGCGGACCTTCTCGACGTCTTCCAGCGGGTCACCGAGGCGCTCACCTCGGCCACCATCGTGGTTTCCCATGATCTCGCCGCGGTGCGAGTCCTGGCTTCGCGGGTGCTGGTGCTCCATCACGGACGCATCGTGGAAGAGGGGATCTCCGAGCAGGTACTGGAAGACCCGAAGCACCCCTACACCCAGCTGCTCGTCTCCTCGAGGCTGACATGACGCCGGTGACCGAGGTCTCCGAGGTGGTCGCCAGGAAACTGGCGAAGCGCTTCTCGCCCGCGCATCAGGTACTCGACGGGGTCGACTTGACCGCACCGGCCGGTTCGCTGACCGTAGTGTTGGGTAAGTCCGGCGCCGGCAAGTCGACACTGGTCCGCTGTCTGACCGGGGTCTACCGTCCCGAAGCCGGCACCGTCGAATATCGCCTCGGACGGTCCTCGGCCAACCTCACCAGCGCCGACCCCCGCACCGTGGCCTGGCTGCGCGCGCACCACATCTCGTCGTTCGACGAGGTGATGGTCACTGCGCCGCGGATCCCCGCTGCGGTTGCTGCGGCGCGGTCGGCACGGCGCGACCGCGCGGCCGCCGTCGGGATGTTCGCCCGGTTCGGTGTCGACGATCTGGCGACCGTGCCGATCGGGCGTCTCAGACCGGCGGACCGTCTGACGGTCTCGCTGATGGCGGCACTGACCGCCGACCGGCCGTTCGTGGTGCTCGACGAACCGGCGAGATTCGTCGATCCGGAAGTCCTCGCCGCGTGGTTGCGCCGCCTTGCCGACCGAGGCGTAGCCGTCGTCGTGACGGCCACGCCGGACAGCGTGCTCGCCTCGACCGCAACGGTTGTCGGCGAACTATCCAACGGAAGGATCCAATGGCACACACGGTGATCAACGGAGTAACGCTCGTGCCCGGCGGTGGCAGGCCGGTCATTCCGGGAGCCGTCGTGGTTCTGGATGACGACGGGGTGGTCGCCGAGATCGGGGAGGGGAGCTCCTCGGGCGACCTGTACCTGGTACCGGGCGCGGTGGACCTGCATCTGGACAATCTGGTCCAGCGTCGCCGACCGAGGGCCACCGTGTCACTCGATCACGAGGCTGTCATCTCCGTGCTGGACGCAGAATGTGCTGCGGCCGGAATCGCGACGGTGTGCATCGCGGCCCGCTGCGAGGACTCCCCCCGCAAGGGCATCGACATCGCCGATGCCGTGTTGCTCGCCGCCGCGGTAGAGTCCCTGGCCCCGATGTTGTGCTGCGACTGGCGAATTCACGCCCGGGTAGAACTCACCGACGCCGCCGGCGTCGACTCACTGCGCGCGGTGCTGAAGCACTCGACCCGGGTCTGTCTGATCTCGATGATCGAAACCACGGTTCAGCGCAGCAGGTTCGGCTCCCTGGCGCAGACCCGTGCGTTCTACGCGCAGGACTGGGGAGTGTCCGAGTCGGAGGTCGAGGACGTGTTCACCATCGACCCGGCGGCCGGGTCACTGGTCGCTGCACGCCGCGGCGAGGTGGCCGCGCTGGCCGTCGAGCGAAACATCGCGCTCGCCAGCCACGACGACCGGACCTGCGACCATGTCCAGGAAGCCTTCGATCTCGGTGCCCGCGTCGCCGAGTTCCCCCTGACGATGGAAGCCGCACGGCGGGCGCACGAACTGGGTATGCATGTGGTTCTCGGTGCACCGAATGCCACCCGTGGCCGGTCGACCTCCTCCGGGAACATCCTCGCCGCGGATGCGGTGACCGCGGGGGTCTGCGACATCCTGTGCTCGGACTACCTGCCGTCTTCGCTGCAGACCGCACCGCATGTGCTGGCGGACCGCGGGCATGCGCCGTTGGCGACGGCGATCGATCTGATCTCGGCGAACCCGGCAGCAGTCCTGGGCCTGGCGCCCATGACCATCGAGGTCGGCCGGCCACTGACCGCTTCCCTACGGCGGTTTCAGCCCGACCAGCGCGAAGCGACCGGAAACGTCGGAGTGGCGCTATGGCGTTCGGGTCGATTGGTGTTCGGTCGGGGTTCGCGGCAATTCGAGATCGCCCTGAACGCCGTCTAGGACCCTTCTGCATGTCCAATCACCGCGGTCGCCGAGCACCGCTGTGCCATGATGACCGAGGCAACGACGGTGATGGGACATGCAGAAGGGGAGCTCAGGGTTGGTGGACCTCTCGGCGATCACCGGGCCTGTCGGGCGTCTTGTGGCCACCGCGCAGAACGGTCTCGAGGTACTGCGTTACGGCGGGCTGGAGACGGGTGCCGTTCCGTCACCGTTCCAGATCATCGAGAGCGTCCCGATGTACCGGTTGCGGCGCTACTTCCCGCCCGACAGCCGCCCGGGCGCCAAGCCCGCCGGACCCCCGGTGCTGATGGTGCACCCGATGATGATGTCGGCCGACATGTGGGACGTCACCCGCGACGAGGGCGCGGTCGGGATCCTGCACAAGGCCGGGGTCGACCCGTGGGTCATCGACTTCGGCTCGCCCGACAAGATCGAGGGTGGCATGCAGCGCAACCTCGCCGACCACGTCGTGGCGCTGAGCGAGGCGATCGACACGGTCAAGCAGGTGACCGGCCGCGACGTCCACCTCGCGGGCTACTCGCAGGGCGGGATGTTCGCCTATCAGACGGCCGCCTACCGCCGGTCCAAGGACCTGGCCAGCATCGTGGGGTTCGGCTCGCCGGTCGACACCCTCGCCGCGTTGCCGATGAACCTGCCGGCGAGCCTGGCGCCAGCCGCCGCCGACTTCATGGCAGATCACGTCTTCAGCCGCATCGACATCCCCGGCTGGCTGGCACGCACCGGGTTCCAGATGCTCGACCCGCTCAAGACCGCCCAGTCGCGGCTGGATTTCCTGCGTCAACTGCACGACAGGGAGGCCCTGCTGCCACGCGAACAGCAGCGCCGGTTCCTGGCCTCCGAGGGTTGGATCGCCTGGTCGGGTCCGGCGATCTCCGAACTGCTCAAGCAGTTCATCGCCCACAACCGGATGATGACCGGCGGCTTCTCCATCCACGGCGACCTGGTGACGCTGTCCGACATCGACTGTCCGGTGCTCGCGGTCATCGGGGAGGTCGACGACATCGGCCAGCCGGCGTCGGTGCGCGGCATCAAGCGGGCCGCCCCGCAAGCTGATGTCTACGAATTCCTGATCCGCGCAGGGCATTTCGGCCTTGTCGTCGGGTCCAAGGCGGCCACCCAGACCTGGCCCACCGTCGCCGCGTGGGTGCGTTGGCTGGACAGCGGAGGCGAGATGCCCGAAGGTGTGTCGCCGATGCCGCTGCAGCCGTCGGAGAACACCGAGAGCGGGGTGTCGTTGACCTCGCGGGTGGCGCACAGCACCGCCGCCGCCACCGAGATGGCGTTCAGCCTCGCCCGTTCGGCGGCCGGCGCACTGGTCGCCGCGAACAAGTCGGCACGCACCCTGGCAGTCGAGACCGCACGCACGTTGCCCCGGCTGGCCCGGCTGGGTCAGGTCAACGACCACACCAGGATCTCGTTGGGCCGCATCATGTCCGAGCAGGCGCGGGACGCCCCACACGGGGAGGCGCTGCTGTTCGACGGCCGGGTGCACACCTACGAGGCGGTCGACCGGCGGATCAACAACGTCGTGCGGGGGTTGATCGGGGTAGGGGTCCGGCAGGGAGCCCGCGTCGGTGTGTTGATGGAGACCCGGCCCAGCGCCCTGGTCGCCATCGCGGCCCTGTCGCGGCTGGGTGCGGTCGCCGTGCTGATGCCCCCCGACGCCGATCTGGCGACGGCCGCCCGCCTCGGCGCGGTATCGGAGATCATCGCCGACCCGAGCAACCTCGACGCCGCACGCGCCCTGGACATGCGGGTGCTGGTGCTCGGCGGCGGTGAGGCGCGTGACCTGAACCTGGCCGAGGATGCCGACGTCGTCGACATGGAGAAGATCGACCCCGACCAGGTGGACCTGCCCGGGTGGTACCGACCCAACCCGGGCCTGGCCCGCGACCTGGCGTTCATCGGGTTCAGCACCATCAGCGGCGAACTGATCGCCCGCCAGATCACCAACTACCGGTGGGCGCTGTCGGCGTTCGGTACCGCCTCGGCCGCCAACCTCGGCCGCAGTGACACCGTCTACTGCCTCACCCCGTTGCACCACCAGTCAGGCCTGTTGGTCAGTCTCGGGGGTGCGGTCGTCGGCGGCGCCCGGGTCGCGCTGTCGCGGGGCCCGTGCCCGGAGCGGTTCCTGCAGGAGATCCGCCAGTACGGCGTGACCGTGGTGTCCTACACCTGGGCGATGCTGCGGGAGGTCATCGACGACCCGGCGTTCTCCCTGACCGGGTCCCATTCGGTCCGGCTGTTCATCGGGTCCGGAATGCCTGCGGGTCTGTGGAAACGGGTGGTGGAGGTGTTCGGCCCCGCCCAGGTCGTCGAGTTCTTCGCCACCACCGACGGTCAGGCCGTGCTGGCCAACGTCTCGGGCGCCAAGATCGGCAGCAAAGGCCGCCCGCTGCCCGGCGGCGGGGAGATCGCGCTGGCGGCCTACGACCCCGAGGACAACCTGATCCTCGAAGACGACCGCGGGTTCGTCCGACTGGCCGAGACCGACGAGGTCGGCGTGCTGCTTGCGCACCCGCGCGGCCCGGTCGACCCGCTGGCCTCGGTCAAGCGGGGGGTGTTCGCCCCCGCCGACACCTGGGTGTCCACCGAATATCTGTTCCGCCGCGACGAAGACGGGGACTACTGGCTGGTCGACAACCGTGACGGGGTGATCCACACGGCGCGCGGACCGGTGTTCGCCGCGACGGTCAACGACGCCGTCGGCCGGTTGGGCGCCGTCGACATGGCTGTCACCTACGGTGTCGATGCCGACGGTGAGACGCTCGCGGTGACGGCGCTGGCGCTGCGTCCCGGTGGCACTGTGCCCTCGGCCGACCTGTCCGAGGCGCTGGCCGGACTCCCGGTGGGCGATGCGCCGGACATCGTGCACGTGGCCCCCGAGATGACGCTGTCGGCGACCTACCGCCCGCTGGCCGGTCCGCTGCGGCAGCAGGGCATCCCGAAGCCGTCGCGTAACGCCTGGTACCGCGACCCCGATACCCATCGGTACAGGCGGTTGACAGCTGCGGTGCGCAGCGAGATCGTCGGTAGTCAGGAGTGATGCCCGGCGGCGGCCGCGCTGTTACGCTCGCGCTGGCTGCTTTTCCACGAGGAGGATCGATGTCACCACGAATTTGGCGCCGCTCTGCGGCGACCGCGCTGGTCGGCGCAGCGCTGGTCGGCGGCCTCGTGTCGGGCTTCGCTGCTCCGGTGGCGGGTGCACAGCCTGCCGAGCCGACCACCGAGAACCGGGCGCCGGTGTCGCCCGACCAGATCCTGATGATGATCTCCCAGGAGTATCAGACGGGCTCCGGCGGAGGCCAGGTGTCCAAGCTGATCGAACAGGTGATCACGCTGCGGTCGCGCGGAATCCGACCGTCCATCTCCAGCACCAGGGCCCTGGCCGCCGGCCTCGAGGCGCGGCCGAACCAGAAACCGCTGATCGAGGCACTGCAGGCGACACTGGTCGACCAGCGCACGCAGTTTTCGCGGCAGGGCGTCGCCGCGCCGGCTCCCGGCGCGCCACCTGTGGCTACCCCGGGTAGTCCGCACTCCTCGATGGGGCCGGCGTGGGGTCCCGGCAATCCGATGCAGCGCGACGACGCGCCCATCTTCGACATGCCCGGTCGCTGAGAGTTGGACGCCCAGCTCCTCGCCATCCTGGTCTGCCCCGCCGACCGCGGTCCGCTTCTGCACGTCGACGGACGGCTCTACAACCCGCGATTACGGCGCAGCTACCGCATCGACGACGGTATCCCGGTGTTGCTCGTCGACGAGGCGGTCACAGTGGACGATGACGAGCATCAGCGGTTGGTCGCTGCGGCCGGGTCGGCCTAGACCAGATCCGGCAGCTCACCGGTCAGATATCGCTGGAGATTCGGCGCCACGGTGTCGACGACCTGTTGCACCGGCAGCGATTTGAACGGTTCGAGCTGCAGGATGTAGCGGGCCATCACGATGCCGACCAACTGCGAGGCCACGAACTGCACCCGGATCCGCCCGCTGCCGGGCGGATCGTCGACGCGGCTACCCACTTCGGCGGTGATCACGTCCTGCAGGAAGGCCCGGAACAACGAGACGTCGGCGACGTTGCTGCCGGCCAGTATCGATCGCAGGGTGGCGATGAAGCCCTTGCCCAGCTCGGAGTCCCACAGCGGAAGCAGCAGTGACGGCAGCACCCTACCGATCTGATCGACGGGAACCTCACGCAGCGGTCCGATGATCGTCATCGGGTCGATCGGGATCTGGATCGCCGCGGCGAAGAGCTGGGTCTTGGTGCCGAAGTAGTGGTGCACCAGCGCGGGATCCACTCCCGCGCCGGAAGCGATGGCCCGGATCGAGGTGTTGTCGATTCCGTTGCGCGCGAACAGATCACGTGCGCTGGAGAGGATGCGATCGCGGGTATCCGAGGCGCCAGGTGGCCGCCCGGGACGCTTGCGGTCCGGATTGGTCGTCAATCTGTCTAGGGTGTCCTTCGCCGTAGGGTCGCAGCGGCCAGGCCGAGTGCGACCACCGCGAACCCGATGACCACCGCGATGTCTCGGGTGGCGACCGACGTCAACTCCGGGTGTGCACCGACCTCCTGTAGCGCCTCAAGAGCGTAGCTGGCCGGGAGCACGTTGCTGATCCACTGCAGCCAATCGGGGAGTTGCCCCCGCGGGACGATGATGCCGCACAGCAGCAGCTGGGGCGCGATGACCAGCGGCATGAACTGCACGGCCTGGAACTCGGTGCGCGCGAACGCACTGCACAGCAAGCCGAGTCCGACACCGAGGACGGCGTTGGCGATCGCGATGAGGATCACCCACCCGGGGCTGCCTGCGGTGTCCAGCCCGAGGAACCAGAACGACACCACACACGCCAGCGTGGCCTGCGCGGCAGCGGCGATCGAGAAGGCGGTGCCGTACGCGGCGAGAAGGTCGAGCCGGCGCAGCGGGGTCGTCAGGATTCGTTCGAGAGTTCCGGACACGCGTTCCCGCTGCATCGTGATCGAGGTGATCAGGAACATCACGATCAGCGGAAAGACCCCGAGCATGATCAGGCAGGCGGAGGTGAACGGCGACGGCCGGCCGGGCGGGCTGGGGACGTCGACGAACATGAAGTACAGCAGCGTGATGATCAGGCTGGGGACCACCAGGATCATCGCGACGCTGCGGTGGTCGCCGGCGAGCTGACGCAGGATCCGGGTGGTCGTGGCGAGGTAGCCCCGCGGGGTCAGCGCGCTCAGACCGCTTCTGCTGCGGTGCCGCGCCGGATGATGGATAGAAACGCTTCCTCCAGTGACTGGCATCCTGTGTCCTCTCGCAGTCGGGTCGGTGAGCTCTGGGCCAGTACCTGCCCGTCCCGCATCAGCAGCAGGTCCTCGCAGTGGTCGGCTTCATCCATGGCATGGCTGGACACCAGCAACGTGGTGCCGTCGCGCGCCAGGCGATCGAACCGGTCCCACAGATCGGCCCGCAGCACCGGGTCGAGCCCGACGGTCGGTTCGTCGAGGACCAGCAGGTCGGGACGGGCCACCAGGGCGCATGCCAGTGAGACCCTGGTGCGCTGACCGCCGGACAGGTTGCCGGCCATGGCTTTCCGGTGGTCTTCCAGCCCGACGGCGGAGATCACGTCGTCGACGTCGTGGTTGCTGGCCCCGCAGAGCGCGGCGAAGTAGCGGACGTTGTCCACGACCCGCAGATCGGCGTAGATCGTGGGGTCCTGGGTGACGTACCCGACTCGGCGGCGCAGCTCCGCCGACCCCGCCCGGCTGCCCAGTACCGTCACCGATCCACCGGCGACGATCTGGGTCCCGACGATGCTGCGCATCAGCGTGGTCTTTCCGCAGCCCGATGGACCCAGCATGCCCGTGATCACCCCCCGCGCCACTGTCACGCTGACGTCGTCGAGCGCCACGCGCCCACCCCGGACGACCCGCAGATTCCTGATGTCGACGGCGGCGGGATGCGCGCGCGCCGTTAATTCATCGTCCGATGAAGTCATCATGTAATGAATATGCGCCGTGGTCGTGGGCGTGTCAATGTCGGTCCGTAAAATGTCGGCGATGGTCCGAGAATCGCGCTGACGTGGCGGCCGAGCATCTGGCGGTCGACCCGCTGGCAGCCGCGCACCTACTGCTGGGATCAGTGCTCGTCGGCCGGCAGGTCAGCGCGGTGATCGTCGAGGTGGAGGCGTACGGCGGGCCGGCGGACGGCCCGTGGCCCGACGCCGCAGCGCATTCGTTCCGGGGTCCCGGGCCGCGTAACGCGGTGATGTTCGGTCCGCCGGGATCGCTCTACACCTACCGCAGCCACGGCATCCACGTATGCGCCAACGTGGTCTGTGCGACGGACGGGGTGGCCGGCGCAGTGCTGCTGCGAGCTGCGGTGATCCGCGGGGGCGCCGAGACCGCCCGCCACCGTCGGGGCGACCGGGTCAGTGCGCCCGGGTTGGCGCGCGGCCCCGGGAACCTGTGCTCGGCACTGGGGATCACCATGGGGGACAACGGAACCGATCTGTTCGATGCGAACGCTGAAGTTCGGCTCGAGCTGGGTGAGGGGCAGGCCGGGGTTTTGGGGCCCAGGGTCGGTGTCAGCAAAGCCGCCGACAGACCGTGGCGGCTGTGGCTGGCAGGACATCCGGAGGTGTCGGCGTATCGGCGCAGTCCCCGGGCACCGGCTCCCGGCGAGAGCGACTAGTACGGAAAGATCACAACTCGTGACATCTGCCGCTTCCATCCTCGACGAACTGGAATGGCGTGAGCTCGTCGCGCAGTCCACCGATCGCACGGCGCTGGCTGAAGCGCTGGCCGACGGACCGGTGACGGTCTACTCCGGTTTCGACCCGACTGCGCCGAGCCTGCACGCCGGACATCTGATACCGCTGCTGACACTGCGGCGTTTCCAGCAGGCCGGTCACCGACCCATCGTGCTCGCCGGTGGAGCCACCGGGATGATCGGGGATCCGCGCGACGTGGGCGAACGCACACTGCAGACCGCCGACACCGTCGCGGAGTGGTCGGGACGCATCCGCGGCCAGTTGGAGCGCTTCGTGGAGTTCGACGACTCGCCGACCGGAGCCGTGGTCGCCAACAACCTGGCCTGGACGGGTGAACTCTCGGCGATCGAGTTCCTCCGCGACATCGGCAAGCACTTCTCGGTGAATGTGATGCTCGACCGGGACACGGTGCGCCGCAGACTCGACGGCGAGGGGATCTCCTACACCGAGTTCAGCTACATGCTGCTGCAGGCCAATGACTTCGTGGAGTTGCACCAGCGGTACGGGTGCGCACTGCAGATCGGTGGGTCCGATCAGTGGGGCAACATCATCGCCGGCGTCCGACTGGTCCGGCAGAAGGCCGGTGCCGCGGTGCACGCGTTGACCACGCCGCTGGTGACCGACTCCGAGGGCAAGAAGTTCGGCAAGTCCACCGGCGGCGGCAGCCTGTGGCTGGATCCCGACATGACCAGCCCGTACGCCTGGTACCAGTACTTCATCAACACCGCCGACGCGGACGTGATCCCATACCTGCGCTGGTTCACCTTTCTGTCGGCCGGCGAGATCGCCGAACTCGAGCAGGCCACCGTCGATCGTCCGCACGAGCGCACAGCCCAGCGCCGACTCGCCCGTGAGCTCACCGATCTGGTGCACGGGGACTCGGCGACCGCCGCGGTGGAGCACGCCAGCCAGGCATTGTTCGGGCGCGGGGAACTCGCCCAACTCGACCAGGCCACCCTGTCCGCGGCGCTGCGCGAGGCTAGTGACAGCCAGGTGGCCGAGTACGTCGCCGACGGTCCGGACACGATCACCGATCTGCTGGTCGCCAGTGGGCTGTCGGCGAGCAAGGGCGCCGCCCGGCGGACCATCGCCGAGGGTGGGGTTTCGGTCAATAACGTGAAGATCGCCACAGACGACTGGGTTCCGCAGCCGTCGGACTTCCTGCACGGCAAGTGGCTGGTGCTGCGGCGGGGCAAGCGGAATATCGCCGGCGTCGAGCGCGTTGGATGATTCACCACGGCGAACGCTGTGGTCACAGGCCTGTCGGGGGTCCGGGAACAAATCCGGGACCGGGTCCGTTGAGCTTGTTCAGGAGTCGACGCACCCCACGGTGCGCACGCGGGGCCGAGGTTGAAAGACACGCCCTAGCAGGCCATTTGACTCTCAGTTTTCCCTCACGTAACTTGTTGAAGTCGTCGCAGCGCGGGCCCAGCCCGCAGAGCGCGACGGCCTCCCAGAGGGAAAGCACCACTTCGGTGGTTTCCTGACCGTCCGCACTACCAGAACGCGGCTTTGGCCGCGGGTTCGGTGGCGCGGGTGGGCGGGTGTGTTGTTTGAGAACTCAATAGTGTGTTTGGTGGTTTTTGTTTGTTTTTTGGTCATGCCTGCATTTTCCCGTTTGGGGGTGTGACTGTTTTTGATGCCAGTTTTTGGTGTCTTTTTGTTAGGTCAGGCTTGTTCTGATTCGAATTCTGCTTGTGCTTTTGGGTGCGAGAAGTTTTTGTTTGGAGAGTTTGATTCTGGCTCAGGACGAACGCTGGCG
>NZ_CACSIP010000021.1 GCF_902705885.1 Mycolicibacterium austroafricanum | reverse complement strand
CCCCCACCCATGCCGCCCCCTCCGGCCCCAGCGCCGCGGGAACGCACCTCGAAGGCAGTGTGGCTGCTATCCGGCGGCGCAGTCGTCCTTGCGGTGGCTGCGGTCGTCATGGGTGCGCTCGCTTGGACCCGACCAGATCCCGCGCCGATCACCACAACGGTGACACCTTCCGCCCCCACCTACAGCGCCGAAGAAATTAGCGCTGCCCGCGACGACGCTTGTGCGTCCGCAAAGTCGGTGGTCGCCGCGGTGTACGAGGCCTCGGTACCGCTGGTAGCAGCGCTGCCCAACCGGGAAAGCCCTGAGTACAAAGCGGCGCTCGCCAACGAGCAGGCCGTGGTCCTGGTCGAGATGGAGTATCTGCGGCTTCACACCCCGCCGGCCACACCTCGCGAGATCGCCGAGCCGATGACCGACTACATCAACGCCACACTTGCGGTGCTGGCTGCTGACACCAGCGGCCAGGACCGCAACCTACCCGCCCAGCAGGGCCAGACCGCGATGGACAAAGTCCATGCGGCCTGCCAGAAGTAGAAGGGACATCCAATGCCCGCGGTAACCAAGCCCTTCACCCTCCAGCCTGCCGAGGCACAGGCAGCCAACGCGTCCGCTCCGACCATGGTCGCCGAGACTGTCGCCCAAGCGCCCGCTGGTGCAGCGTCGTCGAGCGCTGCGGCCACCTGCGTGGCGCGGCCGATGTGGGCCCCGCTCGCGGAAACCGTCGCCGAAGATGAAGTGACTCGACAGGCCCTCAACGCCGGCGGAGGTCGGCGGATCGCGGGCATCTATCAGCGCAAGACCGAATACGTGACCACGATGGTCACGATCGACCAAGAAAACCGGCAGGCACTCACCCTCATACCCAGTGGCGGGACCGTGGGGATATGACCACCTACGCGACGTCAACCACTCAGCCGTCCCCCCCGATTGGCGGTCCACCCGCGACTCCCCCCCTCGCGGGTGGGCCACCTACTCAGCGGACTCCACGGCCCCGCCGGGCCGGGATAGTCCTCGCTGCATGCGCTTTGGTTACGGCGGCCGTGGCAACAGCGGCGACCGCGGCAGCGCTCGCCAGCCCAAGCACACCGGCGCAACACACCGTCAACGTCGTGCCGCCACCGCCAGCCGAGTACAGCAATGCGGAGGTTCAAGCAGCCAAAAGCTCGGCGTGCGCGGCCTGGGAACAGGCGGCACTCGCCACTGCTGCGGCAAGCAAGGAGCGCGCCGCTGTGACGGCACCAGGCTCCATCGATGAGCGCTTCGATGCCCGCGCCACAGAGAAGCGTGTGAGCATGGCCGAGATCTCTTATCTACGAACGCAGATTGAGCCGGCCGCACCGGAGACTGTAGTGACGCCGATCGAAGCCTGGATTGCCTCGGAGATCGACAGGCTGCATTCTGTGAATATGCGTGACTGGCCCGCGGCGAGCGCGGCGCTCAATCGCGGGAATGGTCTTGTGGATGTGATAGCCCCTGCGTGCGGGTTGCGCTAATGCCTTCGGTTGGGGGATCGGCGGGATCGTATGGGCCGCTTATTGTTACGCCCGACATGGTGCCGCCTGACGCTTCGCACTGGGATGCCCAGGAGCAGACGTACCGGGCCGGGGCCAAGACATGGGACGGCATCCACCGGCAGATCGTCCAAGATAACGCGGCGTTCCGACAGGCCGCCGACTCAACGGGTTTCGACAAAGCCCACGAAGCCGGGGCCCTGCTCGCCGAGGAAGCCAAAACGATCAGCGAGTGGCACGACGGCGTAGCGACGAAATGCAACGGTATCGCGGGCGTCCTGCGGGAAACCGCTGCAGCACAGGACCAGTTGGTGCGCGACGCAGACGCCAAGATCCAGTCGGCGAAGCTGCCAGGGGAGCGCGAAGCCCTTGTAACGCAGTACCACATGCAGGCCCGCACACAGACCGGCTGGGGCGTCGAAGCTGCGATAGCGCTGCACACGTCATTCAAGGGCAGCACCGAAAACACCCGTGCTCTAGACCTTTTAACCAGATACGGTGACGTCCCCAACAGCCCAGCGATTCGACCTGTCGATAACACGACACCGGGAATTGTGCAGGAGGACGACCCGCTGAAACGCGCCGATGACACTGGCGACAAAGTGGCTAAGCCGGAGCAGCCACCAGCGGATCCCACAGGTGCCTCTTCAACCCAAAGCGGCGTTGAGCCAGGGGGCAACACCGCGACAGGCGATGGAGGGATCACCGCGGCGGCCGGCCCGGTGACTCAGGCGACGCCTGGAGCTGCTACCTCGCCGCGCGCAACGGCTTCACCGCTGAGCGGCGGCGGTATGCCGTCTATAGGCGGTATGGGCAGCGGCGGTGGTGGCGGTATGGGGTCCGGCGGAATGCCCAAGATGCCGGGCGGCCTCGGGGGCGGCGGCATGCCCGGAATGGGGTCCAACCCGCTGAGTAGCGGGATGGGCCAAATGCCAGGTGCCGGAAGCGGATTGCCGAGTGCTGGCGGCATGCCGAGTGCTGGCACGGGCGCGGGGTCGCCCGCCGCTGCGTTCACCCAGGGGTTATCGACCGGTGGGGCGATCGGTGGTGGAATGCCCGCCGCCCCGCCAGCTCCAGCGAGTCCGTCACCGGCCCTGTCTGCCGGCGGGCACGCGGTGCCCGCTGCCCCTGTCTCGGCCACAGCCGGTGGCGGCATGTCGCCGGCGGCCGCTCAGCCAGGAATGGTCGCTCCAGCCGCTCCCGCCGCAGCCCCCACCGGCGCTGGTATGGGTGCCAGCGGCGGTGCTCCGATGATGCTTCCGCCTGGTTCGATGGGACCGCCAGCGGGCGCTGTTCCGCCCCCGGCGACGATGACGGCCGGCGCGGCCAGTGCTGCCACTAGCGCTCCATCGGCCTCGCCGTCGCCCTCGGGTGCGGGTGCGGGTGCGACGCTGATTCCGGCGAGCGTGGTGGCCGCAGGCCAGACCGCGGCGGCTCGTGAGCGCCGCGAGTCGGCCGACGCGGCAGCGGCCAAGGAGCTGGCATGGAAGCTCCAGCACGCGGCTCAAGCGGTCAACTATCCGATTGAGTGGGCCGTAGGGATCTTCCGCTCGTCAAGCGGCACGGAAACGGTCATCACTTCAAATGACGGTGCGAGCTACATCCCCGCGGGCGTGTTCGTTCCTCGATCAGTTCGTGTGTTGGCCACAGATCCGTTGGTGGATGACCATTTTCGGCAATTGTGGTTCGGCTGGTCGGATCCGGCCCGGGTCCTCGTCGAGTATGCGCAGCTGCGCGCCGAGTTGGGCTGGCGTCTGGTCGCGGCAGCGACGACAGGTCCGCTGACCGCGCTGCGCGATGCCGCGGTCGAGCATCCACCGTCATGCACCCGTCAGACGAACCCTCTTCTGCAGCCAGGCCAACAGGTAGCACCGCCTGGCATGGACAGCATGCACGTGCATCGGCTCGCCATGTTGTGGCCCGAGGTCTATCCACGCCTGCTGCGCGTCATGGATACCGACCCGATGCTCCAAGACAGAATCGTCGCGGCCACCAGCGCACTGCTGATGAACTCGGCCACCACCCAGTCCCAGGCCGTGGAGGGCGGCATCCCCAACGCCGTGCGCGCAATCTGGCTGACTCGGGGCGGGGACCGCGACCCCAGCCCCCAACAGTGGGCTGAGTACGACGCCGCGGCCAAAGACTTCAACACCGTGACCTCGATCTTCCGACCAGGCTTCGTCGGCCAGGCCGATCCGAGCGAGACCATTGAGGAGCTGGTGCGCTACCGGGCGCACTGGCTGGTGGCGCGTACCGCTGAACTGATCGGCGGGTGGGCCACGCGCCCGCTGCCCTTGCCCGATATGTGCTACGCCGCGGCGGCCGCCGGCAACGTCCACATCCGGGATCTCGTCGTGGAGTCGCTTGAAAGTGTCGAAGAGGACCTCGGGCACGGCCAGTGATGCCGACTCGTCCGTAGGCGGGTCGACTCCGGGGGTGTCTGTCGCGCCCGTAGCGGAGTAGAAAGTCGCCTACAGCAACGTCGCCCAAACTGGTTTTCAGTCAATTCGGCTGCGGTGGTGGCTGACCCGTTGTTTTGCACGGTACGGTTTTGGAGTGCCGATGAATTTGGCGTCTAAGACTCAGGTCTCAGGCCATTACTTCCTGCGTAGACGGTTGGGTTTCGCATTTCAGCGCCGGTCGGTGCGCATGCAGACCGACCGGATGCGTACCCAGCGATTGATGTTCATGATCTCGGCGCTTCTTGCTGTCCTGGTGGTCGTCGGGGCCCTCGTGGTGGGCTGGTTGAGGCCGGCGGGCTTGGTGAACGATTCGAAGATCGTCGCCGACCGCAAACTTGGGACGGTGTTCGTGTCGGTGGACGGCCGGCTGCATCCGGCCCTCAATTTGGTCTCGGCGTGGCTCATCGCCGGGGAACCAGCAGCACCGACCTTCGTCAGCCCCGACGACCTCGCCAAGTGGCCTCGGGGACCGCTGGTCGGCATCGAGGGCGCACCGACTGAGCCTCCTCGGGTACTGACACCGGAGATGTCTCGCTGGGCACTGTGCGACACCGCATCGCAGTCGATGAGCGGGCGCCCGACCATCACCGGGATCAACGGTGAGCTGACGATGGGCGATGGGGCCAGGGAGCTGGGAAGCGACACGGCGGTGGTCGGCACCTTCGATGATCAGACCTACGTCATCACCAACGGGGTTCGGATGCCGGTGGACCTCTCCGACCGAGCGGTGACTGATCCGGTCGGCTTGGAGGACGCAGGCGCGCCTGTGGAGTTGTCCCAGGCCATGCTCGACGCACTTCCCGCCGGTCGTCCCCTGGTGGTGCCAGCACTGCCACTGGCCGGTCAACCGAGCACGGTGAACCTGGGCACGCCGATGGTCAATGGCTCGGTGGTGGTGTCTCAGGACGTCGCCTCAGGCAACGATCAGTTCTATGTCGTCCTTGCCGATGGCGTGCAGCCGGTGTCCTCGGTGGTGGCCGCGATGCTGCGCCAACGTGATTCGTACGGAACCTCGCAGCCGCCGAGGATCTCGCCGGATGTCCTTGGCGACGTTCCGGTTCGAGAGGTCCTCGACGTGACCGGCTATCCGACCGCGCCGCTGAAGATTGTCGACTGGCGGGCCGACCCGGTGCTCTGTGTCGCGTGGGAGCGCGGAGTAACGGATCGCCAGGCCCGTCAGCGCTTGCTGGTCGGCCGGGCTCTGCCAGTGACGGCTGAGGAGGAATCACACCTCGTCCCTCTCGTCGTCAGCAGCGACGACCAAGGAAAGCTCGCCGATCAAGTGCTGCTGGCCAAAAGCCCGGCCACTTGGGTCTCGACGACCGGCGCAAGTCCTGACTCCGCCCGCCGCGAAACACTCTGGCTCATCAGCGAATCCGGTGCCCGCTACGGCGTCCCGTTCGATGATGCAGCCCTGCAGGCATTGGGGCTCAAGAATGCTGCCCCACTCCTAGCGCCGTGGCCACTGCTTCGGGTATGGCCTGCCGGCCCTGAACTGTCCAAGGAAGCGGCGATGACGATGCACGACACGATGACTGGCTCGGCTGCGCCGATGTCCGGACAAGGACGGTAAACGACATGGCGACAGTGAAACCCCGCCAGGGCGAGGTGAAAGTTCCCCCCACGATGGGCGGCAAGCTCTCTGTGGCCGAGCCGCTGGAGGCGCCGCGGCCAGTGCCACGGAGCAAAGTCGCGATCATTTTGCCGACCGTGATGGGTGTCGCGTTCCTCGGCATGATGGCGCTGATGGTGACGCAACCTGGGTTGCGCAGCGGCGGTATGGGTGTGATGAGCCTGTTCTTCCCCATCATGATGATTGCCTCGATGGCGGGCATGTTCATGATGAATCGGGGCGGTGGGACTAAGCAGCTGACCGGAGCCGAACTCGAACAAGCCCGCCGCGACTACGCGATGAATCTCGACGAGATTCGCGACAAGGTTCAGGACGCCGCACGCGCCCAGCACGCGCAGTTCGAGTACCTACACCCGGAGCCGGCCCTGCTGTCGGGGCTCGTGGGATCCACGCGGATGTGGTGCCGCACACCGAATCACCCGGTCATGAAGGTGTTCTACAGTCAGGTGCGCATCGGGCTTGGCACGTCGAAGGTCGTCAAAGAGCTGGAGACCAACGAGCTGGGGCGCCGCGAGGACTACGAGCCCGTCACCTACGACGCATCCTCGGCGTTCCTCCAAACGCAGAGCAAGCTGCAAAACGCTCCGAAACCACTGCTGCTGCGCAACATCGCCGGGATGGCCTTGATCGGCCGTGACGGCATGGACACTGTGTACGGCCTGGCCCGCGCGATAATCTGCCAAGCGGCTGTCGCCCACGCGCCACGCGACTTCAAGATCATGATCGTGACCGACGATATTGCTCGTTGGGAGTGGTGCAAATGGTTGCCGCACTGCGCGCATCCGACCCAGCGCGACCGAGGCGGCCCCACTCGAATGGTGTGGTCGACCGGGGAGCAGATGGATGCAGCGGTGGGGGTAGAGCTGCACGGCCGCGACGCATTCCGCTCCGGCGGGTCCACGACACCGCATTGGTTGGTGATCGACGATCGCCGCCGCCGCGGCGATGATCGTCACTGGGAGACGCTCACCCGCGCTACCGGCGTGGCTGGCATGACGTTCCTAGCCCTGTCCGACGAGCCTGGCCGCGGCGTGGGATTCGATGACGCTCATACGTTCTGGGTCTCCGAAAACGAGGTCACCCACCGCGGCCAGTGGTTCTGCCGGCCCGACACGATGGATCTGCCCAGCGCCCGGGTACTCGCCCGCAAGATGGCCCGCTACCGCGTTGAAGGTGACCGCTCCCGCAGCGTCATCGACGACACTGCCGTGGACGCCGATCTGTACAAGGTGATCGGCATTGACGATCCGGGCAATCTCGACGTCGAAAAGCTCTGGGCGCCAACACTGCCCGGCCCACCCTTCGAGGACAACCCGTGGGGCGCTAAGTGGATGCAGTTCCCGATCGGTGTTGATCCCACCGGAGCGCCGGTCTACATCGACTTCAAAGAGACCCATGAGGGTGGTATGGGACACCACATGGTGATCGCCGGCACGACGGGCTCGGGAAAGTCCTCATTCCTGACGACCCTGATCCTGTCGGGCGCGCTGACTCACTCGCCAGAGACGCTGGTGTTCGCGTTCTTCGACTTCAAAGGTAAGACGACGGCCAATATGGTGGCCGGGCTTCCCAATGTCGTGGCGGCCATGGGCAACCTGGCCAGCGACTCGCTGTGGATCGACCGCATGGGCGATGTCATCAACGGCGAACTGGAGCGCCGGAAGTCGCTGCTGGACCGGGCGGGGGTCAGCGAGGTTGCCGAGTACGAGTACCGCCGCATCCACCTCGGCATGCCCCTGGAGCCGCTGCCGGTCCTCATCATCGTCATCGACGAATTCACCCAGATGTTCATCGACGCACCTGATTCGAAGAAGATCGTTGACGAGATCGGACGCCAGGGCCGCGCCCTGAACGTGAAGATGATCTTGGGCTCGCAGCGCCTCGGTCACGAGATGCAGTCAGGCATCATGGCCAACATCCCCATCCGCGTGGGCCTGCGTACCCTCGACGCAGGCGAGTCGATGGCCATCATCGGCACCGACGAAGCCAAGCATCTTCCCGAAAAGCCCGCAGGCGCAGGTTTGTTGCGCGTACAGGGCCGTGACCGCCTGGTGCGCTTCCAGTCCGCGTTTGCCCGCAAGGTGTACCACCCGCCGCGGCGGGTGGCCGCCGAAGCGGTGCGCACCCAGGCGGGATACATGGCCCCCGAGGTGTTCACCGCCGCACCCATGGCAGCAATTCCGGTCGCGCCGAGAACATCTGCCGCGCCGGTAAATTCGACTGACACCGTGCTGGGCGCCGATGGTCAGCCCATCCGCGAGCTCGAAGCCTCTATCAAGTCCCTGCGCGAGCAGACTCGGGTGCCGGTTCACCAAATGTGGCTGCCGCCGCTGGAGCCGGTTCCGGTCGCCGAATTGGTGCGCCGCCTGCGGCGCAAGCCGTGGTACCAGGACTACGGACACACCGCCGGGCTGCAGTTTCCGGTCGGCATCGAGGACCGGCCGTTCCAGCACGCGCAGCGGGTGTATGCCCTGGACTTCTCCTCAGGCAACTGCGCGGTGATCGGTCAGCAGAGTGCCGGCAAGACCACCGCGCTGGCGACGATCATCACCGGCGCCGCCATGATGTATCACCCCAAACGTGTTCAGTTCGTCGTAATCGCCATGGGCGGTCCGCTGCTCAACGAGGTCGAAACGCTGCCCCACGTCAGCTCCTTCGCCCGCGCGGGGGACCGCGAGCGAGTGCAGCGCACCATCGCGGAGATGAAGCTGCTGGTGGAGGAGCGCGAGGAAGCATTCAGCCGACTCAGCCTGACCATGGACAGCTTCCGCGCTCGCAAGTTCGGCAATGAGCCCGGACCGGTGCCCGATGACCCCTTCGGTGAAGTCTTCCTGGTCATCGACGGATGGCAGCAGTTCCGGACGACCTTCGGTGAGGACATGCTCGCCGATCTCGGCGTCATCATGGAGCGCGGCAACAGCTTGGGCATTCGCGCGATCGTCGCAGCGACCGGATGGATCGCCGGCGGCTTCCCGTCCTGGATGTCGAACACCTTTACGCTCAATGTCGAGCTGGCCCTCGGCAGCCAAGACGATCCGTCGAAGAACAATCGTGTTGTCGCCAAGAAGGTTCCGTTCGGTAAGCGGGAAGTGCTCGGCGACCCGTCCGACCCGAATGCAGAGACCATCACCGAGACGATCAGCGGTCGCGGAACGTCAATGGCGGGCTACCACTTCCAGGCGGCACTGCCTGTCGTCACCACCTCGGCTGGCGCGAATATTGGGCCGCGCGAGGCCGCAGGAGTCATTGCCGAGCTGACTGGCGTAAGCCAGGTGGCCGAAGTCAGGATGCTGCCCAGCACGGTGAGCCTCGACGAGGTTTTCGCCGCCCACCGCCAGGCGCGCCCCGGCCTGGTGCCCTTCGGCATCTCGGAGGTCGGACTGGTCGCGGCCGAAGCCGACTTCAACCGGAACCCGCACCTGATGTTCATCGGCAACCCCGAATGCGGAGTGTCGAACTCACTGGCGGCGGTCGCACACTCGATCATGCGGTGCTACCGGCCGGAGGAAGCCCAGATCTACGTGATCGACCCCGGCAACTCGCTGGTCAAGGTGGTTCAGGGCGCGCACCTGGGCCGCTATACCGGCGGCGACGGCCTGGAGTCGGAGGGGTACACCTACTACGAGGACGACGTGCGCGCGATGACCGAATACATCGACGCGCTGCTGGCGCCGCGGATGCCGCGCGGCCGCGCTGGGCAGGAAGAACTCGCCCAGTCCAAGCGGTCGTGGACGGGTCCGGAAATCTTCGTCTTGATTGACGACGAGCAGATCGTGTCCGGTTGGAGTGCCGGGGCCAACATGTTCCGCGCCGATGGGAAGGGCCCGGCGACGGAGGGGCTGACCAAGTACCTCGACCGTGCTCGGGAGGTTGGTCTGCACCTGATTGTGGGTCGGCGGTTCCCGTGGGGACCGGCCATGTCCTCGCCGGTGGCGGGCAGGCTCATCGCCCAGACCGCGCCGCTGGTCGTCATGGACGGCAACCGGATGGAGGGCGAGCTGATCAGGGGAGTGCGTCCAGGCAAGCAGCCGGTGGGCCGAGGGATCTATGTGACCGACCGGCTCGCAGCCCCGGCCCAGATCGCGCAGGTACTGCCCCTTGTCTGACTCCAATGATCCGAACCAGCGGCTGGGAGAGGCCGTCGATGCGGCACGATTGGACATGGGTCTGTCCAAGACGGAGCTGGCCAGTCTCGCCAAGGTCGCGCGTTCCACCATCGCCATCCTGATCAACCGTGGCCAAGTCCCGGGCCGGGCGGTGACACGTGCACGTATCGAGGCCGCGCTGGGTTGGACCGCCGGCAGCTTCGACGCCGTACTGGACGGGGCGGAACCCACCTTGCTGTCGACCACCGAGTATCCGCTGAGCGGGGCGAAGAAAGTCCTGGTCGAGCAGCTCTCGCAGATCTCGCAGGAAGCCCGTTCAGGAGCCGCCACGGCAGAGGCGCTCAGCAAGCGCCTGCAGGTGATCGGTGAGCTTGCGGAATCCGCAGCTCAGCTGGCCACACGGACCCGCTAAAAGAAGTGTTCTGAGCACCAGTTGGTAGCTGGGACAATGAAAAAGTGAAGAAAAGTCCGAGCTACGCGCAGACAACCGGCGAATAACCAATTTGTTGAGATCGAATGTGGCTGCGCTGGTGGCAGCCTCTGCCGGTGCGCTCTAGTCTCGGTCTAATCAAGTTCCTAGCTCACTAGGGGAGGCTCATCGTGACCTTTTTTGTCGAACCCGTCGGGGTTGCTGCTCAATCCGTAGCTGAAGCTACCGGCGCAGCGACGACAGCGGGCGTAATCACCGGTTCTGCACCCGCCATGACCGCGGTCGTCCCGATGGGGATGGAGGAGGTCTCGGCCCTTCTCACGACCGTGATCCAGGCCCACAACGCACAGTTCCTCGCCGAAACCGGAGTGAGCGTCGCCGACCGGTCGATGTTCGCTGGGAACGTCGGTGTCTCCGGCGTGACGTACACCGCGACCGAGGCTGTCAACCAAGCCTCACTGCTGCTCTGAGATCATGCCCGCTCAATACTGGGGACTGACGCCGGAGGTTAACGCCATCCGGCTGACCACCGGCCCGGGCGCTGCGGCGATGGCCCCGGTGGTGGCCGCCTACACGGCCGCCGGCACGACGCACATACAACAAGGTGCGCAGATGATGGCCACAGCCGCCACCACCGCTGCGGGCAGCTGGCAGGGCGTCGGCGGCTCCGCGATGATGGCAGCCGCGCTCCCCAAGTCCGAGTGGCAGATCGAGGCGGGCGCTCACGCAGCGAAAGCGGGCACGCTGATCGGCGAGGCTGCCGCAGCTCATTCCGCAGCGGTCGCCGCGACAATCCCGTACCCCGTGGTCATCGCGAATCGCATCCGCGAAGCCACGCTGCAAGCGACCAACATCATCGGGCAGAACACTCCCGCCATCGCTGAGGCCGACGTCGAGTACGGCGAGTACTGGTCACAGAACGCCACCGCAATGACCGGCTACTCCACCGCCGCCGCCGGTATCGCCTCTGGGCTCAGCGTCCCGCTGACCCCACCGGTGGCCACCGGCGCCAATCCCGCAGGGATGGCCGCTGGCCTGGCCGGCATGGGCGCTTCGGCCGGACAGTTCGGTGCCCAAGCGACAATGCAAGGGCTCAGCGCACCACTGCAGGCAGCAGGGCAAGCCGTCTCGTCCGCCGCCCCAGCGGCCCTATCAGCAGCCACCAGCGCCGGTACGGGATCGTCCTCAGGCGCTGAGGGCGGTGACGTCGGAACCATGGGCAACCCGCAGCTGGGTCAGCCTGGCGGTAGCGACCTCCTCGGCTCCAGCCAGTCGATGATGGGCATGGCCAGTTCTCTACCTCAGATGGCCCAGGGCATGACCCAGCCGCTCTCTCAGCTCGCGCAGGCACCCATGCAGATGGGCGGGCAGCTCAGCGGGTTGATGAGCAGCATGGGTGGCATGGGCGGCGGCCCGGGCGGCGGGCTCACGGCCAGCTCACCCGGGGCCAACCTGGCATCGTCGATGAGCGGGGTCAACGGGGGCTTCGGCGCCGGAGGCGGGCCCGTATCGGCTGCGCTGACCAAGCCCGCTGGCGCCGGCATGGGCGGCGGACCGATCGGCATGCCGTCGGCCTGGTGGGGCCCAGCCTCAGCGGCGGACGGGTCCAGCGCGACGGGGCAGAACAAGCCGACCGCAGCAGCCCGACCTGCAATGCCGGCGATGGGTGCTAGCGCACCCATGGGCACCGGCATGGGGATGATGCCGATGGGTGCAGCCCAGGCCGGGCAGCGCCGCGATCAGAGCGCCGGCCGCGGCGAAGACGACACCTCGCTGTCTGTGGTCTTGGACGACGCCGACGCGATCCCCATCCTGACCGCCAATGGCGTGGTCTACACAGACGGGGGAGGGTGATCTGCCCGGCTGCAACCGGCACACAAACACACCATGACGACACACCCGAAACAGAAACAGACACCCTTCACGGGCCCGAAAGGAACATGACATGGCCGTTTTCACAACCGACTCGACCAAGCTGCGCAACGCAGCGAGCCAGCTCGACGAGATCAAGAACCAGACGCTCAACGCGCTGGGACGCTACATGACGATGAACCAGGACCTCGGCTCGACCGGCTTCGTCGGCATCGCCTCGGTGGCATCGATGAAGACCACCGAGGAAGTCGCCACCAGTGGCCGCAACGTGTCGGCGCGTTTCGACCAGGTGATCCAGAGCATGAACATGGGCGCGGCCGAGTACGACCGCATCGAGCAGGAGAACCAGCAGCACCTGGCCAGCATCACCACGCAGGCGTAACCCCCCCCACCCACAACGACTTTAAGAAGAAGGAGACTCCCCATGGAGGGTATGAAGTACGACCACGCGAAGATGGTCGACCACGTTGCCCAGCAGTCCGGCCTGGTCGCTCATCTCAACGGTCTCAAGGACAACGCACTCAATGTGCTCGCCCAGACGCAGGACTTCTGGACCGACAAGGGCGCCACCGCCTACGCCGAGGCGCAGCGCTCGATCGTGCAGGCCTATGAGCAGGTCTTCCAGACCATCGAGCGGCACGGTCAAGCGACCGGCGGCGCGTCGAACAACACCTCGGTTGGCGACGCGGCGCAGGCTGCCCGTTTCGTCGGTATCTGAGTAAAGGGCTGACCCATGGGAGCGCAGCTGTCGACCACTTCCGAAGGACTGTGGCTGACAGCTGCGCTCTCGGGTGTCACCAGACTTCCCGCGGCACTGCGCGTTCGCCCCGTGGGCGACGCCGAGGCGATGCTCGCCTCCCATCCCGGACTACCGGTCCTCGAGGAGGCCGGGGTGTGCCAGGGACGCACACTGGACCCCGATGTGCGGGAATGGCTTCTCACCCTGGGCCGCTGCGACATTGACGTCTCCATCAGGGTGACCCGACCGGACGAGCGCGCCGAGCGCCTCAGCGGTCCTCCCGAAATCTTCCGGACGCCTGTGGATCCGCTCAAGGAGCCGCTGGTCGCCGCGGCCGCGCTACGCGCATGGCGCGCACACCAAACAGCCGATCGCACAGCGGTTCTCTGCCGCCGTGACGGCAAATGGGTTGTTGCAGCGCGCGTGTGGCAGACCGGCGAAGAACCTCTCGATGAAGTCACGATCAGCCCCCTGGAGGACGACACCACAGTCTTCGAGGCCGTTAACGACCTTCTCGGTGAGGAGCTGCCCGCCGAGTTCGAGGGCATCAGCATCGAAGCTGAGCGCCTGGAGTCGGTCCTGACCACTTGGCAGGCAGATCCCCAGAGCTACGACGTGATCGGCGAACTGCTCAACTTGGGCTTGACCGCCCGTCAGGCCCGCGTCGTCGTCGCGGTGTCGGACACTGGTGCCGTCCGTGCGACCATCGGCGCCACCCAATATTCACTGAACGGGCCCGAGTTTGCCGCCACAGGCGCAGTGGTCATCGACTCACTCATGGGTAGGGTCGTCATCTCGTCCAGCGCCAATGAAGATCAGCAGCGCTGGACGATGCTGTTTCCCGGCACTCCAGCACGCGTTGGCCGTGCGGTCAGCGATGTCCTGCAGGAGTTGCCTAGCGGGGCCGATTGGGAGCGCCACCAAAGAATTCAGACATTTCACGCACGCTGATATGCCTAACGTCGTGGACGCCTGAATTGTGTGGTTGGTAGCCTTTCTGCGACGGTGATATTCACCGATTCGAGGAGCCTTCAGATGCTCCCCGGTGAGAATCGGCAGGAGGGCGGGGCTACATGACCGAGTCCAGGGATCAACGATTCTTCGACGCACTGAACAACAGCGGACGCGACGGCGACGGCGACGCGCAAACGGATGCGCCGAACAGTGCAGCAGCAGGTCAGGTGCCGCCGCCGGCGGCACCTGAGTACCCGCTGCGCGGATTTGCTGCAGACGCGCAGCCCGACGATCCGGCGGGCGGTCGACACCACGTTGAACCGCCGAGCGAGGTGGGCGGTACGTGGGGTCAGCCTGCCGGCGGTGCGTGGGGTGAGCCTGCACGGCGGGCCGACCCGAGCCCTCAGCCATGGCAGCCCGCCGGCGGCCCCGACAAGGAGGCCCCAGCGGCACCCGAGGACCGCGGCGCGCAGCCCAGCGAGGCTGCCCCGCAGCGTTTTTCGCCCTCAATCAACGATCCGACCGGGCCAGCGCAGAGCATCCCCCCGGCGCCACCCTCGACGGACAGGGGGCGCGAGACGCCTGGGCCAGCGTGGCCGCAGCGCCCCGCGCCCGACCCAGGCGCCGCGGCGGTACCGCCGCCGCCCGGTCGCGAACCGCTGTTTGGCGGGCCGGAACCCATCTCGGCAGGCACCAACCCGCAGGACACACCCGCGGCGCGACCGGCGCCTCGCCCGGTCCCCCCGGAGGAGCGCACACAGTTCCTCTCCCGTGAGGCTTTGCTAGAAGCCTTGCCCCGCAATAACGCACCGCAGGGCCCGCCCCCGGGGTGGCCGGCGCAGGGCAGTCCGTCACGACCTGGTGGGCAACAGCCCGCCCCGCCGCCGGGATGGACCCCGCGCGGGCCGGAACAGCCGCAGGCAGAACCAAGTGGCCCGCGGCCGCCGGAATGGAACTGGTCCCAAACCGGTGGGATCAGCGGCGGCGCCGAACTGCGCAGCGAGCAAATTTCGGCCTCCGAGCTCAATGTTCCACGCAAGATCCCGTCATCGCGCGGGTGGCGAAAGTGGTTGTATAACGGCACGTTCAAGCTCATCAACACCGGCGAATCACCGGATGAGCAACTGCTGCGCAACCTCAACGCCACGGTCGCCGGCCATCTGCGCGGCACCTACTCGATCGTGGTGCTCGGCGGCAAGGGCGGCGTGGGCAAGACCACGACCACCGCATCGGTCGGGTCGACGTTTGCCTCCCTGCGTAAAGACAAGACCATCGCCATCGACTCCAACCCAGACCGGGCTTCCAACCTAGCCGACCGGATCGACCCCAGCGCAACGGACTCCTACAAGGACGTGCTGTCCGATCCGAATCTCCAGCGCTACACCGATATCCGCTCTCATGTCGGCATGAACAGTTCCGGGCTCGATGTTCTGGGCAACCGGTATCAAAGCGACCGACAGCCGCTGACCGCACAGATCTACATCGACACCCACGCACAGCTGCAGCGGTTCTACAGCGTGTTGATCAGCGACTCCGGCACCGACGTCGACCACCCGGTCATTCCCGGTCTCATGGACCGGGCCGACGCGCTGATCATGGTGGCCTCGACTGCTCCCGATGGCGCCAAAGGCGCTGCAGAGCTGATGGACTGGGCCTATGAGGCCGGCTATCACCGGCTGCTGCAACGCACCGTGGTCGTCATCAACGATGTCCGCGGCGAGGGCGGCAGGTCACATCGCAAGCTGGTCGACTCGCTGGTGGAGAAGTTCTCTCGATGGGTCAGTCCGCAACGCGTCTTCGTCGTCCCGTTCGATCCCCATATCGCCTCGGCCGGTGTCATCGACATCAACGAGCTGCGGCCGGAGACGCGCCGCCGCTATCTGGAGATTACCGCCAGGGTGGCGGGGGGCTTCAACAGCAGCGAGGACCGCCAGTGAGCCCCGCCGAGCCGACTGCTCCGGCGCTCTGCCGGGTGGCGTTGCTGGTCGGTGAGGACTTCGAGATCGACTACTCCTTGCCCGCTGGAGTCGCGCTCATCGCGGTCACCGAGGACCTGGTAGCTCGGGTGAACGAGGTGCTCGCCGAGCGGGGTCGCACACCTCTGGACGCCGAGCAGAGCTACCGGCTCTGCCGCGCTGATGCCCAGCCGCTGGACCCACAAAAGACTCTCGACGAGTGCGGTGTCCTCGACGGGGAGCAGCTGTGGCTGCTGCCGGCGGCCTCGGCCGAAACCTACGAGCCGGTCACCGAAATGGTGTCGACCGCGATTGCCCGCGCGGCCAAGGAGCTACTGGCCACCCTAACCCCAGACATGGGGCGCAAGGTCGTCAGCTGGCTCACCGCAGGGATTGTGGGGTGGGCGTGCCTGATCCTGGTGAACTGGTGGTGGAGCATCGGCGGCACCGATGGTCACTTCGGCTGGATCGGCGCCGCGTCGACCTGGGCACTGTTGGTGGCCGTGCTGGCGACCTCGCGGGGCCTGTCTAAAGCCAGCGAGGACACCACGGCCGGGCGCGAGCGCCGCGCGGCCGGACATGCGCTGTCGTGGATCGCTCTAATCCCGGCAACCGCCGCGACCGCGATGTCGGTACCCGGCACGCCGGGGCTCTGGAATCTGGCCGCGGCCTTAGTCGCTCTCATCGTCGGCGTCATCGTGCTCGCCACGGTGTGGGGCCGACACGTCGTGGTCATCGCTGCGCTACTGACCGTCAGCGTGTTCGCCTTCGCGGCCGCCGTGGTCGCGGCCTCGACGTGGGAGGTCCGCCCGGAACGCGTCGCAGTCATCGCCCTGGTCGGCGTGATCGCCGCAGTCACCTATGCGAACTCCACTGCGACCGCAGCATCTGGTGTGCCGACACCGCTGTTTCCCTCGGTCACCAACCGGGGAGTGTTCGAGCGGCTACCCGGACAGCCCGACGACACGGTGTCGCCGGTAGGACCGACCGGGGTGGCTACCGCGGAGCAGGTGCGGGCGTGGGTGCTGCGTGGCAACCACACCATGACCGGGATGATGATCGGCCTTGCCGCGGTGACCATCGTGGCCGCGCGGTACGCCGTTGTCCCCGAGCAGGACTCCGGATGGCGCTACACCGTGTTCGTCGGTGCGGTGTGCGTGATCCTGGTCTTGCGGTCTCGGACTTTCGTCGATCGCTACCAGTCGGTGGCGTTGATGGTCGCCGGTGTGGGTGGGGCAGCGGTGGCGATCGGCCGCTACGCCGCCAGTGACTCCACCAGCCTCACCGTCGCGCTGGTATGCGTTGCGGTCACGCTCGGTATTGCAGTCATGGGGCTCGTCACTGCGCTGGTGGTGCCCTTCCGCGAATACACCGCTCCGATGCGACGTTTCGTTGAAATCATCGAATACATCTTGCTGCTGGCGCTGCTGCCCTGGGCGCTGTGGCTGCTCAACATCTACCCGGTGGTGCGCAACGCGGTCAGGCACGGCATATGAGTCACAAGGCCTTCGGCGCCCGGATGCGCGCCGGTGCGGGCATCGCGGGCACGGTCGCGCTGCTGGCAGCCACGAGTGTGGGGGCGAGCTGGGCGATCACGCCGCCGGTGGTGCCGCCGGGACCGCCGCCGGCCGATCCCGCCCCGGCGCCGGATTGGCCGATGAAGCAGTCGCGGGCGTGCACACTGACCGGCGTCACTCCGGGCAGCGATCTGCGCGAATTTCCTCCGGCGCTTGCCCTGCTGGACATGCCTGCGGTCTGGAAGGAATCCACCGGGGCCGGGGTGGTGGTCGCAGTCATCGACACCGGCGTGGCGCCGTCGCCGCGGCTCCCCAACGTTGTTGCAGGCGGCGACTATGTGATGGGCCAGTACGGTGACGGCCTGGCTGACTGCGATGCTCACGGCACCCTCGTCGCCTCGCTGATCGGCGCTTCCCCGTCCGGCGCTCGGCTGCCTGTGCGCCCAGAAGGTGCCGTGCTCGCGCCACCGCCACCGGCCGCCCCTGCGCCGCAACCGATTCCGCCACCGCCGCCACCACCGACGATCACCATCACCAAGACCACCGAGGCCCCTCCGCCTCCGCCACCGCCAGCTGAGCCGCCGCCACCACCGCCAGGAGAGCCGCCCCCGCCCGGCATGCCGCCGCCCGGGCCGCCGCCGGCGTGGGGCCCCAGTGGTGCAGAGCTTCACGCGCCGTTGGCCCCGCGTGCCCCGTTGCCCCAGTTACCGCCCCCGACCGGCGGACCCGATGGTCTGATCGGGATTGCCCCGGACTCGGTGATTCTGGCGATCCGCCAAAGTTCGCAGAACTTCGGCTTGAAAGATCCACGGCTCGATCAGGACCAGGAGCAAACCCGCCGAACCGGCGACATCAACACGCTGGCACGCGCGATCGTGCACGCCGCTAACCTTGGTGCGCGAGTCATCAATATCTCGCTCGTTTCCTGCATTCCGGTCACCAAACCTGCCGACCAGGCAGTGCTGGGCGCGGCGCTGCGCTACGCCGCCGTTGACCGCGACGTGGTGATCGTCGCCGCGGCCGGTAATGCCGGCACCCAGGGCTGCACCCAGAACCCGCCGCCCGCGACCGGAGCGTCCGGTTGGGACGATGTGGTCACCATCGCCTCACCCGCCTGGTTCGACGACTACGTGGTGGCGGTCTCGGCCACGGACAGCTTCGGCGCTCCGCTGATGAGCCAAGCAGCATCGCTGCACGGACCGTGGGTCGACTTGGCCGCCCCCGGCTCCGACATCGTGGGCCTGTCGACCTCGGGCAACGTCATCAACGCTTCGATCGACGAGGACAAGTTCAAACCGATCATCGGCTCCTCATTCTCGGCGGCCTACGTCTCTGGAGTTGCGGCCCTCGTCCGGGCCAAGTTCCCGCAGATGCCCGCCACCGAAGTCATCCACCGGCTCACCGCCACCGCGCACGCGCCCTCGGGTGGACGAGACACCGTGATCGGCTACGGCGTGGTCGACCCGCTGGCTGCCCTGACGTGGGATGTGCCGCCAGCCCCCCAGAAGGCACCCACGCGCACCGAGGCGCCCTTGCAGGTACCGCCGCCACCTCCGCCACCGGATCCACGGCCAGCGCGGATGCTGGCCGCCCAAATCGGGGTCGGGGTAATCGTGGTCGGTGCGGTTCTGTGGGTTACGACGGTCTGGCGAAAGAAGCAGAAGCGATGAAAGAACGCACATGGAGCGCGCGGGCTGATCTACGCGCCGCGCTGCCCGCCGAAATCTTCGCGGTAGTGGGCACCGCCATCGCGGTCGTGTTCAACGGCCCCTTGTGGGCCGGCACAGCCGGAGGCGCGGCCCTCGGTGCGCTGCTGTTCATGGTGAAAACGGCGCGCCTGACACCGTGGCAATGGCTCAAACGGGCGATCGAGCGCTTGCGCCACAAGGAGCACCGCGTCCACACCGGCGAGTTCGTCGACGTCGACAGCGACGGACACCCCCTGGGCGTCTGCATCGACGAGCACACGCTGGTCACGATGGTCAGCGTGTGGGGCAAGCCCTACATCCCAACGCTGCTTCGCCCGCAGGGCGCTGAGACACCAAACACTCTGCCGCTCAGCGTGATCGCCGGACAGATGCAACGCTTCGGCCTCGGTGTAGACGTCGATGTGATCGCCCAGGGCCGGCGAACCGCAAGCGATAGCTACGGGCAGTTCTATGCCCAGCTGCTCGCCGACCGCCCTGCCGCGGGACAGCGCAGCACCATCCTGGTCATCCGGATGGACACCCGCTCACCAGATACCACCGCAGGGCTGATGTGGCGCACCGACACCGCGGCCGCTGTCGCGGCGGTGACCCGGCGGATCACGCGGGCTTTGCGTCAAAGTGGTTGCCGCGCAGAGCCCATGACGGCCACCGACATGCGTCAGGCGGTCCTGGACATGCACGGTGGCAGCAAGGAAGACATCGAAAGCACCTACCGGGAAGGCTGGAAAGACCTCACCCACCGCGGAACTCACGTCACCAGCTACTACTACAGCGCCGAGGACCTGACCCCCGAGCGCCTCGACGACGTGTGGGCGGTCGCCTCGGAGCACACACTGGTGGCGCTGCACTTGCGCCGCTCGAGCGACGGCATCACCGTCTCGGCGACAGTGCGCTTCACCACCGCTCAGCCGCTACTGACACCTCCCGCGGTCATCCTCAACCGCTACACCGGCCGGCAGTGGTGGGCGATGTCTGCGTTGCTACCGGGCGCTGACCGCATCAACGGCATGCCCGCCCGCACCCTGACAGACGACCTGGACACCGCCGTTGCCATCGGCTCGTCGGGAGTAATGCTGGGCAAGGTCGACGACGCATTCATGTTGATGCCGCTGCGCGACCCCGCCGGGCCCACCCGCATCGTCATCGACTCCGACGACGACCTCGCAGTCCGCCAGCTCATCCGTCGAGCCTCGGCCAGCGGCGAGTTCGTCGCGGTGTACGACCCTCGCCGACGCTGGGCCATGGCCGCAGCCTCATCGCGGATCTGGAACAGCCCTGACCTTCGCGCTCAGCCGCCGCGCCCCCCAACGGTGGTGGTACACAACGGAACGAGCAATCCCTACCCCGGTGCGCTAGTAAGCATCAGCGTCGGCGCCGGTCCTCGATCCATCGAGCCCGACGTCCGCATCACCCAGCGCAACGGCCGGATCCGCATCGAGACGCAACGGTTCACCGCTCGCCTGGACGCAGTGACCTTCCGCAACGAGCAGACCTTCCTGAACTAACGATGGCAGTGGGCGCCCCGGCTGTAGCATCGCGGCAATGATGGACCAAGAGGTCAACGAGAACGGCTTCTCCTTCTTCTTCGACTACGAGCAATACCCACCGATCGGCGGTCCGGGTGGCGAGCAGTACGAGGTCTTCGTGTCCCGCTACTACGACCGCACGAAGGGTAGCGGGTCAGACCGGTTGCACGACAATGTCATTGATGGGCCGTTCAAAGCCCGGGGGAAGACTTTAAAAGAGGCGGGGGACAAGTCGGCCGAACTTGCGCGACAGTGGGCCAAGGAGCAGCCCGCGGTCCGCAGCTAGGCTCCAGCGACTGGCGACGGTAGCGGAGAGTGCTGGTGTATCGCATCAGCGGCGGGCGACAGCCTGGTCCAGCACGCACACCTGGCTAGGTCCGCGAATGTCAGCGTCGCCTGCTCGCGAATGTGAGCGTCACTGAGGGCAGGATCGGCCTCGGAATGTTCACGAATGTGAGCGTCCGCGGGCGCGACCTTCACTGGTCGGCTATCGCGATGACCGCCCGCGCGACGTTGCCGGGCATGCTGCTACTCCGCGCGGCGACGGCAGCAAGCTCCGCGCCTTCGGCATGATCGCTTGCGTGACGAACGCCGCGAGCACAGTCCAGAGTTCATACTCCAAATGGTCCGAGAAGTACGTCGAACTCGCCGGTGCGATCTCTCAGACGCATCCCTCCGACCGAGCCCTCGTGAGCACCTGGGCCGAGAGTTTGACCGGTCCGGTTCTCGATGCAGGTAGCGGGCCTGGACAGTGGACAAACTTCCTAGCGCAGCACGGACTCGACGTACGCGGGATCGACCTCGTTCCGGAGTTTGTCGAGCACGCTAAGGCGACCTACCCCGACCTCACCTTCGATGTCGGGAGCTTCGAGGCAATCGACGCGGAGACAGGCTCCCTCGGCGGAGTGCTCACCTGGTACACGACCATCCATCACCAGCCCGAGGACCTGCCAGCTGTACTCGCCGAGTTCGCGCGCGTGATCCGGCCTGGCGGCGGGCTTCTGGTCGGCTTCTTCGAGTGGCCCGACCTGGAGCCGTTCGAGCACGTCGTCACGCAGGCGTATCGCTGGCCGGCAGGAGAGATGCGTGAACTCATCGAGGCTGGAGGGTTCAACGCTCTGGAGACGCACACCCGCACCGAGAAGGATGTGCGCCCGCACGGCGCAATCGTTGCCCGACGCACGCGATGAAATACAGTGCGACGCTGGACTAGGCCGCGAGCAGCTCGGCGGGGAACGACATCAGGGCACCGGCAACGGCGGCGAGATACCAGAAGGTGCCGATCGCGGAGACTGCGGCGGGAATGGCGAGCCGCGCCCAGTTGACGGGCGCCGGCCGACGACGCGGGACGCGAGGGGCATCGGCGGATCGGCTACTTGCCGGCGGCGGGGGGTCGAGCAAGGTCGGCATGGACACCGGGGCCGGACCGAGGATCAGGGTGTCGTCGATGTCGCGTTGAGCCGGAGTCATCGGCCACCAGTCACTGGAGCCGTCGATGGCCAGCCAGCCCTCCAGAACGCCGTACGCGGCGGCCGCGGCGAAGGTGGCCGGCACTTGGGCCAGCAGCCACGGAACGATCAGCGTGCTGGCCAGTGAGGGATTGGGGTCATACAGCAGCGGAAGGGGTGCGCCGCTAATCACCGCCGCCCAGGTCAGCGCTGCGATGGGGTAGGACTGGAGACGTTCGGGGATGAGCCCGACAGTCAGCGCGTAAAGCATCCGGCCCAGAGGCCACCCGATCGGGGCGGCAACGGCGATAGCGGCGACAACGCCTGTCTCCAGCGCACCCGTGGTGGTGGAAGACGTCCGGAACACCAGGGGTGGAGTCACCTGATCGTCGTGCGGGTCGGGTCGGGCACCGACTTGGGCTCGGCTGCGGCCTCGGATCCGCTTGCCGAGTAGCTCCGCGCGGCGCTTCTGGAACATCCAGATTCCGGCGCGGGCAGCGATCCAGGCGCGGCGCTCTTCCTCGAAGACCTCAGCGGGCATGGCTGGACCCGAGTAGATCCTCCACGAGCTGCTCGGCGGTGTGCAGCTGCGTTCGCAGGCTTTCCAGCACCGCTACGACGTGATCGTGTGCTGGGCAACCCGCGTCGGGGCTCGGGATATGCGAAGTCGGTATCCCGCCGTCCATGACGGATTCGGCCGACCCCGGTGACCAGCCCAGTGCGCGGTCGATGCGCTCCAGCGTCGTTCGGGACAGCCCGCGATCCCCGGTGAGGGCCTTGTTCATCGTCGAGGGCGACGGGCCGCCGCGGGCGAACATCTGCGTGCGACTGATACCCAGTGCGCGACGACGCTCGCTGACGAAGTGATGCAGCCGCTCGATGCCCTGCTCTGGTGCCTCCATGGGCTAACAAAAGCATATTTCGCCCTTAGTCGTCCATGAGTGTGGACACATTTGCCCCTTAGTGGATACGGTGCGGTTACTTAGTTGAGTGTGCGACCGATCGAGGAGGCTAGACGTGAAAATCGTGCTGATGGTGGCGGCGGGGATTGCGGTGGGGTTCACCGTCGTCGTCGCCCTGCTTGTCCAGATAGTCGCCTCGCTACTCCAAACCCTTGAGCGACTGGTGCCGCTACTGGTGGTGGCCGCGCTCCTGGTCCTGGCGGTCCAGCTGTTCCGTCGCCACAGCCGCGCCCAGGGTGTGCAGCCCGATCGGGGATTCCCGCTGCCAGCGCTTCCGGCAGCGTTCCCGCCGGCTGCGTCGCCGGTGCCGGTTCCCGCGCCCCGCGCGGTCGTCCAGCAGGACGCGCCGTATCTGCGATGGGGGCCGGCGCAGGAGGACCTCGCGCCAGCGGCCGTGGCCTACGGCAGCTTGGCGCAACCGCGCCGGTCGCCGGCACGGCCCTTACCCTCGCGCCCGAGCGGAGACAGCCGGCCATGACGCGCGGGATGGATAACGACGAGTGGCTCAAACGCATCGGGGCGGTCACTGTCGACGAGGACGACCTGGACGGTGACCCGACCGCCGACGAGGAACACGACTCAGCAGCGTCGGCCGACCCAGCAGCGTCGGCCGACGATCTCGACGTCGCCGGGGAAGCACAGCAGGGATCTCACGACGAGCAGTACGGCTTCGCCGAAGATGTGCCCCTGGGATCTGGCGATGACTTTTACGGAAGTGCCGACGAGGCGCCGCTGAGCGCCGGGGAGGGCTACGACGACTACGACGAGCAGCGCCATGATCCGCTGCTCGGGTCGGCTCCGCTGCTGGGGTCGGCCTTTGGTGGCGTTGATCCCGCCGCCGACCTTGACAGCGCGGTCAGCCGCACCAGCGCCGAAGATGCAGCGCCGCGGCGCTTCACCCCCTGGGTGCTGGCAGCGTTCGGTGGCGTCGCTGTCATCGGAACGATCATCACCCTGGTTGTCACGATGGCCAACTCCCCGGGGTCCGAGTCGGCCGCGCCCTCGGCTGCGCCGGTAGCTCCCCGGGTGGTGGAGGTGGCCCCGCCGAGCGCTCCACCGAATGTGGATGGCCCACTTCCGTTTACGGCGTCCTCGGATTGCCCTCCGGGGTCCACCGCGGCGCAGACGGTGGCTGATCCGAACGCCACCACACCGTGGGTCTGTGTGCGGTCGGTCGACGGCCAGGTGCTGGAGATCGACCTGGGCCGCACATTCGTCATCACCGCGGTGTCGATCGTGCCGGGGGCGGTGAACAAGACAGAGACCGGCCCGGATCAGCCCGACCCGTGGCTGCAGCATCGTGTGGTCACGCGGGTGCAGTGGCAGTTCAACGACACCGACCGCACGGTGAAGAACCAGAACACCGGAAATGTCCGGGGTGAGGCCGTCGAGCCCATCCGCCCTGGTGTCCTCGCCTCGAAGATCACGGTGATCATTCAGGAGACGAGCCGCCCGCCGGCCGTCGCACCGACTGCCCCGGCAAACCCGCCGCCGCCTGGTGCTGGGCCGTCAATCATCGGCGACATTCTCGGGGGCAATCAAGATATGGCTCCGGCGCCGACACCGGTCTTTCCCGGCATGGGCGCCGCCGACCGTTCACGGGATCCAGCAGACGGGACGTTCGCGGTGTCGAGCATCAAAATCATTGGCCACAAGGCGGTTTGACATGCAACTGACCAACACGTGGCGGCGGCGGCTCACGACCACCGGCCTCGGCAGCGCCAAAGTCGTCGTGGCGATCCTGGTGATCTGCTCGGTGATCAGCGGTGCATCCACCGTGTGGCGCTGGGTATTCCCTGCCGACGCGACACCCGTGGCAGTGACCGTGCGTTCGGTGGGCAACCAGACCGCGCTGGTGGAGAGTTACGCGATCGACTGCGTGACAGTCCTTTTGACTGCCAGTACCAGCCGTGCCGCCGAGGTGGCTCGCTGCTTTCCCGACAGCACCGACATGGCGCTGCCGACTACATCCCCGCTGATCGTGTCCGCCCAGGCCGCGTCCGCGACGCTCGTCGGCCAAACCGCTCCCGACGTCGAAACCTACGGGGTCATCGTGTCGGTCACCGAGCAGTCCTACACGAACGCACCGCCGGTGCGCAGCTACTACCAGCTGCCCGTCAGCGTGTACGCCGGTAGCGCGCCCCGCGCGATGGCCAAGCCCGCCCGTCGTGATCCGCCGCCGCCGGGAGTGGATGTGTCCCTGGACTATCCAGTCACCATCACTAACGATGCCGCGCTGGCAGCGGTAATCAGCGGGTTCTTCACCTGCTACCTCACCGACGCGAACGGTATCGAGCGGTTCGTCACCGTGGACTCCGGGCTGGGGCCGCTGCGCGCCTACTCCGCCGCCACCGTCTCCTCGATCCGAGCCCAGGCGCAGGTACCGGAAGCACCGGCCGAGGGCGCCCAGCTGCGCGTCTGGGTCACCGTCAGCGCTCGGGCGGCCGACTACACCGCCACTCCGCTGGAGTACCCGCTGACCCTGCGCGCCACCGGGGGGGCCTGGTCGGTGGCCGGCATTGACGCTGTTCCCGCCATCGACCCCGACGCCCCGCCCGCACCGGTCGGTGCGCGGCCGCGGTGAACACCACACGTAGCTGGCGGCAGCACGCCGTCCGCTCAGTCCAACCAATATGACTCTGAAAGGAACTCCAATGGATGTTTCAACGAACACAACAGTTTTGGCGGCGCAAGGCATCGTCGGCATGTCCCAGGAGCTGTTCTCCATCGTGGTCGTCGTGGGCGGCATGGCGGCGATGGCCCTGGGTATTGCGGTCGGCCTGCGCAACGGCTTCAAGCAGGGGATCGGGTCGGCCATCGGCGCCGTGGTCGGCGGCATCATCTTGTCGCTGATCATCGCCAACGTCGCTGGCTTTCAACAGTCCGGCAATCAGGAACTGGAGCAGCGCGGCATCGTCTCCGTCTACGGACAGTGACCGTCACGATGTCTGAGCTAGGCGTCTCGCTGCTCGGCTGCCTCGCCGTTACCGCTCTGATTCACGGCGGAACAGGACTGATCGACGACGCCAACAACCGCCCTATTGCCGTGAGCTACCAACACCACCAGGAGAGCTGAATGGCCAGCAATGAGGTTTCGACCGGCGAACCGGCGAAGGTCTTTACCGGCATCCGCGACGTTCCGATCTACGCCGGAGAATCTTCGACGGGCAACNGGTTGCCCGGCGGCCCCTATCGCAGCGCCGAACTCATCGCGATCGGCATGATCATGCTGCCGGCGCTGTGGTGGTTCCGAACGCACCAGGACGCCGGGTTCGGGGTCCTGGGTGCCGCCGCGGTGGCGGCTCTGGCGGTCACCGTGACGCTGCGGATGCTGCTGCCCAAGCGGCGGCCTTCGCTGGCCGCGCGCGCCAGCTTCGCTCTGACCTCGATCCTGCCCAAGCATGCGTGCGCCGCACCGCCTCAGACCAAGAGCCATCATGGCCCGCAACGCTGAGCCCCGCGTTGACCACCTTTTCGATCCGCCGCTGGCCGTGATCGGGAACTTGCGCTTCACGCGCGGCGGCGTGTACGCCGACTACCTCATTGACGGGCTCCCCCTGGTGCTGCGCCCCTTGCGCACTCACGAACGCGGCAGCCGCTTCTACCGCAACCTCGCCAGGGCTCTGCCTTCCGGATGGTCGCTATCTGGTCTGCTGGATACCCCCGACCCGGATCGCCTGATGCGCAACATCGTTGGCAACCACAGCCACCGTCCCGGATGGGTGGAACACTGCCGCCTCTGGGAACCCACGTTCAACCCCAGAGCGGCACGCGAGGGCACCCCGGTCTTCCTGGAGGAGCGGCGGCGAGGGTGGCTGACGTTTCCCGTCGGCAGTGGCCGGGCGGGGCGCTCACCGGCGGGCGCGGCATCCAAGGCCAAGGACTGGGTAGCCGGTCGCGACGTCGACTCCGACAAGTCGGTCGCGGCCTACGCCCGCTTGGCCGCCGAGGTGGTCGCCTCGCTGCCTCAGCAGTTCAGCGTCCGCCCCGCAAGCCCTCTGCAGATCCAATGGCAGCAGCGGCACAACGTCTTTCGCGGTGCGCTGCGCGACCCCATGCCCCCGGCCGCGGTCGGGCCGGACCGGTTGACTGCGGCCGATTTCGTGCGACCCGCCCTCGATGAGGGCGCCAACGCGGTGCGCTCGTCGTGGTGGCCCACCATGCGCCCCATCGTGCGCCTCTACGACGCCGACAACCCCGAAGGACCGTGGAGCTATCAGGCGCTGCTGCCGGTCACGCACTTTCCCGACACCGGGCTGCGGTTCACCAAAGCCGCGTACCTGTATGCCCTCGATAACGTCGACACCGAGGCAGCCATCGACTGGATGCAGCACGTCACGGTGCGCAGCCCCGACCGCGCCGAAGCGCTCAATGCCCGCGCCGCCAAGAACATCAAGGACCAGATGCGCCAGCGCGGACGAATGATCGAAGAGGACGACGAACTCGACATCAAGCTGGCGAACACCCGCGAGTACAACGCGCAGATCAAGTCCAACCCGAGTGAGCGCGAGCTGGACCTAGCCACGTTAATCGCGGTGGGCGGTCCCACCGTGGAGATGTGCGAGGACGCGGTAAAGCAGGTGCGCCACGAGCTGGACCAGGCCGAGATCGCCGTCAGCCGTTGGCGTGGCGCACAGTCCAAGCTGTGGACGGCATTCAACCCAGGAGCGGAGAAGAACGCCCACCTCGACGAGTTCCGCGACCCCACCTCTGCGCATCTGTGGGGACGGTTCACGCCGCTCATCTCCACGCGCGTCGGCGATTCGCGGGGTACTCCGCTGGCCGAGAACCAGAACACGCTGCGCCGCAGCCTGATCCTGCACGATCCGGAGGGTTGCGCCCAGCGTCAACGCAACACCGGCCTGATCGTCATTGGCGATCCCGGCGCAGGAAAGTCCAACCGCGCCAAACTGTCCGGTATCGAGGTGGTGCTCCGGGGCGGCAAGGTCGACGTGTTCGACCCTGGAACGCACGGCGAGTGGGGGCAAGCGTTCCGCAACGTCACCAACACCAGCGTCATCGACCTGGCGGACTCGAAGTTCAGTCTGGATCCGCTGCGCATGTTCGATTTCGAAGAGGCCGGCGCGGTGGCCGCCGACCACATCCTGCCGATGATCGGCGTACCCGCCGACAGCGACATGGAGAACCGCTTCACCCTGCTGGTGAGCCCGCAGATGCGGCAAGCCAACGGTATCCGCTCGATGCGCTCACTGATCAGCTACCTGCGCGCACAGCCTGACGCCAACAACGACATGCTGCTCGCACGCCTGGAGGCCTGGGCCACTCAGCCGGGCGCCCGCGCGATCTTCGATGAGACGCTAGAGCCGTACTCGCCGTCGCAGTCGCTGGCCACCGTGTGGCTGACCCACCGGCTGGGCCTGCCCGACGCCGACGACATCCTCAACCCGCACCTCTACGACAAGCTGCCCAAGGGCGCGCGCGCGGGCATGGCGATCTACGGACTGATCATCGACACCGTTCAGCGCCACCAGTTCCTACACCGCGAGCAGTTTTCCACGATGATCTTCGAAGAGGCCGCGGAGCTGATGGCCTACCCGGCCGGCGCACGCGCCGCGCACCGCATCACCCGCCAGGGCCGCAAACACGCCACCGGAATCTGGTTGATCTCCCAGGACTACCGCGACTTCGCGCGCATGGGGGACAAGTTCATCACCCAGAAGTGGCTGTTCGCGATCCGCAACGAGGAGCTGGCCACCAAGACACTGGAGTGGGCCGGGGTCGATCCCTCGCTGTACCCCGAGGTAGTCCAGTCCTACTACGAGGACACCAGCCCCGCGATATCAGCCGACGACGAGGACAGTGACGACGAAGCCTTCGGCAAGGTTCACCCGTCTCGGATGGGGGAGGGCTTCATCGTTGACGAGCGTGGCCGCCGGGCGCGCTGCCGCTTCCTGGGCGCTCCCACCTCGCAGATGGCCGCCGACGTCGACAGCACCCCTCCCGAGGAGGTCTTCGCATGACCTCCGGTGCCCTCACCTTGTGGCTGGCCGACCATCCCAGGGTCCGCCGCACCGTGGTGGCCATGACGCTGACCTACACGCTGTCGTTCATGTCGCTGCTGTGCGCCCCGAACGCCGTCGCCGCTGGCGGCTCGGCTGCACTGGGCTGGACCGGGCTACGCGACACCGAGGGCGTCCCGATCGCCTTCTACTTCCTGTCCCTGGTCTCGGTGCGCGAGGCTGCGACCAATAACGGTCAAGAAGTGTCGATGATCGACCCGAGCACCTGGATGCCGTGGATGGCCGCAGCCATGGAGCGCGCCGTCGACAACGCCACCGCCTCATGGTGGCTGGGCATGATCGCCGGCACGTTCATCTTCATCATGGCCGCCGCACTATGGTTCCTGCGGTTCGCACTCTCAACCGGATGGCTCGTCGCCATCGCCACATTCGCCCTGCCGCTCTACAACGCCGTCGCCTCGATGGTTGACTCAATGATGTTGGGCCCCATCGCTATCACCATCTGCGTCATCGTCGCCGGCTATCACATTTTGCGCGGGCATCCGGGGCGGGGCTGGGCGATGCTGGGCACCGCCATCATCCTCACAGTGCTGCTGGCCACCGTGTTCTCCGACCCCATCGGTGACCTCTATAGCGAACACGGGCTGCTGGCCCTGGGCCGCGGAACCGGCCTAGAGATCGCACAAGGCGCGATCGGTGCACCGTTCGCGTCCGGCGCGTCTATGGACGCCAAGCTCGATGCGCTCATGTCCCACGTTGTGACCGCCGGGGTTCGCCACCCGCTGCAGGTCCTCAACTTCGGCATGGTGGTCGACGACATCGGCGGATGCCGCCAAGCCTGGAGTGCGGCAACCATGGCCGCCGGGGGAGTGGACGGGCCCGGTCCCGCCCACGCGATGACCAACTGCGGCGCACCACAGGCGCTGGCCTACGCGCAGCGCCTCGGCGGCTCTGACGCCACTATCGGGCTGGCTCTGCTTGTGGTGGCGATCGTGGTGGCGTTCTTCTACTTCTACGTCGGGCTCACGGTGATGCTCGTCGGAATCAAATCGCTGTACTTCGGCATCCTGGTCGGCCCGGCCTTCCTGCTCGGCATGATGGGCTTCGGACGCGCGCTCGCATTCGCCAAGCACTGCGGCACAGAGCTTTTCATGCACGTAGTCCAACTCATGGTGTTCGAGGTGTACCTGGCGGTGTCGGCGATCGGGCTGACGTGGGTGCTCACTACTGATGCCCTCGGCGCATCCACGGCGACCGCCATTCCCCGCGTGCTGATCATGGCCGTTGCGGCCGGGGTGCTGTGGCTGGGCTTCCGGTTCGTCGACCGCTCCTTCCACGCCGACAGCATGGGCACTATCGGCCGCCAGATGAGCAGCGCGTGGCACGCCGGCACCGGCGCTGTCCGCGAAGAGGCGGCCAGCTCGGTCGTGCGAGGTGTCCGCGAGCGGCGGCAGGCGCGCGGTGAGGCTGCTGGAGGCGACGAGGACTCGGGCAGCGGATCTGAGACCCGCCCGACGCCGGGGATGGAGTGGTTCAAACCCCGCTCGTCGAGCGTCGCGCGCACCCAGCCCACTGCGGACGCCGCCGGGGCCAGCGGGAACGGAGCGAACCACTCGGCGGCGAAGTCCGCTGCCAAGTCGGCCGCCACCACCGCGGCGCTGACTGCGGTCAAGGTGGCCGCCCCTGAGGTCGCCGTCCCCGTCGCTGCCGCGACAAAGGCGGCGGGCGTCGCGGGAACCACCGGACACGTGCTCAAGACCGCGAAGGGCGCCACCAGCGGCGGGGCCTCGCCCGCGCCTGCGCCACACGGAGGGAACGGCGAGCCCTCGCCGGCACCGCTGCGACAACCACGTCCCGACGCGGGCAGTACCCCTGCCGGCGCCCGCGAGCCCGCTCAAGCCGCGACCATGGCCAGCCGCAGCACCGGCTCCCAGTCAGCCAACAGCAGTCCCCGACCACCGCGCACGAACGCCGCGCCGACAGGGACAATCGACCCTGACGCTCAACGTCAGCACGACAACCCGCAGCCCCGCGCTGCCCGACCGCCGCGACCACCCCGAGAGATTGGGTCATAGACGATGAGTTCTGCGCGTGACTACCTCGACGCTGGATTAGATGCGCTGGGCTTGCTCGGCAATCCGGCTGACCCCACCACGGCCCGCGACCGGTTCCGCCGGGCCGTCAGCATGGAACCAGGGATGTGCGATGCCTGGCTGGGCCTGGTGGCCACCGGCGACCACTCCAGTGAGACCCTGCGCCACGCCCACGAGACCAGCGCTACGGTGCACCGCGAGACCCGCCGCCTGGGCCTGCAGGACACCGCCCTAGACATGTCCGTACCGTCGCCGGGCTTCATCGAAGTTTTCCCGCACACGCCCGCCTCGATCGCGCTGGCCTACGTCGCGGCCCTGCTCACCGAAGGCGACTACGACGACGCTGAGAAGCTCCTGGAGTCCTACGACACCTCCACAGAGCCCCACCAGTCCACGATGTGGCGATGCTTGGGCGTCACCCTGCACTACGTCACCCAACGCTGGACCGATGTCCTGGACTGGGCGGCACGCCCCGTTTCGGGGGCCTCCCCGGTGGTCGATTCCGCCACCGACCTGATGGCCGGCATCGCCCACGTGGGCCTGGGACAGTTCGACGCCGCCGTGAGCCTGCTCAGCGGCATACCGGCGAGCCAGGTCAGCCCCCAGGCCGCGGCCTACGCCGCGCTCTACCGTGGATTGGCGTTGCGCTTGCTGGGCCGCGAGACCGATGCGCGCGCAGAGCTGGGCAAGGCCGCCATCGGCGGGCGGCTGCTTCCAGAGGCCAACGCCGCGCTGGCAGATGCCACCTACGGACCTGTGGTCACCACCGCTGAGGCCATCGCCGCCCGGACAAGCCGCTGGGACCCGAAGTCCGGCCCGAGCACCGACGAGCTGCGCGAGGTCGAACAAGCCAAGGCCGCGCAAGCCGTCCTCGAGGAAGCCGAGCACGATCTGCAGTCCTTCATCGGACTGGGCCGCGTCAAAGCCCACATCAACAAATTGAAGTACGTGCAGGTCTATGACCGGGCGATGGCGGCGCGCGGCGAGGGCGTCGGCCAGCGCAACGCCCTGCACATGACGCTCGTTGGACCGCCAGGAACGGCGAAAACCTCCATCGCCCGCGTCATGGGCAAGATGTATTTCGGCCTGGGCATCCTCAGATCCCCGGAGTTCATCGAGGTCTCGCGCAAGGATCTCGTCGGCGGGGTGATCGGCGAGACCGAGGCCAAAACCGGCGCTATTCTCGACCGCGCCCGCGGCCGCGTCCTCTTCGTCGACGAGGCCCCCGAACTGTACAAAGCCGACAACGAACGCGACTTCGGCCGGATCGCGCTCGACGTCATCATGAAGTTCGCCGAAGATCACCGCGACGACACCATGATCGCGCTGGCCGGATACGCCGGCGGAATGAACCGGCTGCTGTCCGCCAACCCCGGCCTGCGCTCACGGTTTCCCACCCAGCTGGAATTCAGCTCCTACAGCGCCGAGGAGCTGGCGCAGATCGCGGCCAAGTTCGCCGAGAACTACCGCGTCCTGGTCGACCCCAACGCCATTGGGTCTTTTCAACACATCACGCACTGGCTCACCGCCACCTCGACCAACAACCCCGAGGACCCCAACGAAAGCCTGATCGACATCGCCGGCAACGGCCGCTACGTCCGCAACGTCATCAGTGAGGCAGTGGAGAAGATGAAGGCCCGAGTGGCCTCTGACACCTCGATCGACCTCGCCACGGCCGACCTGAACCTGCTCCGTACCGTGACCGCGCCCGACATGGACGACGCCATCACGGGCATCCTGGCCAGCTCCGGGATCCAGACGCGCGAAGAGACCCACTAAGCCATGGCGCGCGACGAAGAAGTCGCCGCGCTGAGCGCCATCGCGGATGCCTACGAACGCTGGGCGGCCATCAGCGAGCATCTCCACCAGGAGGTCGCCGAGGCCGCCGAGCGCAACGATGGCGCGCCCCTGGAGGCGCTGCGGGCCGACTTCAACGCTCAACTCGCAGTAACGCGCTCGGTGGCCGAGTTCGCTCACACGTGCCCGCCCGCCGGGCCCGATGTCGAAGGCCTGCCTGGCGCGGCGTTCATTCAGGCACTCCACCATGTTGTACGCAGTCAGCCTGGCCTCGATCAGGACCTCATCGAGCTGGCCGCCCGCTGGGAGGGATGGCTGACCGAGATCGGCCAATGGACACCCGAACTATCGGTGCCGCCGCCAGCTCGACCGACCTCGCCGGCCCTGAGCAGGGTGCTCGCGGCGGTCGATGACTGGTGGGGATTCAGCGCCGATCGCCTGCATGAAGAGATCGTGCAGTCCTTCGCCAACCAAGGCCATCACGTCACCGAATCGGTCGCCATCGGCGCCGAAGGCGACCTCATCCAGTCGGCGAACGTCGTGTTCAAACCCAGCACGCCGGCCGATACCCCCGCGCCAGCAGCGCGGGGGCCGCTGGCGCGGCTAAGGACGCTGCTCGGACACCGAGACAGCAGCTGAGCGCCACCATGAGCAGCGAACGCGCACCGGACACGCCCGGGTCTGCCGCTGCAGGCCAGGCGACGCCGCCGGTAGGCGATGCTGTGTCTATGTTCGCGGTCGGCTCCCTGGTATCGGGGTATCGGATCGAGCAGGTGCTTGCCACCGGCGCGACGGGAACGGTCTACCTCGCCAAGAACCCGACGCTGCCGCGCCGCGACGCCCTCAAAGTCCTCAGCGCCGACCTCTCACGTGACCCCGCGTTCCGCAAGCGCTTCGTCCGCGAAGCCGACATCGCATCGCTGCTCGACCACCCCAACATCGTCTCCATCTACAACCGCGGCGAATCCGACGAGGGCCACTTGTGGATCGCCATGCAGTACGTCGCCGGCACCGATGCCGAGGCAGCCATGCAGGACGGGACCATGACCGCGGCGCGGGCCATCCGCATCGTCAGTGAAGTCGCCAAGGCCCTGGACTACGCACACCAACGCAACGTCGTCCATCACGACGTCAAGCCCGGAAACGTGTTGTTGGCCGCCGGTTTACCCGACGACGAACACGTAATGCTCAGTGACTTCGGAGTGGCGCGGGCAGCGGGCAGCCTCAGCGATTCCGGCGACGGCGATTCCACGGTAGCCGTGACTCTGGCCTATGCCGCTCCCGAAGTCATCGCCGGCGAGGCGGTTGATGGCCGAGCCGACATCTACTCGCTGGGATGCACCCTTTTCCGCATGCTGACCGGCAAGCAGCCGTTCTACACCGCCGAGGGCACCACCGAGCTGGCGCGCGCACATCTGAACCAACCGCCGCCGCGGATCTCAGACCACCTGTCCGCGGCAACCCGCCAACTCGATGTCGTGATGGCCCGGGCGCTGGCCAAAAATCCCGAGGAGCGCTTCGCATCGGCACGGGAGTTCACCGCGGCCGCCGCTGCGGCGGCGACGTCGCTCACCGAAAGCCCGCCGCCGTCGACAGCGCGCAAGGCCACACAAGCTACTACCAACCCGCTGCGCCTCAACACATCTGAGCGCATCCGAAGCATTTCAGACTCGATCAGCTTCACTCCCGCGTCGCTGCGGCGACGACGGATAGAGCGGCCCGTGCTCATTCTTTGGGCGGTGTTCGCCGTCCTTGCAGTCATCGCTGGTGTCCTCTGGACCAAGGTCATTTCATCGTCATCGAGCGAACCGGAAAACAACTCTGCGCCGACGTCCACGACGATGGCCACCTCGTCCGCCGCCCCGGCGCCGTCCGCGCTAGTACGGCTGCTGCCGGCCGGCTATCCGCGCGGCACGTGCGCTGCCTTGCCCACTGCCTCCGATGTGACGGCGGCGGTGTCCTGCGGGCCGAACACCGATCCGGGCGGTCCCACGGCGTCGACCTACACACTGAGCCGCGACCAAACCTCGCTCAATGAGGCGTTCACCGACACCGTGAACCGGGCCAGCGCCGCGATCTGCCCGCCCAACATCCAGTGCCCGGTTCTCTGCCCGACAGGCGTGTCGAAGCAGTTTGGGGAATGGGGTCGGCGATGATGAGGCCGTTGCCCCTGAGGTGAGAGGGAGTCCGGAGATGGCGGGTGATTCGGCTGATGGTTGGACTCTTCATTTCTACGACTTCCGGCAACGGTTCGTACCGGTGGACGACGTGGTTCCAGGTTTGGGTGATGTCGCGGCCTGGGCGGAGCGAAATGGCGCGCGTGATGGCACCCCGTTCTTTCTTGATCCGTGGGGCCGGGCGGATGCGTTGGTGAACGCCTACTGGCGAGATCCGCTGGTGCGGGGACGAGCAACGGGAACGTTGCGTCGTTACGCCTTGTCCTTGAAGGTGTGGCTAGATTTCCTGCACGCGTTGGGCGTTCGATGGGATCAGGCGTCGCGCTCGGAACTGGCTGCGTTCAAGGAGTGGCGGCTGTCGGCCGAGAACAACCCCCAGCATGTGAGCGCCAGTAGTTTCTGTGTCGATCGTGCGGCGATCCGCGGTTTCTACTCGTGGGCCGCCGAGCAGCACGGAATCGACAACCCCGTCCGAGCCCGTGTGATCGCCACGTCGTGGATGGGCGGAGGCCAAGTCGTGTTGGAGAGTACTCCGTCGGGGATGCGCAGGGCGGACGTCAAATGGCTTACTCCACAGGCGTTTCGGTTGTGGCGGAAACCTGGGGTTGCGCGGTTTCACGATGGAGGGCGTGCCGCGGGACGATTGGCGGGGAGCGACTGAGGATCGCGACGTCGCGTTCGTGGAGGGGTTGTTCGGGACTGGTTTACGAATCGGCGAGTGGGCCAGCGTGTTGACGGTCGAGGTGCCCCAGCCGGGCTCTGAGGGGCTGATGCGTTCACGCGTGGCGTCTCATTGCGCTAAGGGTGGCCGCGGGCGAGCGTTCTGGATGCGGCGCCGCGTCGCTCAACAAGTTCACTTCTATCTGCAGGAAGGTAGTCGCACTGCTGCCGTCTCCCGCGCGCAACGTGCTGGTCGCTACGAGCAGGTTCCCGATCGTTGGGTCGTCGAACATGTTCGCCGGGATGGGCAGCTGGAGGTCGTCGATGCGGCGGGATCGCGTCGTACGGTCCGGCTGGATGTCCTCGGGCCGTCGACACGAATGGCGTTGTTCCGCAGTGGACCTGATGGCCTGGAACCGATGTGGCTGTGGCTGAATGAGGACGGCACACCTCGCCCTAAACATTCCTGGTACAAGACATTCGACCGCGCGAACACCAGGGTCGCGAAAGCGCTTGCGCAAGGAGGAGGTACGCCGTTGTGGTGTCGTCCCCACATGCTGAGGCATTCCTTTGCGCTGCGGTGGTTTTGCATTGCCACGTTCGTGGCGTGGCGCCGTACCGATGTGTTGACCAAGCAGGAGCAGCGCGACTTTCGCAATCAGCTCGGCGATGTATGGTTTCTGCTGGCCACACTTCTTGGCCATCGCAGTGCCGAGGTCACGCGCGGCGTCTATCTTGAGCCGTTTCAGGCGTTGCAGGTGGAGGAGCTCATCGCGCTGATGGATGCCGATGATCGGCAATCCCTTGAGCGTCTCGTCGCAACGGTCGGCGTCGGTGAGCCCCGGGTGTTGACGGTCCCAACGTGACGGGTCACCCTGCGACGCAGCCGGATCCGGCGTGGCGTCCGGTATTGCGGCGACGCGGGCTGATCGTGACGTTCGTCAGCGAGGATGGCACTCAGTCCAAGGACTTCGACTTCGGTTCCCTGCCGGGTGCTGATGGGATCCGCCACGATTTCGCTATCGCGTTCGAGGACGCCACTGGTGTGCTGGGCGTATCCAAGCGATTGAGGGGCGCCGGCGCGTTGTGGCAGTCCGCCCGGCATGCTTGCTGCTGGCTTGCTGAAAACCGGCCAGGAATGAGGGGATTGGCAGATTTGTCAGCCTCGGATGCCCGGCTGCTCGCGTTGTCGTGTCGGGTTCCCAGCGGTCCTGGCCCGTTGCATAGCCTGAAGACGCTGCTGCGTTGTAGTCCTGTCGTCTCCGATGAGGCACGCCAGGCGTTCACGCGCGTGCGTCACCCGAAGACGAACACGGCACGCCAGCCCTATTCCACCGATGAGCTTCGCCGCATCACCGTCGTTGCACGGGGAATGGTGCGGCGGGCGCGTACCCGGCTGAAGACTCATTGGCAGATGGTCGACGACTATCGTGCGGGACGGTTCGATCACCTCCCCCGCGCAGACCCCAGTCGTAGTCTGGCCGAAGTGCTCGATCACTGCGCCCGTGAGGGAGATGTCCCTCGTAGTGCCTCGGGTGCACGGGCTTACGTGACACGGCGGGTAGCCGCCGCGGCCGGTGGATGCCATCTTCAGTCGTTGCTGCATCTCAACCCGGGCGAGGCATGGGCATTTGGTGTTCTCCTAGCCAGTATGACCGGCCTGAACCTGTCGATGCTGGACTCGCTGCCCGCGCCGCACCGACACGCCAGCAGCCCCGATGAACCCGGCATCCTGTTCGTCAACACCAACAAGCCCCGTCGTGGGAAACGGTCGGTCATGACGGTGCCGGTGACCGCGCTGCGCCCCGAACTGCGGCCCCTTGGTGGGCAGAATCGGCGCGCAGCAGTGGCCAACACATCGCTGACGACCGCGTACGGGGCCTTCATGTTGCTGCTGGAACTGACCGGACCGGCCCGTGCGCTGACCGGGTCCCAGCACGCCTTCATCTACTACAGCGCCCAGCCCGACTATGTCGAACAGAAACTCTTCGGATACGGAATCAGCAGCACAGCCTCCGGAGTGAGCGCTCGACGGCGGTGGATGGCGCCATGGCTCACCGGTGACGCCGAGCATGACGGCTTGCTCCTCGGGATCAGCATGGATCGACTGCGCAAGACCTACCTGGAACAGGTCCGAAAACCCACCTCCCACACCCCGGCCACGCTGGCTCGCTACCTGAGCCGCATGGACCCCGTACGCAACGAAGGATTCCAAATCGTGGCCGAGGCCCTCGATGAACAAGTCGCACGCGCACTGGCCCGACGCACCATGACGGTGCACCCGGACACCCACGACAACGGATCCGGCCAGGACGCCGTACTGGGCGCGTGCGCCGACTTCGAGCACTCGCCGATCGACGGTAAACGGTGCCGCCAATCGTTCATGGCATGCCTTGACTGCAGCAACGCCCGCGCCTACCCGCGCCACCTGCCAATTCAACTCGTCATCGCCGACCGGCTCCGCGAACTGCGCACAGAGATGCCCGTCGGGCAATGGATCGCCGATCACGCCGGTCCTCTCGCGCAACTGGACAACATCTTCGCCGAGTACGAGCCAGCCCAGCTGACCGCCGCGCGAGACGCGACCACCGACAGCGATCACCAGACGGTCAACCTTCTGCTGACCGGAAACCTCGAAGCATCATGACCCACACCGCTGAAACATTCCACGTCGTGGCAGGTGTCCACGTCGCCCCCGACACCGCGGTCGTGATCAACCGCACGCTTCACATCGACGGGATCAGATCGCGATTCGGCGACCCGGTGTGGGATCTGTCCGCGGCGATCCAAGACCGCCACAACGCAGGACAATCCGTGCACTGGGAGGGCTTCCCAACGCCGTTTCGCCACGCCTGCAAGCTCTACCTGTTCGCCCTGCTCAACATCGTCGACGACGCACCCCGCCTTGACAGTGCCCGATCGCTGTATCCGCACATCAAGACGATCTGGGGCGAGCTGGTGCCGTTACGACGGTTCACGGCCTGGCTGGTGGAGCGCGGTGTCACATCGTTCGGTCAGGTCCGCGCCGAAGACCTCGACGACTACCTGCGCCACGTCACCGAAGCCAGCGGTGTCAGCGCCGAATCCAAACGCTCAGCGCTACAGGCCATTAAGCGCTTGCACGTGTACCGGGATGCTCTGCCCCCGCATTGCCAGCTCCCGCCGGGCACCTTGTGGGGCGGTACCAGTGCACGAGGCCTGGCCCACTACGAGTCATCCTGGGGCAAACCGAACACCACCCCGCGCATTCATCCCGATGTCATGGAGCCGCTGCTCTCGGCGGCGTTGGCGGTCACCCACACCGTTGCCGCCGATCTGCTTCCCGCCGCGCGCAACCTTCTCGCAATGCGGTATCTGGCCCATCAGATTGCGCCGGACATTCGTCGAGCTCGTACTCGTACGGTATCGGTGTTCGAGACCACCAAGGCTCAACTTGAATGCCTGCTTGCGGCACTGGGCCGCAACGACGCCTCACTTCCTGGTATCCGGACGGGCGCCACGACCAGTGTTGATCTGGCGGGGCTGGCGGTGGGTGGATGGATGCACCACACCGAACTGAAACGCATGAAAGAGACTCCGGTCCTGCTAGCCAAGTATGGACTACCGATCGACGTGGACATGCTGCGCGCCACCACGTTCAGCGCAATCGGCACGCACTGCTGGCGTGAAACCCCCGTCGGTGCCGGTGAACTCGTCGAACTGCTACGCCACATCACAACCGCCTGTTTCCTCGTCATCGCCTACCTCTCGGGTGTTCGAACCGGCGAGGCACTCAACCTTCGTCGCGGATGCATCAGCCGGGACCCGAAGCTCGCGTTGACACTGATGTCGGGGCACCAGTTGAAGACCGGAGAGCAGCGCCGAGACCGATCGCCGGCCACCATCCCGTGGGTCGTGACCGACGAAACCGCCCACGCCGTCAGCGTTCTTGAGCAGATCACGGTGAGCGATCTACTCTTCCCGGGTTTCAAACTGTTCTCCGAGGACCAATTTCGCTTCGGCACTACCCGGACGAGAACACCCGGCTCCATCAACACCGACATCACCAGCTTCATCGAATGGTTCAACCGTGAGCTCGCTCCACCGGTCGACCATCCGCTGATCGGCGCCGATTCGCACGGCTCGATCCAGGTACCGCGATTGCGACGCACACTGGCATGGCACATCGTCCGGCGTCCCGGCGGAACAATCGCCGGCGCAACGCAATACGGCCACCTGCACACACAAATGATCCAAGGCTATGCCGGCGGAGCTGATGCGGGATTCCTCGACGACATCACCTTCGAACAATTTCTCCACCGAGCCGAGATCATCCACGACGATCACCATCGACTCGAGCTCGGTGAGCACGTCTCCGGCTCGGCCGCCGATGAGTACCGGGCCCGAGTCGCCAGGGCAAGCACATTCGCGGGCTTGACGGTGACCACCAAGAGTCAGATCAACCAGGCGCTATCGAACCCCGACTTGCAGATCCACCACGGCGCGGTCGTGACGTGCGTGTTTCGGCGCGCCACCGCAGCCTGCCTGGGACCTACCGACAGCGCCACTGAACCCCTCTGGAGTCGGTGCCGGCTGGGCTGCGTCAACGCCGCCCGGACCGACCGCGACGCTGCCAACCTTGGCCAGCATGTCACAGCACTCGAACGTGACCTGGGGACACTCGCACTCCCTGAACCGCTGAGGCAACGGATTCAGATTCGTCTGATCGAGCACCGAAAGGCCCTCGCAGACCACGAATCCAGCCGGCAGATGACAACCCCCCAGCGCGACGAGGAAAACGAATGACCCTCACGGGTGATGCGGGCGAACGCAACGATGAGGAACACCAGCAGGTTCGGGCCGCCATGAACCGGCTCCGAGACAACAAAGCCGAGCAGAGTAACGGCGCGCGCACTGTGGTGGCCTTGGCCGACGAATCGGGAGTACCACGGCAGAGACTCTACGAACAACACAGCGATCTGCTGAACGAGTTCAAGGCGACGGTCGGGTGCGGACCCGTCACCCCGAATGCCGAGGCTCTGCAACGACAACTTGCACAGGCCCGTGCCCACAACCAGGAACTGGCTGCCGAGAATACTCACCTGCGAAGCAAGATCAGAACGCTCTCAGCGGTGATCACCGAACTCACGCACGAAACCTCCGGAGCCAACGTCGTTGTTTCGATGCCACGCCGACACCCGGGACGGTGACTGTGTGACTTCCCCCGGCGTTTATGAGCGCAAGGCCGAGGAACGCGACTAGCACCGTGGCGTCAGATCGCGTATCTGGCGGGGTGTGCTGCGAAGCGTTGGGTGCAGCGGTCGGAGCAGAACCAGAGGTCATCGTTGTTGTGGCGCAGATGGTGGGTGGCGGTGCGTGGGTCGATGCGGATGCGGCAGACCGGATCGGTGGGGTATTGCGGCGGCCGTAGCTGCACCCTGTACACCGCCACTGGGGCGCTGATATTGCGCAGCGCGGTGGCGCCCAGCGGGTGGGCTGCGACGCCGAGGGCTTTACACGCGGGCAGGACCGGTTCGGTGATGACGGCGTGGCCGGCGCCTGCGAGCGCGGTGACGCGTGCGGCGGTGTTGACGGCGTGGCCGAAATAGTCGTGGTCCCGTTGGACTGCGCTGCCGTGGTGAACTCCGGCGCGCAGTCCGAGGAAGCCGTCCTCTTCGGCGGCGCGGTCGGCGAGGTCAAGGATGGTCGCCATCATGGTGTCGGGGCCATGGGCGTGAAGCATCACGGCATCACCCATGGTCTTCACCAGCGTGACATCGAGGGCCATCGAGTCACGCGTCAGTTCGACTAGTCTTCCGGCGAGGTGAGCGGCTTGCTCGTCGCCGCACATTTCGGTCAGGGCGGTGAAACCGGACAGGTCGACGAACGCGAAAGTCGCGTCGGTGGAGGCGGTCTCACCCATGCTGTCCACCGTCTGCTTCGCGATCGTTGCGGTCGACCTCGGTGGTGTCGCGACGGTCGGTGCGGAGGCGCCCCAATCCGGGCAGGAAGCGCCCGACCCTGGCGGCGTAGCGGGTGTAGGGTTCGCCGTGGACGCGTTTCAGGTGGGGCTCTTCGATCAGCCGTATTTGCGTCTGGATGCCGCTCAGGGCGAGGACCCAGCCGATGAGCGCGACGAGGTTGGGGACCATCAGCGCCAGGCCGAGAAACGCGATGAGCGCCGCGGTGAAGATGGGGTTGCGCACCCAGCCGAATAGGCCGGTGGTGACCAGTGCGGTGCGTTCCCGGTCGTCGACCCCGATCCGCCAGGACGCGCCGAGCGCCATCTGCGCTTCGAACGCGGCCAGGATGCCCATGACCGCCAGGACAACGCCGAGCACTTGAACGGGAGGGTGCTGCAGCGCGCTCACGGGAGGCAGGCCCAGCCAGGCCGCCAGCGGGCCACCTACACCCACCGTGAGGTAGCCGATGTCGGTGGCGGTGAGCGCCGACCATCCCAGCGAGCCGCTTGGTGACAGCGTGCGCCGGTTGCCGCTGTCACCGGTGCGGCGGCGCTGAATGAGGGTGCGCAGCGCCCCAAGGATCAGCATCATGACCACGAACAGGGCCAGTGCCGCGGCGGCCATCATCGAGCACCGGCCGCAGGGAGTGGCTTGGCGGCGACGCCGAGTAGGTAATCGCCCTGGATGCGGGTGACCGATCCGAGGATGAGCAGGCCGTGGCGGCGCAGTTCCTGAAGGAACTGGTCGGCGGTGAATCGGTCGTCGGTGGGATGGTCGAACAATCTCCGGTAGGTGGGACGGTTGAGGGCGTGGGCGGTGACTTCCTCGAAGTAGAACCGTCCACCGGGGGCGAGCACCCGGGCGGCTTCGGCCACCGCGGCGCGCCAGTCCGGGATGTGATGAATGATCCCAAAGTCGAACACCGCGTCGTAGCTGCCATCGTCGGCGTTCAGCGCGGCTCGAAGGTCGGTGGCGCTGCCGTGGACCAGGTGTACCCGGTCACCATAGGAGGCGAGCCGCCCGCGGGCCCGGCGGATCATCGCCGGGTCCAGGTCGAGGGCGTCGATCCGCTCGGCGCCGAATCGCTGCAACACCAGCTGCGAGCCGTAGCCCGATCCGCAGCCGATTTCGAGGGCTCTGCTGCCCGGCAGGAGCCGGCCCCCGAAGCGCAGCAGTACCGGCACCTCGTACAAGCGTTGCAGCCACCGCCGAGGCGGAGAATTGATCAAGGCAGTCTCGGCCCGATTCATCAACACTGCAGTCCCCTTTCCCCCAGCAGACCGAATCGCCACTGGTGCCTGACCCATCGGATTACATGGGTGGCATCGTCATCTGGCGATCAATATGAACGCTATCATCGTTTCGTGGCGATGAATAGGTCTGGCGGTGATCAAACCGTTGAACCGCGCTGGGGTGGGGCGGCGCTGCTGCGCCCGGGGGTGCTGGCTTTCACCGGGTCGATCGGCATCACCGATGCCCACGCTCACCACGCCGTTCAGATCATCGCCGCAACAACGGCTTTCACGGTGCTCGATGAGCACGGCGCGCGACACCGAGGCACGAAGGTGGTCGTGCCCGCCGACACAGCGCACCGGATCGAGGTCGGAGCCGAGGAGGGCGCGATGGTGTTCCTCGACCCAGAGTCCGCGCCCGGACGGTCCGCGCACGTGCGCGCGGTCCGCTCCGGGTGGACTGTCACCCCAGTGCTTGCCTTCACCGGTCGACGAGCGCTGGCCACCGTAGTCGACGAGCTGATCGCGCACCTGGCACCCGCCACTGCCGGAGACGACGTCGCGCCTCGCCACCCGGTGATCGATGACGCGTTGCGGCTGCTGCCCGACCTCGTGGCGGCAGGCCCGGTCAGCGGTACGGAACTGGCTGCGCAGGTGGGGATCTCGGCGAGCCGGCTGACGCATCTGTTCACCGAGCAGGTCGGCATCCCGCTGCGCCGCTACGTGCTGTGGTCACGGTTGCAGATCGCGATCACCCGGGTGCAGGCCGGTGACGATCTGACCGGCGCCGCGCACGGTGCGGGGTTCGCCGACAGCGCTCACCTCACTCGCACCACCCGCGAGATGTTCGGTTTGGCGCCCTCGATGCTGAGTCGGCACGTGTCCTGGGACCTCGACAGCGGCGGGTAGCCGAATCGTTCAAGCGCCGCCACGGCGGTGACCGTGATGATCAAGGCATGAGTACGACTTCTTCGACATTGACGACCACTGCGGCCCAGGCGGTGGCCAGTTATGGCTACGTGCCGTTCATGCTGATCGGCCTCAACGGCGCAGCCCTTGCCCTGACCGCCGCCGGCGCCCCGAAGTACTGGCTGCTGGTCGTTCTGGTCGTCGCGATCGCGACGTCGTTTCTGGTTGAGCGGATCATTCCGTATGACCGCGACTGGAACCATGATCGCGCCGACACCACCCGCGACCGCATCCACGTCGCGGTCAACGAAACCCTCATCCTGGCCAGCGTCGCCGCCATCCCACTGCTGGCCGCGGTCGTTCCCGCGCCGCAGCTGTGGCCACACAACTGGCCATTCGTCGTGCAGGTCCTGGCCGCCATTCTGATCGCCGACCTCGGCATCACCGTCGTGCACCTGGCCAGCCACAAGATCGGCGTGCTGTGGCGATTCCACGCGGTGCATCACAGCATCACCCGCTTCTACGGCCTCAACGGCCTGATGAAACACCCCCTGCACCAAACCGTGGAAATGGCCGCTGGCGTCGCACCACTGATCCTGATCGGGCTACCGGTCGACGTGGCCTCCGTGCTGGCCCTGGCCGTCGCGATCCAGCTGCTGCTGCAGCACTCCAACGCCGACTACCGCATCGGCCCCGCCAAGTACGTCCTGGCCCTCAACGAGGGCCACCGCTTCCACCACCTCAAATGGGCCGGTATCGGCGACGTCAACTTCGGCCTGTTCACTCTGGTGTGGGATCACTTGTTGCGCACCTACTCCTACGACCCCACCCGACGCTTCGACTCCACCCAGCTCGGCATGGCCGCCAAACCCGACTACCCCAACGGCTACCTGCAGCAGATGATCTACCCATTCACCCCAGGCGGCGGCTGCACCCTCACACCCACCGCCACCGCGTCCACCAACGAGGCGCAGAGGACGGGATCATCCGACCCCGGCTCGAAGTATCGTTGTTAAGCGGCTATCATCGCCGTATGGCGATGAATGAATCGAACGCGTGCCTTGCTGGCAGCACCTCAGGGGGAACCTCCTCGAACCTCGACGCTGCGGTGGCGCTGTTCCACAGCCTCTCCGACGGCGCCCGGCTGGCGATCGTGCGCCGACTCGCCGACGGGGAAGCACGTGTCGTCGACCTGATCGGCGAACTGGGCTTGGCGCAGTCCACCGTCTCAGCTCATGTGGCGTGTCTGCGGGACTGCGGCCTGGTGATCGGGCGCCCCGAAGGCCGACAGATGTTCTACTCGCTGACCCGCCCCGAACTGCTCGACCTGTTGGCCGCGGCGGAAACGCTGTTGGCCGCTACGGGTAACACGGTGGCGCTGTGTCCCAACTACGGAACCCGCCCCCGCACGGGCACGACCATCGATACGGAGGAGGGTCGCCGATGAGCGACGCCTGCGGCTGCGGCAACGATGAACCCCGCGGCGACGACGAGGAGCACGAGCCCGAACGGCTTTGGCAGATCAAGGAACTGCAGTTCGCCGCCATCTCCGGGGTGTTCCTGCTGGCAGCCCTCATCGCCGGATTCCTCGCCGCCGCCGAGCCGGTCGTCCTCACACTCGAAGCGGTGGCACTGCTGGTCGGCGCCTACACCTTCGTGCCATCCACGCTCACGCGGCTGGCCAAGGGCAAGATCGGTGTCGGCACGCTGATGACCATCGCCGCCGTGGGCGCGGTGATCCTCGGCGAGGTGGGTGAGGCCGCGATGCTGGCCTTCCTGTTCTCCATCAGCGAGGGGCTAGAGAAGTACTCGGTGGCGCGCACCCGCCGCGGACTGCGCGCGCTGCTGTCGCTGGTGCCCGACGAGGCCACCGTGCTGCGTGACGGGATGGAAAAGAATGTTGCGCCTGCGGATTTGCGGATCGGCGACCGGATGCTGGTCAAGCCGGGTGAGCGTGTCGCGACCGACGGCATCATCGGGCTGGGCCGCACCGCCCTCGATGTCTCGGCCATCACCGGCGAGTCGGTTCCCGTGGAAGCCGGGCCCGGTGATGAGGTGTTCGCCGGGTCGATCAACGGCACCGGGGTACTGGAGGTGGAGGTAAGCAGCACTGCCGAGGACAACTCGCTGGCCCGCATCGTGCGCATCGTGGAGGCCGAACAGTCCCGCAAGGGCGCCTCCCAACGCTTGGCCGACCGCATCGCCCAACCCCTCGTACCCGGGGTGATGATCGCCGCGGCACTAATCGCGGTGATCGGCAGCCTGCTCGGTGACCCGGCCACCTGGATCGAACGTGCCCTGGTGGTGCTGGTCGCCGCATCACCGTGTGCGCTGGCGATCTCGGTGCCGGTCACCGTAGTGGCCGCCATCGGCGCCGCCAGCAAGCTGGGTGCCCTGGTCAAGGGCGGCGCGGCGCTGGAAGGGCTGGGCAAGATACGCGGCGTCGCCCTCGACAAGACCGGCACGCTGACCGCGAACCGGCCCGCAGTGATCGACGTGGCCACCACCAACGGTGTGACGCGCGAGCAGGTGCTGGATCTGGCGGCCGCCTTGGAAGCGCGCAGCGAGCACCCGCTGGCTGCGGCGATCCTGGCCGCCGTCGACGACGTCATGCCTGCCACCGACGTCGAGGCCGTCACAGGTGCCGGGCTCACCGGACGTCGCGACGGTCACACCATCCGGCTGGGCCGCCCCGGTTGGCTCGACCCCGGGCTGCTCGCCGGCGACGTGGCGCGGATGCAGCACGCCGGGGCCACCGCCGTCCTCGTCGAAGACGACGGGCAGGTCATCGGTGCAATTGCGGTGCGCGACGAGCTGCGCCCAGAGTCCGCCGAGGTCGTCGCCCAACTGCGCCGCGACGGCTATCACGTGGCGATGCTCACCGGCGACAACGCAGCCACCGCAGCCGCGTTGGCCCGCGATGTCGGGATCGAGGCCGTGCACGCCGAGCTACGCCCCGAGGACAAGGCGCGACTGATCGAACAGCTACGCGCGCAGCGCCCCACGGCGATGGTCGGCGACGGCGTCAACGACGCTCCCGCGCTGGCCGCCGCCGACCTCGGTATCGCGATGGGCGCGATGGGCGCCGACGTGGCCATCGAAACCGCCGACGTGGCGTTGATGGGCGACGACCTGCGCCATCTGCCCCAAGCGTTCAGCCATGCGCGGCGGGCGCGTCGGATCATGCTGCAAAACGTTGGCCTGTCCCTGGGCCTGATCGTCGGGTTGATGCCGTTGGCGCTGTTCGGTGTGCTCGGGCTGGCCGCGGTAGTGCTGGTCCACGAAGTCGCCGAAATCGTGGTCATCGCCAACGGTGTGCGGGCCGGGCGCACCACACCGCTGGCTGCCGCGACGGTAGAACGGCCAGCCAGTCGCACCCGTGCGGCGGCGGTGAGCGCGCCATCGTGACCGCCGACCACACCGACACCGGCACCAGGGTGTTTCGGGCGCGGATCATCCTGGTCGCCACGGCGGTCATCGTCGCGGGACTGGACCTGGGCGCGAAGACGTGGGCGGGCCGCGCGCTGAACGACGGCAGCTCAATAGATCTCGGGCTGCTACAACTGCGGCTGGCCTTCAACCCGGGTGTGGCATTCAGTCTCGGCGACACCCTGCCCCCAGCGGTCCTGCTCGGCGTCACCGGCGTGATCGTGGTCGCATTGGCGGTGTTCGCCTTCCGCTTCACCCCCAACGCCGCGCTGCCCTTCGTACTGGCACTGGCCGCTCTGCTGGGTGGCGCGGTGGCCAACGTGATCGACCGCGCCCCTGATGGGCTGGTCACCGACTACCTGCACACCGGGTGGTTCCCCACGTTCAACCTCGCTGACGTCTTCGTCGTCACCGGCGCAGCCGTCCTCGTTGTGGCCAGTTGGCGCGCAGGCGACACCGCAGACCCGGGGGCGGGCGCATGATCCTGTCGTCGGTTCTGCCCGCGATCGGTCTGTTCATCGTCACCAACATCGACGACATCATCGTGCTCTCGCTGTTCTTCGCCCGCGGCGCGGGGCAACGCGGGACGACGGCCCGGATCATCGCCGGCCAGTACCTGGGATTTGCGGGGATCCTGGGCGCGGCCGTGCTCGTGACGTTGGGTGCCGGAGCGTTCCTTCCTCCGGCAGTCATCCCGTACTTCGGGCTCATACCCCTGGCCCTGGGACTGTGGGCGGCATGGCAAGCCTGGCGCGACAACGATGGCGATGACGACGACGCGAAGCTCGCGGGCAAGAACGTCGGCGTCTTAACCGTCGCAGCAGTCACTTTCGCCAACGGCGGGGACAACATCGGCGTCTACGTCCCCGTCTTCCTCAGCGTCCGACCCGCGGCCGTGGTGGCCTACTGTGTCGTCTTCCTCGTGCTCGTCGCGGTCCTCGTCATCGCCGCCAAATTCGTCGCCACCCGCGAGCCGATCGCCGAAGTCCTCGAACGCTGGGAACACATCCTCTTTCCGATCGTCCTCATCGCCCTGGGCATCTTCATCCTGGTCAGCGGCCTCGCCTTCTAAAGGCTTGGCGGCCCCCGCCCTCCCGCCGATTCAGCGCTAGAAGGCCCTGGTGTCGATCCCTTCGTGTGCGGAGGTTTCTCGGTCGCCTCGCGTTCCCCGCCGGTGTAGCAGGGAGAGGCGATCAACACCTTCAACACGTGGGGCGTCAAACCCCATCGCAGTCTCCCGATCCGCCGACTAGAACCACACGAAGCCGCCAGACTAGCAACATGCCTTAACGTAACTCCTACACCCGGACACCGACACATCACCGCAGCCACACTGGTCAGCCAGCCAAAGTTGGCACTTCACTCCGTTACAGGGGTAGGTAACCATTGATCTCGCCGCTGCCCGCTGCAGTATCCGCCGGATGATCCGAGCGCAAACCGACGACATAGCCCCAAACACCATGACTTAGATGCCGCTTCTGTTCCTGCCGAGTGATCGCATCCCTGACGTCAATGCTGCGGCGTCGATCTCGACTGGGGACGGTTATGCGATTATCCAGCGCTCGATTGGAGTTGCTGAGGTTGATCTGTGTGCCCCGGCACCTCATCCAACCCAGTCCTGCATCACCTTTCGCGGCTTCTGCCCTCCCGTGGTCAAGTTGAGTCGGTGGGTTGTCGTGTGGAGGTGAGGCGCAGGGTGTCCGCGGTGCTGTACTCGTCATCGACGAGCACCACGGCGCCCCCTGCCCGGTCGATGATGGAGGCGGCGATCGACGCCCGGTACCCGGTGCCGCAGTGCACCCAGATCAGGGTGTCAGGCAGTTCGTGAAGGTGGTCGGCGAGTTCGTGAAGCGGGATGTTGACCGCGCCGGGGATGCGGCTGGCGTCGTGCTCTTGGCGTTGCCGCACGTCGAGCACGACGAAATCCTGGCCACTGCCTAGGGTTTCGGCGAGGTCGGCGAAGTCGGCGACCCGGTAGGAGCGCAATTCGGTTCCGGCGCGGAGATCCTCGATGTCCCCGGTCGCCGCGCCGTCGAGGTGGTCGACGCCGATGCGGACCAGTTCGCGGCGGGCCTCAGCGATCTGATCGGGTGTTTCCCCGATGAGGGTCAGTGGTTCGCCCCACCGGTGCAGCCAGCCCAAGTAGGTGACGAAGCTGTCAGACAGTTCGAACCCGAGCGTGCCGCTGAGATGCCCTGCGGCGAAGGCGGTGCGGTTCCGCAGATCAACTACCCACTGGCCCGCGTCGATGCGGCGCCGCACCTCCTCGGGATCGACCGGTTCGGGTAACGACAGGTCCACCGGAGCCGGTCCAGCCTGGTTGATCACGCCCATGTGGGCGTAGTACGCGGGATAGGCCGACAGTCCCTCGAGCAGCTCGGCGACATAGGCCTGCTCGTCTTGGGTGAGCGCCGGATTGCTCAGGCGCTGCTCGGCGATGGTCGAGGCATCACCACTGCCCGGGGTGGCCGAGCAGAAACTGCCGAACCCGTGGGTGGGATACACCGAGGTGGCATCGGGGAGCGCGGCGGCCAGCCGGTGCACCGAATGGTACTGAGCGCGGGTCAACTCGTGAGTGTGTTCGGCGCCCAACAGATCGGTGCGCCCGGTGGTGCCGTGCAGCATCGACCCGCCGGTAAACACTCCGGCCACGGCACCGGTGATGTCGCGCAGCACATAGCTGACGTGGTGGTGGGTGTGACCGGGAGTGTGCATCACCTCCAACTGGATCGGCCCGGCGTCGATGACATCCCCGTCGCATGCCCGGCGGCGTTCGTAGTCCACCTGGTCACCGGCGGGCACCACGTACTCGGCGCTCACCGTGCGGGCGAGTTCCAATCCGCCGGTGACGTAGTCGTTGTGGATGTGGGTTTCCAGCACGTGGGTGATTTGCACCCCCCGCTGCTGGGCCAGGTCCAGCACGCGGTCGATGTCACGCTGCGGATCGATCACCACCCCCGTCGAACCGCTGCTGACCAGGTAACTGCGGTCACCAAGGCTGGAGGTGTCGATAATCGTGACGTCCACGAAAGGATTCCCTTCTGTTCTCGGGGTACTGGTTGCATATACCCCGGTAGGTATAGATCGAAGCATCTTGACTCGGGTAACCGATGAAGTTGGGACGTGTCAGGTCAGGACGAGCGTGTCCAGCAGCACATAGGCCGAGACGGCGAAGACCAGGTAGGCGAACCAGTGCTGCAACCGGCCGGTGTCCAGTCTGGTGCCGTAGTGCCCGGCGATCAGTGAGCCGCCGACCGCAGTCGCAACGAACGCCGCAGTAATCGACCAGTCGATGCTTGCCCCGCTGAGGTGGGAGAGCACCCCGGCCGCGGAGTTGGCGACGATGATCAGCAGGGAGGTGCCGATCGCGATGGACATCTGCACCCCGAGCAATAGCACCAGGGCGGGAATGATGACGAAACCACCGCCCACACCGAACAGCCCGGTCAGCAGGCCGACCACGAAGCCCGCGGGAATGGACCGCGATGCGCAGCGACGCCAGTTGATGCCGGCTTCGCCGACGGTGCAGGCAGTGCCGGTGTCGGCGGAATCGGCCAACATTCGGATGCCGGCGACGATCATGAGCACCGCGAAGCCGATCATCAGAACCGGCTGAGGCAGGTGCCTGCCGATGGCGCTGCCGAGCAGGGTGGCCGGGATTCCGGCCACCGCGAAGATGGCGGCCAGGCGCCACTGCACCTGCCCGGTGCGTACCTTGGGCAACACCCCCACCGCCGAGGCCACCGCGACCACGATGAGCGACATGGGGATCGCCTGCTCGATCCCGAGGCCGAGCGCATAGACCAGCGCCGGGACCGCCAGGATCGACCCGCCCCCGCCGAGCAACCCCAACAGCACCCCGATCACCGCACCCAGCACCAGGGCGATGACCACAGTCACCGGCGCCACCGCTTCGACGCCCAGCCACCCGCTCTCTCCGCCGCCGATGTCACTGCAACGCCCGCACTCTTCACGCCAGCGCCAAGAACAGCTTCTCCAACTCGGCCTCGGTCATCGGCGCCGCCGCACCTTCGACCTGCCCGGCCAAGCACTCCCGCAGACCCGTCGCCACGATCTTGAAACCGGCCTTGTCCAACGCACGCGACACCGCAGCGAGCTGGGTGACCACGTCCTTACAGTCGCGGCCCTGCTCGATCATGCCGATCACGCCCGCGAGCTGACCGTGCGCACGACGCAGCCGATTGAGCACCACTGCGATGCTGTCCTGATCGCCGACCATCGCCGACTCCCTTCTCCGTAGCAGTAGTTCCCATCGTATACCCCACAGGGTATACAAACAGGATCGCTGCGGCGACCGTCCACAGCGCTCGATGCGGATGTGCGCCCATGGCCCGGAACGGCCGAATCAGTCACCGTTGCACCGAGGGGTCGGGGCCACCCGTGACCTGTCGTCGCCGCCGCCACATCGACAGGCTATACCGGTAGGGGTATACAAGGAATGGTGAATGAACCACGTGAAGTCACGGTCGAGGAGCTCGCTGCCGGCTGGGCGGCCGGTGGTGGTTGTCCGCGAACCCTGGGAGTGCGCGCAGGGCCAGTTTCCCGGCGCGCTGCCGATCCCACTCAAGCTGCTGGCCGAACACCTCGTCGACATCCCGGACGGTGACACCGTGTATGTCATCTGCGCATCGGGAAACCGCAGCCTACGCGGTGCACGGATCCTGAGGTCCCTTCGCCGAAACGCTGTGTTGGCCAGGGGTGGAATGACGCCATGGACGGCTCAGAACCGGCCCATTCAGACTTGACGACCCGTCGCCGCCCACCCCTTCCGGGTGTGCGGTGTCAGCCCAACTGAATCAACGATTGTCGACCACAACGAAAGAGAGACGCACCAATGAAGAAGAACGTACTGATCTTGGGTGCCGGATTCGGCGGCCTGGAACTAGCCGCCCAACTCTCCGACACCCTCGCCGATGAGGTCCAAGTCATCCTGATCGACCACAATGACGGATTCACCTTCGGATTCTCCAAGATCGACGTGTTGTTCAAGAACCACACCCCCGAGGAGGTCTGCATTCCGTATGCCGAGCTGACCCGGCCAGGCCTGGAATTCCGCCAGGAACACATCACCTCCATCGACCCTGCCACCCGCCGCGTCGCCACCGACCAATCCGACTACCAGCCCGACATCCTCGTCATCGCCCTGGGCGCGGACTACGAGCCCGGAGCCACACCTGGCTTCACCGAGGACGGCTACGACTTCTACACCGTGGACGGGGCCGCTCGGCTGCGTGACCGCCTAGCTGAATTCACCAGCGGCACCATCGTGCTGGGCATCCTCAGCGTCCCCTTCAAGTGCCCGCCGGCACCCTATGAGGCAATCCTGCTGCTACATGCCCACCTGGTCGAGCGGGGCATCCGTGACGCCGCCACCATCAAGGTGATCAGCCCCATGCCCTCGCCGATCCCGGTCTCTCCAGAAACGTCCGAAGCGCTGATCACCGCCATGGCCGAATGTGGCATCACCTACCGGCCCGACACCAAGATTCATTCACTGGACCCGAACCAACACCTAGCCCACACCGACACCGACACCGTGCCCTACGACCTGTTCATCGGCATTCCCAAACACCGCGTCCCCGACGTGATCGACGCCTCCGGGCTGACTGCAGGAGGCAACGACGGATGGATCGCCGTCGACCCCGCCACGCTCGCCACCAAACATGCTGGCGTGTACGCCATCGGCGACTGCGCCGACGCACCCGTACCCCGAGCCGGGGTTTACGCCGAAGACGCTGCCCGCACCGTTGCCGCCCACATCGCCGCACAGCTGCACGGAGCACCCTTCACCGCCAAGTATTCCGGGCGCGGGGTCTGCTACATCGAGTTCGGCGATGGACAGGTCGGCAAGGTCGACGCCGACTTTCTCTCCGGGCCCAAACCCACCGCCCCCTTCATCGGGCCCTCCACCGACCTGGCCGACGAAAAAGCCGAATTCGCCAACACCCGACGGCACCGCTGGTTCGGCCGATCCGAAAGCTGAACGACAGAAACGTCTCCGATGGCTGCCGTGCCGGACATAGGGCATTTGGCTACGCGCAACCGTGCCGGCGCGCCGGTTCGCCTCGGCCTCGTACGGAACCCAATTGTCCTGGGAACCGAACGCAACCGGCGCCCAACTCAGCCGCCGACCACACCACCAAATACCACCACCCGACCTGCATATCGACCTCCTATCGCTCGCGACGACGAGAGCCCCATTGCTGACGTGCCTTACGTGACCTAAACACCAAGGGACTGACTGAATGCGGACAACGCGCCAGGCCAGAATGCAATTTCTGTCATTAGTTAGTCGCGCCTTTCAAGAGTAGATAACGGTGCCGGCCTCGTACTGGTCGATACCTTCCGAAGCTGACCGCGCCCCCGCCGACTTCAGGTTCGCCTCAGGCTCGACCGCTAGCGTCGACGTCGACCGCCACCACCACACCGGAAGGACAACCACTAATGGCACTCACCATCGGCGACACCGCCCCCGATTTCCACGCCCAAACCACCCAGGGTCCGATCAACTTCCATGAGTGGATCGGCGACAGCTGGGCAGTTCTGTTCTCCCACCCCCGCGATTTCACCCCTGTGTGCACGACCGAACTCGGCTACATGGCCAAGATCAAACCCGAATTCGACCAACGCAACACCAAGATCATCGGGTTGTCGGTCGACCCACTCGACAACCACGCCGCATGGGCCGACGACATCGCCGAAACACAAGGTACCGCGCCCAACTATCCGATGATTTCCGACAACGACTACACCATTTCGAAGGCCTACGGGATGCTGCCCGCCAACATCGCCGGCGACCCGACCAGTCACACTCCGGCCGAGATGGCGACGCTGCGCAATGTCTTCGTCATCGGCCCCGACAAGACGATCAAGTTGGTGCTCGTTTACCCGATGACCACCGGCCGCAACTTTGACGAGGTGCTGCGTGTACTCGACTCGCTACAACTCACTGCCGCGCACAAGGTGGCCACCCCCGCCCAGTGGAACAGAGGTGGCGACGTGATCATCGCCGGCTCGGTCAGCGACGAGGAGGCCAAAAAGATCTATCCGGACGGCTGGACCGCCCCTCGTCCCTACCTGCGCATCGTTGCCGACCCCACCCAAGGCTGAGGGCGCCCACGGGCGTGCACCCGTTCACTGCACAACGGCAATGAGGTTGCTGCGCAGGAAGGCGATTTGGTCTGCGCACACTCGGTTCAACCACTCCCCGGCGAACAGGTCGAAATGCCCTATGGGGTAACGGCTTAACTCTCCCCGAGGAGCTTCTTCGGCGACGCGAATCGCGGGATCCGGTGGCGCGATCGCGTCGTGGTCGCACACACTGACCAGCAGAGGGCAGGTCACCTGGTCGGCTTTGGTGGCGGGCCGATCCGATCGCAAGTGCAACACGATACGGGCAGCAACGGCGGGCTCCCAACCGATCGGGTCGGGTGGCAGAATCGCCTCGAATCCAGCTCTCGCATCGCGTGTAGTCATTATCGCCACCGTGCCGGGTTCGCCAACCAGATCGACGTAGATGGGGTCGCGGCCGCGGCGGGCGCGCAGCGCGTCGCGAAGAGCCCGCACAGCCAGCCGGTAGGTGGCGACACGACCGGCCGAGCGCATCGCCGCAGCCGCCGCCGCGCGACCGTCGACGAAGGGGTTTTGGATGATAGCCGCGCCGATACGTGGGTTGGCGGCGGCGGTGGCCAGTACATGCCCGCCGCCGAAAGAGGTCCCCCACAGCGCCATCCGGCCCGGATCGACGCCATCCAGGCCGCACGCGTAGTCCAGTGCCGCACGCAAGTCTGCTCGCTGTCGGCGGATGTCGATCAGACCGCGCGGTACGCCCCCGCTGGTGCCGGAATGGCGGTAGTCGAAGGTGAGCGCGGCGATCCCCGCGGCGGCGAACCGCGTCGCGAACTCGGGCAGCGCGGCGCTGCGGATGCCACCGATGCCGTGAGCCATCACGACGCACGGGTGGGTGCCGTCTGTTCGTGGCCGGTACAGCCAGCCGTCGCAGCGATCGCTACCGGAACTGAAGGCGAGGTCCTCGCGTACCACCTCGAAATGCGGGTGGGCGGGGTGGATCGGACTATCGGGTATGGACATGGCAGCGATGCTGGGCCTTAATGTCGACATGAAGTCAAGCGATGACGATGGCGACGTGTCGATCGGCGAGCTGGCGGAGCATTTCGGCGTCAATACCCATGCGCTGCGCCACTGGGAATCCGTGGAATTGCTGGTTCCGCACCGCTCCTCAGTGGGCCATCGTGTCTACGGGCGCGCAGACCGGTTTCGGGTTGCGGCGATCCTGCAAGCCAAGCGTGCCGGGATGGGCCTGGAGGACATTCGGCAGATCCTCACCGCGGCCACCCCGGCGAAGCGCAACGCGGTGCTGCACCGGCAGCGCGATCAGCTGATCGAGCGCATCGCTGCTGCGCAGTCAGCGTTGGCCCTGGTGGATTCCGGGTTGAATTGCGAACACGGCGACCTGGCCATGTGCCCCCGGTTTCAGTCGGTCCTTGCCGAACGGGTCGACAACCGATCAGCCGCCGGCGATGTGGCCGGCGATTGATAGGTCATGTGTGCCGCGGGCCAGCGCCACATGCCCAGCCACGCCACCGGGGCAAGCAGGAGGACCGCCCACATTCCGGGAACGTAGCTGTAGCCCGGTTGGTCGAGGAACGAGAAGCACAACGAAATGAGCGAGTTCGGTGATGCCCAGCGACGCGGAGAACGCCCAAGCCAGGTAGCAGCCGAATGCCGGTGCCCTCATCATCAGGGCCGGGATGAGCAGCCACACGCCCACCGACACCAGAAGCAACAGGATGACAGACACCGAGGTGACGGCTGGCGACGGCAGCGCGGTCACTTCGGAGGTGGGCGAAGAAGCCCATCTGCTCTTCCTCGACCCGACCCGATGCGCCAGGAACAGGGCCAGGGCGATGAAGTACGGGATCCCGATGTCGGCCCAGCTGCCGCGGTTGAGCAGCAGCCACAGCAGCAGCCCGCCAGCGATCCCGCAGGAACACGTGCATAGTGACCCGCCCGAAAGCCAGATGATCCATAACCAGCGTTGACATCGTGGTCGCTATTGCCAGCGCGATCGATGTCGGGGGGCTTACGGTGCTGTCTGTTTGGGCGCATCGCCTAGGCGCCTTTTCGTCTGAACTTCGCAGCGGCGTGGCCGGATTCGGCTGTCACCAAGGAAATGGGCGGGCGTGTCTACAACCACGCGGATAGTTGGGTGCGGCATCCCCGTGGTGACACAGCATGCGCATCGATCAGGGCGCGGCGAGAGCGTCCATCGACGCCACGGTCAGCAGGGCCGTCATAGCAACGCGTCCCGGCCGTCACGGTCTGCCGCGGGAGTTCGTCGTGGTCGTCCCCAGTGGTTGCTCCGACACTTCTGGCAACAGGCGGATCACCAGACGGTCGAATTCTTCACCCCACCCGGCGTTGTCGGTGCGCGCCAGCCCGCCGACCTCGACCGTCAGAGCACCGCCGCCTTCGTCTCTGCTGATCTTCACCCAGATCCGTCGCCGACGAATGATCAGCGAGACCAGCAGGCCGGCCATCATCGTCATGGCGAACACCAGCACCCAGATCTGCGCCGGATCATGTGACACCTGCAGACTCACGAAGTCGGTGACCGCGTCGAAACGGACCACCGTGCCGTCGTCAAGGCGTGTCTCCTCGCCCAGACCCAGGTTCACCCTGGCCATCCGATTGAGACGACCCTGCCCGATCATGCGCCTGTCCAACGCGAAGATCGATTGCGGGCGACCAGAATCCAAGCCGGTATCACCCTTGTAGATGTCGATCGCCACGGCGGGATCGTTGGGGGCAGGGAACGCCGACGACAACAGTGTGCCGTCCAATTGCGCCGTCGGCGCCAGCAACCCTGCCAGCGCGATCTGATTCTTGCGGCGCTCATCGGGGTCGGGGTAGCTGCCCGCCGGCGGGTCGAAACGCATAGCACCCGAGGACAGCAACGTCTGCAGGTCCTCGGGCTGCCACTGCAGGGTCTGGGTACGTGTCTGCCCGTCCGGGAAGGTGACCGTGAACGTCGGTGCGTAGCCGTGCCCGAGCAGATACACGCGGTTCCCGCCGACCCGCAGTGGTTCGTTGACTCTCAGCTGATAAGCGTTCCAGGTGTCGTTTACAAGGTCGTCGCCGGCCTGATAGACGGTGTCCGCGGCGAATGACACCGCTTGTCCGCTCGGCAGGAAATCAACTTCGAAATCGTTGACGCGCAGGCAGATTGGGTATAGCGCGGTACCGTCAACGGTTGTGCCCGCACGGAAGGCATCAAACGCCGCGGGCGAGGCCGAACAGAATCCTGGTCCCCCGTCGGCGATGACGATGACGTTTCCCTCGTAGCCGAACAGTTTCCCGGCCGCGATGAAAACGAGCAATCCGATGAGCGAGAAGTGGAAAACCAGGTTGCCTGCCTCCCTCAAATAGCCCTTCTCCGCCGAGATTTCGACGAAGCCGTCGTTGCTGCGGGTGGTCCTGCGCCATCGGCGCAAAGTGTCGGAGACTGCGACGCCGAGGGCGTCAGGATCCCCGTTGATGACCATTGCACGGTGCTTCGGGAGCCGGCTGAGATTGCGCGGCGCCGGCACCGGTGTTGCCACAAGGCTGCGGGCATGCTCAATCAATCGCGGTGTCAGACAACCGATCAGCGAGACGAACAGCAAGGCATAGATCGAGGTGAACCAGACGCTGGAGAACACGTCGAAGACCTGGAACCGGTCCAGCCACGGACCGAGTCGCGGATTGTCGGCGAGATAGCCGGCTACGGTCGTCGGGTTGACCGCGCGTTGCGGCCACAACGCGCCCGGTATCGCTGCAAATGCCAGCAAGAACAACAAGACGAGCGCGGTGCCCATCGAGGTGAGGGCACGCCAGGTGTTGCGGACATAGGCCAACGCCCGTCTCATATCGGCAACGTGGTGTTGGTGACGAACGCGTCACGAATCCAGGTGACGAACTCGTTCCACAAGCCGGTCACCAGTGCCACTCCCACGGCGACGAGCAGGACACCCCCGAAAATCTGAATCGTCCTGGTGTGCCGGCGAAGCCACCCCAGCGCATGTACCGCACGTGCTGAACCCAATGCGAGTAGGAGGAACGGAATACCCAGACCCAGACAGTAGGCAATGACCAGCACCACACCGCGGGCGATGTTCGATCCCTCGGTGGCCGAGGCGACCGCGATGACACCGGTGAGCGTAGGTCCCAGACACGGCGTCCAGCCGAGCCCGAAGACCGCCCCGAGCAGCGGGGCACCGCCGACGGTGGACACCGTCTTCGGCGTGAACCGGGCCTGGCGCTGCAGTGCCGGGATGAAGCCCATGAACACCAGGCCCATCACGATCGTGAGGACACCGCCAATCCGCTGCAGCAGCAACTGGTTGCTGATGACTGTGGAGGTAAGGCCCAAAATCGCGATGGTGCCCATCAGGAATACCACCGTGAAACCAAGGATGAACAGCCCTGCGGCACCGGCGACCCGTAAACGCACCCCACGTGATCTAAATCGGCTGTCCTCGTCGACGCCAACGACGGCAGCGAGATAGGACAGATACCCCGGCACCAGGGGCACCACGCACGGAGACGCGAACGAGACGATCCCAGCCAGCACGGACACCAGCAGTGCCGGCACAATATTGCCTGACATGGCGATCTCGGTGAAACTGTTCATCGGCGCCAATGCATGTCGAACCACATCCTCAAGAAATCTACGTACTTACTACATAGAGTAGTAAGTTAAAACCACGACTGCCCCGTACGTTCTCGTGGCCCGAGCCCGCGAGGACCATCTCAACGCCCGTTAGTATGTTGCCATGACTGATCCGCCTGTCGACAGCTGCGATCTGTTGTGTCTTGATCTGCCGCACGCCGAGGCCATCCGCGCCTCGCTGCCGGCACCGAGCAAGGTGGAGTCGGCGGCCTCAGCCGCCAAGGCGCTGAGCGATCCCACCCGCCTGATGATCGCGACGGCGTTGAGCAACGGTGATGAGTTGTGTGTCTGCGATATGGCCTGGGTGGTCGGCTCGGCGCAGAACCTGGTGTCACATCATCTGCGGCAGTTGAAGAACGCCGCTTTGGTCGCTTCTCGCCGCGACGGCAAGCTGGTGATGTATCGGCTCACCCCGCTAGGCGTCCACTTGACTGCCGCCGTGCTCGCTTCGGTTCGCGTTGAGGAGGTCGATCGTGTCTGATGCATGCTGCGGACCGCAGCCAGAGGGTCAGCAGTCCGGCGAACCCGAGTCCGGACCTGAAAAGCTCTGGCAGGTACGTGAATTGCAGATGGCCGTGGCCGCTGCGGTGTTGCTCGGGTTTGGCTGGCTGATCGGTAGAGCAGGCTACGCCGGCATCGGCCTGACGCTCGAGCTGATCGCCGTCGTCATCGCTGCGTCCACGTTCGTACCCGACGCACTGCGCAATCTGCGGCACCGACGCATCGGCGTAGACACCTTGATGACCGTCGCCGCCATCGGCGCCGTGGCGCTGGGCCAGTTCGCCGAAGCCGCGCTGCTGGGCATCTTGTTCTCCATCGCCGAAGGTCTCGAGCACTACGCGGTGGCCAAGACCAGACGAGGGTTGCGTGCCCTGTTGTCGCTGGTGCCACCCAAGGCGTCGGTGACCCGCGGCGGAACCGAACTCACCGTCTCACCCGGCGAACTCGTCATCGGCGACGTGATGATTCTGCGCCCCGGCGAGCGGGCCGCCACCGACGGAACCATCACCGCAGGACGGACCAGCCTGGATCTGTCGGACATCACCGGGTGAGTGGCCGGAACATAGCCGGTGAACCCGCCGAGCAGCCAAATATGGACACCCTCCCCACCGCTGTCGCGGCGTCAGGCACCGGTTCACCGGGCGCCCGATGCGATCCTCGTCGGCTGATCCCTCGTCGGCTGATCGCCGTTGTCGCCGGCGGCGGCTTGCTGTGGAGCAGCTTTCCTCCGACCGACTGGTGGCTTGCCGCGTGCGCCGGACTCGCTCTGCTGGGCTGGGTTCTGGCCCACCGCAACACCACCGTGGCCGGCGGGCTGGGATACGGCTTCGTCTTCGGTTTGGCGTTCTATCTGCCACTCTTACCGTGGACCGGCGCTCTGGTCGGCATCGTTCCGTGGTTGGCTTTGAGCACTCTATGCGCGGCGTTTACTGCACTGTTCAGTGCCGCCGCCGTGACACTGCGCGATCAACCGGGCTGGCCACTGTGGTGGGCCACCTGGTGGGTCGCTGTGGAACTCTTGAAGGGTGCCGTGCCCTTCGGCGGATTTCCCTGGGGTGTACTGGCTTTCGGTCAAACTAGCGGGCCGCTGTCGCAACTGGCACCCTGGGGCGGACCTTCTCTGATCTCGTTCACCACGGCGCTGATCGGTTTCACCGTCACGGCGGCGCTCGTTGGCCCGGGTCGACACCGACGGCGGAGCGCGGTAGTCACGCTGTCAACGGCACTGGGTCTGGCGGCCCTCGCCGGACTCGCCTGGGAGCCCTGGCGTTCGGATCGTGAGAAGCAGACTCTGGTGGTTGCGGCGGTGCAGGGGAACGTGCCGCGCCTCGGGTTGGACTTCAACGCACAGCGTCGCGCCGTGCTGGACAACCACGTTCAGCAGACTCTGCGTCTCGCTGACGACGTTCGGGCCAGCCGCGCGCCTCAACCCGCTCTGGTGGTGTGGCCAGAAAACTCCTCCGACATCGACCCACTGATCAACAACGATGCATCGCAACAAATCGACATTGCTGCGCGGGCGATCAACGCGCCAATTCTGGTCGGGGCCGTCCTGAGCAACCCACCACAGAGCACCGACCCCAGATCCACCTCTAACACCATGATTCTCTGGTCACCTGAGGACGGACCCGGCGCCCGACACGACAAGAAGATCCTGCAACCATTCGGTGAATACTTGCCGTTGCGAGAGTTCTTCCGGCTCTTCTCGGGTTATGCGGAGCGCGCAGGCTTCTTCGTTCCCGGGGCCGGCCCCGGTGTCGTACAAGCCGCCGGTGTTTCTGTCGGCATCGCCACCTGTTGGGAGGCGGTCTTCGACCGTGCTCCTCGTGAATCGGTTCGTAACGGCGCCCAGGTGTTGGTCATCCCGACCAACAACGCCACCTTCAACGAAACTATGAGTCGGCAGTTTCTCGCCTTCGCGAAGATTCGCGCCCTCGAGCACCAGAGACCCGTCGTGGTGGCAGGCACCACCGGTGTCAGCGCCATCATCACGCCGGAGGGCCGGGTTGTCGATGAGACAGCCTTCTTCACCGCCGACTATCTGATCAGCCGCATTGAACTCAACGACGAACTCACCCCGGCCACGCGGTGGACCCCGATCATTCACGGGGTCGTCACCGCTTTGGCAATCGCTGCGCTCTTGTTAGTGGCGATCCAGCGCTATAGGCCGTCGTGGCGTAAATCGTCAAGCGGATGATGCGAGCATGTCCGTCGGCTCGACACCAGGTACCTATTATTCGAAACAGTAGGTACGTGAATCTCGATGATACAGAGGACAAGTGGCCAGACAGCTAAGATGCAAACGTAGGAGCACCGCGCCACTGGCGGTCCTCGTGGTCGCGATCCTCACACTATTGTCTGCCTGCTCGAACGCGGGAACAGATGCGCAAGCTGGCAACTTCGACTTCGTATCGCCTGGCGGCAAGACAGTCATCTACTACGATCCAGCAGACTCGCGAAGCACTATCGGCGCGCTGAGCGGTCCGGATCTGATGACAGACGAAACCGTCAGCCTGTCCGACTTCACCGGCAAGATCGTCGTCATCAACGTTTGGGGATCATGGTGTGCCCCGTGCCGCACCGAGACCCCCGAACTCGAACTGGCCTTCAATGAATACCGTTCCCGCGGCGTCCAGTTCCTTGGCATCGACGTTCGCGACGATCTCCAGGCAGCACGTGACTTCAAGACCGACCGCAACGTCAGCTACCCATCCATCTTCGACCCCGAGATGCGCACCCTCATCGCCCTGGGCCGCAACTATCCCACCAGTGTGGTTCCCACCACCATGGTGCTTGATCGCCAACACCGAGTGGCAGCGGTCTACCTGATGGCTTTACTCGCCGACGACCTAAGGCCGCTGCTGAATCGCCTTCTGTCGGAATCCTAGTGTTGGCAGAGTTCTTTAGCTCTGAAGTTGCCGGGCTGGGATGCGGCACAGACCAAACGAAGAGCGTACTTGCTCAGCGTTCGAACAATCCGACGGAAGATGGAACCCAAAACCCGACATCAAGGGGACGAGGCTGCGTGGTCCTACGCGGGAGAGGGGTCCGCTACCTCACGAAACCTATTCGGACTGTTTGGGTTATCGCGTATTTCGTAAACTCCCGGCTCGCCGCGGCGGTCAATCCCGCACTGCGGACGCTGGCTAATGCGCCGCCTACGGCACCATCAGCCCGCTCCTGAGCTGCCAGACGCATTGCGGCACCGCCTGATTTCACTCCTGGACGTCAGCGACGGCACCTACGGCGACGCCGTTTCTACCGCCCACTCAACTGCGGTGCGCGAACGCGACTACACCGGGGCCCGGTACACCAGTGCCGACCAGATGTTTCTGCAGTTGACGATGTCTCACTTTCTGTCATGTCGGGCCACATGGTGGGTTGACTCGACAGCTGTCGACTGGGCGAGTGAACTCCCGGCCCGTGGCGGCGCAACGACAGCCCCACGGTCACACGCGGACTGGTGTTCTGCGGCGTCCAGGCCGGTCAGCCTCTCGTGGCGTGGACCAATGATGAGAAACGTCTGCTCAGCGTCGTTCGATCCGCGGCGCCCGGCGCCACCCTCGAAAGCCTCTACGCCTGGTGGTCGTCGCACTCATGACGTGCAGCGCGTTCAACTGGGCATAAACCGCGGTTGCACAGCCCGACTGGATCAGGCCGAAACCCTCGCGGGATGTCGCCGCCGACGAGCCTCGATCGCTTCGTCATAGATCTTGAGGAAATCGCTCCAGTCCGGGATCTGCACCCGGCGTCCCGCCGTTCCGCGCAGCAGCAGACGGGCCTCTTCCAAGCTCTGGGGAAGCAGTTCTTGCCAGTCGATGATGGAGCCCAGTTGTGAGGACTGCGAACGGCTTCCGCCCTCTGGCTCGTAGGATTCGGTGCGCCGCGTGCCCAGTCCCTGCCAGTGCGAGGCTTGTTCGAGCAGGTGGCGCTCATGTGCCCCGTACATCACGACGGTGCCGGGGAACACGTCGCGCAGGGCGTCGGCGTACTTGGGTCCGTAGACGACATCGAAGTGGCTGGAGGCCTGCACGGTGGCCATGATGTTCACCCCGAGACCGGCGGATTCACCGACGTAGTTGAGCAGGGCCGGCAGCGGGCAGGAGTTGCACACCTCGTCAAGTTCGAGCAGTAGCCGATGTTCGAGCTGGTGCTGGGCGGTGCGCTTGCGGAAGTGCCGGATGATCGAGTCGATCAGCGCCACGGCAGCCCCGGCGACGGTGCCGGTGTTGGGGGCGATGACGAACAGACTGGCCTCGGGGTCGTCGAGCATCGTGACATCGAAGGCGTCGATGCTGAGTTGGTCGATCGCATTGCGGCCGTCGAGGTGGGCGGTGGTGCTGAGCCCGAGTCGAACCCAGGGTGTGACTGCTTTCGAGACGGTGATCGCCACGCTGTCGCGCATCCGGCCGTCCATCGTCAGGACCCGCTGCATGGGGTCGGCGAGCTGGGGGTGCGGGCATAGCGCGGCGGCGGTCACCCACGATGGGGTGGCCTCCAGCGGCGGCTGCCCGCCGTCGTCTTCGTCGTCGATGCCGAGGTTCTCGACTGCTTCGAGGACCCAGGGCATGCCCTTTCTGTTGCCTTGCGGGCCGGCGGCGTAGAGCAGGCATGCCAGCGGTCGGCTCGCTTGGATTTCCCAGAGTCCGCCCGCGGCCACGGTCTGGCCACCGGAGGCTCCACCGAAGCCGACACCGGAAGTGGCGAGCATGGTTTCGGCGACGGTCAAGGCTTCATCGGCCGAGTAAATCGACATGGTGGGATCACTGACCATCGAGCGCACGCCTTCGGGCCAGACGAGTGTCTTCTCCGGACGCAGATCGATCACGGCGGTGGTACCGACCCGCCGCATCAAGACCAGTTCGGCGAGGTCCTCCTTGCTGGACACCGCGACCAGCGGCCCGGGGTGCATGACCGCGGCCGGGGCGAGCAGGCGGCGGGTTTTGCCGGTACGGGTGGGGGCGCTGATCGCCAGATGCGGTGCACCTTGGACCTTCTCGTACTGCTCGTCTTTGTTGACCACCAGCCCGCAATAGGGGCTGTAGGGCTCGGGACGCGTGCTCATGACGTCATCGTGGCGGGCGGCAGTCGGCGCAGTCCACCACCAGAGCATGATTCGTCTGGATGAGACGTAAACCCGTTCGCAGGCTCAGCGCGTGGTGAGGTGAAATTCGTAGCCTGCGCTGACCGCTTCGCTGATTGTGCCTTCAACGTCGTCTGGACCGAAAGGCGCTGGTGCTCGCCAGGACATCAAGAGTGCGGGCACCGGATCTGGCAGTGGCGCTCCTGGGTGCCGGCTGGCTTGTCCCCATTGGAGGCCGAGCGCGGGGTTGGTGAAATACACGGGCGTGCCGTCGCTGGTGCACCACTGGAATGGGTGCCAGTCCAACGTATGGATTGAGCCCAGCAAGAACGGTGCGTCCAGCACGGCAAGCCCGTGGGGGTGGTCGCCGGGCTTGCCGCCGAGGATCGAGGTGCGGAGGTCGGATTCCTCCCAGACGACGAGCAGCTGGGAGGCGCACATCGCGGCGGCGATCCGGCCCAGATGGCTGATCGCGGCGGCGGCGTCCTGGCCGCGGTAGTACCGCCGACACACCACGTAGCCGACATAAGGCTGCTCCAGTGCGTCATCGAGAATGTGGACCTGCGGTCTCGGTGCGACGCCGGTGGGCAGGACGTCGGCAACGGAACTCACGATGACGTCCTTGATGACATCTACTTGGTCATAAGTCATTTCATAGTCCTAGATCGTTGGTATCGACTGTTCGATCGGGAGCATCCCGATCGAGTCCCGGGGTGTTCCACCCTCGGGCGAGGTGGCGGCGCTGGACAGAGCGGACGGCGCTGGCGGCGGCGTCGTATTGGGACAGCAGCTGTAGCCACGGTTCACTGAGGCGCTTGCGGCCGAGGCGGTCGGCCAGTGTGACCGCCGGCGTTGACGCCAGGAGCGGATCTTCCGGCGCTGACGTGGTGGTCGTGAGGGTGTCGTTCCAGGGCAGCGAGCGCGTGAGCAGCTGCACCGCCGACGAGCTGGGCCCGCGGCTGGTGCCGGGATCGAGAAGGACGAGTCGCGCGTCTGCGGCCGCAGCGTGGCGGGCGAGGTCGACGAGCTGGTCGGGTTCGGCCGCGGCGGGGTCCTCGATGACGACGATGGCGCCGGGCGGCAGTGCCCACTCCTGGTCACTGACCTGCTGGTGGGCGTGCTCGATGGTGGCGATGGTGTCAGCCAGCTCGGCGTCGTGGGCTGGGGTCGAGCTGGCCTCGGTGGGCGCGAGCCAGAGCACCTTGCGGTCCTCGGCGTTGGCGGCGCTGCGCAGGGTGTAGAGAGCGGCGGCCGTTTCGCGGTCGGTGATGTCGGCGCGGATGACGGCGAGCCGATAGGGCTGCGCGGCCACGGATTTGAGGCGGTCGGCGGTCTGAGGTTCGAGGCCGGACAGTGCGGCGTCGGGGATGAGCAGCGCAGTGCGCTTGGGGTCCCGGTGGCCGGCGACCTGCAGGAGTGCGACTTCCGAGCGTGCCGACTCAATGAGCTGGTCGAGGGTGTCGGAGGTGGCGGTCTGGGCAGCGACAAAAGCGGTGGCGATGTCGCGCTCGGCGCGTTCGAGTTCGCGGCGCAGGACCGGGCGCCGTACTCGCAGCGCGTTGAGGGCGGCGATGTCGGCGCGTTCGGCGTCGCCGCGGGCGGCGGCGATGTCGCGCTCGGTGACGATCTTGTCGGCGCCGCCGGCAGCCGCAGCGCGGGCAGCCTGTGCGTCGGCGAGTGCCTGCTGGAACTGCAGAGCGGGCGGCTGTTCGGGGAGCATGTCGTTGTAGAAGGCGATCGTTTGGCGGGCCGAGATGATGTCGAGTTCGTCAGCATCGGGGGTGGCCAACAGGAGGTCGAGCTGGGTGCGCGAGTGTTCGATCAAACGCAGGGTGTCGCTGTAGCGGGCATCAGCATCGGACCACTGCTCCATCACGTCGGTGACGGCGTGGCTGTAAGGGCGATCGGCGTCGACCTGGCGGCGCATACGCACCAGCTCGTCGGCGATGGCGCGCAGCGCCGGGCCATTTCCGGCCTTAATAGCGGCGGAAAGAGTTTTGATTTCTTCGCAGACATTCCGGTACTCGGCGCGCCGCGCGATAAATGCGTCCATAGTGGTGCCCAATTCGGGTGTAGGGCGATTTGCTGAGAGGTCTTCAAATTTCAGACCGGAATGTTCTTCTGCCCAGTATTCGAAGGGGTCGATTTCTTCGGGCGGGGCAATGTCGACAGAGTCATCGAACGGCGAAGGCTCCTCGACGTGCGCGTAGGGATCTTGCGGGTCGGGCGGGAACAGTGCTTCCTCGGCGGGATCGATCGGTGCGTGCTCCGGTGTGGGCAGGTCCTCGAAGTCGACACCGAGGCGGGCCTGGAGGCGATGGGTGAACGCATCGACGGTGTAGGTGATGAGCCGGGCGTAATCGCCGGGCGGGATCGGATGGTCCTCGTCGGTGGCGTCGGTGGCGTCGGCGAGCTGCTCGGCGGCGACGTGTAGCAGATCCCGCGGTGTCCACTTGTGCGGATCGGCGGCACTGATCGCGGCCACCAGCCCGGGCCAGGCGGGGTCGGAGGTGATGGTTTCGGCGAGCGCGGTTCCGAACACGACGTCGATATCGGTGACCCAGGGCGGGCGAAGCCGCGAATGGGTGGTGGCCAAGGTGGCGGTCGGGGACAGCGCGCCGGAGATACGCCACCACAGTGCGGCCACGGGCAGCTCGTCGGGCAGCGGCCCTTGCGCTGCCGCGGTGGTGATGACCTGGCGCAGGTGGGGGGTGATACGGGCGGCCTGAACCAGCTGAGCGGCCAGTTGCGGCCAGTAGGCATCCGCGCGCAGGCGCGGGTCGATGGCGTCGATGACGTCATTCCAGCGGGAGGTATCGGCGCTGTGGCGGCCGATGTCGGTGGCGGCCTGGCGCTGCAACGCGGCCTGCACACCGCGGGTTCGCACCGGGAACTGGCGGGCACCGGTGATGCGGGTGTCGGCTTCGGAGACCCCGGTGGCGGCGCGGAACACCGCGATTTCTGCGGTCAGGACCGGGTTCACCGTGATCAGGGGGCGCGCCCATGCCGGTGCGGTGGCGTTGGTCCAGCCGCGTGCGCGTTCGCGGATCTCCTCGGCCAGGTCCTCGACCAGCTTCTCGCGGCGGGCCAGATAGGCGCCCCATTGCGGGTCCTCGGCCAGCGCCGCGGGCACGGCGGGCAGCCAGCGCAGCACCCCGATGCCGGACGAGTGCGTGCCGGCAGGGTCGATGCGGTGATCCAGCACCGCGGCGGGGTCGGCGGCGTCGGAGACGCTGCCCTTGGCCAGCGCCTCGGCGAGCAGCTCGCGCGGGTCAGCCCCACGCAGGGCCAGGACGGACAGGTTGCGGCGCAGCACTGGCCAGGCCTCACGCTGGCTCAACTGCGGGATCACCGCGTCGGCGATGGCATCGAGACGATCACGGGCGCCGACGCCGAGACGGTTCTCGGCGGCAGCACCGAGCGCGTCGTAGTACATATCGGCCGCCGCCTGCAGACGCATGGCCGGGTCGGCGGCCTCGCGGGCGGCGGTGGTCGCCGAGACCTGCGCGCCGTCGCGGGCCAAGATCCTGGTCAGCACGTCGACCGCGGTTTCGGGGTGGGTGGCCTTGGGGGAGAGCAGTCGGTGCGGGTCGCCCTCGGCCGTGGACAGGTACAGGTGGTTTTCGTCGGTTCCGCGGGTCAACGCGACGTAGAGGTGCTGGCGGGTCAGCATGTCCGAGCCGACGATGTGGCAGGTGCCCCTGGTGTCGCGGCCGCCGGCGGTCAAACCCTGTGCGGAGTCGATGGTGGCCGCATAGCCCAGCGTGACGTGTTCGGCGATGTAGTCCGCCGGCAGCGTCACGATGCGCCCGCTGCGCAGATGACGGGCTTTCACGCCGCCATCGGGCAGGACTTCGGTGATGGTGTAGCGGTAGCCGTTGCGCACGAAATCGTTGCGCCCGATCGCGATTCGGCGGTTGTTCTTGCGGGTGCGGATGGTGTCTCCGACGCTGGCGTGGAGCTGATCGGCCAGCACGACCGTGGGCGCCTTGGCGGCCTCGGGGTCGGTGGCCAGACGGTCGAGTCGGGCGCGGGCGTTGAGCTCGTTGATGACGTCGTTGGTCGGGGCGAGCAGGATCGAATCCCCGCCGGCAGCCAGGTCGGCGCGCCACGCCTGATAGGCCATGTCGGCGGCGGTCTCGTCGGTGCCGACATGGATGCGGTGATGGTCGATGTAGAAGCCGATTCCGGCCGGGTCGGCGTCGTGCAGGGCGAGCCCCGCGGCGGCTTCGGCCGGGGACTTGAATCGCACCACTTCGCTCAAGGTGAGGGCGTCGGTGGCCTCGGCGATGTCACGCAGAATGCCGCCGGCCGAGATCGACGAGAGCTGTCCGTCATCACCGACCAGACGCACGCTGGCGCCCTTCTTGAGGGCGTCGCGGATCATCGCGTCCAGCCCGGCGGTGGCCGCTTTTCCGGCCTCGTCGACCACGATCAGTGTGTCGGGTCCGACACGGCTGAACCAGTCGGGCACATGTGATGTCGCGGCCTTGGCGGGATCGGCGGACCACACGTATTTGTCCAGGGTGTCGGTGGTGGCGCCCAGGTCCTCGCCGAGCACGATCGCTGCGTCGGCGGCGGGGGCCAATCCGATGACGTGTCCGCCCGAGCTGCGCCACGCGTGCGCCAGCGCTGCCATGGCCGTGGTTTTGCCGGTTCCGGCCGGGGCGAGCGCGAGTGCGACACGGCGCCCCGCGGTGGCCATTTCGGTGACCAGCGCGGCCTGGCCGGGGTTGAGTGTGCGCCCTCGCGCCGTCGAATCCGCCAGTGCCATTTCGACGTCGGCGGCGCTTGCGACACGTCCGTCGTCGCGATGCACCGCGTCCAGGATTCGTTGCTCGGCGGCCAGTGTTTCCTGGCTGGTGTAGAGCGCGACGCCGTGGCGGCGGTAGACGCTGGCACCGTCGCGGCGACGCAATGCGACAGGCTCACCCAGCTCGGCGTCTTCGACGCGGGCGTGCGGTACCGAGAAGCCCTCTCCGAGGGCGGTATCGGTGAGTCTTTCGACCAGTGCGACATCGTGCGCCACGTCGTGGCCGCGCGCCATGCGCAGCGCTTCGGCGCGCACGTGGTGGCGCTGCCAGGTGGAGCGTGTTTCGGCCACCGTGGCGATGAGTTCGCCAGCGCGCGACGCGATCCATTCCTCGTCGATCGTGACGGCTTCGCGGGTGGTCTGCGGTGCGGCCAACGTGTCGGCCAGCATCTGGTTCACGCCGCGTTCGCCCAGGACCTCGACGGCTTGTGTGTGCCACTCCTGGCGCTGTTCGCCGAGTGAGCGCGGCTCGTGCTTGGCCTCGCGCGATTCCAGGGTTGCCTGCTGGGCCAGGGCGATGATCTCGACGTTGGTCGGTTCGCGTCCGTGATCGACCTGAAACTGCTTGGCCAGCTCGGTGGTGCGGGCCTTGATCGCCGCCCGGCGACTTGACCATCGCTCCATCAATTTCGCTGACATTCCGACGATTTCACGCACCGGGCGCTTGCCCCGCCCACGGGACTGTTCGGCGAAGCGCACACCCAGCCTGGAGATCAAATGGGCTTCCAGTCGGGTGTTGTACAACTCCGAGGCCGCGACTGTGACGCGGTGCAGGGGTTGGCCGTCCAGCGCGAGCCAGCGGCGCACCCCGTTGGCGTCGACATAGGACACCTTGTTGGAGATCGCGACGTGGGTGTGCAGGTCGGGATCTCCGGCGCGGGAGTCGCGGTGGGTGAACACCGCGGCGATGAGCCCTTCGGTGTCGACCTGGGCGATACCACCGGCGCCGGTGCGGGTGAATGCGGCCTGATCTTGCAGCCATTCCAGGACGTCGGCCACGGCCGCATCGTGAGCGGCTTCGATCTGCTCGGACACCGGTAACGGGGCGATGGCCCACAGTGCCGAGACGGATTTCACCGGCGAGAACGTCAGGTCGTAGCCGGCCACAGCGGTGGTCTTCGCGCGGGTGTTGCGGGCGATGAACCCGGATAGTTCGCGGTCATCGGCGGGAGGGCGGCCGTACTCCTCGCCGAACAGCTCGATGGCGACCCGAGTGCGGATCTGCGAGCGGATCTCGGGGTCGATGGTGGCGTTCCAATGCGCGCCGGCTTCGGCGTTGTGGTCGCGGAAAGCGACCGCCAAACGGCGCGCGAACTCTGGCTCGCCGTCGCGGACGTGGAACTTTCGCCCAAGCCGACCGGCTGCCCGTGGCGCGCCCGATCCGTGAGCGTTGACGTAGGTCGAGATGCGGTCGGCGTTGGGATGCAATCCCACCCCGTAGAGGTTGCGCATCTGCGATTCATCGACGCTCGATCCCTCGTCGACAGTCCAAAGTTCCTCGCGGGCTTGCGGACTGACTTCGCTGCGACCGGTGTCAGACAGGGCGGCCAGGCCGCGTCCCATCCAGCGGCCCGGCGATTCACCCTTGGCGGAGTAGTAGTCGGCCAGGGTGGAGCGGCCCCGCTCGGTGCTGTCGGAGGCAGCGACCTGCCGCACCAGGTACAGGTATCCGTCCCCGGCGGTCAGCTTGTGCAGCGTCATCACCATGACGCGCACGCCGGTGTCCGCATGCGCCGCACGCTACGAACTCCGGGGTTGGCGAAGCCACCACCAAACCGGAGGTTCTTAGAAAACTCTTAGACTGCCGGGTTTCCTGAGTGCAAGAGGTGTGTGGTCTGTCGTTGGCCGTGGGAGGTGGCTGTGAGGGGGTGAGCTGAGTGGGCGGTGCGGCGGTGGTGAGCGGGCGGGCTGCGCGGTGGGTGAGTGAGGTGCGGTGCTGCGGCAGGGGCTGCGGCGAAAAAATTGGTGGCGGCGAATGTGGCTGTGGTGGTGGCACGTCCGGCCCGGCCGGTTTTAGTGTCCCGGTCATGACAGCAGCAGGAACGTCCACAGCGGAGGCCCGGCGGCGGGCAATTGAAGCGACCCGGCGCGCCAACGAAGAGCGCGCCCAGCGGGACAAGGCGAACATCAAGGACGCCACGATCCTCCTGGTCGCACTCGGTAAAATCGCCGAGGTCGATGAGTGGAAGAAGAAACGGTTCGCCGAGCTGCGCGCGCAGGCCGAGCGGGAAGCGGCCAAGCGTGTGACCGATCAGCGGGCCGCTGCCGGTGCGGCGATCGGGCGGATGCGAGACCGTGGTGAGACGCTAACGACGATTGCGACCAAGCACGACGTGGGCATCGGCATTGTTCGCGCGATGGCACGACATGCGCCGAAGCCGGAGAAGCCCTTGCAGCGCAACGGTTCGCATGCACTAGGCGGTGGCGGTGAGACCGGTGCCGAGACCGGTGGGGTTGCCTACCCTGGCACCGCCGAGCCCACCGCGGCGTCGGCCTGATGCCGACGCCGGAGCGGAGCGTAGGTGAGCGGCGCAGCGGGTGAGACGAACATCGTGTTCCACGGGCAGCCGAGCACCGGCAGCCTTGGCGACGGAAATCCGCCGGCCTTCCCGCATCTCGACGGTGCGCTGCTGCAGCTGCGCACCGACCCCGGCGCCGTTGCGCGCCTGGGGGACGCGATCGAAGGTGAGTTACAACGGCGCAGGGCCTTGTTCGGCAGCGCCTCAGATGGCGCACCACAGCGGTAGCTCCTCGAACGCCGCTGCGGTCCTGTTGGCGGGGACGCTGGCGGCGGCTTTGGGCACGTCCGGTGTCGGTGCTCGGACGTAGGATCGGCGGCCATGAGAAGCGCGGGGCAGCTGATCGTTGATCGGGTGTTGCACGCCGCTGAGATTGCCCGGTTCCACAGCCACGTTGTCTGTGGCCCAATGCCTTCGGACTGCAACATCTGGACCGGGGCCATTGGTGCCGATGGCTACGGCCGTTTCTACCTCACGCGCGACGGCGTGGGGTTCTGCGTGCGCCCGCATCGCTACGCGTTGGCGATCGCAGCCGGAAGCGTGGCAGCGGGCGTGCTCAGTTTGCACGAGTGCGACAATCCGGTTTGTGTGAAAGTCGCGGCGGCGACAGACGTTCAACAGCACGTGGTGTCGGGCTCCCAGGGCGACAACATGGAGCGGATGGCGCGGATGCGTCGCGGCGGTGGGCGCCATGCGGTGCGACGCTTCGACAGTCGCGGTGTGCGGCGTGAGCGCTCGGTGGCGCTGCGCGATGCGGTGCGCCACGGCTGGGACGCCACCGCGGTGCAGGCGGCGCTGCTCGGCGATCAGCCCACTCTGTGGTGATCCCGGCGGGGGCTCAGCGGCTTTCGCTGGTGCCGTGCCGGAGGTTCGTTTGGACGGCGTGCGTTTCGTCCTGGCGGGCGGTGTCGCAGCGTCGAGCTGGACGCGCCCAGGCGGAGCGCTGAGAGAGCGCTGAGAGAGCGCTTTAGCCGAGCTGCAGGAGCACCGCGTCGCGTGACGGGCGCACCGTTGTGGCGTCGAACCACACGGGCAGCGCGTGGACGCCCGCTGTGCGGGCCCAGCAGATGCGATGCTGGCCAATCGTTTCGCGCTGGCCGTGGCCGTTGGTGTAGACGCGTAGCGAGTCGCTGTAGCTCAGCAGCGCCAGCGTCAGCCGGCGGTCGGCCGCAGCGAGACCGGCGAACGGTGCATGGTTGCGCGCGGCGTGGGCGATGGTGGCGGTGTCGGCACTGGCCGGGAAGGGCTCGAGGAAGGCCGTGACTGCGGGCAGTACCACGGTCCAGTTTCCGGCGTGGACGTCGCAGGCTTGGCGGCGTCCGGAGATCGCGTTGTCGGTGAACAGTTCGCGGTAGCCGTCTTGCCCGGGGTGCTGACCGCGTGTGCGGAGCACAGCCTCAAGGGCAAGGGGACAGTTGGAGCGTGTGCCGTCCGGGAGGGGCCGCTCACCCATCGTGTGGTGGTAGGGCAGCTCGGCGACGCGGGTCAGGTAGTAGGGCATGGCGCGGAGGGAGCTAAGCCGCCAGCGCGCAGTGCTGCCGGTGCTGGAGTATCGAGGTCTGGCCATGCCTTTCCGGTGAGGGTCAGCGTCGTGCGGGGAACCCAGCCGCCGAAGTTGGTGCCGGTGAGCCGGATGCGGACGTTGACGTCGCCCGTGTCCTGCAGGACTTCGCAGGCCCGGCCATGCTGGTCGGTGGCGGTGGTGCCGGTCAGGTTCTCGTGGTTGCTCATGAGAATGAACTTCTTTACGACGCGAGCGCGTGAACGGGGCTGGCCGCGAACACGGCGTTGAGGTCGCGGCGGGCGTCGAGTTCGGAGTAAGGCTCGATGGTGGCCACGCCGATGACGCGCGGCTTGGTCTCGTCCAGGGAGATCAACTCGAACGCTGTGTGAGCGGCGTTGAGCTGAGTGGGCCGGTGGTAGTAGTCCGACAACACCAGGTAGGTGTGCAGGGTCGCCTGGGCGGCTTCTGGGGTGTCGTGCAGCGTGCTCACGTCGTGGCCGTGGTCGTCGATGGTCAGCGTGTACATGGGTGGCTCCTGAGGGTCAGTGGTGGCGGTGTACGGACCGGGCGGGGTTACGCGGCGGCGGTGACGGTGGCCAGTGCCTTGATGCGGTCGGGCCGGAAGCCTGACCAGTGGTCGTCGCCGGCCACGACGACGGGGGCCTGGAGGTAGCCGAGGGCCATCACGTAGTCGCGGGCCTGGGGGTCGGTGGTGATGTCGACGACGTCGTAGGCGACGCCTTGCTTGTCGAGCGCCTTGTAGGTCGCGTTGCACTGAACACAGGCGGGCTTGGTGTAGACGGTGACCGTGGCGGTGGTGCTCATTTCGCGCTCCTTAATGGTGTGAATTCGGGGTGTTTCTATATGCTCTATTCTAATTGCTGATAGTCATTTCGGCAACGGATAGAGCCATATTAGTTGGACTAATTCGGACGCTTTTTGCGCGCCTTTATGCTGTGTTGATAATGGCACTAGGCCGCGCCTATTCGCACTAGGAACCAATAACGCAATTCCCCTTTTATTGGCGTCTTTTTCTTTCCCGAATGGCAAAGGGCCCCGGGGAGCTGAGCGCTCCCCGGGGCCCCTCGTCGGGCGGCTTAGTCCTCCTTGCAAGCCTGTCGGTACACCGCGTCGGCCTTGCGCTTGCCGAGCATCACCTGCTCGATGTCCGACAGCGGATAGCCCTGCTCACTCAGCCAGGCCAAGAGCTTCTTGGTGACATCGGAGGCACCGCGCCAGGCGTCCTTCGGCGTCCGGGTTTCTGCGGCCGCGAGCACCATTCCGAGCACGATGACCTGGGCGCGGCCATCACCAGTGGCGGGGAGCTTGGCGACCGCCATTTCCGGAGTCTCGTTGTCGGCCAGGCCGAGCAGGTCGGGGGCGATCCGCTGGCCGTGGTAGTCGTTGAACAGGTCGGGGCGGGTGACGATCAGCTCGGCGAGGAACAGCGCCGCACCTTTGGGGGCGGTCTTGCGGGAGAGCAGCTTGTCGCGCATCCACTCGCGGCGCACGCCCGCTGCCGCCTCGCCCAGCTTGTTCAAGGCGATGAGCTTGCGACGCTCGGCGCGTTCCTTGTCGGCCTCCTCCTGGCGAGCGCGCTCGCGGTCGGCCGCGCCATCGGGGTCGCTGGCATCGGCCAGGCGGTCGGCGTCAAAGCCGTACTGACGTGCCGCCCAGTCGGGCATGGTGACCCCGGCCCCGCGTGGGTTGCAGCAGTAGAAGTCGGGGCTCCACACCGTGGTCTCGGTGACGGTCCGTGCGTGCCGGTAGCCCTCGGCCGGCTCCAGGGTGGGATCGTCGGCGGTGTCGAAGTCGATGTCGCGCTCGTCGACCGGTTCGCCGGTCTCGACATCCTGGTACGCCTCGGTGCTGTCGAGAACGACCGCCCAGTTCTGCGGGTCCATGGCGGCGATCTTCTCGTCGGTGAGGGTGTCTCCCTCGGCGTCGCGCAGGTAGTTGGTCGGGATGTAGGCCTTGTCGGACCAGCCGGGGCGTCGGTCGAGCACGGCGTAGCCCTTGGCGGCGAACGTTGCCGCCGTCTCCTGGTAGCGGCGCTGGTCTTCACGCTCTGCCCGCAGCTGCGCCACGCGGTGGTCGAACTGGTCGGTGCCAGCCACCTTGATCAACTCGGCTTGGGCGGCGTCGTCGCCATCGAACTCGACGAAGCTGGTGGCCTCCACGAGGTTGAGCTGCCCGGTGTCCAGAGCGCCCATCGCCTTCTCGGATTCGATGGCCACGGTGGCTGCCGCTATGGCGTCCTTGGTGATGGACAGTTCCTTGGCCACCTTGGTCACTGACACTCCGTCCAGGAGCAGCTGGTTGATTCCTCGCGCGCGTTCGCCCGCCGTGAGGTCTGCTCGGTGATCGTTGAGGATCATCTGCTCGATGACTCGGTGACGTGACGTGGGCTGGTGGACGTAGACCGGGATCGTCGCAAGACCGAGTTGGCGTGCGGCCTGGGTGCGGCGCTGGCCGTCCCGCAGCGTCACGCTTCCGTCGTCGAGCCGGACGGCGGTGACGGGGGCCAGGACTCCGTGCTCCTCGATGGAGGCCAGGAAGTCGCAGTCCAGCCGGGGATCGAAGCGGACGTTCGCGCCGATCTCAATCTCGTTGGGGTCCAGGTGAAGCAGCTCGGGTGCGGCGGTGGTGGTGGCGGTGTTGGTGGTCATTGGGGTTCCTTCCTCGGGGTTTGACCTGTTGCCTATAGTTTACAGTAGGTGTAAACTATAGGCAACACCTAACGCAGATCCGAAAGGAGCGAATCACGATGAACATCGGTCACGATCAGCTCCCCGGCATCGCTGAAATCGACAGCGGCGCAACGGTTGTGCTCAGCTATGGAATGGGGGTCGACTCCACTGCCATCTTGTTGCGCTGGCTCGCCGACCCTTCCAGCCGAGACTTCGACCTCCAGGACCTCATCGTCATCACCGCACACACCGGAGACGAGTTCGAACAAACGTTGCGCGACGTCGAGGACGTCGTACTTCCCGAGCTGCGGCGGCACGGGGTCCGGTTCATCCAGGTCGGCCGCACGCAGCGCAAGACGACTGCCAGCGGTGAAGGTGTTGCCGTCCTCGACGACTCCTCAGCGCCGCAGCGGCTGCACGTCGATGGGTACAAGCTGTCCGACGAGATGCTTTCGGCCGGAACGCTTCCGCAGCTCGGCGGCGCGCGGATGTGCTCGGTGCAGTCCAAGGGGAACTGCCTGGATCCGGTGATCGCGTCGGTGACCGCCGGGCGTCGCTACCGACACGCACTCGGGCTTCGAGGCGGGGGAACGGGCGCGCGCGGCCAAGGATGCGCTGTTCAACACCGACCACCGGACGGGGTGGTACCCGCTTCTGGAGTGGGGCTGGGATCGCACCCGGTGCTCGGATTTCATCGCCGAGACGACCTCGTGCCGTTGGTCGAAGTCGGCCTGCTCGTACTGCGTGTTCGCAATGACGACTGCATCCGGCCGTCAGGCCCTCGTCGAGCGGTACCGCCACGAGCCGCAGGCCGGTGCGCGAGCACTGTTCCTCGAGGCCGTCGCGCGGACCCTCAACGAGCGCCAGACACTCATCGCGGGCAGTTCGGCGGCCGACCTTATGGCCGGTGCCGGGCTGACAGAGGTTCAGTCCCGGTTCGACGCGATGCTCGACGAGTCCGAGCACGCCGTCTACGAGGTCCGCCGGCTCACGCGCAGATCGTCGGTCCGCGCCCACGGTCGGGGGATCACCGCGCGGTCGGTGAGCGCGCTCGCACGCGGCAGCCGTGAGCAGATGGACGAGGCACTTCGCGAGTGTGCCGGTGAGCGCCGGATCGGGGCCGATGGAATCGCGCGCCAGGTGCTCCGCGAACGGGGCGACCAGCTTCCGGCGTTGGAGCACTTCTTCGTCGTGTGCCCGGCAGTGGTTGACGACAAGGCACGTCCGGGGTTCGAGGCGTGGTGGCAGGAGGCGACCAATGATGCTGTGCTGTTCTGAGAGCACCCGCGCCCACGATGGCGGTGTAACCTATAGACAACACCGCCGGAGGGAGCTGGGCATGGACGACATTGCGTCCACGGACGACGGTTCGGAGATCATCGCGGCCCTCGGCACGGCGATCCGTGAGCACCGCACCGCCGCCGGCCTTTCGCAGACCAAGCTTGCCCAGCTCGCGGGGATCAGTCGTGTATATCTCAACACTGTCGAGGCGGGGAACAAGTGCCCGACCGTGGTGGTGCTGGTGCATCTGGCCCGCGGCCTCGGCGTGGATCCTGCACAGCTGCTGGAGAAGCAGCCTGTTAGTACGGCGCCGCACTGAGGTAGCGCTGACACTCGATGCGCTGAATCAGCTCGCCGGTCGAGGCGTAGTCGGGCCTGCCGTCCTCGCCGGCTCCGGTGCCAATGAGCGCTACCAGCTCGTCGGCCGCGCGCAATTCGTAGCGGGCCGCTGGCGCTGCTGATCGCTCATCGGCGGCGATGGCGTCCTGGGCGGCGAACAGCACGGCGGTTACTGCCGCATCGTGGTCATCCGAGGCGCCGATCGTGGTGTCGATCCGGACCGGTGTGGTGGTGGTCAGCGACCAGGGCACAGTCATGGTGGGTCTCCTCGAATGGGCGGAAAGACTCGGCTACCGCGATTGTCTGCCCTAAACACCAAAACGCCGGGCCTGCTATCCGTGGTTGTGGATAACAGGCCCGGCGTCGGGTTGCCCTGTGGATAACCGCTACGTGCTCGGCGGGGGCGTGTAGTCGTTCTCGGTGGGGTCCTGCGCGTGCTCGGGGCCGTCCAGGAACACACGGGTCGCGGTGTGATGCGCGGCCTGGAGAATCTCGACTGCGCCGACGCATCCGGCCTGGTCAAGGATCTGGAAAGTCACAGGGCCCATGTGAAGGTCTAACCACTTGAGCTGGCGCTTGCGGTCCCGGGAGAGTTCTTGGCGGGGAACCACCGCGTAGGCGGGTCGGCGGGTCCAGTCGATGGCCACGGTGGGCAGGGCAAAGGGGTCGGCCGCCGCCGGGGGCGCTGCCGGGATCTGGCGGGGGATCAGGGTCATCGCCGAGCGGGCGGCGCTGAACCCTTCGAGCACGCCCTGGCAGGCCTGCGCGTTCAGCATCGTCATCAGGATGCCGCCCCATTGCAGACGCAGCCTGGCGTTGGGTGAGCAGGCGTGGTAGACGGCGAGGTCGCCGTCCTGCTCGCCCTGAATGCGAATCATCGTGTGGCTGACCAGAGCTGCGGGGGTGAGGTGGGCTTCGGTGAGGCGAGTCTCCATGGGTCTACCCTTTCGAGTGAGTGTTATCTATAGTTAACAGTCTATCGCGTAATGCGTTGTCTAGCAACACTTTTCGACCATCAAACAGAACCTTTCCGCCCACCGAAACCCTCCTCTTCCTGGCCTTTCGTTTCCCGACCCCCCGACTTACCGGCGGGTCGAGCAACCTGTTTCGCACGAACGCCGCGGCGGCGCACGAAGTGACCAGCGGCGGACAGGGCCTGCATGCAAGCGGCCTCCATCGCCGCGGCAAGAAAGTTGTCCGCGATGTTGGCTCTGGTGGTGGACGGAACCGCGCCGACCTCCGTAGCGTCCGGCTCATGACCACACCGGAACCGGCAAGTTTGCAGGGCGCCGAAAGTGACTTGCACACCGCGCAATCCGAGACCGACCCACACCGGCAAGGCCAGTACGCGCGGTCCGCGGCCGACACCGCCGCCGAAGTGGCTGTAGGTGACGCGACGAGCAGTGCCGATCGCGAGCGTGCGCTGGCGGTGATGCAGGACGCACTCGCCATCACCGCGCGAAGCCTGCTCCGCGAGGCCCAGTCGGCCCTCGCCGACGCCCGCGGCAGCACCGAGCCCCGGCGCCGGCGGGAACTGGCCCGCTCGGCAGTGAGCAAGGCGCGCCAGGTTGCCCGCCAGCGCGACCTCACCGACGACGAACGGGCCGCAGCCCGACAGGTCATCGGCCACGGGCGCATGCTCGCCACGACCGTCAGTGCCTCGGTCAAGCGGCAGCAGGGTATTGAGCGCGAGCGCGAGGAGCCAGAGATCGCCATCTGAACACCCGGTCGACCACACGTGCGCTTATTCGAGCGCAGGGGAGCGACTCCGTAAACCTCATTCGCGTGGGAACGGACGGGCACGCAGCGGGCCGCGAAGATGGCCCGCTTGCGCTGAGTGCCGACTGTCTTGGCTGGGCGCGGACCGCCCACTACCTCGCCTCAGTCGCCGACGATGGCGATGTTCAGTTGCGCTCCGAGGCAGGCGCTCCTACCCGGTACTTCGTTCGTCGTCGCGGTGCTGACCGGCTCGAACTCACTGAGGCGGTCGACGCCGACGCCGAACACCCGGTGCTGTTCGTTGCCGAGGTCGACGTCTTGGAGCGCTACCTCGTTGGGCTGTTCGCCGATGACATCCGCGAGGACCTCGATCTGCCTCAGCTCGAACTCGGATGGCGCAGACAAGATTTGGCTGACGGGTACGAATTGAGCGACATGGTGCGCGGATACCGGACGCTAAAGCGGGCCGCGGGGGACAGCCCAGTCGCCGCAGCGCCCGATCCGACGTTGAGCCTGCTCGCCTTGTTCCCTGCTACGTCAGCGTGTTGAGGGCGGCGGAACGGTATATCGGCGCATCCTGTGGCGGTCCCGTCCGGTAATGGCGAAGTGAGGCGTTCTTGAGGCAGTGGAGAGTGTTCTGGGTACCGGACGCGGCAACAAGCTTGGGGGCGCCGCCCCGTGTGGTCGATGATTGGGTGGGCTTCACGGGGCGCGAGGAGTCGGCGGGGGTTCGTCCGGGCGACCCGATTTTTCTTTCGCCCGAATATCGGGTGGACCCTTTGCTGACTGGCTACGCGCAGTCCCGGTCTTTTCGCAGGCATACGCGGGAGACGCGCCGCAACTATGCGACTGACTTGCGCTTGTTCCTCACGTTCCTGACGAACCGGAGCGTCTGCTGGTCGGGCGCGACAGCGAAAGATGTTGAGGACTACGAGGACTGGCGACGGTTCGCCGAGCGCAATCCTCGTCGTATCGGCGGAGCCAAGTGGGATCGGGAACTATCGTCACTGATGAGCCTGTTCCGCTGGGCGACCGATAACGGGCATATGCAAGTCAATCCGATCGTGGTCAAGCAGATTGTCGGCCGCGATGGCAGGCCAGCTGTGGTGCCGGCGGCCAGGGCCAAGGATGCGAAACGGGGCAACGTGCACTGGTTGACCCCGCGTACGTGGCGGCGGTGGATCGGGGTCGGTCTCTGCGGTCACACGGCCATCGGTATTCCTGAGCCTGGGTGGGTCGGCCGCCTTGAGGACCGCAACGTCGCATTCGTGCGTGTGATGGTGTCCTCGGGCCTGCGTCGCGCAGAGGGTGGTTCCCTGCTGACGGTCGACGTCCCAGCTCGCCAGTTCGAGACCGGCCGATACTGCCGTGGTCGTGTGGCCGCCGAGGTCACCCGATCAAAGAAATCCCGCACCTACTACGTCGCCGCTGATGCGATTGCCGACGTCGAGACCTACTGCGATTCTTCGCGCGCGCTCACAGTTCGCCGAGCCCAGAAGCAGGGCCGCTACGACCGGTTGCCCGGACGCCGGATGGTTACCGAGTTTGGCGGAGGCGCCAACCCGACTGTGGTGTGGCGCGGCAATGATGGATCCGGCGGCGAACGCGAACTCGACCGCTTCACCGTGAGCGAGCGAATGACGCTGTTCCATGACGGTCCGCACGGACCCGAACCGATGTGGTTATGGCTCAACGAGCGAGGTCTTCCGTTTCGGATTCACTCGTGGGAAGGCGTCTTTACCACCGCCAATCGTCGGTGCGCTACGGTGCTCACTCCGCCGGAGCGCGTGGGCATGGACCCCCACAAAGTCCATGCACCCTACGCCACACCACATTCCACGCGTCACAGCTTCGCCCTCTACATGCTGGTGGTCCTCAACACCCTGATGGATCAGCGCTTCGGGCTCACACCAGAGGAACGGCGGGACTACCGGCAGCTCTACGGTGACCCCTGGTTCATGGTCCAGAATCTGTTGGGGCATGCCTCCAGGGAGACCACCGTTGAGCGCTATCTGGCGCCGGTCGCCGATCTGCAGCTGAGGTCCATGCTCGCAGATGCGGCCAGCCCACCTTCGGCGCCGATGCCCGAGCTGGACGAGCTATTCACCCGCATTGCACGCGAATCCGTCGGCATTCAAGATATCGCGGACTTTGGCGCCTCGGACTCCGACACGTGAACGCACCCGGGCGGCGCGCGGCCCTACCCTCGTACGACCACAGAACACCGCAGGCCTTGTTGCCGGATTCCTTGGTGGTTCGGCACCGCAATTCCCGCGGGGAGATCAAGGAGTTCGACTTCTCCACGCTGACAGTCGCAGAACCGTTTCAGCGATCACTGGCCACGTTATTCGCCGCCAGGTGCGCGCCCCAAGGCTGGTCGACGCATGTCAGTTCGTCGAAGTACTGGCGTCACGTGTCGTACTTCGCCGATTTCCTTGCCGCACAACCAGAAACCGTGCGTGATATCGACGATCTCAGCGCGGCCGTGCTCAGACGATGGCGCAACAGTCTGCCGTTGCACGACAAACAGCGTTTCACCAGGATGGCGTTTCTGTTGCGTGAGGATCCGCGCTTGCAGTCCGGGGCCGTCGCCGATGAACTCCTTAGACGCGTCCGGCTCGCACCCAGCAGCACCCAGTCCTACAGTGACCAGGAGTTCACTCGCATCACCGTGGCCGCTCGGAGAACCTTCCGGACCGCACGTAAACGCATCGACGCCAACGCCCTGCACCTGCAGCGCTGGCACGCCGGCGCCTTCGCTGAGGACAGCCAAGAGTGGCTACTGGGCGAGGCACTTGACGTACTTGCCCGCACCGGTCTGGTCCCCGAAGAACGCAAACCGAACAACATGGCCAGCGAGGGCTTCCTCTACGTGGCCGCCGACAAGTACCAGAAGGCGCTAGGCGGCGCGAAAGCCCAATTCACTTGGCAACGGCTGTTTCTCTCCCGCATGGAGACCACTGCGTTGGCGGTCCTGCTGATGGCCCAATTCGGGTGGAATCTCTCGGTCATCGCAGGCCTCGCGGTGCCCAAAGCCTCACCAGACCCAGGTGCGGACGGCCAACCGACGTACCGTCTCGAGCTAGACAAACCCCGCCGCGGGCCCAGCCGCCACCACGAAACCAGAAATGTCACAGACACCGGAGCAGGTTCTGCGGGCCGGTTAATCACCCACGCGCTGCAGGCGACCAGGTTCGCCCGCAGCTGCGTCGCGCAAAGCGCACCTGAGACAGACCGGTTGATGGTGTGGCGGACCGGTCATCGTGGCCCGTTGAAAGTCAGCACTGATCGTGAGCAACCCGTTGGTGTGTTCCGGTTCGGCGTGCTGTCGCAAGACGCGTCGGCATGGGCGCAGGCGCAGGGTTTCACTGGCTCGCCGTTCCTGCGGGGACGCCGAACGGTCCTAGCCGTGAACCGGCGAGAACCTGCGCAGCAGTCCGAGCAGACCTTCGACCGCAGCTATGTTTTGGTGGATCGTCGTGTTCAGCGCGACTCCGTGAACGTGATCGCCGCGGGCGCTGAAGCTGCCCTCACCCAAGCGCGCAACACGCTTCTGGTAGCTGCTCTTCGCGACAGCGGCGATCCAGATCACGTCGAAACCGCGACCGCCGATTGCGCTGATCCCTATGCCAGCCCGTTTTCCAACTCAGCCGACTTGGGCTGCACCGCATCGTTTCTCCTGTGCCTGGCGTGCACGAACGCAACGGTCCACCCCGGACATCACAGCCGATTGGCTCACCTGGGAGCCGCACTGAACAACCTGCGCTCAGCACTGCACCCAACAGTGTGGCAACGGGAATGGGCCGAGCACCACGCCCGCCTCGAAGACCTCCGAACCCGCCTCGGGAATGCTGTCTGGGAACAGGCGCTAATGCGAGTCTCCGACGCCGACCGCGACCTCATCGATCACCTTCTCCACGGAATGCTCGAAGCATGACCGCGGCCGAAGAGCATGACCCCTACCGCTTACCCCGGCCCAACCCGCGGGCGGACGTGATCGGCGATGACCTTGTCAAGCCGATTCATGCCCACCTCAATTCGAATTACTCCGATCCCGTCTGGTCACTCGCGGCTCTGCGGGACTCGCCAACCGCGATGCGGCTCAAGATCAGCTGGGCGAACTGTCCCGTCGCTTTTGACGATCAGCTTCGGCTGGCGGTCTGGAACCTGATCAACGGCGCACTGCGACCCACCTTTGTCAGCGGTCGAGGAACCATGCGCACAAGGATCAGCGCCTCCACCATCACCCAGGTCGTTGGGCGATGGTTTCTGCTCGCCACGTGGCTGGACAGCCGCGGTATCGATGACCTCGCCGATTGCGATACCGCAACGCTGCATGACTACGGGATGTATCTGTTGTCGGGTCCGGCCAGAGGCCGAGACGCCGCGCACCACACGCTTCTCGCTCTCACCCGCCTGTGGGCGCTCGACGAGGTGAGCGCCGCGCCCTGCGGTATTGGCCGACCGCCATGGGAGTCTGACCGCATCGACGACTACCTGCCCGATCGGACACCAACAGGCCCGGAGAACGCAACCTGGCCACTCGCCGAGACAACGATAGCGCCGCTGCTGGTGTGGGCCATCCGCCTCGTCGACGATCTGGCCACGGACATCATCGCCGCCGAGGTCGAGCGTCGCCGACTCCAAGACGCGATCCCCCCGGTCGCCGCTGCCGGCGGCGGTGAGGCCCTGCGCGCGTACCTTGACCAACTCATCGACTCCTACTGCCCACTGCCTGCCACCATGTACAAGGACAAGATCATGCTGGCGTCGACCTACATCTGCGGACAGACGGGGGCGAGCCCCGCCCAGTTGGCTACCTCCCGGCGCCGCCGGGCGGCGCTGCTCGCGACCGCAGCGACTCGGGAATGGGGATGCCCGCTGGAGGTCCCTGTCACTGGACGCATCGCGGGACAGCCCTGGCGCCAAGCGATGGACTTCTACGAAACCAGGGCTCTGTGGCGACATTTGGGCACCGCCGCCTTCATCGTGTGCGCCTACCTCACCGGAATGAGACCCGCCGAAGTACTAAGCCTGAGGGCTGGGTGTTGCCCGGACCCGAACCCCACCGAGGACGGCGCGGTAGGGCGTCATCAGATTCACGGTCGCCAGTACAAGACTGCCGTCGACGACGACGGAAACCACCTGTCTGACGGTACGGAACGGGCGGTGCCGTGGGTGGCCATCGGACCGGTCGTCAACGCCATCAGAGTGCTGGAAACGATGGTTTCCCCCGACAGCCTGCTCTTCGATGTCCGCGCCCACGACTCGAACCGCAGATCAAGCCTCACCGGGGCGATCGTCGGACGAACCATGCGCACACGCATCACCGACTTCGTCACGTGGGCCAATGCCGAAGCCACCCGGCATCAGTTACTCACGGAGACCATTCACCCCGACCCGCACGGCCCAATAGCGACCACACGGTTCCGACGCACACTCGCCTGGCACATCGCACGGCGGCCAAATGGCCACGTCGCCCTGGCTATTCAGTATGGACACGTGCAGTCCGCAGTGGCGGGGCGTTACGCATCCCGCGTGGTCGACGGCATTCACGATCTTATCGACATCGAGACGGTCCGCGCAGTCGCCGACACCCTCGCAGATCTACGAGACGACATCGCCAGCGGTGCCGGCGTCTCCGGCCCGGCCGCGCGTGATGTCATCAAAGCGGCCGCTAGTGCACCACGTTTCAACGGTTCGTCCATCAACGCGACGACCGCCCGGCGGCTGATCGCCAATCAGGACCTGACAATCTATGACAACCCCCACGCATTGCTGCTCTGCCGATACAAACCGGACCGAGCCCTCTGCCACCGCGACGGGCCCTCGGACACACCACTGCTCAGTTCCTGTGCGCCCAGCTGTGTGAACATCGCCCGCACCGACCAGCAGGCCACTCAATTACGCACCCGCGCTAATCATCTTGACCAGCAAGCAACGCTGACACCACGACCGATCGCGGACCGCCTTCATGCCAGCGCGGCCAGATTGCGCAGCTACGCCGAGGCCCACGACAACACCCGAATCATCGCGAATGACAATCGCGACTCCAACTGCAAGGACACGCCATGACCGCCGCTGATGAACGCGACCGGATCCACGCCGCCATGATTCGAATACTGAACGGCACCCCACAGCATTCAAACGGTGCCCTGACAATCGTGGCGCTCGCACACGAAGCCCAGGTGCCCCGCAACGCCCTCACACAACGGCACACCGACCTGAAAAACGATTTTTACCAACACGTCCGAGAACGCGGGGGCCCCTCCGAGGTCGAGGCCAGACTCCGCAAGACGATCGCCAAACTCCGAGCAACCAGTGAGAACAAAACCGGCGAACTCAACCAACTCCGTGCCGACGTTCCCGCCCTCGTCCGCGTGATCCAGCAGCTCACGATCGAAAACCAGCAGCTCCGCGCCCAAGGGGCCGAGGTGCCAGCCTTAGTCGTTGCGATTGAACGAAAGTCACGGTAGCCGACGGGCGACTTATCCAGGGTCGTCGTGTTGTTTCGGCGAGCGATGCTGGTCTCTAAGTGTGCTGGACAGCGAAGCGGCTCGCCGAGGCCACCGTCAACCTAGCGTTCGGGTCGACAGCGGCCTCGTCAGCCGCGGCCAACGCGGCACATGGGCCTACTACCGCGTGAATGTCGAAGCGCTAGACCGCATCTGCTGCGGTAGCGACGCCATCCGACCAACTAACCAACTCGCGTTGCGGCGTAGTGAACATCGAGGAGTGATCAATTCTCCCCCTCCCCGGTGTCGAGCAGTCCGTCCGTGCGCAGGCGTCCCAGTCCTGGCAGGAACCGGCCGACTGTGGAGGTGTAGCGGTCGTAGGGTTCGCCGTGGATTCGGTGCAGGTGGGGCTCTTCGATCAGCCGTACTTGCGTCTGGATGCCGGTTAGGGCGAGGCCCCAGCCGATGAGTGCGACGAGGTTGGGGACCATGAGCGCCAGGCCGAGGAACGTGATTAGCACCGCGGTGAAGATGGGGTTGCGCACCCACCGGAACGGGCCGCTGGTGACAAGTGCGGTGCGTTCACCTTGGTCGACTCCGATCCGCCAGGACGCACCCAAGGCCATCTGCGCCCCGAAGGCGGCCAGGATGCCTATCAACGCCAAGACCACGCCGAGCGCCTGAATGGGTGGGTGCTGCAGCACGCTGACCGGCGGTAGTCCCAGCCAGTGCGCCAGTGGGCCGCCGACACCCACCATGAGGTAGCCGATGTCGGTGGCGGTGAGTGCCGACCAGCCCAGCGAGCCGCGCGGTGAGAGCGTGCGTCGGTTGCCGCTGTCACCGGTGCGGTGTCGCTGGATGAGGGTGCGCAGCGCCCCGGCGAGCAACATCATGACCACGAACAGGGTCAGCGCGGCGGCGGCGATCACCGCCCACCGCCCCCAGCGAGCGGCTTGGCGGCGACGCCGAGCAGATAGCCGCCCTGCATGCGGGTCACCGATATGACCAGACCCTGCCGGCCTGCGCTCTGTCGCTTCGTAGCTCAATACGCCCAGCCGCGAACAAGTCTCCACATGCCCCACCAGGCGACGGGGGCAAGAGCGAGGACCGTCCACATTCCAGGAACGTAGGCAGTGATCCCGCTGGGGTTTAACCAGGGAAAGACGGCGAAGTGTGCGAGTTCAGTCAGACCCATGGAGGGAAAGAATGTCCAGGCCAGGTAACGACCTAGGGGGTGGTTGCGGCGCATCAGGATGGGTGTCAGCAGCCACGCGCCAACCGACACCGCGACGAGCAGCAGGACTGGCAGGGATGCCGGGGAGGGTTTGGAGGTTCCGGTAACCGTCGCCAGAAACGCGAAGAACCCCATCTGCTTTTCTTCGACGCGGTGAAGTAGGAACAGGCTTAACGCAATCCAGAATGGCATTCGGACATCTGCCCAGTCCCCGCCGGCGGGGAACAACAGCCACAGCAGGAGGCCGCCGGCAAATCCGGCGGTGAAGATCGTCATTGTCAGTAGGTCGAAAGCCCACCATCCCAGGCCCAGCGTCACAGCGGTGATCCCCGTCGCGGCCGCGACAGCCCAGCGGGGTCGTTCCGGTCGGCGCTTGGTACGCGGCGCCGCCGGTTTCATCTGTTGGTGAGGGCGGCGAGGTCGTCGGGAATGGGCATGGGTGTCATCAGGCCCGCTTCGACGCGGCCGGTGTTGCCGACGGGATAACGACCGGTCAACGAGCCAGGGGCGGCCACGATCAGGCGCAGGACCTGGCCGATGGCTTCGCGGCGGTCGTGCTGGCCTAGCTGTACCGACCACGGACGTTAGGGACGGCGTGGCGTGGTGACATGAAGAAGACCTCCGAGTGAAGTGCGAGCTGTCTAGGAACACACCACTCACTCTGGAGGTCTTCGTGGTCCACCGTAACGCCCCGCTGTCAGAAACCGGTCGCCTGCGCCTGGCTCG
>NZ_CACSIP010000020.1 GCF_902705885.1 Mycolicibacterium austroafricanum | reverse complement strand
CGCCCACCCCGACCCTGCCCGAGCGTAATCGGGGCCACCTCGCCAAGGACGGCGAGCCGCTGACATTGGTGCTGGGTGTGTCCGACAACGATCCGACGTCGATCGCCGTTGCCAACACCGCGGCCGACCAGTTGCGCAACGTCGGCATCGCGGCCTCGGTCGCCGCCCTGGATCCGGTGGTGCTCTACGGCGACGCGTTGGTCAACAACCGGGTCGACGCGGTGATCGGTTGGCGGCAGGCCGGCGGCGATCTGGCGACCGCGCTGGCGTCGCGTTACGGCTGCCCCGCGCTGGAGGCGACACCGGTCGCGACCACCGCGACGCCGGTGGGCACGCAATCGCCGCCCTCGTCACCCTCGCCGTCACCATCGCCCGAATCGTCAACCGAGCCGTCCCCGCCCGCAACCAACACCGCGCCTTCTCCGACTCCAGAGCCCGACAGCGATGCGCTCGTCCAGGCGCCGAGCAACATCAGCGGCATCTGCGACCGCACCATCCAGCCGCGGATCGACGCTGCGCTGCGTGGCACCGCCGACGTCGGCGACGTGATCGACGCGGTCGAGCCGCGGTTGTGGGACATGTGGACGGTGTTGCCGATCATTCAGGACACCACGATCGTCGCGGCGGGCCCGAAGCTACAGAACGTCAGCCTCACCGGCGCGGTACCGGTCGGCATCGTCGGTGACGCCGGCAACTGGGTCAAGCTGCCGCAGTGACGTCGTCGTCGGGTGGCGGCTGGGCTGTTGCGGCGCGGCGTCGCTGACGGAGCTGCACGATGCCGTAGGCCGCATAGGCGCCGATGGCGAACACCGCCAGCAGCCACAGCGGGGGACGGGCGAGCTCCCAGACGAACAGGGCCGCGAACAGGGGGGAGCGTTGGGTGATCGCCAGCACTCCTGCCGCGCAACTCAGCGACAGCGCGGCCACGTGCAGATCTGTCCCGGCCCACTGGTTGAGGCCGAGGCCGACCAGTGACCCCGCGGCCGCGCCCGTCGCCAACGCTGGGGTGAGTAGCCCGCCGACGGCACCGGCGCGCAGGAAGAACGCGGTCAGCAGTGGTTTCAACAACAGGATGGCCGCGGCGGAGCCGAGGGTCAGTCCGCTGTTCATGCTGACCTCGAGGATGCTGCGGCCGTTGCCGGGCAGTTCCGGCAGCCAGATCGAGCAGATGCCGGTCATCAGCCCGGCCGCGGCGATGGCCGGGATCAACGTCGACGAGTGCGGCAGCACCCTGGGCCGGGCAGCCGACAACATCCGGTCGAACGCCAGACCCACCACGACCGCGAGCGGTGCCAGAGCCAACGCCAGGAACCCGAACAGATAGGACAGTTCGGCGTCGGGCCACACCAGCGCGTGCTCCAGATGGGTGACCGGCGCGGCCACCGCAACCGCCAGGCTGGACGTGATCAACGCGGTACCCCACGCCCGCGGATGCCAGGTGCCCAGCAGGATGCGGGCGGCGAACACCGCACCGCCCAGCGGCACGCTGTACACCGCACCCAGGCCGGCACCTGCGGCACACGCGAGCAGGATCTCGCGGTCGCGGGCGGTCAGCGCCCACCGCGAGGTGCCGAGATCGCCCCACGCGGCGGCCAGTTGCCGCGGCGCGCCCTCGCGGCCCAGGGAGGCCCCGGAGCCCACGAGCAACACCTGCAGAAAGGCGTCGATCGACATGGCCAGCCGGGGGATCCGGCGGTGCTCGGCGATGGTCACCGACAGCGACGGAACCTCGCAGCGGCGCCGGAGCAGCCACCACCCGCACCCGGCCAGCGCACCGCCGATCATCGGGCCCAGCGCACGGCGGACGGGTTCGCTGTTCTCCACCCCGGTGAGCAACGTGCCGAAGGAGTAGCGGTAGGTCAGGTGCTCGATCGCGTGCAACAGCAGCGTCGTCGCCGCTCCGGCGACACCGGCGAGCAGACCGATGACGACGATCGCGCAACCGAACTCAACGGTGCGCCGCGTCACGGCCCGAATCTATGCCAGACCCGGCGCCCGCGGAGGGTGATGAGCCGCGCGCGTCCGACGACGCGGTTGGGGTGCCCGACAGAAGTACGGCTGAGCTAGTCGCTGTCCTTGCCGGAATCCGAGCGGTCGGTGTCCGCCTTTGCTGACTGGGCCCTGTCGTCGCCCTTGTCGCGTTTGCCGCGCTTGCCGACTTCGTCGGAGTCCTGGGCCGGGTCCGAATCACCGTGCGACGAGGCGTCGTTGACGCCGCCGGTATCGGCTGACCGCTCGCCGTCGGTTGCCTCGTCGATGTTCTCCGCGCTGATGTCGTCAGTGCCCGCAGGGTCTGTTTCGGGCTCCGCTGTGCTGCTGACGGTGTTACCTGGATCCAGGTCACCGCTCAGGCCGCCCTCCGTGACGGAGTCCCGCGCCTTCTGGTCCGGTTCTGGGATGTCGGCGACTTCGGAATCGATGGTGACGGAGCTGTCGGTGCCCGCTTCATTCGCGGGAGCGCGAGCGCCCTCGTCGTCGGCTCGCGCGTCGTCGATGAAGCCCTCCTCGCCAGCAGTGGGCGACGGGGCGACGCCAAGTGCAACCGACTGATTGATCGGCGGTCTCGGCAGGTCGACAGGAGTCGGCGGCAGAAGTCCGAACGCGTTCAACTCGTCGATCGTCAGCCATAGGCCGGCGGCGAGAAGGTCGGTTCCGAGGTCCTGCATGTTGGAGAAGAAGCTGCCCTCGCCCCGGAGCCAATCGGTGCCATTGAACAGGACGCTCTTCACAACCGCTTCGCCGAACGTATAAAGAATGGTGCCTTGAGCTGCGAGAAAGTTGGGTACGCCAAGCACTGTCAGCCCGTCCTCGACCGCCTCGACCAGAGCGCGGACCGACGGTTCCACAGCGTTGTAGGTGTTGTCGATCGCGTCAGCGAGCCCCCCGAGTAGGGGGTTGGCCGGCAGTGTGAACATCTCGGGCGTCGGTGCGTCGGAGCCCGAAATCGCTGCCTCCCGGGCATTGTCGGCCGGCGCAGGGAGCGTTGGAGGAGGTACCGGTGCCGGTGGCGCCATAGCGTCCAGCAATGGGATGGGTGGTAGCGGGAGCATCGTGGGGGCCGATGTATCGCGGCGCGGCGTCGCCGCCACCGCGGCGCTGCCAGCCGGCACGGGCGAAGTGTCCGCAGATGTTGCCGTGCGCTGACTTATGGCGGCCAACAGTTCGACCGTTTCGCTGGTCGAGCTCGCCGCACTGGTGGACTGGCGCTTCGGCGCCTCAACGTCGGCAGGCGGAGCCACGACGGAGGCGACGGAGATGGCACCGGCGCCGATTGCTGCGATGCCTACTGACCTATACGAACGGCTAGATCGGTATTCCATGACGAACTCATCCCCCTGTTGCGAAAGGCTTTGCTAGCAAACGTCGCAGTACCCATCGAAACTCACCGACCGAGCTGTGTCAATGGGTTGTTCGGGCGCGTCGCAGCTCTTTTTCACGGCGCGCCGTGGCATTCGAGACACGCCTCCGTATCCGTTCACCCGGCGCCCGCGGAGGGTGATGAGTTGGCAAGCTGGTCGGATGGAGACCGCGCGGCTGCTCTTTGTCCATGCCCATCCCGACGACGAAACCCTCACCACGGGCGCGACCATCGCGCACTACGTGGCCAGCGGCGCTCAGGTGCAGGTCCTCACCTGCACGCTCGGCGAGGAGGGGGAGGTGATCGGCGAGCAGTGGGCGCAACTCGCCGTCGACCGGGCTGACCAGTTGGGCGGCTACCGCATCGGTGAGCTGACGGCGGCGTTGACCGCGCTCGGTGTCGACCGCCCGCGGTTCCTCGGCGGTGCCGGGCGCTGGCGCGACTCGGGTATGGAGGGCACCCCTGGCCGGCACCGGGAACGGTTCGTCGACGGGGATCTCGATGAACAGGCAGCCGTGATGGCTGCCGTGATCGACAGCCTGCGCCCGCATGTCGTCGTCACCTACGACCCGGACGGCGGCTACGGGCATCCCGACCACATCCATGTGCACCGGGTGACGACGGCGGCGCTCGAGGTCGCCGAATGGCAGGTGCCCAAGGTGTATTGGACGGTGACGTCGACGTCGGCGATGACCGCCGGCCTGGAAGCGCTCACCGACGTGCCCGCGGAATGGACGCGGGTGACCGGCGCCGATCTGCCCTTCGGGTTCACCGACGACGCGATCGATGCGGCGCTCGACGTCAGTGAGCAGCTACCGGCGAAGGTCGCGGCGCTGCGGGCGCATCAGACGCAGGTGAGCGTGTCCGCGGACGGTAAGGCCGGTGCCCTGTCGAACGGCATCGCGCTGCCGATCGACGGGTGGGAACACTACGTTCTGGCTGCGGGTGCGCCCGGCGACCGGGACGACCGCGGTTGGGAGTCCGACTTGCTGGCCGGGCTGAACCTCGGTTAGTCGACCCGATCACCGATGCCAGTTTGGGCGCTCGTCATCCAGCATCCGGCGCACTGCCGTCGGCGGGTGTCCGACATGCTCACGCATCGTGCGGGTCAGGTGGGCCTGATCGGCGAAACCCAGCTGCGCAGCCAGATCGGCGAGCGTCGTATCGCCGTGGCGCAGCCGGTCGAGGGCCCGGCCCACCCGCACCCGATTGCGGTATCTCGTCAGCGATACACCCAGCTCGCGTGGGAAGGCTCGGCTCAGCCGGTACGGGGATGCACCAAAAAACGCAGCCAGGGCGAACAGGCTGTGTGCGGCCGGGTGATCATCGTGGATCGCGGCACGGGCCCGGCGCACCAGCCGCTGGTCGGCGGGTGTGGGTCGATCGGTCACCGGCATCCTGCGATCTGTTGTCCGGCGAAGCGCCCCGGCCATCAGATGGACCAACCGCTCGGCGAGCAGGCCATCGGCATCGGCCGATCCGGCCGCCAGCAGCATGCGGTGCCCGAGCTCGACTTTCGCGTCGACGTAGAACGTGCCATGGAAGATGTCGACGGGGTTGCCGGCCAGCGCCCGCCAGTACTCCGCGGTCAACTGGATTGAGGTACAGACGTCTCCGCCGTGCGGATGCGCAAAAAGCTCCTCTTCGCCGGGTGCCCCCAGATATCCGACCGTGGGGTCCAGATCGACCTGGCCGCTGAGGCTGCGCCGCCGGAAGCGCCCGGCGTGAACCAGCACCAGCCGGGCATCCACCGGCCGCTCGGGGGCCGACCAGCCCGTGTCCCCGCCGTGGCAGGTCCAGGTGTGCAGGCTGAATTCCGGACGCGTCACCAGAGTCACCGCAGTCGGCACAACGCGACGATAGCCGCCCTATCCGACATATCCGGTGCGCAAGGATGTTCAAGACGCATCTGGGTTGCGGGCGCAGGCTGGGTGCATGGCATCGATTCATACCGAGTTCCCGATCAACGTTGACGCTGTACGTGCGTGGCGAGTGATCGGCGACTGGGCAGACGGCCCGGTCGCCATGGCGCCCGGCTATGTCGTGTCATCACAGGCCGAGGGCGACGTCCGGGTGGTGACATTCGCCAACGGCACCATCGCCCGCGAGCGGCTTGTCGCTCGCGACGACGATGCGCGCCGCATCGCCTATTCGGTCATCGGTGACTCGCTGCGACCAGCGCACGACAACGCTGTCATGCAGGTCATCGCGGACGGCGACGACCGCTGCAGGTTCGTATGGTCTCGCGACGTGCTGCCGGACGAGCTGGCGCAGCCGCTACGCGAAGCGATGCAGGAGGCCGGTGTGGTCATCACGCGCACCCTCGGTTCGTGTTAGCCGCTTCGGCGGCGCGGTGACCGGGTAAGCTGCGGCGAAACCGACGGCACCCGGGGGGTGCGAAAGAGGTGAAGTACATGGACCCGGACCTGGATCCCAACCTGCAGCACTGGCAGGACCGCCTCGACAGCTTCCAGTGGGTCGTGGGCTCGCTCGTCTCCGTGCTCGACAGCATCCCGACCTGACAGCGTCGTCCGCGCCGGCATCGGACCGGCTCCGTCTCGCGATGCTGGCGTTGATCGCCGTCGACGGGGTGTTCTCCGCGCTGATGGCGGTGTTCTTCCTACCCCTGCGGATCGGATCGGTGCCGTTTCCGATCAGTGCGCTGCTCAGCGGTGTGCTCAACGCACTGCTGGTGTGGGCAGCGTTGCAGTGGACCCCGAGCCCCCGGGTGGCGGCACTGCCGCTGTGGAGCTGGCTGCTGACCGTGCTGGTGTTCACCTTCGGCGGTCCGGGCGACGACATCGTGTTCGGTGGCACCGGGATCATGGAGTTCGCCCCGCTGGTGCTGATTGCGCTGGGAGCACTGCCGGGTGCCTGGGTGCTGGTGCGGCAGTCGACGCCTGCCGGTTGAGCCCGGCACTCGATCGACGGGGCGAACCCCGCCGCCGTCGCCGGATGACTACTGTGACTGCTATGTCAGGGGCATGCCGTGCGCACTCGGTTTCAGATAGTGAGACGCGCGGATGATCCGCGACGACGCCGGAGTTACAGGGAAGTGGCTCTGAACACCCCGCGTGGCGCCGATCTGCCCATCCCTTCCGTTCCGCCGAAGTCGGGTGCAGCGAGTCCGGCCGCCATGAGACGGGTGCTGCGCCGCGCGCGCGACGGCGTGGCCCTCAACGTCGACGAGGCCGCGATAGCGCTGACGGCACGCGGCGACGATCTGGCCGACCTGTGCGCCAGCGCCGCCAGGGTGCGCGACGCCGGACTGGAAGCCGCGGGCCGGCGAGGCCCCACCGGCAGGCTGCCCATCAGCTACTCGCGCAAGGTGTTCATCCCCGTCACCCATCTGTGCCGCGACACCTGCCACTACTGCACCTTCGTCACCGTGCCCGGCCGGCTGCGGGCGGCAGGCAAGGGCATGTACATGGAGCCCGACGAGGTCCTCGAGGTCGCACGTCGTGGCGCCGAAATGGGTTGCAAGGAAGTGTTGTTCACCCTCGGCGACCGTCCGGAAGAGCGGTGGGACGAGGCGCGCCAGTGGCTCGACGAGCGTGGCTATGAGACCACGCTGGACTATGTGCGGGCGATGGCGATCCGGGTGCTCGAGGAGACCGGGCTGCTGCCGCACCTCAACCCGGGCGTGATGAGCTGGACCGAACTGTCCCGGCTCAAGCCGGTCGCACCGTCGATGGGCATGATGCTCGAGACGACGTCGCGGCGGCTGTTCGAGACCCGCGGTGAAGCGCACTACGGCAGCCCCGATAAGGATCCCGAGGTGCGGTTGCGGACGTTGGACGACGCCGGCCGGCTGTCCATTCCGTTCACCACCGGGCTGCTGGTGGGCATCGGGGAGACGCTGCTCGAACGCGCCGAGACCATCCACGCCATCCGCCGGTCGCACAAGTCGTTCGGGCACGTCCAGGAAGTGATCGTGCAGAACTTCCGCGCCAAGGAGCACACCGCGATGGCGTCGGCGCCGGATGCGCAGATCGACGAGTTCCTGGCCACGCTGGCCGTCAGCCGGCTGGTGATGGGACCGAAGGTGCGGATCCAGGCCCCGCCGAACCTGGTGTCGCGGGCCGACTGTCTGGCCCTTCTCGGGGCAGGGGTGGACGACTGGGGCGGGGTGTCGCCGTTGACGCCCGACCACGTCAACCCCGAGCGTCCGTGGCCCGCGCTCGACGAGCTGGCGGCGGTGACGGCCGAGGCGGGTTACGACCTGGTGCAGCGGCTGACGGCGCAGCCGCAGTACGTGCAGGCCCGCGCCGGTTGGATCGACCCCCGGGTGCAGGGGCACGTCGATGCCCTCGCTGACCCCGACACCGGTTACGCCCTCGATGTGAACCCGGTGGGCCGTCCGTGGCAGGAGCCCGATGAGGCGACCGAGTCGCTGGGGCGCACCGACCTGCACGCCGCGATCGACGCTGAGGGCAGGCTGACCGAAACCCGTAGTGATCTGGGCAGTGCGTTCGGTGATTGGGAGTCGATCCGGGAGAAGGTGCACGAGCTGGCCGCCCGCGCTCCCGAGCGGGTCGACACCGACGTGCTCGCCGCGCTGCGCTCAGCCGAGCGTGATCCTGCCGGGTGCACCGACGACGAGTATCTGGCGCTGGCCACCGCGGACGGCCCCGCGATGGATGCTGTTGCCGCACTGGCTGATTCGCTGCGACGCGACGTCGTCGGCGACGACGTCACGTTCGTCGTCAACCGCAACATCAACTTCACCAACATCTGCTACACCGGCTGCCGGTTCTGCGCGTTCGCCCAGCGCAAGGGGGACGCCGACGCGTTCTCGTTGTCCACCGACGAGGTCGCCCAGCGGGCGTGGGAGGCGCACGTCGCCGGGGCTACCGAGGTGTGCATGCAGGGTGGCATCGACCCGGAGTTGCCGGTCACCGGCTACGCCGACCTGGTCCGTGCGGTCAAGGCGCGGGTGCCGTCGATGCATGTGCACGCGTTCAGCCCGATGGAGATCACCAACGGCGTCGCCAAGAGCGGTGTGAGCATTCGTGATTGGCTCACCGCGTTGCGGGAAGCCGGGTTGGACAGCATCCCCGGGACGGCCGCGGAGATCCTCGACGACGAGGTGCGGTGGGTGCTGACCAAGGGCAAGCTGCCGACCTCGATGTGGATCGAGGTGATCACGACGGCACACGAAGTCGGGCTGCGATCGAGTTCGACGATGATGTACGGCCATGTGGACGCGCCGCGGCACTGGGTCGGGCATCTGCGGGTGCTGCGCGAGATCCAGGACCGCACCGGAGGGTTCACCGAGTTCGTACCGCTGCCGTTCGTGCACCAGTCATCGCCGCTGTACCTGGCGGGTGGGGCGCGCCCCGGGCCGACTCACCGGGACAACCGCGCAGTGCACGCGCTCGCGCGAATCATGTTGCACGGCAGGATCTCCAACATCCAGACCAGCTGGGTGAAGCTCGGTGTCGAGCGAACCCAGGTGATGCTCAACGGCGGGGCCAACGACCTCGGCGGCACCTTGATGGAGGAGACCATCTCGAGGATGGCCGGCTCGGAGTTCGGCTCGTACAAGAGCATTGAGGACCTGGTCGGTATCGCGGCCGGCATCGGCCGTCCCGCCCGGCAGCGCACCACCACCTACACCCCGCTGGCCGCCTGACCTCCCTGTTCCGCGAGCGCGCGGGTCTGCACGCCGCCACGCCGCCACCGGCGGGCATTTCTGTCGCGCTCGCGGCCGGCGACGGCGCTCTTCCTGCCCGGTGCCGGGCCTGGTAGGACGGACGGTGTGAAGTTGCGACGCACGCTCGTCGACGGCCGGTTGACGTTGCAGGCGCTGGCGCCGGATGGCTCGTGGGTGCCCGCGCAGGATCCGGCTGTTCTCGGCGGCACGGTTTTCGATTCCGCCTGGGAACTCGCCACCGCGCATCGACATGTCGACCTGTCAGGCCACGTGCTGCCGTTTCAGCCGGTCTCCTTCCGTGACTTCATGCTCTACGAGCAGCACGCCATCGATGCTGCGCGTGGGCTGGTGCGCCGGTTCCATCCGGCTCAGGCCAGAGCGGCCGCGCTCGTCGAAAGGCTGACCCGTAAGCCGTTTCCGCTGTTCAAGCCCAAAGGGCTGTTCTACCGGCAGCCCATCTACTACATGTCCAACCATCTGAACTTCGTCCCCAGCGGTGCGCCGGTAGCGATCCCCTCGTACTCGTCGGCATTGGATTTCGAGTTGGAGCTCGGCTTCGTGCTGAGGTCGCCGCTGTACAACGCGACACCGCAGGAAGCGCTCGACGCCATCGGCGCGTTCGTCGTCGTCAACGATTTCAGCGCGCGCGACGTGCAGCGCAGCGAGATGGCTACCGGGCTGGGGCCGCAGAAATCCAAGCACTTCCTGTCCTCGATGTCGGTGCTCGCGGTCTCCGCCGACGAGATCGTGCCGCGGCTCGACGAGCTGAGTGGTTCGGTCAGCGTCAACGGTTCGACGGTCAGCACGGTGTTCAGTCGGGGCATGCAGTGGTCGATCGGTGACGTGCTCGCACACGCGTCGCGCGGCGAACATCTCTACCCCGGAGAGCTGTTCGCGACCGGAACCCTGCCCGGCGGCAGCGGCATGGAGACGGGTCGGTGGTTGCAGCCGGGCGACCGACTCACGCTGGCCATCGACCAGATCGGGGAGATCAGCCATTCGATCACCGACGCCCAGGAGCCGCCATGACCACCATCGCAGGATTGCCGTTGCACCCGTTGCTCGTCCACGCCATCGTCGTTCTCGCCCCGTTGGCGGCGCTGCTGGGGATTCTGTGCGCCGTCTGGCCGGCGGCGCGGCGACGGTTCGTCTGGCTCCTTCTGGCGCTGGCGACGGTGAACCTGGCCCTGACACCGTTGACCATCGAAGCCGGTGAGTGGCTCTACAACCGTGCGGGTGCGCACAGTCCGATCCTGGAGACCCACGAAGAGCGCGGTGAGACGATGCTCTACTTCTCCATCGCGCTAATGGTGATGGCAATCGCGGTGGCGGTGCTGCACGTGCTGAGCAGTCGGTCCGACAAGCCACGCACCGCCGCAGCCGTTGCGGTGGCGGTCTTGGCGGTGGTGGTGGGCGTCTCGTCGATCGTGCAGGTGGTGCGCATCGGTCACTCCGGCACCGAGGCCAAGTGGGGCGTCATCGCCGAATAGCTACGGCGAAGGCCACCCTCGGCGCGCCGGCGTCAGGCCTGCTTGACGGCCTCGATCTCGGCGACCTCGCCGTGGCCCATTGCAGGGTTGACGCCGTTGAACTCCAGATCGGTGCAACGAGGATCCGACAGCGACCCTCACAATAAGCGGACTGCGGTATTCATTCCCGTCGAGGGCAGATCAGGCGATCAGGGTCCGCGCGGCGTCCGTGCCGCTGCGCGCTCCCGCCGCGCCGGGCCACAGGTCCGCCATCAGGCGAACGGCGCCGATGAGTTCGTCGGCCGGTTTGGCGAACGGGATTCGCAGCCACGCATCCGAACCGCCCTCGACGGTGAACACCGGCCCGGGCGCGACCTGGACGCCGTGGCGTTCGAGTTCGACAGCGAGGCGCGTGGCACTTCCGTCGGGAAGCCGGACCCAGAGACTCATCCCGCCTTCGGGAAGCCTGAAGCGCCACCCGGGGAGGTGGCGGCGTACGGCGTCGGCCAGTGCGTCGCGCCGTTGCCGCAGTTCCTCGCGGCGTCGGGGGAGGATTCCCTCGGCGGCCATCAGCTCGGTGACGACCAGTTGGTCGAGCACCGAGGTGCCCAGATCGGCACGCACCCGGGCCGCGACGATCCGGTCGACCAGCGGCCGCGGCGCCCGGATCCAGCCGACCCGCAGCCCACCCCAGTACGCCTTCGACGCACTGCCGATCGTGATGGCGGCGGGCTCGAAAGCGGCGAACGGCGCCGGCATCGGGCCCTCGACGAAGCTGAGGGCCTGCAGCGTCTCGTCGACGATCGCCGTGGCCCGTGCCCGCCGTAGCGCCGCGGCGTAGCGCTCCCGGTCCGCCTCGCCCATCAGGAATCCGGTCGGGTTCTGGAAGTCCGGGATGAGGTAGGCCAAGCGCGGGGATGTCTGGCGCAACGTCGCGTCGACACCGTCGAGGTCCCAGCCCGTGCTGCCGAGCGGATCCGCCAGCGGCGAGCTCACCAGGCGGGCCCCGCCCTGCCGCAACCCGTCGACGGCGTTGGAGTACACCGGCGACTCGACCATCACGCGGTCTCCCGGCCGCGACAGGGCCCGTGCCCCGGTCGCGATCGCGGCCAACGCGCCGGAGGTGACCACGATCTGTTCAGGGGTGGTGGGTAGTCCGCGGTCGGTGAAGGAGTCGGCAACCCTGGCCTGCAGATCGGGCAGACCCGACGGGAGGTACCCGTCCCCGGCCAGGTACGACGGCAACGCCTGTAGTGCGCGTTCGTAGGCGGCCATGGTCCCGGGCGTCGCCCCGCCTGCGGCGATGCTCAGGTCGATCGAGCCCGCCGCGGACGCAGGCATTCCAAGAGGGCGCCGGGCGCGGTCGTGAACCTTGCGACGGTCGACCGGCACCGCGGCATAGGTTCCCGAGCCCTGCTTGGCGATGGCGAACCCGCTGGCCGCCAGGTCGGCATACGCGCGGGTGACGGTCGTGCGTGACACCCCCAGCGCGGCCGTCACCGTGCGCTCGCTGGGAAGCCGGGTGCCGATCGGGATGCGACCGTCACCGATCAGTTCCTGCAGCGCCTCGCACAATCCGCGGTACGCCGGATCTCGATCGAAGTCGCCGACCAAGCGGACGAGCCGTTCCGGTCCCAGCGAAGCATTCACCAGGCCATTATGAAGCAATTGGATATTTAAGCCAAGGCCAATTGTTGGCAATCTCGCGGTATGTCCACGACCAATACTGATACACAGCTGACCAATCTCGGTCCGGTGGCGCAGCTGACCGCCGGACGACTGCCGGAGCGGTTGGCCCGTCTGGTGACCGGCCTCTGGCTCTACGGCCTGTCGATCGCGCTGATGATCGAGGGTGCGGTCGGCGCGGCGCCCTGGGATGTCTTCCATGCCGGCGTCGCGCGGCACGCCCCGCTCAGCCTCGGCGCGATCATCGTCCTCACCGCGCTCGGGGTGTTGGCGGCGTGGATTCCGCTGCGCCAGATGCCCGGTCTCGGCACCGTTCTGAACACCGCGTTGTTGGGACCTTTCGCCGATCTCAGCATGGCGCTGCTGCCGACACCGGACGGCACCGCGATGCGCTACGGCTACGCCGTGTCCGGCGTTGTGGTCTGCGCCTTCGCCACCGCGCTGTATGTGGGCGCGCAGCTCGGCCCGGGGCCCCGTGACGGCCTGATGACCGGCCTGGCCCGGCGCACCGGCTGGCCGATCCGCCGCGTTCGCACCGGGATCGAGATCTCGGTGCTGGTGTCGGGCTTCCTGCTCGGCGGCGCCGTCGGGCTGGGCACCGTGGTGTTCGCGCTGGGCGTCGGCCCACTGACCCAGTTCTTCCTGCGCTATCTGGTCGTGCACGTCGCCGGCCCGAATCCGCCTCTGCCAAGGAGTGACTCATGAACCAACCACGTGTCGGTCATCCGTTTCCCGCACCCTCCGGCGTGGACGTCCTCCCGACCTACTGGCCGGTGCCCGGCCTGGGCGTCATCCCGATGAACGCCTTCCTGCTGCATTGCGCCGAACCTGTTCTGGTCGACACCGGTACCGCCGTGCTTGCACCGGATTTCCTCGACGCTCTCGCCGACCGCGTGAAATTGACGGACTTGAAGTGGATCTGGTTGACCCACGAGGACCGCGACCACACCGGCGCACTGGGTCGTCTTCTCGAGTTGGCGCCGCAGGCAACGGTTCTCGGAACATTCCTGACCTTCGGGCGGGCCGCGCCCGATGGTGCGCTGCCATTCGACAGGACCCGCATCGTCAATCCCGGCGACGACGTCGACGTCGGTGACCGGGTGCTGCGGGCCGTTCGGCCTCCGCTCTACGACAGCCCCGGGACGCTGGGTTTCCTCGACCGATCGACCGGCGCATATTTCAGCTCGGACTGCTTCGGGGCGCCACTTCCCGCCGACCTGGTGGCAGGTCCGGACACCGATCACATCGATCCGGACGTATTGCGGTCCGCGCAGGTGGCGTGGGCCGGTACCGACAGCCCGTGGGTGGCCGACGTCGACGGCGCCAGGCTGCGCACCCGGATCGAGGCTGTGCGCCGGCTCGGCCCCTCCGTGCTGCTCTCGTCGCACCTGCCGCCGGTTCGGCGGGGCATCGACCACAGCCTGGACTCGATCCTGGCCGCGGGTCAGGCAGAACCGGTCCCGGCGCCGACCCATGACCAGATCGCTTCGCTGCTCGACGAATTCGACGCCCACCCGATCCCTGATCCCACCTGAGGAGAGTCCCATGTACGTGCGTATCGTCACCTTCGCGCTGGCCGATCTCTCGCCCGAGGCCTACACGGCTCATGCCGAGCAGATCGCCGACGCCTTCACCTGCTGGCCCGGACTGTTGACCAAGGTCTGGCTCGCCGATCCCGCCGACAACACCTACGGCGGCGTGTACTTCTTCGAATCACGCGACGCCGCCCAGGCAAGCCGCGGCACCGCGGTGTTCGCCGGTCTTCTCGACAGCCCGCACTTCGAGGATCTGTCGATCCGGGAGTTCGACGTGCTGGACGGTCCGACGGCGGTGACGGCGGGGCGGCTACAGGCGGGCGGCGAGCTCGGTGCCCTGGCGGATGGCGCGCTTGGCGTCCAGTTCGGCCGCGACGGCCGCGCCGCCGATGACGTGCGGAATGATGTCACGTGCCCGTAGGCCGTCCTCGAGATCACGCACCGCCTCCTGCCCGGCGCAGATCACGACGCTGTCGACCTCCAGCAGCCGGGGATCGGAGTGTCCGGGCCCGAAGCTGATGTGCAACCCGTCGTCGTCGATCCTCTCGTAGTTCACCCCGCTGAGCTGCTCCACGCCCTTGGCCCGCAGCGACGCCCGGTGCACCCAGCCGGTGGTCTTGCCCAGCCTGCGGCCCTGGGGCCCCTTGGTGCGCTGCAGCAGGTAGACCCGACGCGTCGCGGCCGCGGGCAGCGCGGCGGTCAACGAACCGCGGACTTCGGGCGCCTCGTGCGGATTCAACGCGCCCCACTCCGCCCGCCACTCCTTGAGGTCGAGGGTGGGGGAGCGGTCGACGGTGAGGAACTCGCTGACGTCGAAGCCGATGCCGCCCGCACCCACCACCGCGACAGCCTCGCCGACCGGTTCCCCGGCCAGCGCCTCGGCGTAGGACAGCACCATCGGGTGGTCGATACCGGGAATGTCGGGCATTCGGGGCGCGACGCCGGTGGCCAGCACGACTTCGTCGTAGCCCCGCAGCAGGTCGAGACCGGCGTGGGTGTCCAGCCGCACCTCGACCCCGTGCTTGTCGAGCATCCGGGTGAAGTAGCGCAGTGTCTCGCTGAATTCCTCCTTGCCGGGAATTCTTCGGGCCAGGTCGAACTGGCCACCGATCACCGGGCGGGAGTCGAAGAGGGTGACCCGGTGCCCCCGCTGGGCCGCGGTGACCGCTGCGGCCAGACCGGCGGGTCCGGCGCCGACGACAGCCACCGAACGGGAATGCCGGGTCGGGCCGAGCGTCAGCGTGGTCTCGTGGCCCGCACGCGGATTGAGCAGGCACGACACCGTCTTGTGGACGAACGCGTGGTCCAGGCAGGCCTGGTTGCAGGCGATGCATGTGTTGATCTCGTCGGCGGCGCCGGCGGCGGCTTTGTGGACCCAGTCCGGGTCGGCCAGAAACGGCCGCGCCATCGAGATCAGGCGGACGCCTGTCTCGGCCAGCACCTGCTCGGCCGACTGCGGCATGTTGATCCGGTTGGACGCCATCACCGGGATGTCGACGAATTCGGCCAGTGCGCTGCTGATCTCGACGAATGCGCTGTTGGGTACCGAGGTGACGATCGTCGGGACCCGCGCCTCGTGCCAGCCGATTCCGGTGTTGATGATCGTCGCGCCGGCCGCCTGCACTTCGGTGGCCAACGCCACGACCTCCTCCCAGCTCTGGCCGTCCTCGACATAGTCGGCCATCGACAGCCGGTAACAGATGACGAAGTCGGGGCCGACGGCTGCGCGGGTGCGCCGGACGATCTCGACGGGCAGTCGGCGGCGCTTCTCAGGGGTGCCGCCCCAGTCGTCGGTGCGCTTGTTGGTGCGCGGCGCCAGGAACTGGTTGAGCAGGTAGCCCTCGCTGCCCATGATCTCCACGCCGTCGTAGCCCGCCTGTCTTGCCAGCACCGCACTGCGCACGAAATCGTCGATCGTCTTCTCGACGTCGCGTAGCGTGCGTGGCCGAAAGGGGTTGGTGGGAGCCTTGATCGGTGACGCACCGACCGAAAACGGATGGAACGCATAGCGCCCGGCGTGCAGGATCTGCAGCAGGATCCTGCCGTCGGCGTCGTGGACCGCCGAGGTGATCCGACGGTGTCTACGGGCATCGGCGGGCGAAATCATCTGCGCGGCGAACGGCAGCAGCCACCCGGTGCGATTCGGCGCGTAGCCGCCGGTGATGATCAGACCGACGCCCCCGCGGGCACGTTCGGCGAAATATTCTGCGAGCCGGTCGGTGTCGCGCGCGCGGTCCTCGAGCCCGGTGTGCATCGACCCCATCACCACCCGGTTGCGCAGCGTGGTGAATCCGAGGTCCAACGGCGACATCAGATGCGGGTAGGGCGAGGGGTTCATCGGTCTGCCTCCAGCGCGGGCACCACTTCGTCGAGCCATCCGATGGCGCTCTCCTCGGCCCGGATGCCGCCACGTAACACCAGGTACTGATGCAGATCGGCGCCGGTGACCGAGCCCGGATCCGGGAACTGGCTCTTCTCGAATCCCCGGTACGCCTCCAGCAGTTCGAGGCGTTCGGAGCGCAGCGACATCGCCTGGCTGCGGATCGCGTCGATGTCGCCGTAGCCGGCGCCGCGGATCTTCACCGCCAGGTCGCGCGTCCTGCTGTCGGCCACCGAACCGCCGCGGCCCACCAGCGGTGCGGCGATCCAGCGCGCCAGTTCTGCGCGACCGGCGTCAGACACCGTGTAGACCTTCTTGTCCGGTCGACCGTGCTGGGCCACCTCGGCGACGTGCACCCAGCCGTCGTCCACCATCGTGCGCAGTGTCCGGTAGATCTGTTGGTGGGTGGCGGCCCAGAAGTACCCGATCGACCGATCGAAGCGGCGGGCCAGTTCGTAACCCGAGCTCGACTGTTCGCAGAGCGACACCAGGATCGCGTGGGGAAGCGCCACCCGGGCAGCGTAGGCACCCCCACGGCCTCTATGCAACTAGTTGCACTGCATTGAGGCGCATAGCCGTGGCGCACTAGGCGACTTGTATGTGCGACGTTTAGTATCAGTAACCACGCGCAACCCTGACACGGGTTGCGCGTGGAAGTTAGGGCACACTGAGACACGCGTCCAACTATCGGCAGGGATACTTGCTGAGGCTGGCCGTGGTTGACAGCGCAGCCCCGCCTAGACAGCAGCCCACTGGTAGGTAGTAGCTGGAGAGAACTCGAGGAGAAGTTCGTGACGTATACGATCGCCGAACCCTGCGTCGACGTCAAAGACAAGGCATGTATCGAAGAGTGCCCTGTCGACTGCATCTACGAGGGCGCCCGCATGCTCTACATCCACCCGGATGAATGCGTCGACTGCGGCGCCTGTGAGCCGGTTTGCCCGGTCGAGGCGATCTACTACGAAGACGACGTCCCTGATCAGTGGGGCAGCTACACCCAGATCAACGCCGACTTCTTTGCCGAACTCGGTTCTCCCGGTGGGGCGTCGAAGGTCGGTCAGACCGACAACGACCCGCAGGTCGTCAAGGACCTGCCCCCGCAGGGTGAGGACTGAGAACCACGGCGCAGCGTCCCGCCCAGCACGAGCCGCCTGAGGGCACCCGCCGGCCGCTGAGGTCGGCGTCGCTTCCGGTGTTCCCGTGGGACACCCTGGCCGACGTGACCGCCCTCGCGCGTGCCCACCCTGACGGCATCGTCGACCTGTCGGTCGGCACCCCGGTCGATCCGGTGGCGCCGGTGATCCGCGACGCGCTCGCCGCGGCCAGCGCTGCGCCGGGGTATCCGACGACGGCCGGCACGCCGGTGCTTCGCGAGGCGGTTGTCGCCGCGTTGCAGCGCAGATACGCCATCACCGGTCTGTCACCCGATGCGGTCCTGCCGGTGATCGGTACCAAGGAGTTGATCGCCTGGCTGCCGACGCTCCTCGGGCTCGGTGGCGCCGACACCGTGGTGGTACCGGAGCTGGCGTACCCCACATACGAGGTGGGGGCCCTGCTCGCCGGCGCCGCCGTGCTGCGAGCGGATTCGCTGACCCAGCTCGGTCCGGCCGCACCGCCGCTGGTCTATCTGAACTCGCCGAGTAATCCGACCGGCAAGGTGCTCGGGGCCGACCACCTTCGCAAGGTCGTCGGATGGGCCCGGGACCGGGGTGTGCTGATCGCCTCCGACGAGTGCTACCTCGGGCTCGGCTGGGATGCCGCCCCGCTGTCGGTGCTGCACCCGGACGTCTGCGACGGCGACCACACCGGCCTGCTGGCCGTGCAGTCGCTGTCGAAGACCTCGTCGCTCGCCGGCTACCGGGCGGGCTTCGTCGCGGGTGACGCGGCCGTCGTCGCCGAACTCCTGGCGGTGCGCAAGCACGCGGGCATGATGGTGCCCACCCCGGTGCAGGCGGCGATGGTGGCCGCGCTCGACGACGACGCGCACGAGCAGTCTCAGCGTGAGCGCTACGCCCGAAGGCGAGAGGTCCTACTGCCGGCACTGCGGTCGGCCGGGTTCACCGTCGACCATTCCGAGGCCGGGCTCTACCTGTGGGCCACCCGCGGCGAACCGTGCCGGGACACCGTCGCGTGGCTCGCGCAGCGCGGCATCCTCGTCGCGCCGGGCGAGTTCTACGGGCCCCGCGGTGCGCGGCACGTGCGGGTGGCGCTGACGGCCACCGACGAGCGCATCGCCGCTGCGGTGCAGCGATTGAGTTGAGGCTGCGGTGCAGCGATTGAGTTGAGGCTGCGGTGCAGCGGCCCGCAGATCTGGCGCGCTGACGCACCCTGGCGGTGGTTTTGCGCGCCTAGCGGGCGGCGGCCCGCAGCCCGAGGGCCAGCACCAGCCGCTCGTCGGCGTCGTCGAGCGACGTGGCGAGCAGCTTCTCGATCCGGCGAATCCTGTAGCGCACCGTGTTGGGGTGGACGTGCAGTTGCCGTGCCACCGAGGCGACGTCGCCGAATCCGTCGAGGTAGGCCCGCAGCGTGTCGGCGAGCATGCCGTCCCGGGCGCACAGGTCGCGGACCCGCGGGTCCACCAGTCGCGGTTCGGCCGCCACATGTGAGACCACATCGTCGAGCAACACCGTGGTGCGCGCCTCGTCCAGCGAAGTCACCCGGCTGATGGCGGCGGGATGGCGCTCGGCGCTGTCGAACACCCGGTCCACCTCCTGGCGGGCCGTCGGGGCGCCGGTCAACCCGGCCAGCGGGGCGGCCGTCACTGCCCGCACGTCGAGGCCCAGTTCGCGGCGCAGCGCGGCGACGACGCCACGCGCCCAGGACGTGACGGATGCCGCCGCGCCGATCTTCGGCAGCAGCACGTAGACCCTGTCGCCGGTCGAGGCCACCTGCGCATCGGCACGAAAAGCGCTGGCGCTCAACGCGATGACATCGGTCGGCACCGCGCCGCCGAGCCCACGGAAACCGACGAGCGCGGCGCGGGAGTCGAGCGGGATCCCGAGTTCGCGGGCGACCAGCGCGACGTCGTCGGTCTCACTGCCGGCCAGGCCGAGCAGTTGCTGCACCCGCGCGGCATGTTGCGACGGCGCCGCCGCCAGCCGCGACATGATCCGCGCCGCGAGCACCGCGCCACCCCGCAGGATCTCCTCGGTGTCATCGGCAAGCGGCGTCGACCCCTGCTGCAGCCAGATGGTCCCGGCGAAGCCGAGGGGCAGGCCCGCGTCGGTCGGTGGCAGATGCACACCCACCGCCAGGCGGGGCCGCAGTCCCAACTCGGGCCGCTCGTCGACACGCACCACGTCCGCGCCGGCTCGCAGCGCGTCGAAGATGCCCCACTGTCCGATCCACTCCAGGTGCTCGGGCGGACCGGCGCGGCCCAGGATCGTCAGCCGGCGTAGCTCGTCGGCTTCATCGCTGGAGGCCGAGTAGGCCAGCATGTGGCTGTCGGCATCCTCGATGGAGACCATGCCGCGGGTCCGGTCGGCGATCGACTGCGCGAGCCCGAACAGGTCGGTGCCCGAGTCGCGCTGCGGGTCGTGGCGGTCGCCGTGATGTTCGAATGCGTGGTTGACCAGCCGGTACAGGTGCTCCCACCGAGCTCGGGGGTCGACGGCCACAACCGCAATGCCCAATCTGACCGCGCGCGCCACCGCGCCCGGGGTGGGTTCTTTGACGAACAGGGCGGCGGGGTGGCCCGCGTGCTGCTCGAGCCAGTCGACGGCGTCGGTGTCGGGCACCCCGAGCAGGAAGAACAGGTCAGAGGATCCGGGTCCGGTCGCCAGGCCGAGCCGGACGTCGTCGGCGTCGACGAGTGCGACGGTGCTGACCGGCATGTCCAGTCCGCGCGGTGCGTCGACGAGCGTCACCAACGTGCGGTCCAGCGCGAGCAGCAACTGGCCCAGCCCGAGCCCCGGTCCCTGTTGTGCCGCCATCACCACGCCTTGTCCGTTTGGACTATCCAGTGTGCCAGGGCTTGTCCGATCAGCCATCGGATAACGCGCCGAGAAGGGGCATCCTTGCGGCATGGACGCGATCGCTGCGATTTCTCAGGTGCCGGTGCCGCAGAACGAGCCGGTTCACGACTACGCCCCCCGATCACCGGAGCGTGCCAGACTCACCGACGCGCTGCAGAGTCTGTCCGCCGCCGCGATCGACCTCCCGCACGTCATCGGCGGGCGGCACCGGATGGGCGCCGGCGAGCGCGTGGACGTGGTCCAGCCGCACCGGCACGCCGCCCGGTTGGGGACCTTGACCAACGCCGACCACTCCGACGCCGGCGCGGCAGTAGAAGCGGCGATGGCGGCCAAGTCCGACTGGGAGGCCACCCCATTCGACGAACGCGCGGCGGTGTTCCTGCGGGCCGCCGACCTGATGGCCGGGCCGTGGCGGGAGAAGATCGCGGCGGCGACGATGCTGGGCCAGTCCAAGAGCGCTTACCAGGCCGAGATCGACGCGCCCTGCGAGCTCATCGACTTCTGGCGGTTCAACGTCGCCTTCGCGCGCCAGATCCTCGAGCAGCAACCGGTCAGCTCGCGTGGCGTGTGGAACCGCACCGATTACCGTCCGCTCGAGGGTTTCATCTACGCGATCACCCCCTTCAACTTCAGCGCCATCGCCGGGAATCTGCCCACCGCACCCGCTCTGATGGGCAACACCGTGGTGTGGAAGCCCGCGCCTACCCAGACCTTCGCCGCATACCTGATCATGCAGGTGCTCGAGGCTGCGGGGCTGCCCGCCGGCGTGATCAACATGCTCGCCGGCGACGGCCTGGCGGTCTCGGACGTGGTCCTCGCAGACCGGCGGCTGGCCGGCATCCACTTCACCGGGTCGACGGCGACGTTCCAGCACCTCTGGCGTGAGGTCGGCACGCACATCGACCGGTACGACACCTACCCCCGCCTGGTGGGGGAGACCGGCGGCAAGGACTTCGTGGTCGCACACCCCTCGGCACGTCCCGAAGTGCTGCGCACCGCACTGATCCGGGGGGCGTTCGACTACCAGGGGCAGAAGTGTTCGGCCGCATCGCGGGCCTTCGTTGCGCGCTCGGTATGGCAGCAGATGGGCGACGACTTCCTGGGCGCCACCGAGGCGCTGCGCTACGGCGACATCACCGATCTCGGCAACTTCGGTGGCGCGCTGATCGACGATCGGGCGTTCGCCAAGAACGTCAACGCCATCGAAAGGGCGAAGAGCGCGGCGAACGTGACGATCGCCGTCGGTGGTGAGTACGACGACAGCGAAGGCTATTTCGTCCGGCCGACGGTCCTGCTGTCCGACGACCCATCAGACGAGGCGTTCTCCACCGAATACTTCGGGCCCATTCTGGCGGTGCACGTCTACCCCGACCAGGACTACGAACGCATCCTCGACGTCGTCGACGGTGGTGCCCGGTACGCGCTGACCGGTGCGGTGATCGCCGACGACCGCGCGGCGGTGCTGCAGGCCCAGCAGCGGCTGCGGCACGCGGCGGGCAACTTCTACGTCAACGACAAGCCCACCGGCGCGGTAGTGGGCCAGCAGCCGTTCGGCGGTTCTCGGGCGTCGGGCACCAACGACAAGGCCGGCTCCGCGATGAACCTGCTGCGCTGGACCTCGGCCCGGTCGATCAAGGAGACGTTCGTACCGGCCACCGACCACCCTTATCCCCACATGGAGTCATGAGCCATGGGCATGTTCCGCAGTGTCGCCCGGCCGTTGATCCTGGCTGCCGGTAGGCGGGACGGCCTGCGGCGGGCCGCGGAGCGGTTGCCGGTGACCCGCGAGGTGGTGCACCGGTTCGTCCCCGGCGAGAGCGTCGCCGACGTGATGAACTCCGTGGAGCAGCTCAGGAACTCCCACCGCCTGGTATCGATCGACTACCTCGGCGAGGACGTCACCGACAGCGACGCCGCCGAGGCGACTGTCGCGGCCTATCTGCAGTTGATCGAGGCCTTCTCGACACGAGGCGAGGCCTCTGCCGGGGTGCGGCCGCTGGAGGTGTCGATCAAGCTGTCGGCACTGGGGCAGGCGCTGCCGCGCGACGGGGAGAAGATCGCGCTGGAGAACGCCCGCGCGATCTGCGAACGCGCCGAACGTGCGGGTGTGTGGGTGACCGTGGACGCCGAGGATCACACGACGACCGACTCGACGCTGTCGGTGGTGCGTGACCTGCGTGCCGACTTCGACTGGGTCGGCACGGTGTTGCAGGCCTATCTGAAACGCACTCACACCGACTGTCAGGAGTTCGCCGCGGGCGCGCGGATCCGGTTGTGCAAGGGCGCCTATGAGGAACCCGCCTCGGTCGCCTACCGGGACAACGCCGCGATCACCGACTCCTACCTGCGGTGCCTGGGCGTGCTGATGGCGGGCAGCGGCTATCCGATGGTGGCTTCCCACGATCCGGAGATCATCGCGGCTGTTCCCGCGCTTGCTCGTGAAAATGGCTGTGGAGTAAATGATTTCGAGTATCAGATGCTCTACGGAATCCGCGATGCCGAGCAGCGTCGGCTGGCCGGCGAGGGCAACAACATGCGGGTGTACGTGCCGTTCGGCACTCAGTGGTACGGCTACTTCGTCCGGCGCCTGGCCGAGCGGCCGGCCAACCTCACCTTCTTCCTGAGAGCGCTGGCCGAACGCCGTCCGTAACTCATCACACGCGGCCGCTCTAGTGTGCGCCCAGATCGCGTTTTCGCCCCGAATCGCGATCTGGACGCACACCAGGGCCGCTACTCCCGGGCGCGCTTCGAGAATCTGCCTTCGGTCACCTCGTCCCACTTCTGATACACCTGGGCAACCTGCGGGTCGCCCCGGCCCTTGATCCAGTCGCAGGTCGACACGTAGGTCGACGGGTTGGTGACGATGATGGTGTGCAGTTCGGGGCGCTTGTGCGCCAAGGCCTCCAGCTCGTCCGGCGGGGTCGACGGATCCGCGGCGCGCAGTGCATCCAGCGGGTCCGGCAGCGCGCCGCGTGGTGCGTCGTGAGCCGCCAGGTCGCCTTCGTCGGTATCGCCGGTTCTGTTGTTCAGCAACAGGTTCAACACGATCGCAGTGATCGCTCCCGCCGAGATGCCGGAGTGGAAGATCGTCTGGAACCAGTCAGGGAACTGGTGGTACAGGTCCAGCGCGACGTTCACGGGTGAATCCGACAGCGACCGGTCGGTGTAGTACAGCTTGGCCTCGGTCAACATCGCCACCCCGACCGAGATCGCCACCACCAGGATGTTGGTGTTGTCGAACTTCACCTTGGTCAGCGTGCGAATCCCGCTGGCCGCAACCATGCCGAACAGCGCGACGCCGGCGCCGCCGAGTACGGGCAGCGGGATCCCCTCGACCACGGCGGCCATCTTGGGCAGCAGACCGAGCAGCACCAGGATGATGCCCGCGACGGTCGCGACGTGGCGGGTGCGCACTCCGGTGATCGCCACCAGACCCACGTTCTGGGCAAACGCCGTGTAGGGGAAGGTGTTGAAGACTCCACCGATCACGGTGCCCAGTCCGTCGGCGCGGAGTCCGTCGGCGAGCTTGCGCGGGGTGATCTTCTCGTCGACGATCTCACCGACCGCCACGATGTCACCGGTCGTCTCGGTCATGATCACGATTCCGACGATGAGCAGGGCGATGATCGAGCTGATCTCGAACGTCGGCAGGCCGAACTGGAACGGGGTGACGATGCCGACCCAGCTGTAGTCGCCCATGTGGTCCCAGTTGGTCATGCCGAACGGCACCGCCACCACCGTGCCGATGACGAGTCCGAGCAGGATGGACACCCGCCGCAGGCTCTCCGGGGCGAACCTCTCGATGACGACGATCGTCGCGAGCGTGAAGAAGCCCATGCCGATGGCCGCGGGGGTACCGAAGTCCGTTCCCGAGGCGGCGCCGCCTCCGAACCAGCCGGCCGCCACCCGCATCAGCGACACCCCGATGATCAGAATGATCGTGCCGGTGACCAACGGCGGGAAGAACCGGATCAGCTTGCCGAACACCGGTGCCAGCAACATCATGAACAGCCCGCAGGCCATCACCGAGCCGTAGATCGTGGTGACGCCGTGGTTCAGGCCGATGGTGATCATCGGCCCGACGGCGGCGAACGTCACCCCCTGCATCAGCGGCAGCCGTACCCCGAAGCGCCAGAACCCGACGGCCTGGATGATGGTCGCGATCCCGGCCACGAACAGGTCGGCCATGATCAGGTGCACGATGTCGGATTGCTCGAGCTGGCCCGCGCCCACCATCGCGCCGCCGACGATCAGCGGCACCGCGACCGCGCCTGCGTACATCGCCAGCACGTGCTGGATCCCGAGCGGCAACAACCGCCTCAGCGGTGGTACCTCGTCCACAGGTCGCTGGCCGGTGTTGCCCTGGTTCAGGATCCTCGCCAGTGTGGCCATCAACGCTGCGCTCCCGCCTGCGTGCGGTGCCCCGCCGAACAGCGACCGGGCCGGTGGCCCAATCCTCGGAGCCGCCGGTTTCGGGAGTTTTCCCTGCGCGTGACCGTGCGGTTACGTCGGATACGCCGCGACCGGCATGACCACGGTGCCCCTGCAGATTCCTTCCAGGATCTCGGTGCGCCACGTGCCGAACATCGATCCGTCCGGGGTGGGCGCGTAGAACACCAGCGACCGTGCCGCGGCGTATTCGCTGGGCACATCGCCGCCCCGGAAGCACTCCCACTGCCAGTTGTAGTTGAACACCCACTGCCGGCCGTCCCAGGTGTAGCGGCTCGGCTGCGGGACGGTCGGATTGCTGGGCGCCGGCCCGTCGGAGGCGGTGGCCACGCAGGTGCCGGTGCAGGACGTCGAAAACGTGTACTTACCGCTGAAATCGGGTTCCGGCTGGCGGGCGGCGATACTGGTGCCGATCTTCTGCGACGCGAAGGTGACCACGGTGTACCGACCGCTCCAGTCCGGCGGCGCCGCCGCAGCCGTGACCGCCGTGCAAACACCCGCCACCGCAACAAGTGTCGCGGATGCTAGCGCGATGCAGGCCCGTCGGGCAGACATGGTTCCCTCACCGTGGTTTCTCAGAAGTGCCATCTGTGGCCTTTGCAACCTAATTGGGCCACCGGTCAACGTGCCTGCCCGACACGGCAGGTTGGGGCACAGTTGTGTCACGGGTTGGTATCGGAGCCCGCCGACGAATGATGTTCGTGCGTAACGGAGCTCACTGTCCGCGCTCGGCGAGAAGCATCAGTGTCCATGCGGCGAGTGACTGCGCGTCGGTGATGACACCGTCGCGCATCATGTGTTCCAGCTCGGCACGGGTGAACCAGGCGCTGCGCATGTCCTGTTCCTCGTGCTCGCGGTCGTGGGATCCCTCGGTGATCCCGGTGGCCAGGAACACCCGGCCGCGTTGGCTGCTCATACCGGGCGCGACGTCGAGAAGACCCAGCTCGGTCATGGACGCGGCGCGCAGACCGGTCTCCTCGCGCAGCTCACGTGCTGCGAGCTCGGCGCCGTCGAGGTCCAACCGGTCCGGCGCCGTGCCCTGTGGGAACTCCCAGCGTCGCAGCCCCAGTGGATAGCGGAACTGTTCGACGAGGTGGAAGCGGTCACCGCCGAGGTCGGAGTCGCGTGGGATGACGAGCGCATAGGTGGGTTTGTCGACCACTGCGTAGATCCCGCTGCTGCCGTCGGGCCTGCGGATGTCATCTTCCCGCATCGTGAGCCAGTTATTCCGGTACACCTCGCGTGACCCCTCGGTCCGGATCGAATCCACCGCGTCAGTATGAGGAGTAGCCTCGAACCCCGTGCTGCTGGCCTCCTTGAACCCCACGGCGGTCGCCGCCGGTGCCGACGTCGCCGATGCGGTTCGTATCGACGGGACGACATTGAGCCGCAGTGATCTGGTCGGCGCGGCGNCCTCGGTCGCCGAGCGGGTGGGTGCCGCGAACCGGGTTGCGGTGCTGGCCACCCCCACCCCCGCGACGGTGCTCGCCATCGTCGGCTGCCTGANCGCCGGCGTCCCGGTGGTGCCGGTGCCCGCCGACGTCGGCGCGGCCGAGCGGCGCCACATCCTCACCGACTCCGGCGTCCAGGCGTGGCTGGGGGAGAAGCCCGAGGACGCCGACGGACAAGATGGGTTGCCCCACATTCCGGTTCGGCTGCACGCCCGCTCGTGGCATCGTTATGCCGAGCCCCCGCCCGAGGCCGCCGCGCTGATCGTCTACACCTCCGGCACCACCGGAGCGCCCAAGGGTGTGGTGGTGAGCCGTCGCGCGATCGCGGCCGACATCGACATGCTCGCCGAGGCGTGGCAGTGGACGGCGGACGACACCCTGGTGCACGGGCTGCCGCTCTACCACGTACACGGCCTGGTCCTGGGTCTGCTCGGGTCGCTGCGCGTCGGAAACCGATTCGTGCACACCGGCAGGCCCAGCCCGGCGGCCTACGCGCAGGCCGCCTCGGAGGCGGGCGGATCGTTGTTCTTCGGGGTGCCGACGGTGTGGTCGCGGATCGTCGACGACGGTGACGCGGCGCGCGCACTGACACCCGCGCGGCTGCTCGTCTCCGGCAGCGCACCGTTGCCCGTCCCGGTTTTCGACGGGCTCGCCGCATTGAGCGGGCACCAGCCCGTGGAGCGCTATGGCAGCACCGAGACCCTGATCACGCTGAGCACCCTGGCCGCGGGCGAGCGCAGGCCGGGCTGGGTCGGGCTGCCACTGACCGGTGTGCGGACCCGGTTGACCGCCGAGGATGGCTCCGGGGTGCCACATGACGGGGAAACCATTGGCCGGCTGCAGGTTCAGAGCCCCACGATGTTCGACGGCTATCTGAACCGTCCTGACGCCACCGCCGAGGTGCTCGCGGCCGACGGCTGGTACCACACCGGCGATGTCGCCGTCGTCGACGGCGACGGCATGCACCGGATCGTCGGCCGCGAATCGGTGGACCTGATCAAGACCGGCGGATTCCGGGTGGGGGCGGGCGAGATCGAGACCGTGCTGCTCGGGCACGCCGGTGTGAAGGAGGCCGCGGTCGTGGGTGCGCCCGACGACGATCTGGGCCAGCGCATCGTCGCGTTCGTGGTCGGTGACGCCTCGCCGGAGGAGTTGATCGAGTTCGTGTCCCAGCAGCTCTCGGCGCACAAGCGGCCGCGGGTGGTGCGACTGGTGGACAGTCTGCCCCGCAACGCGATGGGCAAGGTGCTCAAGAAGGATCTGGTGCGATGGGTCTGAGGTTCAGCGAGATCTGCATCCTGGCGGCCCGGTGACTCCCTTGTCCCCGCGAGCGGGCGTGTCTGCACGCAACACGCCGCCCTGCGCCGGCAGTATGCGCACCCTCGTGGCGATCGTCGGTGCGCTCGCTGTCAGCGTGCTGGCGGCCTGCGGCCAGCCCCCTGAGGTGGCGCTGATGCAGACCAGCATCGAAGTGCCCCCGGCGCCGGAACCCCCGGTGCCGCCCGCCGACGCCCTGAGCATCGGCCCCGGTGCCGTCGACACCACCGGCGGCTGGTTGCCCGACGGCACCATGCTGTCGCCGTTCGACACCGCCAATCCCATTCTCTCGCAACTCGATCCAGCACTGTTGCAGGCAGTGCAGCAGGCCGCCACCGTTGCTCGTGCCCAGGGCGTGGAGCTCGGGGTCACCTCGGGCTGGCGCTCAAAGGGTTTCCAGCAGCGGCTGTTCGACAACGCGGTGCAGACCTACGGCAGCGTCGCCGCGGCCGCCGAGTTCGTCGCGACGCCCGACGTGTCCAAACACGTGACGGGGCAGGCGATCGACATCGGTCCGGTCGAGGCCGACAGGTGGCTGATCGCCAACGGCAGGCAGTTCGGGCTGTGCCAGATCTATGCGAACGAAATCTGGCATTTCGAGCTCGTCGCGGATGCGAACGGCAACTGTCCGCCGCTGCTGCCCAACGCGGCGGGGTAACGCTCGTCAACGGCGAGCGTGCGCGAAATGCCACGGTTTGCGGCGCGGCGGCGTGCGGACACGCCCGCTCGCGGAGGCTAGTTGGCGTGTAGGGCCTCGTTGAGCGTGATGCCGGTGCCGTCGCGCTTGACGACCTCGACCGCGCCGGTCACCGAGTTGCGACGGAACAGCAGGTTGTTCGCGCCCGACAGGTCGCGCGCCTTGACGGTCTGGCCGTCGCCGGTCTGCACCTTGGTGCCCGCGGTGACGTAGAGCCCGGCCTCGATCACGCAGTCGTCACCCAGGGAGATCCCGAGTCCGGCGTTGGCGCCCAGCAGGCAGCGCTTGCCCACCGAGATGACCTCCTTGCCGCCGCCCGACAGCGTCCCCATGATCGAGGCGCCGCCGCCGACGTCGGAGCCGTCGTCGACCACCACACCGGCCGAGATCCGGCCCTCGACCATCGAGGAGCCCAGCGTGCCCGCGTTGTAGTTGACGAAGCCCTCGTGCATGACCGTCGTGCCCGCCGCGAGGTGGGCGCCCAGCCGCACCCGGTCGGCGTCGGCGATGCGCACCCCCGTCGGGGTGACGTAGTCGACCATGCGCGGGAACTTGTCGATCCCGTAGACGGTGACCGCGCCGCGGCGGCGCAACCGTGCACGGACGGTCTCGAAGCCCTCGACCGCGGACGGCCCGAAGTTGGTCCACACGACGTTGGCCAGTACCCCGAAGACCCCGTCCAGGTTGGCGCCGCGCGGCTGGACCAGCCGGTGGGAGAGCAGGTGCAACCGCAGATACGCGTCGTAGGCGTCGGCGGGCTTGTCGTCGAGCGAGGCGATCACGGTCCGCACGACGACGGTCTCGACGTCGCGGTCCTCGTCGCGGCCCGCCAGCGCCGCCAGCTCGTCGGGCACCTCGGCCACCGACAGGCGGGCGGTCCCCGACGGGCCGTCGCCGGTCAACTCGGGCGCCGGGAACCAGGTGTCGAGGACGGTCCCGTCCGCCGCGATCGTCGCTACGCCAATACCTGATGCAGAATTCACGGGGCTCAGACTAACGTCAACGGTGTGGGACTTGACCTACACGGTGATCCGATCGCGCTGACCGCGGCGTTGGTCGACATTCCCAGCGAATCGCGGCACGAGAAGCGCATCGCCGACGAGATCGAGGTGGCGCTGCGCGAGCAGACCACCGGTTTCGAGGTGATCCGTAACGGTGACGCCGTGCTCGCCCGCACCGACCTCGGAAAGCCGACACGGGTGCTGCTGGCCGGGCACAGCGACACGGTGCCCGCGGCCGACAACGTGCCCAGCCGGCTGGTCGACGGGGTGCTGCACGGCTGCGGCACCTCGGACATGAAATCGGGCGACGCGGTATTCCTGCACCTGGCCGCCACTGTCGCCGACCCCGCACACGACCTCACCCTGGTGATGTACGACTGCGAGGAGATCGAAGCCTCGGCCAACGGGCTCGGCCGTATCGAGCGCGAGTTGCCCGAGTGGCTCGAGGCCGACGTCGCGATCCTCGGAGAGCCGTCGGGCGGATACATCGAGGCCGGGTGTCAGGGCACGCTGCGCGTGGTGATCAGCGCCGCGGGAACCAGGGCGCATTCCGCCCGGTCGTGGCTGGGCGACAACGCGATCCACAAGCTGGGTGGGGTGCTGGCCAGGCTCACGCAGTATCAGGCCCGCAGCGTCGACATCGACGGCTGCCTCTACCGCGAGGGCCTTTCTGCAGTGCGTATCGACGGGGGCATCGCCGGAAACGTCATCCCCGACGCGGCCACGGTGACGGTCAACTTCCGGTTCGCTCCGGATCGCAGCGTCGATCAGGCGTACGCCCACGTGTGCGAGGTCTTCGACGGCCTCGACGTCGGGATCGACCTGACCGATTCGGCGGCCGGTGCTTTACCGGGCCTCACCCGGCCCGCCGCGGCCAGACTGGTCGAGGCCGCGGGGGGGCAGGTACGGGCCAAGTACGGATGGACCGACGTGTCGAGGTTCGCGGCGTTGGGCGTCCCCGCCGTCAACTACGGCCCCGGTGACCCCAACCTGGCACACCGCTCCGACGAACGCGTGGACATCGAACAGATCACCGCGGTGACCGAGATACTCCGGCGGTATCTAACCGCTTGACGGCGCGGATAGCCTGAAAACCATGCTGGGAGCAGACGACATCTCCGGATAGTTCCGGGGACCGTACACGTCCACTGTTCTGATCTTCGGGCGCTCTGCGCCCGCCTCACGGGAGTTCCCGCATGTCTTCCTCAGTGACTTTTTCCGGTGTGTCGTTCGCGTGGCCCGACGGCACATCGCTATTCGCCGAACTGTCGTTCAGCGTCGGCGCCGGCCGCACCGGCCTGGTCGCCCCCAACGGCGCCGGCAAGAGCACCCTGCTGCGCCTTATCGCCGGTGACCTACGTCCCACGTCCGGCGCGGTGACCGTGGAGGGCACGGTCGGCTATCTGTCCCAGACGCTGCCGTTGCTCGATGACCGCAGCGTGGCCCATCTGCTCGGGGTGGCCCCGACGATCGAGGCGCTCGATGCACTGGCCGCAGGTGATTCCAGTGAGGCCGTGTTCACCGCGATCGGCGAGGACTGGGATATCGAGGAGCGCACACACGCCCAACTCGACCGCCTTGGTCTGGGCGCCGTCAGCCTCGACCGGTCCCTGCGTACGCTCTCCGGCGGCGAGGTGGTCACCCTCGGCGTGGCCCGGGAACTGCTGCGCCGGCCCAGTGTCCTGCTGCTCGACGAGCCGACCAACAACCTCGACAAGCGCGCCCGGCAACGCCTCTACGCCGCGCTCGACGACTACGCAGGCTGCCTGTTTCTGGTCAGCCATGACCGTGTCCTGCTGGACCGGATGGATCGGATCGCCGAGCTGCACCGCGGTGAAATAGTGCTCTACGGAGGAGATTTCACCAACTATCAGGCCGCGGTCGACGAGGCCGCCAAGCACGCACAGGATTCCGTTCGCAGTGCCGAGCAGCACCTCAAACGGGAGAAGGCGCAGCGTCAGACCGCCCGGGAGAGGGCGGCGCGCCGCTCCGGTACCGCCAAGCGCAATATCAAGGACGCCGGGCTGCCCAAGATCGTGGCAGGGGCGATGAAGCGCCGGGCCCAGGAGAGCGCAGGACGCGCCGACGGTGTCCACGCCAGACGCCTCGACGAAGCCAAGGCGCGTCTCGACGACGCCGAGCAGGCGCTGCGCGACGACCGGGACCTGGTGCTCGACCTCCCCGACACCTCGGTGCCAGCCAGTCGGACGGTGTTGCAGGCCACCGGTTTACGGGTGACCCTTGCCGGCCGTGAGTTGTTCGCCGGGCTGGATCTGGTGGTGCGGGGGCCGGAACGGATCGCGCTGACGGGTGCCAACGGCGCCGGCAAGACCACGTTGTTGCGGGTGTTGCTCGGCGAGACCACGCCCGACGAAGGCTCGGTCCAGGTCGCCGACGGGCGGGTGGCGTATCTGTCGCAACGGCTCGATCTGCTCGATGACGACCGGACCGTCGCCGACAATCTCGCGATGCTCGCGCCCAGCCTGTCGGTAACCCGGCGCAGACATCTGTTGGCGCAGTTCCTGTTCCGTGGCGACGACGTCAACCGACCGGTGCGCATGCTGTCGGGAGGTGAGCGACTGCGCGCGACCCTGGCATGTGTGCTGTTTGCCGAGCCGGCACCGCACCTGCTGCTGCTCGACGAACCGACCAACAACCTCGACCTCGCCAGCGTCGCCCAGTTGGAGAGCGCACTGGCGGCTTATCAGGGCGCGTTTATCGTTGTCAGCCATGACGATTCGTTCCTCGATGCGGTCGGCGTGGAACGCGTGTTGCGCCTTGCCGATCGCAGGCTGGCGGAGGGCTAGGTGACAGCAGGTCGAGTCGGTGCCGGCTCCGGTTGCCCGACCGGCGCCACGGGTGCAGCCTCCGCACCCGGCTGAGCGCCGGAGGCGGACTGCTCGGCGGGCTGCGCGGTCTCGTGGTCATCCCCGGTGGTTTCCCCGTGAGCCCCGGGCTCGCGGGCTTCGTCGGACCCAGCGCCGGGTGCGTTGTCGGAAGCTGTTGACTGCGTTGCGCTCTGAGCCATCTGCTGTAAGCCCTGCATGCCCCGTTGAGGAAGCTGCTGAAGCGGCTGCGCGAGCGCCGCCAACGGTGCACCGAGCTGCTGGCCCAGCTGCCCGAGTTGTCCCATCTGGCCGACGGCCTGACCGATCGCGTCACCGCCCCCCGCCGCCCCGGACGCCGTCGGCGCGCCGCCCGGAGCGTCCCTGGTGGCCCGGTTCTCGCCGCGCGCGATGGTGTCGGCGGCCGCACGGATCGCCTCGGCGCCACGTTTGTCGCCGCGCTCGTAAGCCACCGCCGCCTGGTGCAGGAGTTCGGAGATCTGCGTGCCGCTGGCCTGGGTGATGTTCATGGTCCCGGTCCGGGAGCCGAGTGCCGCGGTCAAGGCGGTGTCGACGCCGTGGGCAATGGTTCCGTGTGACCCGGCGACCCCTGCCGGCCCGGGTGTGCCGGCAGCGAGGCCGGCCAGGCCGGCGGCGACACCGGTGTGGACCTCTGCCAGGGAACGCACGCCGTCGGTGTTCACCGAGAGCGGTTCGACCATTGCTACCTCCTTGACCTCCTGACGATTCTAGGTCCGCAGATCGGTGCGGCTGCGCATCAGTTATTCCGTGCACCCGCCAGCGCGGCCCGACCGAAGGCGCAATCGACGACGGTGCTCAGCCGGGTCAGCGTGTCCAGTCCTCGTGGGTCCCCGAGGCGCACCGCATCCGCCGCGGCCCGCAGCGCCACCGCGCTCTGTGCTCCCCGCTCGGCCGCCTTGACCGCGTCCCGGGCTGCCGCGACGGCGCCGTGGGTGTCGCCACGCGACGACTTGGTCCACGCTCTGGCCAACGCCAGCTCGGGGGCGAACAGCATCGATTTCAGTCCGTGTCGGGATTCCGCCCGGCCCAACGCTTTTGCCGCCTCGATCGGCTCACCGAGCCGGCCCAGCGCCTGCGCCAGCAGCATCCACGCCAGTGGTCCCCAGGAGTAGCCCGTCGGAGCGAGTGTGTGCGCGGCACCCCGCAACAGCGTCACGGCGCCGTGAAGATCGCCGCTAGCGATCAATACGTCCGCCACGAGCACTTCGCCGATGGAGCGTCCCGGCTGCTGCCGCTGCGCAAAATCGGTGAGCCGCTGCGCCAACTCCAGTGCCCGCTCCGGTTGGCCCGTCATCAGCAGTGCGGTGGTCTGACCGATTCCGCTGGTGAAGCGCAGTAACCCGGGGTGCCCGGCGGCGAGGGCCTGCTCGGCGAAAGCGTCAACCTCACCGAAGCGGCCCATTCGCGCCGAACTCAGCGCCGCCGCCGATGCCGCCCACCCGATCGCGGTGTCGTCGGCTGTCGGGGAGGCCAGCACCTCCTCGGCGATCTCCATCGCCCGGCTGAGGTTGCCCGCATTCATCGTGAACGTCGCCGACAGCGCATCCAGCGTCGTCACCGCCGCGGGGGAGGACACCTTGCTCCGGGTGGCGCGCAGGAACGCCGTCGCACGTTCGGGTTCGGACAGCATCCAGAACTGATTGGCCGCCGTCGGCAGCGCCCACGCCATCAGCTCGTCCTCGGTCAGGGCCGTCGGATCGATCTCGGCGAGCACCGCGTCAGCTTCCCGGCCGCGGCCCTGCCAGGCCAGTGCGTACCCGACAGTGAGCCGGGTGGCCAGATCGGGTTCGCGTGCCAGCGCGGCCTGCCCGAGTCGCTCGCTGAGCTCCAGATCGCCCAGCCGCAACGCCTCCTGAGCCGCGGCGCGGACAGCAGGCACCGACTCCGGGCAATCGCTGCCGATCGCCAGCACCGCCAGCCGCAGCCGCCCCACGACACCGCCACGGCCTGCAGCCGAGAGCTGAGCGACCAGCGCATTGCGCAACCGGCGCAGGTCCGGTCCGCCGAGTGCGCCGCGGACCGCGTCGACGTACAGCGGATGGGCTGGGCGCAGGGTGTCATTCTCCGCGACGACCGCCGCGCAACGCATGGCCTCGTCGACGGCGTCGGCACCGGCCAGTGCCGTCGCATCGGACAGCGGCAACGGGTCGGCGACGGCGAGGTATTCCAGCACCCGGTGCGCTGCCGCGGGCAGTGCCTCGACGAACTCGTCCACCTGCGCCATCAGCCGACCGTCTTCGTGGCCCGGCGGGTCGAGGTCGATCCGCGTCACCAATCCGTCCTGCCACAACGCGGTGATCTCCGGGGGCACCGGATTGCGGGCCATCGTGGCGGTGACCAGCAGCCGGACCCTGCGGCCGACCGCGAGTTGGTACACGAGCGCGGCAGACAGCGGATCCAGCAGGTGCGCGTCGTCGACGATCAGTAGTCGGCCATCACCGAGGGTTTCCCGCGCTGACCGCAGTACCTCGGCGGTCTTTCCGTACTCGGGCACATCGAACAACGGCTCGAAGGCGGCGAACGGGATCACCGCCGCCGAGGCCGTCGCGCGCACCCAGTCGACCCGCGGGAAGCCAGGGGCCAGACGCGCGGCCGCGTCGCGTGCCATGGACGTCTTGCCGACACCGGCAGATCCGATCAGCACCGCGCCGCCGCCGGTGCGCACCCCCGATTCGAGCTGATCGAGTGCGGGCCCGGGCGGCGCGGTCACCCAGTTGACAGGCACAGGCACCGGCCAAGCCTAGGGGGCCTATGGCTACCTTTGAGCCGTGTCCCGAGAACCCGATCGTGAATGGGCTGTCTGCGTCTACTGCGCTTCAGGCCCGACGCACCCCGAGCTGCTCGACCTCGCCGGCCGAATCGGTCGGGGTATCGCCGACAGAGGGTGGACCCTGGTCTCCGGTGGCGGCAACGTCTCGGCGATGGGCGCCCTGGCCCTAGCGGCCAGGGCGGGTGGCGGCTACACCGTCGGCGTCATCCCCAAGGCGCTGGTGCACCGCGAGGTCGCCGACACCGAGGCCGACGAGCTGGTCGTGACCGACACCATGCGGGAACGCAAGCAGGTGATGGAAGACCGCGCCGATGCGTTCATCGCACTGCCGGGTGGTATCGGCACGCTGGAGGAATTCTTCGAAGCCTGGACAGCGGGGTATTTGGGTATGCACTCCAAACCGATCGTGATGCTCGACCCCTTCGGGCACTACGGGGGGTTGCTGGACTGGCTGCGCGGGCTGGTCGACAGCGGGTACGTCGCCGAGGGTGCATTGCGGCGACTCGTCGTCGTCGATGACGTCGATGCCGCTCTGGCCGCATGCGCACCGGTTGTATGACCAATGTCACTCGCAGTTAGGGTGGCCGACAAACCGACACAGCGGAGGAACAACGTCCTATGAGCGAGAAGTCCGGAGTCCGGCGCAGTGTCGGGTTGCTCGATATTGCCGGCCAAGTACCCGGTCTGGTGATGGATGCGCCGGTCATCGTGCGCGGCGTGGTCACCGGCTTTCTCGCGCGGCCCTCGGCGAAGACCTCGATCGGCAAGGTCTTCCAGGAGCGGGCCGGCCGCTACGCCGACAAGGTGTTCCTCAAATTCGAGGATCGTGAGCTCACCTACGGCGAAGCCAACGAGACCGTGAATCGTTACGCCGCGGTGCTGGCCGCCCGGGGCGTCGGTCACGGTGACGTCGTCGGCATCATGCTGCGCAACTCCGTGGAACCGGTGCTGCTCATGCTGGCGGCGGTGAAGTGCGGCGCGATCTCGGGAATGCTGAACTACAACCAGCGCGACAACGTGCTCGAGCACAGCCTCGGGCTGCTGTCGGCGTCGGTGGTGGTCGCCGAGACCGAGTTCGTCGAGCCCATCAGCGAGAGCGGCGCGAACACCGACGGGCTGTTGACCGTAGACGAACTCAAGCGACTCGCCGAGACCGCGCCGACGACCAACCCGGCCACCACCTCTGCGGTGCTCGCCAAGGACAAGGCGTTCTACATCTTCACCTCGGGCACCACCGGGATGCCCAAGGCCAGCGTGATGACCCACTACCGGTGGTTGCGGGCACTGGCCGGCTTCGGTGGCCTCGGTATGCGTCTGAACAGCAATGACACCCTCTATTGCTGCCTGCCGCTCTACCACAACAACGCGTTGACGGTGGCACTGTCGTCGGTGCTGAACTCCGGCGCCACACTGGCGCTGGGCAAGTCGTTCTCGGCGTCGAAGTTCTGGGACGACGTCATCCGGCACGACGCCTCGGCATTCGTCTACATCGGTGAGGTCTGCACGTACCTGCTCAACCAGCCGCCGAAGGACACCGACCGCAAACACCGGGTGCGGGTGATCGCCGGCAACGGCCTGCGCCCGGCCATCTGGGACGAGTTCACCGAGCGGTTCGGAATCCAGCGGGTCTGCGAGTTCTACGCCGCATCCGAGGGCAACACCGCGTTCGTCAACGTCCTCAACGTCGACAAGACCACCGGTATCTGCCCGTCGCCGGTGGCGTTCGTCGAATACGACGAGTCCGGCGACCCGGTGCGGGACAAGGACGGCCGGGTACGCAAGGTCGCCAACGGCGAGCCCGGCTTGCTGCTGTCGAAGGTGAGCAACTTCCAGCCGTTCGACGGTTACACCGACAAGGAAGCCACCGAGAAGAAGTTGGTGCGCGACGCCTTCAAGGAAGGCGACGTGTGGTTCAACACCGGTGACCTGATGCGCTCGCAGGGTTTCGGGCACGCGGCGTTCACCGACCGGCTCGGCGACACCTTCCGGTGGAAGGGCGAGAACGTGGCCACCACCGAGGTGGAGGCCGCGGTTTCGACCGATCCGCAGGTCGAGGAGGCCACCGTCTTCGGTGTCGAGGTGCCCGACACCGGCGGGAAGGCCGGCATGGTCGCCGTCCAGCTCAGGGACGGAGCCGACTTCGACGGCAAGGCCCTGGCCAAGGCGGTCTACGACAAGCTGCCGGGATACGCGATCCCGCTGTTCGTGCGGGTGGTCAAGGAGCTGGCGCACACCTCGACGTTCAAGAGCCAGAAGGTCGACCTGCGCAAGGAGGGCTACGGCGGCTCCAGCGGCGAGGGCGACGACGACGACGTCAAGATCGACGACCCGATCTACGTGCTCTCCGGCAAGGAGGAGGGCTACGTGCCCTTCTACGAGGAGTACCTCGGCGAGGTCAAGGACGGCAAGAAGCCCAAGTAGCCCTTAGCGCGCGATTTGGGCGTGGAAATCGTCGCTCAGCGGCGAAAATCACGCCTAAATCGCAGGCCCGTAGCCTGGTGACGTGCAGAGGACGTTTCTGGGGCGCCCGGTGGCCGGGGACCGCGCGCTGATCATGGCGATCGTGAACCGCACGCCGGACTCGTTCTACGACCGCGGCGCGACGTTCACCGACGACGCTGCCAAGCAGGCCGCGCACCGGGTGGTCAGCGAGGGTGCCGACGTCGTCGACGTCGGCGGGGTGAAGGCCGGGCCCGGCAACACGGTCGACGTCGACGAGGAGATCAACCGCGTCGTGCCGTTCATCGAGTGGTTGCGCGCCGAATTCCCCGACCAGCTGATCAGCGTCGACACCTGGCGCGCGGAGGTGGCCAAACAGGCCTGCGCGGCGGGCGCGGATCTGATCAACGACACGTGGGGCGGAGTGGACCCCGACCTCGCGGCGGTTGCGGCCGAGTTCGGCGCCGGACTGGTGTGTTCACACACCGGCGGTGCCGTGCCGCGCACGCGCCCGTTCCGGGTGAACTACGGGGTGTCGGAACGGGGTGTGGTCGACGACGTCATCGCCGAGGTGACTGCGGCCGCGGAGCGCGCGGTGGCCCAGGGGGTGCGCCGCGACGGCATCCTGATCGATCCGACACACGATTTCGGCAAGAACACTTACCACGGCCTTAGTTTGTTGCGCCAGGTGAAAGAGCTTGTAAAAACTGGATGGCCGGTCCTGATGGCGCTCAGCAACAAGGATTTCGTCGGGGAGACTCTGGGTGTGGACCTGACAGAACGCTTGGAAGGCACCTTGGCGGCCACCGCGCTGGCCGCCGCAGACGGAGCAGCCATGTTCCGGGTGCACGAAGTGGGGCCCACACGACGCGTGCTGGAAATGGTCGCGTCCATCCAAGGCGCGCGGCCGCCGACTCGCACGGTGAGGGGACTGGCATGACTGTGTTATCCGATCGAGTCTCAGACCTGGCCACAGAAGGTGTGGCCGAACATCGCTGGCTGACCGACCGCAGCTGGAGCCGGCCGGCATGGACGGTCGCCGAGCTCGAAGCGGCCAAGGCGGGACGCACCGTCTCGGTGGTGCTACCGGCGTTGAACGAGGAAGAGACCGTCGCCAGCGTCGTCGAGACCATCACCCCGCTGGTCGGCGGACTCGTCGACGAACTGATCGTGCTCGATTCCGGTTCCACCGACGACACCGAGATCCGTGCGCTCGCCGCCGGCGCCCGGGTGATCAGCCGCGAAGTCGCACTGCCCGAAGTCGCGCCGCAGCCGGGCAAGGGCGAGGTGCTGTGGAGGTCGCTCGCCGCCACCACGGGCGACATCATCGCGTTCGTGGACTCCGACCTGCTCGATCCCGATCCGATGTTCGTACCCAAGCTGCTGGGCCCGCTGCTCACCACCGACGGCGTCCACCTGGTCAAAGGCTTCTACCGGCGGCCACTGAAGGTCAGTGGTAGCGAGGACTCCAACGGAGGCGGCCGCGTGACCGAGCTGGTCGCACGCCCCCTGCTGGCGTCCCTGCGCCCGGAACTGATGTGCCTCTACCAGCCGCTCGGCGGCGAATACGCCGGAACCCGTGAGCTGCTGACCGCGGTGCCGTTCGCCCCGGGGTACGGCGTGGAGATCGGGCTGCTGATCGACGCCTACGACCGGCTGGGTCTGGACGGCATCGCCCAGGTGAACCTCGGGGTACGCACCCACCGCAACCGACCGCTGACCGAGCTGGCGTCGATGAGCAGGCAGGTCATCGCCACGCTGCTGTCCCGGTGCGGGGTGCCGGATTCGGGCGTGGGTCTGACCCAGTTCTTCGCCGACGGCGAGGACTACACCCCGCGGATGTCGACGGTGTCCCTGCAGGACCGGCCACCGATGGTCACGCTGCGGCCCCGCTAGACGTTTCTGCCCGCCGGAATTGCACTCCGGCAGTCGAAGTCCCGGCTGCGGACCTGCGGGAATGCAATTCCGGCGGGATGAGGCAATATCGAGGGGTGACCCTCGTTCTGCTCTATCTCGTGGTGCTGGTGCTGGTCGGCATCGTGCTGTTCGCCATCGGCAGCGTGCTCTTCGGCCGTGGCGAGGTGCTGCCGCCGCTCCCGCACGCCACCACCGCCGCCGTGCTGCCCGCCTCGGGCGTCACCGGTGCCGACGTCGGCGCGGTGAAATTCACCCAGGCGCTGCGGGGCTACAAGACCAGCGAGGTCGACTGGGTGCTCGACCGGCTGGGACAGGAACTGGACTCGCTTCGCGGTGAGCTGGCGGCGGTGCGCGCCGCCCACGGGCTCGGCGAACCGATCCACGACGCCGGGGAGGGGGCACACGCACTGCCCACCGACGCCGCGCCGGACCAGCCATGACGACAGCATCGGTTGATCGCCGGATCCGGTGTGGCTGGATCGACCAATCACGGTTGTCACCAACCGATTTCGAATTGTACCGCGACTACCACGACTCCGAGTGGGGCCGCCCGCTGCACGGTTCGACGGCGTTGTTCGAGCGGGTGAGTCTCGAGGCTTTTCAGAGCGGGTTGTCCTGGCTGGTGATCCTGCGCAAGCGGGACAACTTCCGCGCCGCGTTCGACGGGTTCGACGTGGAACGCATCGCCCGCTACACCGAACGCGACATCGACCGGTTGCTGGCCGACCAGGGGATCGTGCGCAACCGGGCCAAGATCGAGGCCACCATCTCCAATGCCCGGATCGTCGCAGACCTCGAAGACGACGGCGTCGATCTCTCGGAGTTGCTGTGGTCGTTCGCGCCGCCGGACCGGAGAAGCCGGCCGCGACCTGCCGATCTGTCGCAGGTTGCGGCGGTGACGCCCGAATCCAAGGCGATGTCCAAGGAGCTGAAGCGACGCGGGTTCAGATTCGTCGGCCCGACAACGGCGTACGCGTTGATGCAGGCCACCGGGATGGTCGACGACCATGTGGCCAACTGCTGGGTTCCGCGCCTGACGCAGTAGAGCCCTCCCCGGCCGGTCACCGAACCGGCTATCCGGGATGCTGTCTGCGTCGCCTTGGCCGGGTCTTTGCACACGAGACGGCCCGGATAGGGAACAATGGAGTGCTGTAGCAGTTCAAGGCCGGATTCTGTCTGTGTTCCTCGAAGAGTGGGCAGATCCGGCTCGTACTGACAGAACGGGCCCATATGGGCACGCCCATGCGGAGGGAGCACTCGATGGCGGCGATGAAGCCCCGGACCGGAGACGGTCCACTGGAAGCGACCAAGGAGGGGCGCGGCATCGTGATGCGGGTACCACTGGAAGGTGGTGGCCGGTTGGTCGTCGAGCTCACCCCTGACGAAGCAGCCGCGCTGGGCGACGAACTCAAGAACGTCACCAGCTAGCACCATCGAAAAGAACGGTCGCGGTCACCGCGACCGTTCTTTTCGCTTTCGCTACGACAATGTCCGGTAGATCTCCACGGTCTGTTCGGCGATCTGCGCCCAGGAGAATTCGTCGATGCACCGCTGCCGGCCCGCGATCCCGAACTGGTCGGCCTTCTCCGGCTCGGCGACCAACGAGTTGACGGCATAGGCGAGCTCGCGCTCGAAGCCCGCCGTGTCGTTCGGGTCGTAGTGCACCAGCAGCCCTGTCTGCTGATCGGCGNCCACTTCGGGAATCCCGCCGACATCGGAGGCCACCACCGCCGTCCCGCACGCCATCGCTTCGAGATTGACGATGCCGAGGGGCTCGTACACCGACGGGCATACGAATGTGGTTGCAGCCGAGAGTATTTCGCGAATCTTGTTGGTGGGGAGCATCTCTCGGACCCAGTGCACGCCGGTGCGCGCTGCGGAGAGTTCCTGCACCGCGGCGGCTACTTCCTCGGCGATCTCCGGGGTGTCCGGTGCGCCCGCGCACAGCACCAGCTGGACGTCGGGAGCAAAGTGGTGGGCTGCGGCGACCAGGTGGGCCACGCCCTTCTGCCGGGTGATTCTGCCGACGAACGCGACGATCGGACGCGAGCGGTCGACGCCGAGGTTCTCGAGTACCGAGTCCTCAGCCGGAGACGGGTCGGGATGCCACACGCCGGTGTCGATGCCGTTGCGGACGACGTGCACCCGGTGCGGATCCAGGGCCGGATAGGTGCGCAGGACGTCCTCACGCATCCCGGAGCTGACAGCGATCACCGCGTCGGCCGCCTCGACGGCCGTCTTCTCCACCCACGACGAGATGCGGTAACCACCGCCCAGCTGCTCGGCCTTCCACGGCCGCATCGGTTCCAGGGAATGTGCAGTGAGCACGTGCGGCACCCCGTAGAGCAGCGCCGCCAGGTGCCCGGCCATCCCGGTGTACCAGGTGTGCGAATGCACAATCGTGGCTTCGGTGGCCGAGTTGACCATGGTCAGGTCGGCCGACAGCGTCGACAGGGCCGCGTTGGCCCCTTGCAGCGCCGGGTCGGGTTGGGCGACCGTGACCCCCGGCCGGGTCGCACCCATGCAGTGCACGTCGACGTCGCACAGGTGCCGCAGCTCGGCGACGAGCTCAGTGACGTGCACACCGGCCCCGCCGTAAACCTCAGGGGGGTACTCCCGAGTCATCATCGCAACCCGCATGATGTGACCGTAACCAAATTCGTTCCTTGTCGCGCCGCATCACCAATTGTCTTGATGGACAGCCCGAGAACCGGCCGTCAATAGCGCGAATGGCTAGCCGCGGTCCCGACGTCCCGATAGGTTTGCAGTATGAGGGAAGCGCCACATGTGTTGGGCATCGTCCTGGCAGGCGGAGAGGGCAAGCGGCTGTACCCGCTCACTGCTGACCGGGCCAAGCCCGCGGTTCCCTTCGGGGGTGCCTACCGGCTCATCGACTTCGTGCTGTCCAATCTCGTCAACGCCAGATTCCTGCGAATCTGTGTGCTCACGCAATACAAATCGCATTCGCTGGATCGCCACATCTCGCAGAACTGGCGGTTGTCCGGGCTTGCCGGGGAGTACATCACCCCCGTGCCGGCCCAACAGCGGCTGGGCCCGCGGTGGTACACCGGATCGGCCGATGCCATCTATCAGTCGATGAACCTGATCTACGACGAGGACCCCGACTTCATCGTGATCTTCGGTGCCGACCACGTGTACCGGATGGACCCCGAGCAGATGGTCCAGCAGCACATCGAGAGCGGTGCCGGCGCCACCGTGGCGGGAATCCGGGCGCCGCGCGCCGAAGCCAGCGCCTTCGGCTGCATCGACGCCGACGAGTCCGGCCGGATCCGGTCGTTCATCGAGAAACCCGCGGATCCGCCCGGCACGCCCGACGACCCCGAACAGACGTTCGTGTCGATGGGCAACTACATCTTCACCACCAAGGTGCTGATCGACGCCATCCGCGCTGATGCCGAGGACAACGACTCCGATCACGACATGGGCGGCGACATCATTCCCCGCCTGGTCTCCGACGGGATGGCCTCGGTTTACGACTTCAACGCCAACGAGGTGCCCGGCGCCACCGAGCGCGACCACGGCTACTGGCGTGACGTCGGAACGCTGGACGCGTTCTACGACGCGCACATGGATCTGGTGTCGGTGCACCCGGTCTTCAACCTGTACAACAAGCGCTGGCCGATCCGGGGCAGCTCGGAAAACCTCGCACCGGCCAAGTTCGTCAACGGTGGATCCGCCCAGGAGTCCGTCGTCGGGGCGGGCAGCATCATCTCGGCCGCCTCGGTGCGCAACTCGGTGCTGTCGTCCAACGTCGTCGTCGAGGACGGGGCGATCGTGGAGGGCAGTGTGATCATGCCCGGCGCCCGCATCGGCCGGGGCGCAGTGGTGCGCCACGCGATCCTCGACAAGAACGTGGTCGTGGGTCCCGGGGAGATGGTCGGGGTGGACCTGGACAAGGACCGCGAGCGGTTCTCGATCAGCGCCGGGGGCGTGGTCGCCGTCGGCAAGGGCGTCTGGGTCTGACGCCACTCACCTTCCGCCGCGAAATATCATTCCGGGTCGTGATCGGGCCATGACTCACAGCCCTGAGTTCACTCTCGGCGCACCGGTTCAGTCGCGGCGCGGATCGGGCACCGCTCTGATGGCGAGGAATCCCGTCGGTTCGTGGGTCAGGCGGTCGTAGTCCTCGCGGTTGATCTCGGCGGCCGCGGCGACGGGACGCGGCTCCAGAAGCCGTTCGATCAGGAATCCGGCCTGGGTGCAATTCCTCGCAGGTCTGCTGCAGTGGAGCCAGCCAGTACCGAACGCGCCAGCCCCGACTCCAGACCTCTTCGATGATTCGCACGTCGAAATAACTGCCGCCGTGACGGAGCCGGTCACCGGTGGGGTGGAGCCGCGAGAGGACAAGCGCGCCGGTGGGGCGGAGAACCCGCCGAAGCTCCTGTAACGCGCGAACCCTGTCGTCGACGTACTCCACTGCCAACGCGAACAGCACGCGGTCCACCGAGTGGTCGGGCAGCCAGTCGAGGGAATCGGCGAGATCGTGCGGCCGGAACCGCCCCAAGGGCACGCGTTGCGCAGACAGCTCGGCCATCCGTGGACTCTGGTCGAAGCCGATGACGTCTGCGCCGCGCGCTCACACCGCGTCGCGGCGTCGGTACAGCCACCCGGCCGACAACGTCAAAGCTGTTGCGATCAAAGCCATCACCACAAGAGCGACGACCGGGACGTCGATCGGTACGGTGGTCCGCCCGACCGGGGACAGATCGATCACCCAGCTCGGCAGCCGCAACAGCGCACCCAGGTAGAGAGAGGCGACCACGAACGTCACCGCCAGCCAGCCGACCCAGCTCTGACGCAGCGCGACCGCCAGGGCGGCCACGCCGGCCAGCACCGCAAGCGCCGGGACGAACGCCATCCCGGCGAGCGTCAGACGCAGCACCGTGTGCGGTTCACCCAGGGTCAGTCCGGCACCCAGGCCATTGCCGAGGCCCGCGAAGAACATCAGCACCCCCGAGCCGGCCACCGCCGAGGCCACCGCCGAGAACAGCCACCGCCGGCGCGACACCGACCCGGCGAGCACCGCCTCGGCGAGGCCGGACTGCTCGTCGGCGTACACCCGCAGCACAGCCGACACCACGTAGGCACCCGCGGCGGCTGCCAGGAACTGCGACATCGTCGTGTAGACACCGTCAGTGCCCTGTGCCGACAACATCCGGGCCAGCAGTTCGTTGCCCTCTGCGGCGTCGATCAACGACTTGGTCATCGAACCGAATGCCAGGCCGGACAGGAAGAGTCCGACCGACCACCCGATCGTCTGGCCCCGTTGCAGCACCAGATGCAGGCCGAGAACTCCGCGGATGGGACCGGCGTCGGGCCGGTCGCCGGTGGAGGTGATGGTGCCGGTGTCGTATTGGCGGCGCGCCTCCAGGAATCCCGCGAAGGCGATCAGGGCCAGCGTGAGCACGATCAGCAGCGCCAGCGGCCACCACCGTAGGTCGACGAACGCGCGCATCTGCTGGGCCCACGCAATGGGAGAGCACCAACTGAGCGCACTGCCCGAGTTGTCTATGACATCGCCAACTCCGCGGATCAACGCCGCCAGCGCCAGCATCGCCATCGCCGCGCCGGTGGCCGCGCGGCCGGTTCGCCACATCTGCGCCGTCACTGCCGCGACCCCGCCGAAAACCATCGCCACCGCCGTGACGCCGATACACATCGCGGCGGTGTCCACGACGTCGAATCCGGTGGCCGCCATCGCCGCCGTCATCGTCGTCGCGAGAACGACGTTGACGGCGGCGACGAGAACCAGCGCAGCCGCGGTCCGCGCATACCGGCCGACGGCCGAGGCCAGAACCAGTTCGGCGGTTCCGCCCTCCTCCTCGGCGCGGGTATGTCGGATCACGGTGAGAATCGCCAGGATCGAGATGGCGACGATGAGCGTCAGCATCATCTCGTTGGCCATCATCACCCCGAGGTCCGTCTCGTTCTTGCCGAACATCGGCCCGCCCAGGATCATCCCGGCCGGTGTCTTGAGCAGTTCGACGCGCGCCCGCCGTTGTGACTCTTCGGGGTAGGCGAGTGTGATCGCGTTGGGTGCGTACGCCATCAGCAGCGTCAGCACTGCGATCCACACCGTCAGGCGCACCCGATCCCGACGCAGCGCCAGCCGAATCAGGTGGGCGGTCCCGGTCCACGGCGACTCCGGCGACGACGCCGCGTGCCGCCCGGCGCGCGCCGGTGAACCCGTGGCGCTCGTTGCGACGCTCATCGGGATGTCCCCTGGTACTCCCTCAGGAACATGTCCTCGAGCGAAGCCGGCGCGACGGTCAGTTCCTCGATACCCAAGGCGCTGAGGTCTGACATCGCCTGGTCGAGGCTGTCCCGGTCCACCGAGAAGTGCAGCTGTCCGTCCCGCGCCCGAACATCGTGCACGTATGGGGCGCTGCGCAATTCGCTGCCGTCCGTACGGGTACGTGCGGTGACGGTGGTACGCATCAGGTGCCGCAGCTCCTGCAGGGTGCCCGACCTGACAGTGCGGCCCCCGCGGACGATCATCACCGTGTCGCAGAGTTGCTCGACCTCTGCCAGGATGTGACTGGACAGCAGCACCGCTGCTCCCTGCTCGGCGACCTCGCGCACGCAGCGCTGAAATGCCTTCTCCATCAACGGATCCAGTCCGGATGTCGGCTCGTCGAGGACGAAGAGCTCGCTGCGAGTGCTGAACGCGGCGACAATCGCCACCTTCTGCCTGTTGCCCTTCGAATAGGTGCGCGCCTTCTTGTGCGGGTCGAGTTCGAACCGTTCGATCAGCTCATCTCGGCGTTTGGTGTCCACGGAGTCCCTGCCGCGGAGGCCGGCCAGGAACTCGATGGCTTGCATCCCGGTGAGGTTCGGCCACAGCGTGACATCACCTGGAACGTAGGCGATCCGGCGGTGCAGTGTGACCGCGTCGCGCCATGGGTCGCCGCCCAGCAGCCGAACGGAGCCGCTGTCGGCCCGCAGCAACCCGAGGAGAACCCTGATGGCGGTGGACTTCCCGGCGCCGTTGGGGCCGAGAAAGCCCGCCACGTCACCGGGGGCAACGGTGAGATCGAGGCCGTCGAGAGCCAAGGTGCGCCCGAAAGATTTCGACAGCCCGCTGATCTGGACCGCGAACCGGTGGTCGCCGTGGTCAGTCATGCTGGACTCCTTCTGCCGACGTGAACGGAATTCCCTGCTCGCGCATGGCGACGAACGCGTCATACATCGTCGAGTCGGCCATCAGGCCGTTGGTGTACAGCTCGAGTGCGGGCAGCACCATCTCCTCGCTGTAGTCGCGCAACACTGCACGCAGGTCGGTGGGGTTCTCGTGCATCTGCATGTACAGCAGGAAGCCGCCACCGCCGGCCATGGCCAGGAAGCGTGCCCTGGCCTTGGGGTCCTGGCTGGGCTTGACGGTTCCGGCCCGCACGCCCTCTTCGATGTAGAGCTCGGTGTTGTCGATCATGTTGCGCCACAGTTTTTTCGCCAGTTCGCCGCCCTCTTGCAGGCTGCGCGCCAGGTACCCCATCATCGGGGCGTAGTCCTCGATCTCAGCCAACTGGGCGAACCATGTCGCGGGGTCGGTCGTCCTGATCGACTCGGTCTTGCTGGCGAGCACGGTCTCGGCGATGTGGTCGTCACACACCCTGCGTAGGCCGTCTCTGGACCCGAAGTGGTGAATCACCAGAGCGGCGCTGACCCCGGCGGCCTCGGCGATGCGGCGAAGGCCGACGGTGAAGCCGTTGCGGCCCCACTCGTCGATCGCCGCGTCCCGAATCCGGGCCAGGGCCGTTCGATCCGCGGGCGCTGAACGCATGTTCAGTATGCTAAACGTGCGTTCAGTGTCGGGTCAAGGGTGTCGCGCCGGCGGCGACGAGCGCGCGAAACACCAGGGATAGCGGCGGGTCGGCGCACCGACGCGCGCCAGAGAGGAAGGGGTCAGTCGCGTGCGGCGGCGAGCAGTCCGTCACCCAGCGGGATCAGCACCGGCGTCAGTCGCTCGTCCTCGGCGATCAACCGCGCCGCCTCGCGGACCGCACTGACCTCGCTGTCGTGGGCAGCGGCGTCGCCGGCCCGTCCCCCTAGGGCGGCTCGATGCACGACGATCGCACCACCGGGGCGCAGCAGTCGCACGCCCTCGACCACGAACTGGGGTTGGTCCGCGGGATCGGCGTCGATGAACACCAGGTCGTAGGAGTCGTCGGCCAACCGGGTGAGCACTTCCTGGGCGCGGCCGCTGATCAGCCTGGTGCGGCCGGGGCCGACGCCCGCCTCGGTGTAGGCCTGCTTGGCGACGCGCTGGTGCTCGGGTTCGACATCGATCGTCGTCAACACCCCGTCCTCCCGCATCCCCGACAGCAGCCACAGCCCACTCACGCCCGCGCCGGTACCGACCTCCACGACCGCTTTCGCGCCGGTCAGCTTCGCCAGGACGCACAGCAACGCGCCGACGGCGGGGGTCACCGCACCTGCGCCGATGTCCACCGCACGCTCTCTGGCCGCAGCCACGATCGCGTCCTCGGAGATCGAGTGCTCGGCATGCGCGACGATCGCCTCGGCCTGACTCGCCCGCGCGCCGGAATCGCCGGAGCGAGCTTCGGGCTCGTCGGTGCTGGCCATGCCCCGCAGCGTAGAGCGAAGCGCGGGTTGCCGGCGCTGCGACACGCCCGGCCGCAGTTTCCGACGATCAGGGCGGCGACCACCGTTTTCGCTGGTCGAAAAATGGGTAGCGATCTTTCTCAGGAAATGTTCAGTTAGCTCATATGCCAGGCACACGAGCGCAGGAGACGGTGAGTGCATGACAGACGGCGCATTCAGCGCACGCAGTGAGTTTCTGCGGCCCGAGAGTTACTCGGGGAAGAACGCCGCCCCGCGCCGTGTTGTCGATGTCGAGCGGTTTTCGACTGAGAGCCGCCAACGTCCCGAACTGGAGGATCCGACGATCACCACCCATGCTGTCCCGCCTGCCGCTTCGGTCGCTGCACCTGTGACGATGGCTCACCGTGAGCAGTACACCGACGGCGAATGGGTGGAGTCCACCGACGAGCTGATCGGCACGGCGGTGTTCGACGCCACCGGCGACAAGACCGCGATGCCCAGCTGGGACGAGCTGGTCCGCCAGCATGCCGACCGGGTGTATCGGCTCGCCTACCGGCTGTCCGGCAACCAGCACGATGCCGAGGATCTGACCCAGGAGACGTTCATCCGGGTGTTCCGATCGGTGCAGAACTATCAGCCCGGCACCTTCGAGGGCTGGCTGCACCGCATCACGACGAACCTGTTCCTCGACATGGTGCGCCGCCGCGGCCGCATCCGCATGGAAGCCCTGCCCGAGGACTACGACCGCGTGCCCGCCGACGAACCCAACCCCGAGCAGATCTACCACGACTCGCGGCTGGGCCCCGACCTGCAGGCCGCGTTGGATTCGCTTCCCCCGGAGTTCCGCGCCGCGGTGGTGCTGTGTGACATCGAAGGTCTGTCCTACGAGGAGATCGGGGCGACCCTCGGGGTGAAGCTGGGAACCGTGCGCAGCCGCATCCACCGTGGTCGCCAGGCGTTGCGTGATCACCTGGCCCGCCACTCCGATGGCGATCTGGCGGAGGGTTTTCGCGACTCGGCCAGGTCTGCCTGACGTTCTACCCGTTGTCTCACAGCATGCCGCGCTACATTCGAAGTAGGCCCGACGTGACCGGAGCGGAGAGGAGCTGGGTGATGGTTGATCCCGGACATGCGTTCCGGCGCGCCTTCTCCTGGCTTCCGACGCAGTTCGCCTCGCAGAGCGACTCACCGGTCGGTCCCCGCCAATTCGGTTCCACCGAACACCTGTCGACCGAGGCCGTCGCCGCGTTCGTCGATGGCGAGCTCCGGATGTCCGCTCATCTGCGCGCGGCCCATCACCTGTCGCTGTGCCCCGACTGCGCGCTTGAGGTCGACGCCCAGCGCCAGGCGCGGTCGGCGTTGCGGGATTCCTGCCCTGTGGCGATGCCGAGTTCTTTGCTGGGGCTGTTGTCCCAGATCCCGCACCACCCACCGGAGGAAGCTCTGGACCCGCCTGACGGGTCCCAGTTAGCTGACGGCAGGCCGCGCGCTCGTCGCAAGCGCCGGTAAGGTGGAAGCAGAGTCGACCATCGACGTGCGTCGGCGATCGCTGGCGCCTGAAGGCCTAGTCAGAGGGTATTGGGAAGGGCGATGAACGGGTGACCAATCTGGACCAGTCCGGTCGGGAGCGTCTGGAACCGCGCCCCGTGTCGCGCCCACCGGTCGATCCGGCGGCCAAGCGGGTGTTCGGTCGGCCCGAGGGGGTGGCCGGCTCCTTTGTGGCCGCCGGCCAACATCGCGACCAGGGGGAGTACACCCCCAAAGACCAGGCCCCGGACCCGGTGCTGGCCGAGGCCTTCGGCCGCACCCATCCGGGCAGCGAGTCACTGCAGCGGCACCCGACCGACGCGGGCGCACTCGAGGCCGAAAGGGACGATAGCGCCGACGAACCCGACGATCCGTGGCGCAACCCCGGTTCAGCCGCGGCGTTGGGAACCCCGGCGTTCGCGCCGAGCCCACCGGCACAGGCCAGCGTCGAGACCGGAAAGCTGGGGGTGCGGGACGTGCTCTTCGGCGGCAGGGTCTCCTATGCCGCCCTCGGCGTGCTCGGCATCGTGGCGCTGGTCATCGGCGTCGCCGGTGGCTGGGTGGGCCGCACCACCGCGGAAGTGGTCGGCGCGTTCACGACGTCGAAGGTGACCCTGGAGACCGGCGATAGGCCCGACCTGCCGCCCGGCCGGTTCACCGAAGTCGCTGCCGCCGTTGCTGATTCAGTGGTCACCATCGAGGCGACCAGCGACAGCGAGGGTTCCCAGGGATCCGGCGTCGTCGTCGACGGCCGTGGCTACATCGTCACCAACAACCACGTGATCTCCGAAGCCGCCTCCAACCCGGCCAAGTACGAGCTTGCGGTGGTGTTCAACGACGGCAAAGAGGTGCCCGCCAATCTCGTCGGCCGCGACCCCAAGACCGACCTCGCGGTGCTCAAGGTCGACAACGTGGACAACCTCGTCGTCGCACGGATGGGCGACTCCGACAAACTCCAGGTCGGTGAAGAGGTGATCGCCGCGGGTGCCCCCCTCGGGTTACGCAGCACGGTCACCACCGGCATCATCAGCGCGCTGAACCGACCGGTACCGCTGTCCGGCGACGGCTCCGACACCGACACCGTGATCGACGGCGTGCAGACCGACGCATCGATCAACCACGGCAACTCGGGTGGACCTCTGATCAACATGAACGCCGAGGTCATCGGTATCAACACCGCGGGCAAATCGCTGTCGGACAGCGCCAGCGGCCTCGGGTTCGCGATCCCGGTCAACGAAGTCAAGCAGGTCGTGGAGACCTTGATCCAGAGCGGCAAGATCGCGCACCCGACACTCGGTCTGACTGCGCGCTCGGTGAGCAACGACGTCAGCAATGGTGCGCAGATCGCCAACGTGACGGCGGGCGGACCCGCGGAGCGCGCCGGCATCCTCGAGAACGATGTCGTCGTCAAGGTTGGTGACCGCGAAGTTGCCGACGCCGACGAGTTCGTCGTCGCCGTGCGGCAACTCAGGATCGGTGAGGCGGCACCCATCGAGGTCGTCCGTGACGGCCGTCGCGTGACGCTCACCGTCACCCCCGGTCCGGACAACAGCACGTAGCCGATGTTCGCCAACGTCGGTTGGGGCGAGATGCTGCTCCTGGTGATCGCCGGTCTGGTGATTCTCGGACCTGAGCGGTTGCCTGGGGCGATCCGGTGGACGTCGGGGGCGTTGCGGCAGGCGCGGGACTACGTCAGTGGTGCCACCAGCCAACTCCGCGAGGATCTCGGCCCGGAGTTCGAGGACCTGCGTGAACCGCTCTCGGAGTTGCAGCGGCTCCGGGGCATGACGCCGCGCGCGGCATTGACCAAGCACCTGCTCGACGGCGACGACTCGATCTTCACCGGCAGGTTCGACGCCGGAAACGGGAAGCAGACTCCCACGGTGAAGCCGCAGTCCGGTCCCGGCCCGGCCGAGGTCGCGCCGACCACGCCTGAGCCCTCGACGTCGACGCCGTTCGACACCGACGCCACCTGACAACCCCGGCGATCCGACAACCCCTTCGCCGGAACTGTATTCCGGCAGCCGAATTGTGAGAGCGGCCCTGCTGGAACGCAGTTCCGGCGAGAGCGTGGCTCCGGGGAGAGCGTGGCTTCGGCGAGAGCGTCAGCGACCGGCGGGGTCCAGCCCCAAAGACATGCCGGCCAGTCCACGCTTACGGCTCGACAGCGCGTCGGCAATGCTGCGCAGCTGTTTGGCAGCCGCGGAGTCCGGGTCGGACAGCACCAGCGGCGTTCCCGAATCGCCGGCCGAGACCAGCGCGGGATCCAGCGGCACCTGGCCGAGCAGCGGCACGTCGGCGCCGACCGCTCGCGACAGGTTCTCGGCGACCTTGAGGCCACCGCCCTCGCCGAAGATCTGCATGGTCGACCCGTCGGGCAGCACCAGCCCGGCCATGTTCTCCACCACGCCGACGATGCGCTGCCTGGTCTGCAATGCGATGGCTCCGGCCCGCTCGGCGACCTCTGCGGCGGCCATCTGGGGTGTCGTGACCACCAGGATCTCCGCGCCGGGGATCAACTGCGATACCGAGATCGCGATATCGCCGGTGCCGGGCGGCAGGTCCAGCAGCAGGACATCCAGATCACCCCAGTACACATCGGCAAGGAACTGTTGAAGCGCCCGGTGCAGCATCGGCCCGCGCCACACCACTGGTGTGTTGCCCTGCGTGAACATCGCGATCGAGATCACCCGGACGTCGTGTGCGACCGGTGGCAGGATCATCGAGTCGACCTGGGTGGGGCGGTCGGTGGTGCCCATCATCCTGGGCACCGAATGCCCGTAGATGTCGGCGTCGAGCAGCCCGACCGACAGCCCGCGTGCGGCCATCGCGGCGGCCAGGTTCACCGTGACGCTGGACTTGCCGACACCACCTTTCCCGGATGCGACGGCATACACGCGGGTCAACGAACCGGGCTGGGCGAACGGGATCACCGGTTCACGGGAATCGCCGCGCAGTTGCTTGCGCAGTTCGGCGCGTTGTTCGTCGTTCATGACGTCGAGGGTCACGTTGACCGCGCCGGTGCCGGGAACGTCGCTGACGGCGCGGCTGACGCTGTCGGTGATCTCGGTCTTCTTCGGGCATGCCGACGTGGTCAGGTACACCTCGACATGCACGGAGCCGTCATGCCCGACGGTGACGTTCTTGACCATGCCGATCTCGGTGATCGGACGACGCAGTTCGGGGTCGATCACCTTGGCGAGCGCGGCGCGCACCGAGGATTCGAGGTCAATCGGAGTTGGGGACATCACCCGCGAGTCTAGGCCGCAGACCGGTGACGGCCCGAAGGCGGTGGCTCAGCCCACCGGCCCGGGGGCGGGCCCGAGCGCCGGTGGCAGGGGACCGGGCCCCGGAGCCGGGCCCGGCGGGGGCGGCGGCGGTGGCGCGGCCGGTGGACCCGGCGGAAGAAGTGGCTGGGCGACCGGACCCGCGGGCGGTGCGATCCCGGGTGGTGCCGCCGGCGGTGGGGTGCTCTGGATGCAGAAGACCGCGCACTCCGGCTGCTGCTGCGCTGGTGGTCGCATCCACGCAGGCAGCCAATCCGGCGGCGGCGGGGCCACCGGCTGGGGTGCGGCTGCCGGGGCCGGCGCGGGACCCGGCAGCGGGCCCAGGGACTGTCCGGGCGCGAACCCCGGCAGGTTCGTGGAGATCTGGCGGGCCGCGTCGGTCCGCTCCATCAGCGGCAGCAGCGAAAGCGGGTCGTTGGCGGGCAGGCCGGTGGCATTCATCGGCAGCCCCGGCCCGATGCCCTGGGTGCGCTCGAGGTGGGTGACGGCGGTGGTCCCGGTGTAGTCGTCGAGTGACGGGACCGACCCGTTGATCGGTGGCAGGTCGACGGGCACGACCCCGGTCGCGTACGACGCCGCCCAGCTCAGCACGTTGCGGGCATAGGCCATCGAGTTGTTGTAGCGCAGGATCGCGGCCATCACGTCGGACTGGTTGCGCAGATTCATCCCGCCGCTGCACAGATAACGGGCCGCAGCCAGCGACGCGTCGTAGATGTTCTGCACATCGGCCTTGCCGTCACCGTCCCCGTCGGAGGCGTAGCGCGACCAGGTTCCCGGCAGGAACTGCATCGGCCCCATCGCCCTGGCGTAGGTGACCCGGTCGGCGGTGCGGCTCTGCACGATGACCTCGTTGCCCGGCAGCGTGCCGTCCAACGTGGGGCCGTAGATCGGGCGCACCGCGGTGCCACGCGAATCGGTCGCGCCACCGTAGGCATGCATCGACTCGATCCGGCCGATCCCGGCCAGAAGGTTCCAGCTCACCCCGCAGCCCGGGTAGGCCGCTGTCATCATGCTCTCGGCGTTGCGGTACGCCGCCAGCGCCATCGACGGAATGCGTAGTGCGCCAGGTGAGTTCACCACTGCCGCGGGTGGCGGCGCAGACGAGTTGCTGGCGGCGATGCGCAGCGGGGCCGGCGTCTTGGTCACGGCGACGACCGACGCGCCGGACCGGTCATCGGGCGAGAGTTCCACCGCGGCCAGCGGCATCACCGCGGAATCGCGGCTAGGCAGGTTGGTCGACGGCGCGGACGCTCCGACGGCACCAGCGAGCACGAGGGGGGCGAGCACTGCGGCGACACCAAAAGCCGGCATGTGGACCACTCGACCAGCCTGCCGCTTCGCCGTCCCCGAGGAGGCTTTTCGCCCGATGTGCACTCAACCGTCCTAGTCGTGTGGTCGCCTGTGAATCAAGTCACCATACCGACTCGGCAACGCTGGCGTAACAGCAATCGCCGCAGCTGTTTCACCCGTTCTTCTTCGAGGGCCGGTCGGTGTCGTGTTTGCTCGGTTCCTCGGCGCCGTCCCCGACGGGTGGGCGCAGCGTGGCGATCAGGTCGCGGACCTCCTCCAATTCTCGGCGCAGGTAATCGCGGGTGGCGACCTCGCCGACCGCCAGACGTAGCGCTGCCAGCTCGCGCGCCAGGTACTCGGTGTCGGCTTTGGTCTGCTCGGCGCGCCTGCGGTCTTCCTCCAGGGAGACCCGGTCGCGGTTCTCCTGCCTGTTCTGGGCGAGCAGGATCAGCGGCGCCGCATAGGCCGCCTGCGTGGAGAACGCGAGGTTGAGAAGGATGAACGGGTAGGGATCCCACTGCCAGGCGAAGGCGCCGATGTTGAGCAGGATCCACACGATCACCGCGACGGTCTGGATCGCCAGGTACCGACCGGTGCCGAGGAACCGGGCGAATCGTTCGCTGACCCGCCCGACCGCCTCCGCGTCCACTCGCGGGGTCAGCGACCGGGAGACCCGCGGGGTGTCGAGCCGCTGCCGGGCCGAGCTGTCGCTCATTTCGTGCCCTCGACGGTGACGATCTCGGGTTCGGCCTCACGTTCGCGCCAGTCGTCGGGCAACAGGTGGTCGAGAACGTCGTCGACGGAGACCGCACCGACGAGGTGACTCTCGTCGTCCACCACCGGTCCGCACACCAGGTTGTAGGCGGCGAAATAGCGTGTGAGCGCGCCCAGCGAGTCCTGCGGCCGCAGGTAGGGCAGGTCGGTGTCGACGATTCCGCTGACCAGCTCGGCGGGTGGTTCGCGCAGCAGACGTTGCAGATGCACACACCCGAGGTAGCGGCCGGTAGGTGTGGAGGTGGGCGGACGCACCACGAAGACCACCGATGCCAGCGCCGGTGTCAGGTCCGGATCCCGCACCCGGGCAAGGGCTTCGGCGACGGTGGTGTCGGGGGCGAGCACCACCGGTTCCGAGGTCATCAGACCGCCGGCGGTGTTCGGCGAATGGCTGAGCAGGCGGCGCACGTCCTCGGAGTCCTCCGGGTCCATGCGACGCAGGAACTGTTCGGCATCCGCCGGTGCCATCGTCCCGAGAAGATCCGCCGCGTCGTCGGGGTCCATCGCCTCGAGCACGTCGGCGGCCCGGTCGGTCTTGAGCTGCCGCAGCACCGCGAGCTGCTGGTCCTCCGGCAGCTCCTGCAGGACATCGGCGAGCCGTTCGTCGTCGAGCGCGTTGACCACCTCGTAGCGCCGCTTGTTGGGCAGCTCTCGGATGGCGTCGGCCACCTCCACAGCCCGCTGCCCCTGGAACTGCTCGAGCAACTGGGCCACGCCCTGGTCCGGCATTGCGAGGCCGGACGGTGTGAGGCCGTGGACGTGCTGCCAGTCGACGGCGTGCACATTGCTGCGCCGGCCGAGGCGGCGTTGCGGACGCACCGCCACCTTGGTGACCACCCAATCGCGGGTCCGGGTCTGCTCGATACCGAGATCGACGACCACCACGTCGAGTCCGGCGAGTTGCTCCAGATCCGGGTCGTCGACGCGAACCCGGGTCTCGATGACCTGCCCCAGAACCAGAACCTCGCCGGGACGTTGGGAGAAGCGCCGCAGGGACACGTTGCCGGTGGAGAGGGTCACCGCGCCGGGCTCGATCGCTGTGACGCGCAGGATCGGCACGAAAATTCTTCTGCGGCTGAGCAACTCGCAGACGAGTCCGAGGACGCGCGGTTGTTGTCGCACCAGGCTGATACCGATGACCACATCACGTACCCGGCCGATGGACTCGCCGTCGGGGCCGAGCACCACCATTCCCGCGAGTCGGGCCGCATAGACCCTGTTGACCGACGCCATGGAGGTCAAGGGTAGAGAGTGTTGTTGTGGAAAACCGGTATCGACCCCGCCGGACGTGCCTGTCCGTGCCGGGCAGCAGCGCCAAGATGATCGAGAAGGCCAAGACACTGCCGGCCGACGAGGTGTTCCTCGACCTCGAGGATGCCGTCGCCCCCGACGCGAAAAGCCAAGCGCGGTCCCGGGTCGCCGCCGCCCTCGGTGAACCCGGTTGGGCCGGTCAGTTGCGCGGCGTCCGGGTCAACGACTGGACGACACCGTGGACCCATGCCGACGTCATCGAAGTCGTCGCCGCCGCGGGCGCGGCACTCGACGTCGTGGTGTTGCCCAAGGTGACCGACGTGTCGCACATCCACGCACTGGACCTGCTGCTCGGGCAACTGGAGGCCACGCACGGCCTACCGGCCGGGCGCATCGGTATCGAAGCGCAGATCGAGGACGCCCGGGGACTGACCGACATCGACGCGATCGCGGCCGGACCCCGCGTACAGGCGCTGGTGCTGGGCCCCGCCGATCTGATGGCCAGCCTGAACATGCGCACGCTGGTGGTGGGCGAGCAGCCCGAGGGTTACGACGTCGGCGACGCCTACCACCACATTCTGATGCGGATCCTGGTCGCCGCACGCGCCAACGGCATCGCCGCCATCGACGGCCCCTACCTGAAGGTCCGCGACACCGAGGCGTTTCGGGTGGTGGCAGGCCGGTCTGCGGCGTTGGGTTACGACGGGAAATGGGTGCTGCATCCCGACCAGATCGCTGCGGGCAATCAGATCTTCAGCCCACGCCAGGAGGCCTATGACCACGCCGAGCTGATCCTGGAGGCCTATGAATGGCACACCTCCCGCGCCGGCGGCGCGAGGGGCGCGGTGATGCTCGGCGACGAGATGATCGATGAGGCAAGCCGCAAGATGGCGCTGGTGATCGCCGGCAAGGGTCGTGCTGCGGGGATGAAGCGCACCGGGGAACCGTTCCGGCCCTCGTAGTGACGCTCGAGCCGGTCACCGGAGGCTGAGCAGGATCGCCACCGACAGGTAGAGGAAGTAGCCGGCGAGGACGACAACGCTGACGACGACGGCGGCCACGCCCAGCGCATGGCCGTCCTGCCCGGTGCGCTTGGTCTCGCGCATGGCGACGATCCCCAACACCAGCCCGACGAGCGCAGGCAGGCCGCAGCAGATCAACCCGCCCAGCGATGTCACCAGCGCGGCGACCGCCTTGCCGTTGGTGCCCGGTGGCTTCAGCGGCCAAATCGGGGGATGGCCCGGCGAGGTCGGATACGGCTGGTAGTAGCCGGGGTACGGCGGCGGGTACAGCGGCGGCGGCAGCCCGACATCGGCCGGATAATCCAACGGCGGCGGCCCGACACCGCGACTCGGCTGCTCGGGTCCGCTCGCGGTCATCCGGGTCTACCGGGTCAGGCTGCCAGCATCGAAATGGTCCAACCGAAGCTGATCAACAGCGTCACCACACCCACCACGATGCCGGCGATTGCCAGGCCGTTGCCTGCCTGCCGCGTCTGCTTCATCTGGTTGAGTGCCATGACCCCGAGCACGATGCCGATGATCGAGCCCAGGCCGCAGCACACCCCGAGAATCGACGCCACCAGCGACCAGATCGCAAGGTTGTTGGTGCCCTGCTGAACCGGGGCCCCGTATCCGTAGTCCGATCCGGCATAGCTGTAGTCGGCGCCGGGGTAGCCGGCAGGTGGCGGCGGATAGCCGCCGTACTGCGGCGGCGGTGGATACGCCGGCGCGCCGTAGCCCGGATTCGGGTACGGCGCCGTGCCCTGGTCGGGATACGGCGGCGGGTAACCCGAAGGCGGTGGCGGATAGCCACCGGGGGGCTGGTAACCGCCGGGCGGCTGGTAACTGCCGGGCGGCTGGTAACCGCCGGGCGGCTGGTAACCGCCGGGCGGCGGGAAACCGGTGGCCGGGGTGTCGAACCCGGAATCCGACGGGGTGGGCTGCTGGCCGTATGCCGGGGGCGGGTAGTCCGACGGCGCGGGCGGGGTGCCCTGCGGCGGCGTCGACGCCTCGTTCTGCGCGATCGGGGGCGCTTCGTGGCCTGCCGGGGACGGCTCGGACCCGCCGCCGGAGGAATCGGAAGATTCGATTCGGCCTGACTCGTCGTCCGAATTTGTCATGCTGATCAACCTAGCGCAACCGAAGGTAACCCGAGGTGGGCCCAAGTCGGGGCACCTTTGGCCGGCCGGGATCGTTGACGGCACACTAGCCTTGCACGTCGCGCAATCGAAGGAGTTCACCGACGATGACCAGCCCGTTCCAGCCTGGACAGAATCCCGGTGGGGCATCCGGCGGCCCCGCCTCGGGAAGAGGCCGTCCGGCCGGCCTGCCCACCCCTCCCAAGGGGTGGCCGATCGGGTCCTATCCGACGTACGCGGAAGCTCAGCGTGCCGTGGACTACCTCACCGACCAGCAGTTTCCTGTCGAACACGTGACCATCGTCGGGGTCGACCTGATGCAGGTCGAGCGGGTCACCGGGAAACTGACCTGGCCCAAGGTGCTCGGCGGCGGTGTCCTCACGGGCGCCTGGCTGGGGTTGTTCATCGGCCTGATCCTGGGCTTCTTCAGCCCCAACCCGTGGAGCGCGTTGGTCACCGGTCTGGTCGCGGGCGTGTTCTTCGGTCTGATCACGTCGGCGATCCCGTATGCGATGGCCCGGGGCACAAGAGATTTCAGTTCGACGTTGCAACTCGTCGCCGGCCGATACGACGTGTTGTGTGATCCGCAGAGCGCCGAGCGGGGCCGCGACCTGCTGGCACGTCTGACGATCTGATTGCGGATGGCTGCGATCGCCGAGACCCGATGAGCGACGTCCTCGCCCGGGTTCGCGCTCACTTGCGCGACCATTTCACCCGGATGGGAATCACCGCCGAGCCCGTCGAAGCGAGTGTCACGTTCCTCGGCGCCGACCCCATCGACGTCGTCCGGTTCGGGGCGCCGGAGGGGGCCGATGCCGCTGCAGTGCACTACGTTTCGGTGGGCTGTTCGCGCCACCCGATGGTGGACCCCGCCGACCTCGTCGCCGATCCCGTTCGAGGGCCCCGCGCCGAGGTCGCCGTCGCGCTGCGCGGACCGTCACCCGTCGGGCTGGCGCGGTCGGTCGCGGTGGTCGCGGCCGCTCCTGCCGTCGAAGGGCTGATCCTGGAACCCGACGCGCTCGTCGATCTCGAGACCCCGCTGTGGCAGGGTGCCCCCTTCACGGCATACCTGTTGGGGCCCGGTGCGATCGACGAGGTCGTGCTGCCCGAACCACTGTCGCCGGTCTCAGTGTTGTCGGCGGTCCCGATCACGGCCACCGAAGCGGCGTGGGTGCGGCTGAAAGGCGCCGAGGCCATGCGGGAGGCGTGGGAGCAGGACGGGGTCGATCCGACGGACCCACGGCGGCGGGCCGCCAGTCCGAAGTGAGCGGCTCCTCACGCCGGAACGGTATTCCAGCAGCCGAAATGCGAGTGTGGGCCTGCTGGAATACCGTTCCGGCGGGGTTAGAGCAGTTGGGTCGTTGACGGGCGTGCACGGCGAGTTCGTGCAGGCGGAACACCTCGGCCACGGGTACGTGGATGCTCTTGGCGTCCGGGCACTCGGTCGGGGTGTGAGTCCGCAGCCGCGACGGTGGCAACGTGCGAAACGACGGCATTGCGGGCCTCCCTCCGACTGAGGTGTCCCGATCGTGTGCCGTGACCGGCGGCAGGGATGCGACGCGTCCCGCAGGTGCCGATCTCCTCACGAACGGGGAACCCGTCTCTGTGAGCTCGGCCCGTCGGCTACCCTGACGGCCGTGTCGGAAAGTGCTGTCGGTTCCTCCCGCGCGTCTGAGACGCGCACGCCCCAGGTTGTCATCGAGGACAACGAGATCTTCGAGGCCCACGAGGGGGGCAAGCTCACCGTCGAACTGAAATCGCCACTGGATACCCAGCGGGCACTGTCGATCGCCTACACCCCCGGGGTGGCGCAGGTCAGCCGCGCGATTGCGGCCGATGCCACGCTGGCCAAGCGCTACACCTGGGCGAACCGGCTGGTGGCGGTCATCAGCGACGGCAGCGCCGTGCTCGGGCTCGGCGACATCGGGCCCGCGGCGTCACTGCCGGTGATGGAGGGCAAGAGCGCGCTGTTCAAGACGTTCGGCGGGCTGGACTCCATCCCGATCGTGCTGGACACCAAGGACCCCGACGAGATCGTCGAGACGATCATCCGGCTGCGGCCGACGTTCGGGGCGGTCAACCTCGAAGACATCTCGGCGCCACGCTGCTTCGAGATCGAGCGCCGCGTCATCGAGGCGCTGGACTGCCCGGTGATGCACGACGATCAGCACGGCACCGCCATCGTCGTACTCGCCGCGTTGCTGGGCGCCGCCAAGGTGCTCGACCGTGACATGCACACGCTCAAGGTCGTCATCTCCGGCGCCGGCGCCGCCGGCATCGCCTGCGCGAACATCCTGTTGGCCAAGGGCATCGGTGACGTCACGGTGCTCGACAGCAAGGGCGTCGTGCACACCGGACGCGACGATCTCAATCCGTTCAAAGCGGAGCTGGCGTCCCGTTCCAACCCGCGCGGTCTTCGCGGCGGCGTCGCCGAGGCGCTCGAGGGCGCCGACGTGTTCATGGGAGTGTCGGCCGGGCTGGTGCCCGAGGAGCTGATCGCCACGATGACGCCGGGCGGCATCGTGTTCGCGATGTCCAACCCCGATCCCGAGATCCATCCCGACGTGGCCCGCAAGTACGCGGCCGTGGTGGCCACCGGCCGTAGCGACTTCCCGAACCAGATCAACAACGTGCTGGCGTTCCCGGGGGTGTTCCGCGGTGCCCTCGACGCGGGCGCGCGCCGCATCACCGAGAAGATGAAGGTCGCCGCAGCCGAGGCGATCTTCTCCGTGGTGGGTGACGACCTGGCGGTCGACCACATCGTGCCCAGCGCTCTGGACCCGCGGGTCGGTCCCGCGGTGGCCGCCGCTGTCGCCGCCGCGTCCGAGGACGCGGTCGACTGAGCCGCGGGAGCATCGCGAGTCGACTGGCGTCCGTGCTGGTCGTCGCGCTGGTGGCTGCGGGGTGCGGTGGCGGGCAGCCGCCGCCGTCGATCCCGGTGGGCGCGACCCCGGATCCGGAATCCGAACTGGTGGCCCACCTCTACGCCGCCGCGCTGCGCTACTACGGCAACCCTGCGCACGTCGAGGTCGAGCAGGATCCGCTCGGCCGGCTGGACTCGGGGCAGATCCGCGTCGCGCCGGGCTTCACCGGGAGCCTGCTGCAACGGTTCGACCCGGATGCCGCCGCCCGCTCGGACGTGCAGGTGTACCGGATGCTGGTCGCGGGGTTGCCCGAGGGCGTCGCCGCCGGTGACTACACCACCTCGGCGCAGGACAAACCCGCCGTCGCGGTGACCGAGAAGACCTCCGGGGACTGGGACGTCAGCGACGTGTCGGCGCTGGCCCGCCGGTGTGGGGACGTGTCGGTGGGCGCGGTGACGGGTGCTCCGCGACCGTCGTCGCTGGGCACCTGCGACCTGCCGAAGGCGCGCGAATTCCCCGACGACGCAGCGATGTTCGCGTCGCTGCGGGCCGGTCAGATCGATGCGGCGTGGACGACGACCGCCGCCGGGGATGTACCGCCTGAAGTGGTGGTGCTGTCCGACGAGACCTCGCTCATCCGTGCCGAGAACGTGGTGCCGCTGTACCGGCGCAACGAGCTGACCGAGTCCCAGGTGCTCGCGCTCAACGAGATCGCCGGGGTGCTGGAGACCGGTTCGCTGGCCGAGATGCGCCGCCGGGTGGCCGAGGGCGCCGACGCGGGCCTGGTGGCCGGGCAATGGCTCGATGCCCACCCGCTCGGCGTCGGCCACTGACTTCTGCGGCGAGCGCGCTCAGTGTGCCGGCGGGGTGAGCCTCGAGACCACCTTGGGAAACAGCGACTGGTAGCGCGCGCCGACCGCCCGGATGACGATGTCGAACATCTTCGCGTCGTTGCCCACCAGCACCCGGGCCTTGTTCTTGCGCACCCCGTCCAGGATGATCTGGGCGGCTTTCTCCGGTGTCGTGCTGGCGAGCTTCTTGTCGAAGGTCTGGGCGAGCTCCTCGGGATCCAGGCCCTCGGCGGCGGTCGCGTTGCGTGCGATGGCGGTCTTGATGCCGCCGGGGTGCACACAGGTGACCTTGACCGGGTGGTTGGCGAGCGCCATCTCCTGGCGCAGCGCTTCGGTGAAGCCCCGCACCGCGAACTTCGCCGCGTTGTAGGCACCCTGGCCGGGCACCGCGAACAGGCCGAAGACGCTGGAGACGTTGACGACGTGTCCGTCGCCGGAGGCGATGAGGTGCGGCAGGAAGGACTTGGTGCCGTTGACGACGCCCCAGAAGTCGACGTCCATCACCCGCTCGATGTCCTTGTACTGGCTGATCTCGATGTCGCCGGTGAAGGCGATGCCGGCGTTGTTGTAGATCTGGTTGACCTTGCCGAAGTGCTCGGCGACACCGTCGGCGTAGAGCTGGAAGTGTTCCCGCTCGGTGACGTTGAGGCGGTCGGACTTCACCTGGGTGCCGATGGCCTTCAGGCGCTCCTCGGTGACGGCCAGGCCCTCGGTGTCGATGTCGCTGATCGCCACGTGGGCGCCGGAGCGGCCCAGCTCGATCGCCAGCGCCTGACCGATGCCCGAGCCGGCGCCGGTCACGACGGCCACCTTTCCGGCGAAGCCCTGCATATCCGCTCCTTTTCGGGTTGTTCTACGCGTGTTGAGTGAGGGCAAGGCTACCCGATACCCGAGGTCCCCCATATGTGAGGGCGGTCGCATCGCGGGGGCCAGTAATGGCGAGCGACCGGAGAGCGACAGTAAGGACATGAAGTTGAAGTCCTCCGCCGTCGCGGCCTTCGTCGCGTCCGCCGCCGTCGCAGCGACCATGTCCGCGGCACCTGCACACGCTGACCCCACCGCGGATGCGTTCCTGTCGACGCTGCAGCACTACCGCCTCGGCGACATTGATCCGGCGACCGCGATGCGGGTGGGGCACCAGGTGTGTCCGATGTTGTCCGAACCGGGACAGAACCTGGCCAACGTCGCCGCCGACGTCGCCGGCGATCTCGGCCGGCCGCTCGGGCCGGCGACGATGTTCACCGGTCTGGCCATCTCGATCTTCTGCCCGCGGGCAGTCAACGCGATGACCGACGGGATCCCGTTCTCGTTCTTCTGACAGGCCACCGCCCGACGGCCGCGAGCGCGCGCAAAAAGTACGCGTGCCGCGGCGTGTCGGCGGACAAACCCGCGCGCTCGCGGTGAAGAGCCGGGGAGATGGGCTAGGCGAACGCCTCGTCGATGATCTCCTGCTGCTCGACAGCGTGCACCTTCGACGAACCCGACGATGGCGCGGACATCGCCCTACGGGAGATGCGCTTGATACCGGTGAGCTTGTCCGGCAGCACCTCGGGCAGCGTCAGCCCCATCGTCGGCCACGCACCCTGGTTCGCCGGTTCCTCCTGCACCCAGAAGTACTCGGCGGCATTGGGGTACTGGTCGAGCGTCTCGGCGAGTCGGCGCCTCGGCAGCGGCGCCAGCTGCTCGATGCGAACGATCGCCACGTCGTCCCGCTGTTCCTTGTTCTTGCGGGCCGCCAATTCGTAGTACAGCTTGCCGCTGGTCAACAGCACCCGCTTGACCTTGGTGCGGTCACCCTCGCCGTCGGTGTAGGTGGGCTCCTCGAGCACCGAGCGGAACTTCATCTCGGTGAAGTCGCGGATGTCGCTGACGGCCGCCTTGTTGCGCAGCATCGACTTCGGCGTGAAGACGATCAGCGGTCGGTGGATCCCGTCGAGTCCGTGCCGGCGCAGCAGGTGGAAGTAGTTCGCCGGCGTCGACGGCATCGCGATCGTCATCGACCCCTCCGCCCACAGCAGCAGGAACCGCTCGATGCGGCCCGAGGTGTGGTCGGGGCCCTGGCCCTCGTGGCCGTGCGGCAGCAGCAGCACCACATCGGAGAGCTGTCCCCACTTGGCTTCGCCGGAGCTGATGAACTCGTCGATGATCGACTGCGCCCCGTTGACGAAGTCGCCGAACTGGGCCTCCCACAGCACCAGCGCGTTCGGGTTGCCCACCGAGTAGCCGTACTCGAAGCCCACCGCCGCGAACTCGGACAGCGCCGAGTCGTAGACCATGAACCTGCCGCCGGTCGGGTTGCCGTCGGTGTCGACGGTCAGCAGGTCCAGCGGCGTGAACTCCTTGCCCGTCTTGCGGTCGATGATCACCGAGTGCCGCTGGGTGAACGTGCCCCGCCGGGTGTCCTGGCCGGTCAACCGGATCGTCTTGCCTTCGGCCAGGAACGAGCCCAAGGCCAGCAGCTCGGCGAACGCCCAGTCGACCTTGCCCTCGTAGGCCATCTCGCGGCGCTTCTCGAGCACGGGTTTGACGCGCGGATGGACGTTGAACTCCTCGGCGACCGCCAGATGGGCGTCGCCGATGCGGGCCAACAGCGCCTTGTCCACCGCGGTGTTCATCCCCGCCGGAACCATCTGATCGGACTCCACCGAGGCGCTGGGCTCGATGGCGTGCTTCTCGAGATCGCGCACCTCGTTGAAGACCCGTTCGAGCTGGCCCTGGTAGTCGCGGAGCGCGTCCTCGGCTTCCTTCATCGAGATGTCGCCGCGACCGATCAACGCCTCGGTGTAGGTCTTGCGCACGCCGCGCTTGGTGTCGATGACGTCGTACATGTTGGGCTGCGTCATCGACGGGTCGTCGCCCTCGTTGTGGCCCCGCCGCCGGTAGCAGAGCATGTCGATGACGACGTCCTTCTTGAACTGCTGCCGGAAGTCCATCGCCAGCTTGGCCACCCACACCGCGGCCTCGGGATCGTCGCCGTTGACGTGGAAGATCGGCGCGCCGATCATCTTCGCGACGTCGGTGCAGTACTCCGAGGAGCGCGAGTCGCCCGGGGAGGTGGTGAACCCGATCTGATTGTTGACGATGATGTGGATGGTCCCGCCGGTGCGGTACCCGCGCAGCAGCGCGAGGTTCAACGTCTCGGCGACCACCCCCTGACCGGCGAACGCGGCGTCGCCGTGCAACATCATCGGCACGACGGTGAATTGGTTGGACCCGTTGGTCTCCTCGCCGGTGTCGAGGAGGTCCTGCTTGGCGCGCACGATGCCTTCCAGCACCGGGTCGACCGCCTCGAGGTGGCTGGGGTTGGCGACCAGCGACACGGCGATGTCGTTCTCACCGAACATCTGGATGTAGGTGCCCGTCGCGCCGAGGTGGTACTTGACGTCGCCGGAACCATGCGCCTGTGACGGGTTGAGGTTGCCCTCGAACTCGGTGAAGATCTGCGAATACGGCTTGCCGACGATGTTGGCCAGCACGTTCAGGCGGCCCCGGTGCGGCATGCCGACCACGACCTCGTCGAGACCGTGTTCGGCGGCCTGGTCGATCGCGGCGTCCATCATCGGGATGACCGTCTCGGCTCCTTCGAGCGAAAACCTCTTCTGGCCAACGTATTTGGTCGCCAAGAAGGTCTCGAAGGCCTCGGCCGCGTTGAGCTTGCTCAGGATGTACTTCTGCTCGGCGACGGTGGGCTTCTCGTGTTTGATCTCGATGCGTTGCTGCAGCCACTCCTGCTGCTCGGGCTCGAGGATGTGGGTGTACTCCACCCCGACGTGGCGGCAGTACGCGTCACGCAGCAGGCCCAGCACGTCGCGCAGCTTCTTGTTGGTCTTTCCGGCGAACCCGTTGACCTTGAACTCCCGGTCCAGATCCCACAGCGTCAGACCGTGGGTGTTGACGTCGAGATCGGGGTGGCTGCGGAAGCGGGTGTTGTCCAGCCGCAGCGGGTCGATGTCGGCCATCAGGTGGCCGCGGTTGCGGTAGGCCGCGATCAGCTCGATGACCCGGGCGTTCTTGTCATCGATGGAATCGGGGTTGTCGATCCGCCAGCGCACCGGCTCGTACGGGATGCCGAGTTCGCGGAAGATCTCGTCGTAGAACTCGTCGTCGAGCAACAACTGGTGGATCGTGCGCAGGAAGTCGCCGGACTCGGCGCCCTGGATGATGCGGTGGTCGTAGGTCGACGTCAGCGTGATGAGCTTGCCGACACCGAGTTCACCGATGCGCTCGTCGCTGGCGCCCTGGAACTCCGCCGGGTACTCCATGGCGCCGGCACCGACGATCGCGCCCTGGCCCCGCATCAGTCTCGGCACCGAGTGCACCGTGCCGATGGTGCCGGGATTGGTCAACGAAATCGTCACGCCGCCAAAGTCCTCGGCGGTCAGCTTGCCGTCGCGGGCGCGGCGCACGATGTCCTCGTAGGCCGCGATGAACTGGCCGAACCGCATCGTCTCGCAGTTCTTGATCGCCGCGACGACGAGCTGGCGGCTGCCGTTCTTGCCCTGCAGGTCGATCGCCAGGCCGAGGTTGGTGTGGGCGGGTGTGACCGTGTTCGGCTTGCCGTCCACCTCGGCGAAATGCCGGTTCATGTTCGGGAACTTCTTCACCGCCTGCACGATCGCGTAGCCCAGCAGGTGGGTGAACGAGATCTTGCCGCCCCTGGTGCGTTTGAGGTGGTTGTTGATGACGATCCGGTTGTCGATCATCGCTTTGGCCGGGATGGCGCGCACGCTGGTGGCGGTCGGCACGTCCAGCGATGCGGACATGTTCTTCACCACGGCGGCCGCGGCGCCACGCAGCACCTGGGTCTCGTCGTCCTCGGCGGCCGGCTTGCTCTTCGCCGGCGCCTCGGGCGCCTTGGCCTCCGGCTTCTTGTCGTCGCTGTCCTTGGCTGGCGGCTTGTCCTGGGCGGGCTTGTCGGCGGTCTTCTCGGTGGCGGTCGGTTTCGGGGCGGGCTTGTCCGCCTTCGCCGGGGCTGCGCCGGAATCGGTGTCTTTCGCCTTGGTCGCGCCGTTGCTGCTCGCCGACTTCGGGGCGGGTGCCGGTGCCGGTTCGGGGGGGCTGATCGGATCGGAGGCGGACTTCCCGTTGGCTCTCGGGGCGGTGTCGTTGGTGGGTTCGGGGGAGTAGTCGACGAGGAACTCGTGCCAACTGGGGTCGACCGACGAAGGATCCTCCCGGAACTTGCGGTACATCTCTTCGACCAACCACTCGTTCTGACCGAATGGTGAAGGTGAATTCACGGCTGCTGTTCGCCTCAATTCTTCGCTTCGAGCCGGCGCCGAACGGCAGCCGGCCACCCAATCCAACCCCGGTGTGCGGTCTCCCGCATTTCCGCCCTATAAAGGCTAGCGCTTCTGCCGTGAGCCGGACCAGGCAACGTGGTTATGGTCATTGCGGTCATGAACATCGGGTAGCCGAACGGCCGACAATCGCCGTCGAGCGGATGGGTGCGCGCGGTTAGGGGCGCGGCGCCGGCAGCAGACGCAACGGCGAGGGCCAGCGTGCCGGCGGAGGCCCGAAGGCCTTGTGCGCATGGGCGACGATCTTCTTGGCCATCATCCGGTTGCCGACGCCGCCCACCGCAGCACCGAGCCCGACCGGAAGCAGTTTGCCGAACGCGATCGCGCCGCGCTTGAGTGTGTACCGCTTGACGAAGTAGCGCAGCAGCCGAGAGTTCAGCTGCGACACCGCGGGCAGTGGGAGTGTCGCGGCCCCGTCCGACAGCCACGCCCCGCTGGTGCGGCCCGGACCGAGGAGGTCGGCGACCGCGCGCTTGCCGTCGTCGCCGACCAGCACCGCCAGCACCAGCGCGCGGCGGCGTTCGCGGTGTTCGGCGGGGATGCCGTGCACCTCGGCCACCGCGAGGACGTAGACCGCTGTCGCCTCGAGGAACACCACGGTCTCGCCCGCGACCGCCGACATCGCGACCAGTGTGCCGATACCGGGGAACGCCGCGGCCGATCCGACGGCCGCGCCGCTGGCCATCACTGCGGCCATGTAGCGCTTGTCCAGCTTCTCGACGATGTCGGCGGGGCTCGCATCCGGATGGTGGTCGCGCAGCCGATCGACGTAGGCCTTCACGGCCGGAGCCTGGACGCGGGCGCCGCGTTCGATGATCTGGGACAGCACCTTGGCCGCGGTGCTCGGATCCTCGTCCCTGACGGCGGGCGACTGGCTCCTGGTGTGTGACCGGGCACGCATGCGGTGGCCCCTCCCTGTGCGATTCTGTCGAACCGACCGTCGGACCGTCTTGCGACGGATCCCTTCAGGCTAATGCTTGTCAAACGAACGACGGCCTGCATCCGGTGCCCGAAGGTGATTGCGGTCACTGTCTGGGATCTCGGGAAGAAAATATTGGGAAGCGACGCTAACCATTTTCATGGCAGTATCCGTGGACGTGGATGTCAGCGCGCCGAATCGCACCCGGATGATCGTGGTCCTGGGCCTGTTGGTGGCGCTGGGTCCGCTGACCATCGACATGTACCTGCCCGCCCTGCCGAAGATCGCCGACGACCTTTCGGTGTCGTCGTCGGTGGTTCAGCTGACGCTGACCGGCACGCTCGCCGGGCTGGCGTTGGGCCAGCTGGTCGTCGGGCCGCTGTCGGATTCGTTGGGACGCCGCAGGCCGATGATCGCGGGAATCGTGCTGCACATGGTGGCTTCGCTGCTGTGCATGTTCGCGCCGTCGATCGCGGTGCTGGGCGTCGCCCGCGGGTTGCAGGGCTTCGGCGCGGCGGCGGCGATGGTGGTCGCCATCGCGGTCGTCGGTGACCTCTACAAGGACAACGTCGCAGCCACGGTGATGTCGCGGCTGATGCTGGTACTCGGTGTGGCGCCGGTGCTCGCACCGTCGCTCGGTGCCGCGGTGCTGCTGCACGCGTCCTGGCACTGGGTGTTCGCCGCGCTGGTGGTGCTGGCCGGGGCGCTGTTGGTGATGGCGGCGTTGGCACTGCCCGAGACGCTTCCCGAGTATCACCGGCGCCCGCTGAAGATTCGCGGTATCGGCGCGACCTATCTGGAACTGCTGCGCGACGTGCGGTTCGTCATCCTGGTGCTGATCGCGGCGCTGGGGATGTCCGGTTTGTTCGCCTACATCGCGGGGGCGTCGTTCGTGCTGCAGGGTCGCTTCGGGCTCGACCAGACAGCGTTCGCGCTGGTGTTCGGCGCCGGCGCGATCGCGTTGATCGCCTCCACCCAGTGCAACGTGGTGTTGCTGCGGCGCTTCTCACCCCAGCAGATCATGGTGTGGGCGCTGGTCGCAGCGTCGGTGTCCGGGGCTGTCTTCGTGGCGCTGGCCGCAGCCCGGGTCGGTGGTCTGGCCGGCTTCGTGGTGCCGGTGTGGGGCATCCTCGCCGCGATGGGGTTGGTGATCCCGAACGCTCCGGCGGTCGCGCTGACCCGCCACCCCGACGCGGCGGGCACCGCGGCCGCGCTGCTCGGCGCCGCCCAGTTCGGGCTCGGCGCCGCGGTCGCCCCGCTGGTCGGGGTGCTCGGCAACGACGAGTTGGCGATGGCGGTGGTGATGTCGGCCGGCGTCATGATCGCGTTGGCGGCACTGTTGGTCACCGGGGTGCACAGGTCGGCGACCGCGGATGCCGTCGCCGATTCTGTGTGAGGACCCGATGCCCGGCGCCGGACTTGTCGGGCTTCTCGCCGATCCGTAGCGTCGGGCCGTCCCCGCACTGCTTCGACACGAGACTGCCGACCCCATCACCATGCCCGAGACCGTGACAGCGCGCGCCCCGAGCGCCAACCCGTGGCACGCCTTGTGGGCGTTGCTCATCGGGTTTTTCATGATCCTGGTCGACGCCACGATCGTCGCCGTCGCCAACCCGGCGATCATGGCGAGCCTGGGCGCCGACTACGACGCGGTGATCTGGGTGACCAGCGCCTACCTGCTGGCCTACGCGGTGCCGCTGTTGGTGGCCGGCGGTCTGGGGGATCGGTACGGGCCCAAGAACATCTATCTGCTGGGCCTGACGGTGTTCACGGTGGCCTCGCTGTGGTGCGGGCTGTCCGACAGCATCGGCACGCTCGTCGCCGCCAGGGTGGTCCAGGGCATCGGTGCCGCACTGCTGACTCCGCAGACGCTGTCGGTGATCACCCAAACCTTCCCGCCGCACCGCCGCGGCGTCGCGATGAGTGTCTGGGGAGCCACCGCCGGGGTGGCCACGCTGATCGGCCCGCTGACCGGTGGCGTTCTGGTGGACTACCTGGGCTGGCAGTGGATCTTCATCGTCAACGTGCCCATCGGTGTCGTCGGCCTGGTGCTGGCGGCCCGACTGGTGCCCACGCTGCCCATCCAGAAGCACGGGTTCGACCTGCCCGGCGTGGTGCTGTCGGCCGTCGGCATGTTCCTGATCGTGTTCGCCCTGCAGGAAGGGCAGGCTTTCGACTGGGCGCCGTGGATCTGGGCGACGATCGTGATCGGCGTCGCGGTCATGTCGGCGTTCCTGTACTGGCAGTCGGTCACCACCGGCGAGCCGCTGATCCCGCTGGTCATCTTCCGCGATCGGGACTTCTCGATGTCCAACCTGGGGGTGGCGACCATCGGGTTCGTCGCCACCGCGATGTTCCTGCCGTTGATGTTCTACGCCCAGTCGGTCTGTGGACTCTCGCCGACCCGGGCAGCTCTGTTGACCGCACCGATGGCGGTCGCGACCGGGGTGCTCGCCCCACTGGTCGGCAGGATCGTCGACCGGTCACACCCCCGGCCGGTGGTCGGATTCGGCTTCTCGGTGATCGCCATCGGGCTGACCTGGCTGTCGATCGAGATGACGCCGACGACGCCGATCTGGCGCCTGGTGCTGCCGCTGACGGCGATGGGTGTGGGCATGGCGTTCATCTGGTCGCCGCTGGCGGCCACCGCGACCAGGAACCTGCCCCCGCAGCTGGCGGGCGCAGGCTCCGGCGTCTACAACACCAACCGCCAGGTGGGGTCGGTGCTCGGTAGCGCCGGGATGGCGGCGTTCTTGGCCTCACGGCTGTCCGCCGAGATGCCGGCCGCGGCGAACGCGGCGCCGCGAACCGAAGGGGCGGCCATCCAGCTGCCGGAGTTCCTGCACGCCCCGTTCGCCGCCGCCATGTCGCAGGCCATGCTGTTGCCGGCGTTCGTCGCCCTGATCGGGGTGATCGCCGCACTGCTGTTACTGGGGTTCGCCCCGACCCCGGTGGCGCCCGTGGACCCGGTCGACGTGGCTCGTGACGACGGCGACTGGGACGACGGAACGTTCGTCGACGACGACGAGTACGTCGAGTACGTCGTCAGCTGGGACGACCAGGTCGCCGAGCCGGCGAACGAGGAGAGCGCGCCGACCGGCGAGCCGGATTCGGCGTCCGCGCACCCGGAATGGCGCAACATCCTCGACCTGCTCCTGGAGGAGCCCCCGCCCGGATCTGAGCCGACTACCTACGCGGACAACGGGTTTCATGAAGACGACCAACCCAGCGCCCGCGCCGGCAGGCACGCGCGGGAACCGGATTAGCGGGAGTCCATCAGCGCGGCGAGCCGCTGGTTGGTCTTGTCGAGTGCCACCGTGAGCGCTCCGATCGCTTTCTCCCGCACCCGCGGCCGGTCCGCTGGGAACGTCGGGAACAGGTCGCGCAGCACGTTCAGGCGTGCCGACTGAAGCCAATCGAGCAACTCGGGGTCCTGGAGCCACCGGATCTGAGAACGGTTGTCCGACAACAGGATCCGCAGCCAGTCGACAGGAGCGTCCGGATGCGGAATGGGTTCGCAGAGGTCGTTGCGCGCAGCATCGTCGTCAGCGGAGTCGCCGTATGCCGCTTCCACATGGGCGATGAACGCCGCGCTGAACACCTGTTGGCATCCCCGCACACTCTGCAGGGTGATCCGGTCGCCGTCGAACACCGGCACCGAGGGCGGCCGCGGCAGCCCCGGCGTGGTGCAGTCGACATAGAGCGAGGGCGTCGGCACCGGGATGGTGCCCTGTGCCAGCACCAGCCGATCCTGCTCCACCCGGTCGATGTGCCCGAGCCGCACCACGTCTTCGATCAGGCGAAGATGTTCGAGTTCACCGAGCGACACGATGGCGCAGTGATACATCGTCGGGCGCACCGTCGGGTCCAGGCGGAGCAGGTTCTCGTCGGCCTCCAGCCGATCGAAGAGGTCCTCCAGCGAGGTCGCCTCGGTGATCGCCGTCATCCGGGTGCTGATCGAGTCCCGCAACTGCTTGACGAAACCCGGCCCGGGCTGGATGTTGGCGCGGTTGAGCAGCCATGAGTCGCGCGGCATGATCCAGCGCAGCCGCTCGGCCGGAACGCCGTTGCGCAACAGCCACAGGCAGCAGTCCATCCCGGTCTTGCCGCCGCCCACGATCGTGTAGTGCCGGTGGTCCGCGGCGCGCCGGGGCAGCTCGTTCGGGGTGACGACGTCCACTCCGTCGGCGACCGCGAACGGCGGTGCCGGTCTCATCGACTGGACCACGGTCAGCAGGTATGTCGCATCGACCACCCGGCGCCGCACCGACACGGTGTGCTCGGTGCCGTCGAGGGTGCGGAACCTGTTGTCGCCGAGATATCGCGCGGCCGGGAAGTAGGACAGCCGCCCGGTGGGCAGCAGGTGGTGGCGCATCACCTGGTCGTAGTAGGCGCAGACCTCGTGACCGGTCGCCAGCTCGAAGAAGCCCTCGTTCCAGCCGCCGGTGTCGATGGAGTCCTCGTTGCCCAGTGGCCGCGAGTTCACTCCGTAGTAGGCCGAGGGCTGATGCAGCCGCACGAACGGATACACCGCGTTCCAGTGGCCTCCGGGCTGGTGATTCTCGTCGACCAGCACGACCGTGGCGCCGGTGGTCTCGGTCAGCAGCGTGTCGACGAACGCCATGCCCATGGCGCCCGCCCCGACGACGAGGTAGTCAGCTTCGATGCCCACCACACCGACACGCTACGTGGTCGGCGTCGCGGTCGGCGTGACGGTGCGGTGACGTCAAGTCAGCCGAACAGCACCGCGGGGTTCAGATAGCCGTCCGGATCGAACGCGGCCTTCACCGTCCGCATCGCGGTGATGTCGGCGTCGGAGCGCGACATCGGCACGTAGTCCCGCTTGCGTGACCCGACACCGTGTTCGGAGCTGACGTTGCCGCCGCAGCGGGCGATCAACGACATCATCGCCGAGTACAGGTCGCGTTCGCGGTCCCCGGACAGTGCGCAGCGCACGATGTTGAGGTGCAGGTTGCCTTCGCCAATGTGCCCGAACAGCACCGGGATGGCCTCGGGCGCATGGGTGGCGACGAGGGCGCCGGATTCGTCGGCGAACCGTCGGATTGCCGAAAGGGGCAGTGAAACATCGAACTTCAGCGGTGGGCCGTAGACGCCGAGGACCTCGGCGACCGCCTCGCGGACCTGCCAGAGCCGCTGCTGCGCGCTCGTGTCCACCCCGACGGCCGGCTCGCCGGACAGCGCTGCGGACTCCAGCGCCCCGGCCAGTCGTTCGGTCAGATCCGTATCCCCGCACAGCTCGATCAGCAATTGCCAGGCCCCGTCGACCGGAGCGCGGACGCCGACGTGTTCGGCGGTGAGCGCGCTCGCGCGGGCGTCGATGAGTTCCAGTGCGGCAATGCCCTCCAGGTCGCGGAACACCCTGCCGGTGTCGACGAGCGCGTCCAGGTCGTCGAATCCACAGATGGCGGTGACCCGCTGGCGGGGTGCGGGGTGCAGTCGCAGATCCAGGCCGGTGATCACGCCGAGTGTGCCCTCGGCGCCGACGAACAGCGAGGCCAGGTCATAGCCGGTGTTGTCACTGCGGACCCGGCTGTGCCGGCGCACCACCGAGCCGTCGGGCAGCACCACGTCCAGACCGATCACCTGTTCGCCCATGTTGCCGTAGCACACCGTGCGCAGCCCACCGGCGTTCGTCGACGCCATGCCTCCCACGGTCGCCGAATCCCGAGCGGCCAGGTCGACACCGAATACCAGCCCGGCCGCGCCGGCTGCGCGCTGCACCTCGGCCAGCGGCACCCCGGCGCCGACGTGGACGCGGCGCTCCGGCACGTCGACCGCACCCAGCTCCCGCAGTCGCTCGGTCGAGAGCAACACGTCGTCGTGTTCGGGCACCGTTCCGGCCACCAGGGAGGTTCGCCCGCCCTGCACGGTGACGCGGACACCGGCGTCACGGCACACCCGCAGTGTCGCGGCGACCTCCTCGGTACAGCCCGGCCGCACCAGCATGCTGGCATGGCCCCGGTAGCGCCCGGTGTGATCGACGCTGCGGCCGGCCAGCACGTCGGCGTCGGTGCTGACATGGCCGGACCCGACGATCGCCGCGAGCTGTCCGGTGAGCACTTCGGTCACTCCGTGGGTGTATCACATGCGCTCAGCGCCAGGAACGCCCCCAACTCCACCAGGCGATCCGGGGTGCCCGGCAGATACTCGCTCAGCTGGGCCGACCGTACGATCACGGCGAGGTACTTCGCCCGGCTCACGGCGACGTTGAGCCGGTTCCTGTCGAGCAGGAACGCGATTCCGCGGGGCACGTCGTCGGCCGACGACGCCGTCATCGAGACGAACACCACCGGTGCCTGCTGTCCCTGGAATTTGTCGACGGTTCCGGCACGCACGTCGCTGAGCCCGGCCGCATCGAGGTGGTGCCGGGTCAGCACCACCTGGGCGTTGTACGGGGTGACGACCAGGATGTCGTTCTGGGTCAGCTCCCGGCTGCCGTGTTCGTCGGTCCATGTCGTGCCCAGCAGGGACTCGATCGCCGCGACGATGGCGGCCGCCTCCTCGGGGCTCTCGGTGGCGTTGCCGTCATGGTCGACCAGCAGCGACCGTACGCCGGGGGCGACACCGTCCAGCCGACGCGCACCGGTCACCGCGGCGTGGGAGTGCAGCCGGCCGTCGTAGGACAATCGCGACACCGCGCGGCAGACATCGGGGTGCATCCGGTAGGAGCGGTCGAGGAAGTAGCCGCGTTCGGGCGGCAGGGTGTGGTGTCCGTCGACGAGCCAGGCCAGGGCGGAGCCGTCGACCGGCTCCGGGTGGGTGCCCTGACTGACCTGTGGAAGCTGCTGCGGATCACCGAGCAGCAGTAGGTTGCGTGCGGCACGCGACACCGCGATCGTGTTGGCCAGGCTGAACTGCCCGGCCTCCTCGATGACCAGCAGATCGAGGCTCGCCGCGGGAATCCTGTTGTCGTTGGCGAAGTCCCAGGCTGTCCCGCCCACCACGCAGCCGTCCTGACCGAGGAAACCGGCGAAGTCGTCGGGGCCCAACTCGGTCCATCCGCCGCTGGCCGTGTTCGGTTTCTTGCCGACCCGGGCACCGTCCACCCCGGTCTCGAGCACGTCACCGAACAGGTTCTCCACCACGGCGTGCGACTGGGCCACCACGCCGATGCGCCATCGGTGCTCGCCGACCAGATCGGCGATCACCTTGGCGGAGGTGTAGGTCTTGCCTGTGCCCGGCGGTCCGTGTACCGCCAGGTAGGACGAGTCCAGGTCCAGTAGCGCGGCGGTGATGTCGGCGACGTCGTTTCCGGTGCGAGGCAACGGATGTCCGCTGCGGGTGCGCGGGACCTGGCGCAGCAGGATGTCCGTCACGGCGTCTGCCGGCAGTGCCGGCAGACCGGCGGCCACCGACGCGGCGCTGTCGGCGACGGCGTCCTGGAGCGGCTTGGTGTTGAACGGGGCGTCCGGCGTCAGCGCGAACGGCACCTGGTCGAACACCTCGCCGTTCTTGGGTTGGCGCTCGCAGATGACGACCTCGGTGGGTGCCTCGGTGTTGTCACAGTCGAGCACCGCGACCCGGCCGAACCCCCGGCGGTCCGGGTCGTCGGAAAGGCCCCTGGGCGAGGGCGGGTCGTACAGCGCGTACATGTCCCGGGTCAGCTCGCCTGCGGCGATCGCGCCGAACAGCCTGACATGGCGCTGCGGCTTGCGGGCTCGTGGCGGTTGATGCCAGTCCGCGACGATCTCATGCTCTTCGGCGATGAAAACGCCTGAGCTGTCCGCCCATTCGTCGACGGGATTGTTCACCCGGTCGAAGTGTCCCCACCAGAACGGCTTGTCTTCGCGTTTGTGAAACCCCTTGGCGGCGGCGAACATCGCGACAGCGGTCTGGGCCGGACTGCGGGTTTCGACACCGTCGCCGGCGAACTTCAACAACGTGCGCTCGACCTCATCGGGTGTGTCGGCGTCCCGGGCGGTCCCCGGCGCGGTCGCGCCGGTGATCTGCACGGGGCCGCGCGGCGGCACCTCTGATTCGATGGCGCGGGCCATCAGCCAGTCGCGCAGCCGGTGGGTGGACCGGCAGTCGTAGCGGTTGTACTCCTCGATCTCCTTGAGCACCGTCGCGGCCTCGTCGGTGCGGCCGCCCGCAGCCAGCGCGCAGTAGCGGGCGTACTCGGTGATCGACGCGGTAGCCGTGGTGACCTCGCCGCTGCGCAACTCGGCACCCATGTAGAGCGGCTCGAGGGACTTGATGCTGTAGTTCTCGGTGCCTACCCGAATGCTCTTGCGCACCAACGGGTACAGGTCGACGAGCACCCCCTCGCGCAACAGCGCGTCGACCTCGTCCTCGCCGACGCCGTAGCGCCCGGCCAGTCGCAACAGCGTGCTCTTCTCGTAGGCCGCGTAGTGGTAGATGTGCATGCCGGGATAGCGCCGCCGCCGCTTGCGCACCAGCGTCAGGAAGTCGACCAGTGCCCGGCGTTCGCTGGTCCGGTCGTGGGCCCACAACGGGGTGAAGTCGTCAGCGGCGGTCAGCACCCCCCACAGGTATTCCAGCCCCCACTCGCGGCCGTCGACGGTCCACAGCGGATCACCCTCGAAGTCGAAGAACAGATCTCCCTTGTCGGCGTCGGGCAACACCATCAACGGCTGCGCGTCCACGACCTCGTAGGGCGGCTGGCCCTGCACCCGGTCGGCGACCTGCAGCCGGGCCTGGGCGGCCAGCGTCGTCACCACGCGGGTCGACAACTCCGGAACCGGCCCGTGGTGCTCGACCAGCGCATGCACGGTGGTGATGCCCGCGTCGAGCAACCGGGCACGCTGGCTGACCCGCATGCCGGCGACCAGCAGCAGGTCATCGGACGCGCGGACCTGCTGCTCGCATTCCGCGCACCGGAAGCAGGCGCGGACGTCGTCCTGCCAACTCACCGGCTTGCCACCGGCCAGATGGGTGTCCAGCAGCCGTTGCAGCGCGGCCCGGCGCGGCGCGTAGACCGGAAGCAGTTCGTCGACGGGATAGCTGACAGCTGATCCGTCACCAAGGACCAGGTCCACCTCCGGGGCCACCGGCACCCCCGCGTCGGTCAGCGTCTGCGCGTAGGCCGCCAGCTGCAGCAGAGCCTCCACCTTGACCGAGCGGGCCAGCTTCGTGTCACGCAGCCGGTAGCGGGGGCCCCCGGGTGAGTCCTCGAGAACCAGGAAATCCGCGAAGCCGACGAACCGGCCGTCGAACATGGCGGCTTGGTAGATGACGGGAGCGCGGCGCTCGATCGCGGCCAGGGTCTGCGCAGCCGCTGCCGCCAGGCCCGCCACGGTGTATTCGGGGCGGCCGATGACGGTGATGTCGCCGGACTCCGGCCGCTGCCGCAGCTCGTCGAGGTGGCGCCGTTCGTGTTCGTCGCCGAGTTCGGCGGTGCGGGCGAGCAGTTCGTCGTCGGTCGAGACCGCCGGGCCCCAGCCGAGCCGGGCGTCGAACGAGCGCAGCAGTGCATACTCGCAGCGCGCGGCGGCGGCGAGGTCGGAGGCGCTGTAGATGACCCGGTTGTCGCCGACGAACACGCAGCCACTGTAGGCCAGCCCGCCGACACCCAGGGCCGGCGCGAAATATCATTCCGGGTCGCGAGTGGGGCCGAAATCACAGCCGGGAATGATATTTCGCGGAAACGGCTCAGCCCGTGTTGCCGATCAACTCCACGCCGCTGCCGTTCCAGCGGAACTTCACCACGCTGTCGAGGCCGGGCACCCCGCTGGAGTACTCCAGCGCGACGGTGTCGCCGGTGGTCTCCGAGCTGTCCAGGCCGTTGAAACCGAACGTGTCGGGCACCCCGGTCGGGATGAACTTGCCCCGGTGGAACAGCAGCGCGCGGGTGTTCGGGTTCGCCGAATTGGTGTTGGCTTTGATGACCACCGCCGACAGCAGCGCGCATTCGTTGTAGTTACCGGCCAGCGGCTCGGGGTTCCACGCCTGCTCGCTGCGCGGATCGGGAGGCAGTTCCGACACCGCCCGGACGATCTCGGGTGCGGCCAGGTTGGTGGCGCACGGATCGTTGGCCGCTGGCGGCCCGGGCGCAGGGGGTGGCGGGGCCGCCGCGGCAGGTGGCTGCGGCGGCGGCGACACCGCCGTCGGTCCCGGGGTCTTGGACGCGGTCGAGTCGCCCGAACCGCAGCCGGCGACGGTCAGCGTCACGACACCTGCCAGAGACCCGATCACCGCCGCCCATTTCACAACTGCGCACCGTACCGTCAGCGCGATTGACGTGATGAGAGGCGCGCGGCGGGAAAAGGCGGCGACTGGCATTAGACTGCCCCCTCGATGACGTCTTCGAACGCGGAGCCGGGCAGCGCTGTCCCGGCCGGCGACCCGAGCTTTGCTGACCTGCAGATTCACCCTTCGGTGCTGCAGGCTGTCGTCGACGTCGGGTACGAGACACCTTCGCCCATCCAGGCGGCGACGATCCCGGCGATGATGGCCGGCTCCGACGTCGTCGGGCTCGCCCAGACCGGAACCGGCAAGACCGCGGCCTTCGCGATCCCGATCCTGTCGAAGATCGACACGTCCAGCCGGATCACTCAGGCGCTGGTGCTGGCCCCGACCCGGGAGTTGGCCCTTCAGGTCGCGGAGGCGTTCAGCCGCTACGGCGCGCACCTGCCGGTGAACGTGTTGCCGATCTACGGCGGCTCCCCGTACGGACCCCAGATGGCCGGTCTCAAGCGGGGCGCCCAGGTGGTCGTCGGTACCCCCGGCCGGGTCATCGACCACCTCGAGAAGGGCAGCCTGGACCTTTCGCATCTCGATTACCTGGTGCTCGACGAGGCCGACGAGATGTTGCAGATGGGCTTCGCCGAGGATGTCGAACGCATCCTCGAGGGCACCCCCGAATACAAGCAGGTCGCGTTGTTCTCGGCGACGATGCCGCCGGCCATCCGCAAGATCACCAACAAGTACCTGCACGACCCGGTTCAGGTGAAGGTCGAATCCAAGACCGCCACCGCCGACAACATCCTGCAGCGCTACATCCAGGTCTCGGGACATCGGAAGATGGACGCGCTCACCCGGCTTCTCGAGGTCGAGCCGTTCGAGGCGATGATCGTGTTCGTCCGCACCAAGCAGGCCACCGAAGAGGTCGCCGAGAAGCTGCGCGCCCGCGGGTTCTCCGCGGCGGCGATCAACGGCGACATCGCCCAGGCCCAACGTGAGCGCACCATCTCCTCGCTCAAGGACGGCAAGCTCGACATTCTGATCGCCACGGACGTCGCTGCGCGCGGGCTCGATGTCGAACGCATTTCCCATGTGCTGAACTACGACATTCCGCACGACCCCGAGTCCTACGTGCACCGCATCGGACGCACCGGCCGCGCGGGGCGCTCGGGAACGGCGCTGCTCTTCATCACGCCGCGGGAGCGGCATCTGCTCAATTCGATCGAGCGGGTCACCCGGCAGAAGCTCGTCGAATCTCAGTTGCCGACGGTCGACGACGTGAACGCCCAGCGCGTGGAGAAGTTCCGCGATTCGATCACCGCCGCGCTGGCCGCGCCGGGATTCGACCTGTTCCGCAAGCTGATCGAGGGCTACGAGCGGGACCACGACGTGCCGATGGCCGACATCGCCGCGGCGCTGGCGCTGCAGAGCCGCGATGGCGGCGAATTCCTGATGACCGAACCGCCGCCGGAGAAGCGTCGTGAGCGGCCCGAGCGTCAGGGGCGTGACGACGGAGCGCCACGCAAGCGCCGCGAGGTGCGCAGTGACCTCGCGACCTACCGCATCGCCGTCGGCAAGCGGCACAAGGTGATGCCCGGCGCCATCGTGGGCGCCATCGCCAACGAAGGTGGGCTGCACCGCAGCGACTTCGGGCACATCTCGATCAAGCCAGACCATTCACTGGTCGAGTTGCCGGCGAAGCTGTCCAAGGAGACGCTGAAGAAGCTCGAGCACACCAGGATCCAGGGTCAGCTGATCCACCTCGAACCCGATCGCGGGCCGAAGGCGCGCCGTAAGTCGTACTGAGACAACCGGCGACATGACCGTGCCCAGGGAACTCGATGCGCAGGGCGGTTTGGAATCGGTCACGGCGACCGGCCGTGTCGACTCGCTCACCGGCATCCGCGCTGTCGCAGCATTGCTGGTGGTGCTGACCCACGCCGCGTACACCACCGGCAAGTACCCGCAGGGCTACCTCGGCCTGGTGTACTCGCGGATGGAGATCGGCGTGCCGATCTTTTTTGTGCTGTCGGGTTTTCTGCTGTTCTCGCCGTGGGTGAAGGCTGCCGCCGGAAACGATGATCGGGCGCCGTCGGTGCGCCGCTACGCCTGGCACCGGGTGCGGCGCATCATGCCGGCCTACGTGGTCACCGTCGTCGCGGCATACCTCGTGTACCACTTCCGCACGGCCGGGCCCAATCCCGGGCACACCTGGGAGGGCTTGTTCCGGAACCTCACCCTCACCCAGATCTACACCGACGACTACCTCTATTCGTTTCTGCACCAGGGCCTCACGCAGATGTGGAGTCTGGCGGTTGAGGTCGCCTTCTACGTGGTGCTGCCGCTGCTGGCGTATCTGCTGCTCGTGGTGCTGTGCCGACGGCGCTGGCGGCCCGGGCTGCTTCTGGCCGGGCTGGCCGTGCTGGCACTGGTGTCGCCCGGGTGGCTGACCCTGGTGCACACCACCGACTGGCTGCCCGACGGCGCGCCGCTGTGGCTGCCGGGGTATCTGGTGTGGTTCATCGGCGGGATGGTGCTGGCGGCGCTGCAGCCGTTGGGGGTGCGGGCCTACGCGCTGGCGTGCGTCCCGCTGGCGGTGGTGAGTTATCTCATCGTGTCCACGCCGCTCGCGGGGGAGCCGACGACCTCGCCGGCCGAATTGCGCGAAGCGCTGGTCAAGACCGCGTTCTACGCCGCGATCGCCACCCTGGTGGTCGCACCGCTGGCCTTGCGCGGCAGCGCGGCCGGCGCGACGCCCCTCGGGCTCTACGAGCGGGTCCTGGCCAGCCGTCCCATGGTCTTCCTTGGCGAGATCTCCTACGAGATCTTCCTGATCCACCTGATCACGATGGAACTGGTGATGGTGGAGATCGTCCGCTATCCCATTTACACCGGCTCGGTGTGGGTGCTCTTCGTCGGCACGTTGGTGGTGACGATCCCGCTGGCCTGGCTGCTGCACCGTTTCACCCGGGTCCGGAGCTGAGCCCCAACGCCCACCCTGACTTAGGTTAAGCTCGCCTAAGTAATCGATCAGGGATAGAGGAGCCATGTCGGACACGAAGCAGTCGCGCGGGTTCGCCGGCGCGGTACTCAAGCTGCTGCGCGCAGGCGACTACGAGTTGACCGTCACCGCGAGAACCGAGGTCACCCCGCACTATCTGCGGCTGAGTTTCCAGGCCGGCGGGTTGCTGGCCGACCGGGCGCTGCATCCGACCATGTGGATCCGGATGTGGTTCTCCGACGGCGACAAACTGCATCAGCGCGGCTACACGCTGGTCAACCCGGATCCGGCGAACGACACCGTGGACATCGAGTTCGCGCTGCACGACGGAGTCGCGTCGCGCTGGGCGGAGCACGCCGTGCCGGGCGACACCATCGAGGTCACGGTGCTGGGCAGCAACTTCGCGCTGCCCGAACCGCGCCCGGCCGGATACGTCATCGTCGGCGACACGGCATCACTGCCGGCGATCAACTCCCTGCTCGACGCGATCGGCGACGCCCCTGCACAGATCTTCCTGGAAGCGGCGCACGACGACGACAAGCAACTGCCCGTGGCACGCACCGACGTGACCTGGGTGGACCGCAAGAATGCCGGCGAGGCCCTGGTGCAGGCGGTGGAATCGGCCGCGTTCGACGCCTCCGACCATTTCGGCTGGGTCGCGTGCGACAACCGCACCACGCGCGCAGTGGCCAAACTGCTCCGCGAGGACTACAAGATTTCCCGCAAGGCGATCAAAGCACAGGCCTACTGGGTGGCCTGACGGCTTGGCAGCACAATCGGGACGACGAATTCCTCGAGCATTCTGCGTTCGTCGGCGTCGTCGTGACCGGGGAACACCAGCAGGGACATCATCACCCGGACCAACCAGCGCGCCCGATGTTCCACCACATCGGGCGCATCGGACCCGAGGGAGATCACGAACGCTTCGGTGAGCGCCTTGATCACCTGCGATTGTTCGGCCATCGCCGCCCCGATCGGTCGCTGGGTGGTCGCGAACCACGACGCCAGGGCCGGGCTCTCGCGCACGTTGCGCAGCGACGAGAGCATGCCTTCGATCAACCGCTCCCGCGGATCCAGCACCGACATGATCTGATCGGTCATCTCGCGGTAGAGGCGGTAACTCTCGCGGTGCACATAGGCGGTGTAGAGGGCGTCGCGGTTCTCGAAGTAGCGATACAGCGTGGCGCGTGAACACCCGGCTGCCGAGGCGATCTCGTGCATACCGACCGCCGCTGCCTCCTTTGTGGCGAACAGCTCGCCCGCAGCGTCCAGGATGCGGTCCGCGGCCACCTCGGTGCGGCGCGCCGCCAGCCAGTCGCCGGCCATCAGCTCGTCACCGTGAAAGGCACCGACACCGGTCGACGCACGTAACTGCCACCGGCCCACTCGATTCCGGATTCGTCGACCTCGAAGTCCGGTATCCGTGCCAGCAACTCGGTCAGCGTCACCCGGGACTGCATCCGGGCGGCCGCGGCGCCCAGGCAGTGGTGCGCGCCGTGGCTGAACGTCAGGATGTTTCGCGGCTTGCGGGTGACGTCGAGTTCTGCGGCATCGGGGCCGTACTGGCGTTCGTCGCGGTTGCCCGACCCGTAGAGCAACATCATCCGTCGTCCCTCGGGGACGGTGACATCCCCGATCGTGACGTCGCGGGTCACAGTGCGTCCCAGCATCTGGACCGGGGAGGTCAGCCGCAGTAGCTCCTCGACCGCGTCGGGAATCAACTCGGGATCCTGGGCCAGCAGGCGTCGCTGGTCGGGACGTTGGTGCAGCAGTTGCACCGAGCCGCCCAGCATGCCGGTGGTGGTGTCGTTGCCGCCGGTGACCATCGTGAAGGTGAACGCCAGGATCGACAGCACCCCGGCGATGTCACCATCAGCGCCGACGCCGGCGGCTACCAGATGCGAGACCGTATCGTCTTCGGGTTCGGAGCGCCGACGCTCGATCAGTGACGTGAAGTAGGCCATCATCCCGCCGAGCGCGTCGCCCACTGACTCCAGTGCTCCGCCGATCCCGCCCTCGGCGGTGCTGGCGGCCACGATCGCGTCGGTCCAGCCGTCGAACTGTCCGCGGTCCTCCTCGGGCACACCGAGGTAGTGCGCGACCACCATTGACGGTAGGGGCTTGAACAGTTCGGCGACGATGTCGCCGCCACCATCGGCGCGCAACCTCTCGATACGCTCGATGACGTACTCGCGGACCTTGGGTTCCACCGTTTCCACCTGGCGGGGCGTGAAGCCGCGAGACACCAGTTTCCGGAACTCGGTGTGCACGGGCGGATCCTGCATCACCATCGGCGGATTGTCCGCCAAGCCGATGAGGTCCAGCTCGCCGTAGTTGACGGTCAGGCCCTGTGCCGAGGAGAAGGTCTGATGGTCGCGGGCGGCGGCCCAGATGTCGGCGTGCCGGGACAGCACGTAGTAGTCATGGTCCGGCCGGTCGTCGGGGATGACATGATGCACCGGATCGTGGTCGCGCAGCGCTCGGTACATCGGCCAGGGGTCCCGCCAGGTCGTGGCGTCGGCGAGCTCGAATCGAACGGGAGACCCCTGAGACAGAATCGCAGTCATGTCTTATGAGTACGACAGCTTGCCTATCTGTGTCAATAGTTCGCGGTGATTGCCTCGGACGGGGCTCGTCGATTTCTGCACCAGGGTCGCGAAGACCTGGCCGCCACGACCCTCCTGCAGAAGTGGTCGACGCAGCCGAGTCAGATTGCCGCGCCCGGGTTGAGGATGTTGTCCGGGTCCAGGGCCGCCTTGATGCGCCGGTTGAGTTCCATCGCCTCCGGGCCCAGGTAGCCCGCCAACCACGGCCGTTTGAGCCGGCCGACGCCGTGTTCGCCGGTGATCGTGCCACCGAGTCGCACTGCAAGATCCATGATCTCGCCGAACGCGGTGTGGGCCCGTTCGGTCATCGCCGCGTCGGCGGGGTCGTAGACGATCAGCGGGTGGGTGTTGCCGTCGCCGGCGTGCGCGATCACCGAGATCATCAGGTCGTGCTGCTCGGCGATCTTCGCCACCCCGGACACCAGTTCGGCCAGCGCGGGCAGCGGGACACCGACGTCCTCGAGCAGCAGCGAACCCTTCGCCTCCACGGCGGGGATCGCGAAGCGGCGGGCGGCGACGAACGCCTCACCCTCGTCCGGGTCGTCGGTCGAGAACACCTCTGTCGCACCGTGTTCGGTGAACACTCCGGCCATGTATTCGGCATCCTCGGCGCCGGCCGGCCCACGGTCGTCGGTGGCGGCGACCATCATGGCGGCGGCGTTGCGGTCCAGCCCCATCTTGAGCTTGTCCTCGACGGCGTTGATCGCCACCGCGTCCATGAACTCCAGCATCGACGGGCGGATCCTGCCGGTGATGACGGCCACGGCATCACAGGCGGCCGACACCGAATCGAACGTCGCCACCACGGTGCACCCGCGGTGCTGCGCGGGCAGCAGCTTGAGCGTCACCTCCGTCACCACGCCGAGCGTGCCCTCGCTGCCGACGAACAACTTGGTCAGCGACAGCCCGGCGACATCCTTGAGGCGCGGGCCGCCGAGACGGACCGCGGTGCCGTCGGCCAGCACCACCTGCAGCCCGAGCACGTAGTCGGACGTGACACCGTATTTCACGCAACACAGGCCGCCGGCGTTGGTGGCGATGTTGCCGCCGATGCTGCAGATCTCGAACGACGACGGGTCCGGCGGGTACCACATCCCGTACTCGGCGACGGCCTTCTTCACCTCGGCGTTGAGCAGGCCAGGCTGTGCGATGGCGGTGCGGGTGACGGGGTCGACGGAGATGTCGCGCATCTTCTCGGTGCTCAGCACGATGCCGCCGTCCAGCGCCGTCGCGCCGCCGGACAAGCCGGTGCCCATGCCACGAGGGACCACCGCGATCCGGTGGGAGGCGGCCCATCTGAGCACGGTCTGCACCTCTTCGGTGCGTCGCGGCCGGACCACCGCCATCGGCGTACCGGCGGCCGGGTCGGCGGCCCGATCCTGGCGGTAGGACTCGAGGATGTCGGGATCGGTGACGACCGTGCCGTCGGGCAGCGCGGAGATCAGGCTGTGCAGCGTGTCCGTGGGAGAGTCCACGCCGCAATCCTAGGCCGGTGGCGCGGCGGGTTCGTCCAGATCACGTAGCGCGGGCAGGAACACCGCGACGACACCGAGCAGCAGCATGGGGATCGACAGCGCCAGGAACGTGGTGTGCAGACCGGTCTGGTCGGCCAGCGGGCCCGCCACGATCAGCCCCAGCGGGCCGGCGGCGTAGGCCAGTGATCCCATCACTCCCACCACCCGCCCGCGAAGGTGCTGGGGAGCGCGAGTCTGCATCACGTAGTTGTAGATCGGCGCGATCGGCCCGTAGACGAAGCCGACGACGACGCACAGCACCAGGATCACCGGCAGCGGCGGCAGGAACGCGATGGCGGTCATGGCCACGCCGAGGGTCAGCACCGCGATCAGCATGACCGTCCGCTTGCGCATGAACTTCGAGAGCACGGCGTAGCCCACGGCACCGATCAGCCCGCCGACGCTCAATGCCATCAGCACCCAGCCCAGCTGCGCCGGCTCGTTGCGGTCGGTGAAGTACTTGGGGAACAGCACGCTCTCCATCGGCATGTAGAGGCCGGTGGCCGTCAAGTCCACGATCGCCAAGGTGCGCAGCACCCGGTTGTTCCACACGAATCGCAGGCCCTCGGCGATCCCGGCCCACACTCCACCGGTCAGCACCGAGGGGTCCGGCTTGCCCGCGCCTTCCAGTCGGAGCGCTGAGATCGCCAGGATCGACAACACGAAAGTCCCGGCCGTCACCCACATGGTGTTGATGCCGCCGAGCGTCGCGATCAGCAGACCGCCGATTCCCGGCCCGACGATGTAGGCGAGGTTGAAGATCGCCTCGTAGGCGCTGTTGGCCTGGTCCAGGCTCCATCCCGCACGAGTGGCCGCCTCGGGCAGCATCGTCTCGCGGGCGGTCATGCCGGCCGGATCGAACAACGCGCCGAGTGCCGCCAGCCCGGCCAGCACCGCGACGTTGATGACGTCGGCACCGAAGATCAGCGCCAATACCGGCACCGCCGCCACCGACAGCCCCGACAGCGCGTCGGAGATCATCGACACCGGCCGTCGGCCGATGAAGTCGACCGCTGCCCCGGCGAGCAACGTCGCGGCCAGCAGCGGGAGGGTTCCGGCCATCGCCACGATCGAGGCGTCGAGCGCGGACCCGGTGCGCTGCAGCACCAGCCATGGAAACGCGACGATCGAGATCCCGTTGCCGGCCCCGGCCATCAGCGCGGCGAACAGGATCAGCGACAGCGGGCCACGCCTGCTCAGCGCACTCTTCTGCGTCATGGGTTATCGCCGGGAATGTAGCAAGGCGTCGGGCGGTGCGGCGACCGGTTTTCCCCGTGGCCGCCGGTGGCTCACAGTGGAGTGGTGAAACTGCCCCACCCGCGTATCGGCGGCCGGTTCGATTCCCCGGTGCGGCCGGGCTCGGGATGGCCCGGTGATCCGGCGACAAAGCGCACCGCCGCCGCGCAGACACCCGCTGAGGTGGCGGCGTTGGCAGTGGCAGCCGGCGCTGTCCAGCAGGTCGATGCCGGGGTGTCGGTGTGCCGTGCCTGCCCACGGCTGGTGCAGTGGCGCGAGGAGGTGGCGGTGGCCAAGCGCCGGTCCTACGCCGATCAGCCGTATTGGGGCAGGCCTGCGCCCGGGTTCGGGTCGCTGCACCCCCGGGTGCTGGTTCTGGGGCTCGCGCCGGCCGCCCACGGCGCCAACCGCACCGGACGGGTGTTCACCGGCGACCGGTCGGGGGACTTTCTGTTCGGATCGCTGTACCGCAGCGGTCTGGCGAATCAGGCGTCGTGTACCGACAGCGCGGACGGCTTGGTGCTCAACGACGTTCGGGTGGTCGCCGCGGTACGGTGTGCACCTCCGGGTAACGCGCCGACGCCGGCCGAGCGCAGCAACTGTGCGCCGTGGCTGGATGCCGAGTGGCGGCTGATCGGCGGCGACGTGCGGGTCGTCGTCGCGCTGGGTGGATTCGCCTGGCAGTCGGCGCTGGCGCTGGTGCGCCGCGCCGGCGGGTCGGTGGGCACCCCCGCACCGAAGTTCGGGCACGGCACGATCGCGTCGCTGAGCACCGCGCAGGGCCCGGTGCAGTTGCTCGGGTGCTACCACCCCAGCCAGCAGAACACCTTCACCGGCAGGCTCACCCCGGCGATGATGGACGACGTCTTCGCCACCGCCCTGGCGATTTCGTCGTGAGCGGGCCCGCCGAAAACGCATGGCGTGCCACGATGTGAGGCATGACAGTGGTCCTCGTCCACGGCAACCCCGAGACCGATGCGATCTGGGGGCCCCTGGTCTCCGCGCTCGGGCGGCGCGACGTGCTACGGCTGTCGCCACCGGGTTTCGGGGTGCCGCTGCCTGACGGGTTCGGCGCCACTCATCTCGAGTACCGCGACTGGCTCGAGGCCGAGCTGGAAGCGATGGACGGTCCGATCGACCTGGTCGGCCACGACTGGGGCGGCGGCCACGTCGTCAACGTCGTCATGCACCGGCCCGCGCTGGTCCGAAGCTGGGCCAGCGACGTCCTCGGGTTGTTCGACCCCGACTATGTCTGGCACGACATGGCGCAGGTCTGGCAGACGCCCGGCGCCGGCGAGGAACACCTCGAGTCGATGATGGGCGGCGGGCTGTCGCAGCGGACCGAGCTGATGGTTTCGTTCGGTATCCCCGCAGACATCGCCGGGGCCATGGCCGAGTTCCAGAACACCGACATGCGCACAGCGATCCTGGCGCTCTACCGCTCGGCGGCCCAGCCCGCGATGGCCGAGGCGGGCCGCGATCTGGAGGCGGCTGCAGCGCGGCCCGGGCTGTCGCTACTGGCCACGGCTGACCCCTTCGTCGGCGCGAACGACACCCGTCGCCGGGCGGCGGACCGCGCGGGCGCCCGCACCGAGGTGCTCGAGGGTCTGGGCCACTGGTGGATGGTCGAGGATCCGGACCGCGGCGCGGCGGTGCTCACCGAATTCTGGGCCAGTCTCGACCATTAGCCGCGCCCCCACAGCCCGCTGCGGGGAACGGAACGCGGCTCGCGGGCGTTGCACCGACAATGCGTCTTTCCGTACTCGACCTCGTCCCGGTGCGTTCGGACCAGAGCACGTCGGATGCGCTGGCCGCGACCACCCGACTCGCCCAGGCCGCCGACCGGCTCGGCTACACCCGCTACTGGGTCGCCGAGCACCACAACATGCCGTCGGTCGCTGCGACCAGCCCTCCGGTGCTGATCGCGCACCTGGCCGCGCACACCAAGGCGCTGCGGCTCGGGTCGGGCGGTGTGATGCTGCCCAATCATGCGCCGCTGGCCGTCGCCGAACAGTTCGCGCTGCTGGAAGCAGCGCACCCGGGGCGCATCGACCTGGGCATCGGCCGTGCGCCGGGCTCGGACCCGGTGACGTCGATGGCTCTACGTGGTCCGGCGGGGCGCGACGATCGTGACATCGAGGCGTTCCCCGAGTATCTCGACGACGTGATGGCCCTGATGAGCGCGCACGGGGTCCAGGTGTCGCTGCCCCGCGACCTGATGCGCGACACCTACATCCTCAAGGCCACGCCGGCCGCTGTCACCGAACCCAGGCTGTGGCTTCTCGGTTCGTCGATGTACTCGGCGCGTCTGGCCGCCGCGAAGGGACTGCCCTATGTGTTCGCCCACCACTTCTCCGGTCAGGGCACCGAGGAGGCGTTGCAGACCTACCGCGCCGACTTCCGCCCCAGCGATCTGACGTCAGAGCCGGTCACCTTCCTGACGGTCAACGCCGCCGTGGCTGAAACCCGGGACGAGGCAATGCGATTGATCCTGCCGAACTTGCAGATGATGGGCCGGCTGCGAACGGGCCAACCGATGGTGCCCCTCGACCTCGTCGAGGACGCCGAAGCGCAACAGGTCAGTGCCCGCGCCCAGCCCATCATCGAGGCGGGGTTGCGGCAAGCGGTGGTGGGATCGCCGGCGGAGGCGGCCGACCAGCTGCGCGCCCTGGCGGAGCGGTTCGACGTCGACGAGGTGATGGTCCACCCGGTCGCCTCGGCGTTCCGCGGCACGGACCCGGCGACCGCACCCGCCCGCGAGACCACGCTGGAGTTGCTCGCCAAGGAACTCTTCTAAAGCGTGTCGAACAACTCTATTGAATGTTCGGCACCGCCCTTCTCGGGTGCCGCAACGGTACATGGGAGCGAATCCTGACCACGGTCCGCGGCGAGGTCCGTACCCGCTCCGGCCGCCGCAGACGGCCCACCGCGGCCGTGGTTGATTCCTCCAGCGTCAAGGCGTCCCCGGTGGCCGGGCCGCGCGGGCTCGACGGGGCAAAGAAGGGCGATGGCGTCAAACGTCATGTGCTCGTCGATTCCGGCGGCGTTCTGG
>NZ_CACSIP010000019.1 GCF_902705885.1 Mycolicibacterium austroafricanum | reverse complement strand
CGAACGCACCAACGGCTGGATCAACCACTGCCGACGACTCGACCGCCACTACGAAGTCACCCTCAACGCACACGAAGGCTTCCTCTACCTCAGCCAGATCGCCCACTGCTACGCCGCCTCGACCGCACCCAGTTGTTCGACGCGCTTTAGGGTTTCGGCGTGAGCCGCACGATCGGAATCGGTCGTGACGTCCGCTTCTGGTAGCCGTTGTAGCGATCGGAGTTCTGTGTGTTGGCCAGCGACCACATCCGGGCGTAGTCGGGATCGTCGGGCAGCACCGGTGTCGCAGTGACGGCCAGACGCTTGGGACCCAGGTTGATCTCGACGTCGGGGTTGGCCTTGAGGTTGTGGTACCAGCCGGGCGCCTTGGGGTCGCCGCCCTTGGAGGCGACGACCAGGTAGTCGCCGCGGTCGGGGAAGTAGGACAGGGTGTTGGTGCGCTGCTTGCCGGTCTTGGCGCCGACGGTGTGCAACAACAGACTGGGCGGGACACCGGGAAGCGGGATGCGGTGTCCGATCCGACCGTTGGTGCCCTTGTAGAGCGCGTCGTGCGTCATCAGCAGCCGCCTGCCGACGTTCTTCTCCAACCACAGTGCAATGCTCATGTCGTCAATCCTTCTCACCGACGTCGATCCGCGCCAGTGCTTCACGCAACAGCCGCCCGGACTCCTCGCGGTTGGGGTCGCGGCGCACCAGCATGCCCTTGGCGAACGAGAACTTGTCGCCGGCCCGGCGCGGCACCACGTGCAGGTGGATGTGGAACACCGACTGGAACGCGGCCTTGCCGTCGTTGATCACGATGTTGTTGCCGTCGGCGTGCAGACCCGACGAGCGTGCCGCCTTCGCGATGCGCTGACCCAGCGCGGCCATGCCCGCCACGGTGTCGGGCGGTGTGTCGGTGAGGTCGACCGTGTGCTGCTTGGGAAAGACCAGGGTGTGGCCGCGGGTGAAGGGACGGATGTCGAGGATGGCGAGGCAGTCGTCGTCCTCGTGGATACGGACGGCGGGCGCCTCGCCGGCGACGATGGCGCAGAACACGCAGGGCATGCTGTCCAAGCTAGTTGAGGTTCTGCTCAGACCATTCACCCAGCCGTCGGTCGCGTTCGGCGGGGGAGACGTCCTCGACTCGCGTCATCACGGTCCAACGGAGGCCGAACGGATCGATGATCGACGCGAACCTGTCGCCCGTGGCGAAATCCTGCGGCGCTTCCCGGACGGTGGCGCCGTGGTTCTCGGCCGCGGCCACGACGGCGTCGACGTCCGCGCAATAGAGGGCGGTCGAGTGTGTGACCACGCGACTGTTCGGTTTGGGTGCCGCGATGCCGTAGGCCTCGGAGGGTTCGCCGAGCTGAAGGCGGCCGCGGCCGAAGTCAAGTTCTGCATGAGCGACGGTGCCGTCCGGTCCGTCCATCTTCTCGACGAGAGTTGCCCCGAACACCGTGGTGTAGAAGTCGATCGCGGCTGACGCGCCTGCGACGCAGACGAATGGGGTCAGGCTGGTGTATCCGCGGGGGATGTCTTCGCAAGTCATACCGACGAGTCTCGTAGCATCGGGTTGGTGCGCGCTTGGAAAAATGCGACACCTGACCCGCCGGTGCGCGGGGTGGTCGGGCGTGCCAAGAGCTCCTCGGTGTATGACCTGCAGCGGTGGGCTCCGAGCGACGAGAGTTCACGGTTCGTCGAGCACTTCTGGTCGGTCTCTTGGGATCTGCGCGGACAGCGGCCTTTCGCCAGTACCGTCATCACATTCCCGTCGATGCACATCACCCATGAATGGGGCGAAGATGCTGCGCGCCACGGTTTTGGGCTGCCGAACACCCTGGTCCACGGTGTCGTCGAGCGGGTGTTCCGGACAACGATCAGCGAGCGCGGCACGGTAGTGGGCGCGCGCTTCCGGCCCGGCGGCTTCACCGCCCGGTTCGGCAGTGACGCATCGACGATGACCGGACGTGTGCAGCCTGTCGACGACGATCTGTTCGGGTCGTCAATTCGACTCGACGACGACGCCACCGCGGCAGCCACCCGCCTCGACCGGTTGGTTGCGCAGGGTGGCCGCCCCGACGCCATCTTCGCGGCGCTGACGCCGCTCATCGACCGGATCCGGGAAGACGCCGGCATCCACCGAGTCGAGCAGGTGATGGCTCACTCGCCGTGGAGTGCGCGCACCACGCAACGGGTGTTCCGACGTCATGTGGGCGTGCCGGTCAAATGGGTTCTGTGCCGGTACCGCCTCCAGAATGCCGCGTTGAAGATCGAGACGGACCCGGACATCGATTTCGCCGACCTGGCAGTTCGGTTCGGCTGGTATGACCAGGCCCACTTCATCAACGATTTCCGCACTATGTTGGGCACCACGCCGGGGGAGTACGCCGCGACGTACGGCGCGGTCAGGCGGTGAGTTCCTCACGCCAGGTGGCGAGCTTGTCTGCGAACGACATCGTGTGCGCCGGGCTGGTGGAAGGCAGGCGCACATAGCGCATCTGCGGATCGACGCCGACCAGACGCAGATAGTTCTTTTCTGCTGCCGCACCGTTGAAGAACACCTGCGTGATCGTCGGGTGCGCCGCGAAGAACGCACCGAAGGCGTTGGCAACCATGCTGTCCGGTTCGACGGCGGAATCCAGGCTGCCCACTCGTCGGCAGCACCGCAGCACGTCCCACACGGCCACTCCGGCACGGGTCAGGGCCACCACGCGATCGTCGTACCGCGCGGCGGGGTCGAATCCGTAGAGCTCGCCGGTGATCGGCCAGAACGCGTTGCGCGGGTGGGCGTAGTACTGCTGCGCCTGCAACGACGCGACACCGGGCATGTTGCCGAGGATCAAGATGCGCGCACCTGTGGCGACCAGCGGCGGGAAGCTCTCGAGCGTCGGCGACGTCATCGTTCCTGTCTATCGCACCGGCGCGAGCCGTATACGTTGGGCGGGTGGGTGACGACGTCGATCTCGAGGCATCCGGACTGCTCGACGGGCTCGAGGGGACGGCGCGGGCCGAGCGTGCCGAGCTGATCCCCTGGCTGATCGAGCGGGGTGTCGGCGTCGAGCAGATCCGCGGTACCTCGGCACCGATGATGCTGGCGTCGCGGCGGGTCATCGGCGACGACGGTCAGTACATCTCTGCGCGGGAGGCCGCCGCCAAGGCCGGGGTCGATGTCGACCTCTTCCAGCGGATGCAGCGTGCCATGGGTTTGCCGCGGGTCGAGGATCCCGACGCTGCGGTTTTCCTGCGCGCCGACGCCGAGTCGGCCAAGTTCACCCGGGAGTTCCTCGAGGCGGGCATTCATCCCGATGAACTGTTGCAGATCACCCGCCTGCTCGGCGACGGCCTTTCCCGGGCCGCCGAGGCGATGCGCTATGCGGCGTTGGCTGCCGTGATGCGTCCCGGCGCAACCGAATTGGAGATCGCGCAGGCCTCCGAGAGGCTCGTGGGCAACGTGGCGCCGCTGCTGGGCCCGATGATCGAGGAGGTGCTGTTGCTGCAGTTGCGCCACGCGATCGAGACCGAAGCCGTCAACGCGACGGAGCGCGCAGAGGGGCAGCACCTGCCGGGTGCGCGGCTGGTGACGATCGGGTTCGCAGACCTGGTCGGCTTCACCAGCCTGGGTGAAGCGCTCCAACCCGAAGACCTCGAGCGACTTTCGCAGCGGCTGGCCCTGCTGACCCGCGACGTGGCGGTCGGGCCGGTGCGATTCATCAAGACCATCGGCGACGAGGTGATGCTCGTCAGCCCGGACCCGGCGCCGCTGCTGGACGCGGTCCTGCAGCTGGTCGAGGACACCGAGAGCGACGACGGGTTCCCGCGGCTGCGTGTCGGCGTCGCGACCGGTATGGCGGTCAGCCGGGAGGGGGACTGGTTCGGCAGCCCCGTCAACTTGGCGGCCCGGGTGACGGGCGCCGCCCGGCCGGGCTCGGTCCTGGTGGCCGAGGCGACGCGCGAGGCGATCGCCGACGACGACCGCTTCATGTGGTCGTTCGCCGGCGCGAAACACCTCAAGGGCATCAAGCCCGATGTCAAAGCGTTCAGGGCGCGCCGGGCGCAATGACCGCAATGACGTAGCGCTGGAGTCGCCGTAGCGGTAGACACTCTGATATTGACAGTCACTGTCACACGGGGCTTGAATGGTCCCCATGGCGATTCGAGTGGTGCAGTGGGCGACCGGGGGCGTGGGCAAGGCGGCGATCGAAGGGGTGCTGGCGCACCCCGACCTCGAGTTGGTCGGCGCATGGGTGCACTCAGAGTCCAAGCACGGCAAGGACGTTGGTGAGCTGATCGGCCTGGCACCCCTCGGTGTCAGCGCGACCACAAGTGTGGACGACGTACTCGCCCTCGACGCCGACTGCGTGGTCTACAGTCCGCTGCTGCCCAACGAGGACGAGGTGGTGGCGCTGCTGCGGTCGGGCAAGAACGTCGTCACCCCCGTCGGCTGGGTGTACCCGGATCTCAAGAACTGCGGAGCCATCCTCGACGCCTGCGCGCAGGGGCGAAGCACGTTGCACGGCACAGGTATTCATCCGGGTGGCATCACCGAGCGGTTTCCGCTGATGGTCTCGGCGCTGACCGCCGGTGTCACACATGTGCGGTCGGAGGAGTTCAGCGACATCCGCACCTACAACGCGCCTGACGTCGTGCGTCACATCATGGGGTTCGGCGTGACGCCCGAAGAGGCGATGGCTGGCCCGATCGTCGGCCTGCTGGCCGCGGGCTTCAAGGCCTCGGTCCGGATGATCGTGACGGAGATGGGTTTTGACATCGATCCCGAACTGGAGACGGTGCAGGAGGTCGCCGTGGCCACCGCGCCGATCGACACCCCTGCCGGCGTCATCGAGCCGGGTCAGGTCGCCGCGCGGAAGTTCCACTGGCGGGCCCTGGTGGACGGGACGCCGGTTGTCACCGCGAGTGTCAACTGGTTCATGGGTGAGGAGCATTTCGACCCGGCCTGGAGTTTCGGGCCCGAGGGGGAGCGGTTCGAGGTGGAGATCAGTGGCGAACCCGATGTGTTGCTGACGTTCAAGGGTCTGCAGCCCGACACCATCGAGGAGGGGCTGGTTCGCAATCCGGGGATCGTCGTCACCGCCAACCACTGCGTCAGCGCGATCCCGTACGTCGTCGCCGCCGATCCCGGCATCAAGACCTACCTCGATCTGCCGTTGTTGGCCGGCCGCGCAGCACCGCAGTTCGGGCTGGGCCGCACCAAGTGATCCTCGACGAATTCCGCCTCGATGGACGCGTTGCGGTCATCACCGGCGCCGGGCAGGGCATCGGCCGCGGAATCGCGTTGGGTCTGGCCGAGGCCGGCGCCAGTGTCGTGGTCGGGGCCCGCACCGAGGCCGATCTCGACGCAGTCGTCGCCGAGGTCGCGGACGGGGGTGGCAGCGCGCTGGCGGTGGTCGCCGATGTGCTGGCCGAGGAGGACCGACGCCGGCTCGTCGACGCTGCGGTCGAACGGTACGGCCGGCTCGATGTCCTGATCAACAACGCCGGCGGTACCGGGCCTCGGCCGGCGATGGCGACGTCCGAGCAGTTCTTCGACATGGCGATGAAGTTCAACGTCACCGCGCCGTTCCTGATGAGCCAGCTCGGCGCACAGGCAATGGTCGACACCGCGGGCAGCGGCGCGATCGTGAACATCTCGTCACGGGCCTCCGACATGGTGATGACATCGTTCGCGGCCTACGGCGCGGGGAAGGCCGCCCTCAACCAGATGACCCGAAACCTCGCTGCCGAGTTCGCCCCCGTGGTGCGGGTGAACGGGATCATTGTCGGCGGCGTCGCCACCCAGGGTCTCGACATGGTGCTCACCAATGACGAACTGCGGGCCCAGTTCGAGGCCAACACCCCGATGCGCCGGCCGGGAACTCCGAAGGACATCGCTTGCGCTGCGCTCTATCTGTGCTCTCCGGCCTCGGCGTGGGTCACCGGCAAACTGCTGCACGTCGACGGCGGTTGCGAACGGCCGGCGATGGATGTGCCGGTACCACGATTGCGCCCAACCGCCGGCGGTGCGTGAGCGACGGCGGGCGCCGGAGCAGGGCCGCGCACAGGCGCGTCATCGCCGACGGCGACGGGTCGGGGGGACTGGTCCGGCGAGCCCGCGGGTCACCAGCTGCAGGGCCTGCTCGGTGAGCCCGTGCAGGGATTCGCTCTGGCCGTAGGCAAGCCACCACTCGTAGGCGTACTCGACCGCTGCGACGGCCGCGCGCACGAGCACCCCGGCGCGCATGTCCGCCGCGGGAACGGTGTCGTCCCAGCGGCGTGCCACCGCTCCGATCAACTCGTCGTAGTCCTCGCGGTCGAGCAGGGACGCTCGCCGCAGTTCTGCCGGCGCCGACGCCATCGCCCGACGCCACAGTTCCAGGGTCTCGTCGTCGTCCACGAACTGGGAGGTGCGGGCCAGGATCGCCGCTGCCAGGGAATCGACGACGTCCTCGTCGCGCGGGCGCGCGTGGAAGTTGGCGACGATCTTGGCCCGACCCCGCTGGGTTGCTCCGAGTAGGAGGTGCTCCTTGCTCGGAACATGACGGAAGAACGTGCTGGGCGAAATGCCCACCTCTTCGGCGATCGCTTCGGTGGTGACCTTGTCGAACCCGTGCTCAGCGAACATCCGCAGTGCGACATGCTGGATGTCGGCGCGTAGCGCATTGCGCTGCCGCTTGCGCAGCGGGACCGTCGTGGTGCCGCCGCCGGGCTCCTGCGTGGTGGCCATGCTCACCTCGGCGTTCGATGTTCGGGGCGTGAGACGGGATGCCTCTCAGCGGAATTCGGGATCGCCGCGCCCGGAGGTCTCAGTCTCCAGAACGTGAGATCAACTGTCAACTTCGAGGTCACTGTTGTTCTGAAGTCTGTTGTCAGCGTGAGGGAGTGAACCCCCGCAGGCGTAGGCTGTTGCTGACCACGAACACCGAGCTGAACGCCATTGCGGCACCGGCGATCATCGGGTTGAGCAGTCCGGCCGCGGCGAGCGGTAGAGCGGCGACGTTGTATCCGAACGCCCAGAACAGGTTGCCCTTGATCGTGCTCAACGTCTTGCGGGACAACCGGATCGCGTCAGGCACCGCACGCAGGTCATCGCCGACGATCGTCAGATCGCTCGCCTCGATGGCCACGTCGGTCCCGCTGCCCATGGCCAACCCCAGGTCCGCCTGCGCCAGCGCGGCTGCGTCGTTGACGCCGTCGCCGACCATCGCCACGACCCTGCCGTCACCCTGCAGGCGCTTGACGGTATCGACCTTGTCCTGCGGCAGAACTCCTGCGATCACCTCGTCGATACCCACCTGCGCCGCCACCGTACGGGCCACCGCGTCGTTGTCGCCGGTGACCATGATCGGGGTCAGTCCGAGGCCCTTCAGCAGGGAAATGGCCTCGGCGGAAGTCGCTTTCACCGCGTCGGCCACCATCAGCAGCCCGCGGGCGCGCCCGTCCCACGCCACCGCGACGGCTGTCCGGCCATCCAGTTCCGCCTGGTGCGCGGCGAGGGTCAGGGTGTCAGGCACGTCGTAGGATCGGTCGGCCAGGAGCTTGAGCCGGCCCAGCAGCACGGGGTGGCCGTCGACGGTCCCCTCGACTCCCAGGCCTCGCAGATTGGTGAAAGCCTCGACCCGCGGCAGTTCGCCGAGCTTGCCCCTGGCGCCGGCGGAGATCGCCCGGGCGATGGGATGCTCGGACGGACTCTCCGCGGCGCCGGCGATTCTGAGCACCTCGTCGGGTTGCTCGTCGTCCGCGGCGACCACGTCGAACAGCGTCATCGTGCCGGTCGTCACGGTGCCGGTCTTGTCGAGAATCACCGTGTCCACCTGGCGCGTGGACTCCAACACCTCGGGCCCCTTGATCAGGATGCCCAACTGCGCCCCGCGTCCGGTCCCGACCATGAGTGCAGTGGGCGTGGCCAGCCCGAGTGCGCACGGGCACGCGATGATCAGCACCGCGACCGCTGCCGTGAACGCGGCCGCTGCCGAAGCGCCCGCGCCGACCCAGAAACCCAGTGTCGCGACGGACAATCCGATCACGATCGGTACGAAGACCGCCGAGATCCGGTCGGCCAGGCGCTGTGCCTGTGCTTTGCCGTTCTGCGCATCCTCGACCAGTCGAGCCATCTGGGCCAGTTGGGTATCGGAGCCCACGCGTTCGGCGCGCACCACCAGTCGGCCGTCGACGTTCACCGTCGCGCCCACCACCTGGTCGCCCGGTAGCACCTCCTCCGGCACCGACTCGCCGGTGAGCATCGACGCATCGACGGCCGAACTGCCCTCGACGACCACGCCGTCGGCGGCGATCTTCTCCCCGGGCCGAACCACGAACTCGTCGTCGACACCCAGCAGGTCGATCGGTATGCGGTGCTCTACGCCCTCCCTGAGGACCGACACCTCCTTGGCGCCCATCTCCATCAGCGCCCGCAGGGCTGCGCCGGCCCGTCGCTTGGCGCGTGCCTCGAAATAGCGTCCCGCGACGATGAACGTCGTCACCCCGGCGGCGGCCTCGAGATAGATGTTGGCGGTGCCGTCGGTGCGGGCGATCGTCAGCGCGAAGGCATGCGTCATTCCCGGCGTTCCGGCGGTACCCCAGAACAGCGCGTACACCGACCAGCCGAGGGCGGCCAGCGTGCCGAGCGAGATCAGCGTGTCCATGGTCGCTGTCCCGTGCCGCAGGTTCGTCCACGCTGCCCGGTGGAACGGCCACGCACCCCACACCACGACGGGGGCCGCCAACGTCAGCGACAGCCACTGCCAGTAGGTGAACTGCAACACCGGCGCCATCGCCATCGCGATCACCGGGACCGACAGCGCCACGCAGATCAGGAGGCGCCGACGCAGCGCCGCGGTCGGGTCGTCGACAGCGCCCTCTGAGGTCGGAGTCGGCTCCGGCAGCCGGGCCTGATAGCCGGCCGCCTGCACGGCGGCCACGAGTTGCTCGGGGGTGACGTCGTCACCGAACTGCACGCGGGCCTTCTCGGTCGCGAAGTTGACGGTGGCGACCACGTTGTCGAGCTTGTTGAGCTTCTTTTCGACCCGCGCCGCGCAGGAGGCGCACGTCATCCCGCTGATGGACAGGTCGACGGAGGTCATTGCCCGGCCTCACCATGCGTGGGCAGGTGCTGGTTCGTCGACGGGGCGTGTGGCACCGAGCCGGGGTCGGGGCCGAAGGTGCCTCCGACCCAGACCGAGACCGCAAAAACCCCGACGAGCAGGGCGGCGAACACCGCGATCCTCGAGACGACGTTCATGGCGGTGCCGGTCATCCGGCCAACTGGTAGCCGGCCTCTTCCACGGCTACGCGGACGGCCAGGCTGTCCACCGGTTCGGCGCTGTCGATCGTCACCGTACCTTTGGAGAGGTCGATGCCGACGTCGACGACGCCGGGAATGACGGTCAGTTCGGCGCGCACCGAGGAGGCGCACCCCGCGCATGTCATGCCCGCGACGGTGAAAGTGGTGGATTCCATGGAGTTCCTCTCGGGCGAACGACGTGCTTGACACCTGTGTACCATACCCCCCTAGGGTATTCAAGAGGTTCGAAGGGAGCAAGGAACGGATGCGGAAACACAGTGTGCAGGTCGGAGCGGGTGCCGTGGGTGCCACCCTGGTGCTGCTGATGGCGGGCTGCAGCGGCGAAGGCACCGACGCCGAGCAGGACACTGCAGCCCCACAGCAGGAGTCGACCTCGCAAGCGGCCGACGGGCACGACGGTGAGCACGGTGATGTGCACGGCGCGGATGTGCACAACGACGCGGACGTGGCGTTCGCCCGCGACATGATTCCCCACCACGAGCAGGCGATCGTGATGAGCGACATCATCCTGGCCAAGGAGGACATCGACCCGCGCGTCACCGAGCTCGCCGACCAGATCAAGGCCGCGCAGGGGCCCGAGATCGAGACGATGAGGGGTTGGCTCGCGGAGTGGGGCACGGCTCCGCCGCCGTCCGGGCACGAGGGGCACGACATGCCCGGCGATCAGCCCATGCACGGGTCCGTGCACGAGGCGATGGGAATGATGACCGACCAGCAGCTCGACGAGCTGCGCCAGGCCCAGGGCGCCGATGCCAGTCGGCAGTTCCTCACCGGGATGATCGAGCATCACGAGGGCGCGGTGACGATGGCGCAGACCGAGATCGACGCCGGTCAGTTCGCGCCCGCCGTTGCGCTGGCAACCGAGATCATCGAAGCCCAGGTGCGTGAGATCGACACGATGAGGCAGATCCTGGATTCCATGTAGCGCATGGCAGCATCGCCGGCATGAGGATTCTCGTCCAGCGGGTCACCTCCGCGCGCGTGACGGTCGGTGCCGGCTCGGCGGCCGAAACGGTCGCCGAGATCCGGCCCGGCGGTCAGGGTCTGCTCGCGCTGGTGGGGGTCACCCACACCGACGACGTCGCCAAGGCGCAGAAGCTGGCCGAAAAGCTCTGGCAACTACGGATACTCGACGACGAGAGATCCGCGAGTGATGTGGGGGCGCCGATCCTGGTGGTCAGTCAGTTCACGCTGTACGGCAACACCACCAAGGGGCGACGCCCGACGTGGAACGCAGCGGCGCCGGGGGCGGTCGCCGAACCGCTCGTTGATGCGTTCGCCCAGGCGCTGGCCGGGCTCGGTGCCCGGGTCGAGACCGGCGTGTTCGGCGCGGACATGCAGGTCGAGCTCGTCAACGACGGCCCGGTGACCCTGCTGCTGGAGCTGTAACTACTGCGCGGCGGTGATCTGGACACCTTCGGAGGGCTGCACGATCACGAATCCGTTGCCGTAGAACGACACCTGCACCGCTTCACCGGAGCCGCGGCCGATCAGGGCACCGGCCTTGAAGCTCGTCTTCAGCTGCGTCTGCAGGTTTGCCGACCAGGCGACCACGGCATTGGTGTCGGCGAAGGTCTGGGCCTCGGCGGCATTGAGCACCACCGGCGGCCCGTCGGTGGTGAGCGCAACCCACCCGGTGCCCCGCAGCATCGTGTTGAACAAGCCGCCGGCCGCGATGCTGCCGCCCTTGACCCGCTCGATGGTCCAGTCGAGGCTCGACGAGAACGCCAGCACGTTCTTGCCGCTGATGGACAACCCCGAATTGGTGATGTTGAGCAGGTGAACGTGGTTGGCGCGCTCGGCGAGGAACACGTCTCCCTGGCCGGAGCAGCGCATCAGCGGCAGCCCTTCGCCGGTGAGCGCCTTCTTGATGAACTTCGAGGCGCCGCCACCCTCGAAGGCGAAATCCACGTTGCCCTGGTAGGCGACCATGGATCCCTGCCGCGCCATGAACGGCTCACCGAGGCGCACCCTGAGCAGCCTGGAGTTCTGGTTGGCGATCGCCTTGTCTTCTTTTTCGCTGAACCGCCCGTCGATCAGGTCCCCGGTGATGCCGGCGAATCCGTCGCCGCCGCCTGGCTGATCGGGCTGCGCCGGGCCCTGGTGTCTGCCCTGGTGCTGGCTCTGGTCGTGCTGGGCCGTCTGTTGACCGCGGTCCTGCGGCGCCGCCTGCGGACCCGGTCCGCCGCCGCCGAGCGGCGCACGGATCACCTGGCCCTGCTGGGAGACCTGATCGGTCCACTGTTGCCCGTCGAACCACCGGTATTCGTAGCGGCCCTCGGGGTCGGGCTGCCAGCTGCCTTGTCCGGGTCCTGTCACCGCTGCCTCCTTGACGTTTGACCGGCTTCCCACACTATGCCGCGCGAGGCCGGCGGCTGGCATCCTTGGGTGATGGCAAAGGAAATTGACCGTCAGCGGGCCCAAGGCGCCCTCGCGGTGATCAGACAACATCCCGGCATGGTGCTGTTCGCGCTGTCGCCGGTGCTGCTGGGGCTGGGTGTCGTGTGGTGGCTTTTCGGTGCCGGGTGGGCGGCGCTGCTGCTGATCGCCGCGGTGCTCGGCGGTGGCGCGGCCGTGCTGACCAAGCGCCGCTGACGTCGGCTCTCGCCATCGTTTCGCCGACGGCGAACTGCCGCCCACCAGCGGTGCAACAGTGTAAGCATGTAATCATGAGACACCATCCCCACAGCCGGAGGCCGGGACGTTCCGGCGGCTGGCAGCAGGCCGACCAACCCGATGCAACCGACGCCGCCGACTGGTTCGCCGGTCGGATGCCCGAGGACTGGTTCGCCGGTGACCCACAGGTCGTCGTCGACCGAGAAGAGATCACCGTGATCGGCCGGCTGCCCGAAGGCGCCGACAGTTCCGAGAGCGAGGCCCGCGCGTCGGGTCGCGCGGCGCGGTTCCGTGAGCAGACCCGCACGGAACGGATGCGCATTGCCGATGAAGCCGAGGCGCGGTATGGCCGCAAGGTGGCGTGGGGTGTCGAGATCGCGGCGACCGGCGCCGCTCCCGAGCGAATCCTGTTCACCCACATGGCGGTACCGGTGATGACCCGGCTGCGGCAACCGGAACGCCAGGTGCTCGACACACTGGTGGACGCCGGCGTGGCCCGGTCCCGCTCCGACGCGCTGGCATGGTCGGTCCGGTTGGTCGGGGAGCACGCCGACGAATGGCTCGCGGATCTGCGTGAGGCGATGCGCAACGTCGACGACCTGCGCGCAGCAGGCCCGCAGGTCTAGACCCCGCAGGTCTAGACCCCGCCGGAACGGTATTCCAGCAGGCTCCCACGCGGAAAAGTGCTGCTGGAATACCGTTCCGGCAGATCAGGTCAGGGGTTTGACGCCCACGTAGCAGGAACTCAACGCCGAGGTCTGCGACAACGGGTCCACCGGTCCGGCGTCGACCAGCAGGTTCCGGTTGACGCCGAAGGACACCGGCTCGGCGCCCCCGCGCGGGTCGAATACGCGTGAGCCCCAACCGTGGTCGACCACCACCACGCCACGACGGGGACGCTCGCTCAGCGATGCCGTCAGCTCGATCTCGCCGACCGCAGAGAACACCTTGACCGGATCGCCATCGCCGACGCCGAGTGTCGCCGCGTCCAGCGGATGCAGCAGTACCTCGTTGCGTTTGCCCGCCGGGTGCAGGCCGGGCAACTCGTTGAGCCACGAGTTCATCGAGTGCCGGTGGCGCCGGTTGGCGAGTTGGAACGGATAGTCCACAGGCGCCTCGGGTGGCGGCTCGGCCAGCAGCTCCTCGGTCCGCGCGACGAACTCGGCCGGCGCCGCGTGCACCTTCTTGTCCGGCGTGCGCAGCGCTCGCCTGAAATGCCCGAACTCCCGCGGCCCCAGCACCCAACCATGCGGGTGAGCCAGGATGTCGCGCCATTTGATCCTGCGCCCGTTGAACTTTCGTCCTGTAGCGACCACCAGCCGGTCGATCCAGTGCGGGGTGAACTCGAGGCCCGGCCGGCCCGTCAGCCGGGCGACCCGGCGGGACGCCCCGATGAAGCCGTTGAGCCCTCTGGCCCGGAACAGCGGCTTGCGCATGGCGATCGCGAGGTCGACGAAGATCCGCCATTCCTGACGTGCGCCCGGCGGCGGTTCGACCGCCTTGGCGCCGTACTGCAGGTAGGGCTCGTCGTGCATGTTGCTGGTGAACGCCAGCAGGTCGTCGCGTTCCAGCCAGTGCACCGCCGGCAACAGCCAGTGCGCGTGACGATGGCTTTCCCGCTGCACGAAGTCGATGGCGACCAGCAGGTCCAGCTGCGACAGCGCTTCGTCCAGGCGGGCTCCATCGGGCCCGGACACCACCGGATTGCCGCAGTTGATCACCATCGCCCGGATCTGACCGGGACCCACAGTGGTGATCTCCGCGGGCAGTTCGGACAGCGCGTGGGCGCCGGCCACCATCTCCCGCCCCGACAACCTGTTGCGGTGCGGGCTGGTCTTGACCATGCCCGACATCTTGATGGCGTCGACGTAACCCGGCTCGTACCGGCGGCCGCCGGGACGGTCCATCCGACCCGTGATCACGTTCAACACGTGGCCGAGCCACTCGGCGACGGTGCCGGCCAGATGCAGCGACACCCCTGTGCGCGTCACCACCATGGCACGTGGTGCTGCTGCAAGATCTCTTGCCACACTTTCGATCTGATACCGATCGACGTCGCAACGGCGCGCCAGGTCGTCGAGGTCGGCCTGCGCCACGAGGTCGCGTAGCTCGCTCACCCCGGTGGCGAGTTCGGTGCAGTCCTCGGTGTGCTCCAGCCCCTCGTCGAGGATGACCTTGACCATCGCCAGCAGCAGCGCCCAGTCCTGACCGGGACGCACGGCCAGGTGGCGGTCCGCCTTCTGCGCGGATTCGGTCCGCAACGGGTCGACGACGACGATCTGGGCGCCCTGGGACTGCCGCGCCAGAGCGCGACGCCAGCCTCCCGGCACCGTTTCCAGCCAGTTCCAGGCGCTGACGGCGGGGTTGGTGCCGACCAGCAGGAAATAGTCGCAGTTGTCGATGTCCGAGACGGGGGCCATCAGGATCGACCCGTACATGGCCGCGGCCACCACGTGCATCGCGTTCTGGTCGATCGAACCGACGAAGTACCGGCTGCGGGTGCCGACGGCATCCAACCAGCCGTTCATGAAGATGATGTTGGACGACGAGAAGCCCGACGGGTTGCCGTAGTAGACGCCGACAGCGTCCGGGCAGTCGGCGTCGATGACGGCATTCATCCGCGCGGCGATGTCGGTGATGGCCTCGTCCCAGGTCGCCTCGACGTACGAATCGCCCACGCGTCGCATCGGAGTCAGGATCCGCCTGGGGTGTTCGACCAGTTGTGCGGCGGTGCGTCCCTTGGCGCAGAAGTCGTGCCAGCTGTGCGGATTCTGTTTGTCGGCAGAGATCTTCGTGGCCCGGTTGTCCTCGACGGTCACGTCCACGCCGCACGAGGCCAGGCAGTACCGGCAGAACGTGTGAACGGTCTTTCGGCCGGACGGGGTACCCATGTCGTCATCCTGCACGAAGCAATCCGCTTAAACCGACGTTTGGAGTCAGGCCTGCGTCATCGTCCAGTACTCACCGCGGCGGGCGATCAATTCGGCGTGGCTGCCGCGTTCGACGATCCGGCCGGCCTCCATCACCAGGATCATGTCGGCATCGCGGATCGTCGAAAGCCGGTGCGCGATGATGAAACTCGTGCGGTCCCGGCGCAGTCGACTCATCGCATGCTGGATCAACACCTCGGTACGGGTGTCCACCGAGCTGGTGGCTTCGTCGAGGATCAACAACTGAGGTCGGGCCAGTACGGCTCGGGCGATCGTGATCAACTGCTTCTCGCCGGCACTGATGTTCGTGCCGCCGTCGTTGAGAAGGGTGTGGTACCCGTCGGGCAGCGTGTGGATGAACCGATCGACGTACGCCGCGGCGGCCGCCTCGACCACTTCCTCCTCGGTGGCCTCGGGGCGGCCGTAGGCGATGTTGTCGTACACCGTCCCGGCGAACAGCCAGGTGTCCTGCAGCACCATCCCGATGCGGGAGCGCAGGGAGGCGCGGCTCACCGAAGAGATGTCGACGCCGTCGAGCAGGATCCGCCCCGAGTCGACGTCGTAGAACCGCATCAGCAGGTTCACCAGCGTCGTCTTGCCGGCGCCGGTGGGTCCGACGATCGCGACCGTGGTGCCCGGCTCGGCGACCAGCGACAGATCCTCGATGACCGGGGTGTCGGGCAGGTAGCCGAACCAGACGTGGTCGAACTCGACCCGCCCCCCGAGTCCAACACCGCGCCCGTCGTCGACCGCGGGCATCGTCTCGGAGGAATCGACCGGCTCCTCGTCGGCATCGAGCAGGTCGAAGACCCGTTCTGCGCTCGCGATCCCGGACTGCAGGGTGTTGTACATCCCCGCGATCTGCGTCAGCGGCTGGTTGAACTGGCGCACGTACTGAATGAACGCCTGGATGCTGCCGAGCGTGATCTGCCCGGTCGCCACCTGCAACCCACCCACGACGGCCACCGCCACGTAGCTCAGGTTGCCGACGAAGATCGTCGCGGGAGACACCAGTCCCGACAGGAACTGGGCGCCGAAGCTGGACCGGTAGACGTCGTCGTTGAGCTCACTGAACTGTTTCTCGGCCTGGGCGCGGTGCCCGAAGGTCTTGACGACCGTGAAGCCGCTGTAGGTCTCCTCGATGTGCGCGTTGAGCCGTCCGGTGTTGCGCCACTGCGCGACGAACAGTTTCCGTGACCGGCGCGCGATCGAACGGGTGACCCACAGTGACAGCGGCACCGTCACCACCGTCAGCAGCGTCAGCAGCGGCGAGATGGTCAGCATCATCACCGCCACCGCGAACACCGTCAGGACCGACGTCAGCAGTTGGGTGATGGACATCGACAGTGACGTCTGCACGTTGTCGACGTCGTTGGTCAGTCGGCTGAGCACTTCGCCGCGCCGCCGCGAGTCGAAGTACTGCAGGGGCAGTCGGTGCACCTTGTTCTCGACGTCGGCGCGCAACGCGACCATCGTCCGCTGCACGACGACGTTCAGGATCCTAGCCTGTAGCCAAACCAGGAGGGCGGCAACCAGATACAGCGCCAAGGCCAGCGCGAGTGTGCGGGCCACGGCGCCGAAGTCGACACCCTGCCCGGGTACCACGTCCATCCCGGACAGTAGATCGGCGAAGCTGTCGTCGCCCCGCGCCCGCGCCGCGTCGATTGCCTGCGCCTTGGTCAGACCCGCCGGGAGCTGGCGGCCGATGACACCGTTGAACAGCAGATCGGTGGCGTGGCCGAGGATGCGTGGGCCGACCACCCCGATGGCGATGCCGCCGACGCCGAGCAGCATCACCGCCACCGTCAGGCTTCGGTGGGGGAGCAGGCGCTTGAGCAGCCGGACCGCGGAGCCCTTGAAGTCGCGGGACCGGACCTCCGGCGGCTCGGCGCCGCGCAGCGGTCGTGCCAGGGGCCCGGTCATGTCTGACCGGCGTTGACCGACTGGGAATCTGCGAATTCGCGGTACGCCGAACAGGTGCGCAGCAGGTGCGCGTGGTCACCGGCACCGACGACCCGGCCGTCGTCGACGACGACGATCTGGTCGGCCTCGGCGACCGTGGCGATGCGCTGCGAGACGATCAGCACCGTCGCGGCGGCCGACACCTCGCGCAGCGCGGCGCGAACGCGTGCGTCGGTGTGGACGTCCAGGGCGGAGAACGCATCGTCGAACAGGTAGATCGCGGGGCGGCGGATGACGGCGCGGGCGATCGCCAGGCGCTGGCGCTGCCCGCCGGAGAAGTTCATGCCGGCCTGGGCCACCTGCATGCCCAGTCCGTCGGGGTGGGCGGCGACGAAGTCGTCGGCCGCGGCCACCCGCAGCGCCTCCCACATCTCGTCTTCGTCCGCCACATGCCCTGGGGCCGCGCCGAGCTGCAAGTTCTCGGCCACCGTGCCCGCGAACAGATACCCGCGCTGCGGGACCAGCCCGATCGCAGACCAGAGCCGTTCGATGTCCAAGTCGCGCACGTCGATTCCGTCCACGCTCACCGAACCGCCCGTCACGTCGTACATCCGGCAGATCAGCGACAGCAGCGTCGACTTGCCCGACCCGGTGGATCCGACGATCGCGGTGGTGGTGCCTGGCCGCGCGGTGAACGAAACATCTTCGAACACCGGACGCTCGGCGCCCAGATAACTGAACGTCGCGGACTCCAGCCGCACCTCACCCACGATCCGCTCGGGCCGGATCGCGGTCTCGTCGCTGGTGATCGCCGGCGTGGTGGTGAGCACCTCGGTGATCCGCTCCGCGCATACCGACGCACGGGGGATCACCACCAGGATGAACGTCGCCATCAGCACCGCGAGCAGGATCTGCATGAAGTACGACAGGAACGCGATCAGCGACCCCACCTGCATCTGGCCGGCGTCGATGCGCTGGCCGCCGAACCAGATCAGCGCCACGCTGGAGACGTTGATCACCAGCGTGGTCACCGGCAGCATCAGCGCCTGCCAGCGCCCGGCCTCCAGCGCGGTGTCCGCCAGTGCGCGGTTGGTCTCGGCGAATCGGTTGCGCTCGTAGGGCTCCCGCGCGAACGCCCGCACCACCCGCAGGCCGGTGAGCTGCTCGCGCATCACCCGATTGATGCCGTCGATCTGACGTTGCAGCCGGCGGAAGATCGGCAGCAGGTGGGACACGATCCAGTAGTTGGCGACCGCGAGTAGCGGCACGCTGACCAGCAGCAGCCATGCCAGACCGGCGTTGAGGTGGATCGCCATCACGATGCCGCCGACGCACATGATCGGGGCAGTGATCAGCATCGTGCAGGTGAGTTGCACCAGCAGTTGGATCTGCTGGACGTCGTTGGTGGTCCGGGTCAGCAACGAGGGGGCGCCGAACCGGCCGGTCTCCTCGGCGGAGAACCCGGTGACGTGGTGGAAGATCACCGAGCGCAGATCCCGGCCGACGCTCATGGCCGCTCGCGATCCGAAGTAGACCGCTCCCACGGCGCACACCACCTGCAACGCGGTGACCGCCAGCATCACCCCGCCGAGCTCGACGATGAGTGTCAGGTTGCCCTGTGCGACGCCGTCGTTGATGATCGCGGCGTTCACCGTCGGCAAGTACAGCGTCGCGAGGGTGCTGATGACTTGGAGCAGCGCCACCACCGCAAGCAACCGCCGGTACGGCCGCACGTGCCGTCGGAGCAGCTCCCAGAGCATCCCGCTACTTTCGCACACCCGCCAGGCGGGACGCGTGTTCGGCTGGCCTGCCTGAGAATTCCCTAAATGAGCTGCTCAGTCGGCATGTCGGTGGTTCCCCTGAGGCGCGGCCGCTACAGTGCATGGCGTGACACCCAGCAAGTCGGCGCAGGCCACATCTGCTCCTCGCGTGCGCGGGGCGCTGGCCGTCGCGGTTGCGGCCATGCTCCCGGTCCTTGCCGCGTGCTCCGACTCCGAGCCGGCTTCTCCGGCCGTGCCGACAACGGACGCGCCGGCAGAGGGCATCTCGCACGGCCCGTTCTTTCCCGAGTGCGGCGGAGTCAGCGACGAAGAGGTGATCAGCCAGACCCAAGTGCCCGGCCTGGTCAACACCGCCAAGACATCGGTGGGGTGCCAGTGGCTCTCCGGTGGCAGCATCCTCGGCCCGCACTTCTCGTTCACCTGGTTCCGCGGCAGCCCCATCGGCCGGGAGCGCAAGACCATGGAACTGTCCCGCACCAGCGTGGAGGACATCAGCATCGAGGGCCACGACGGGTTCATGGGGATCAACGAAGACCTGACCACGGGCGTTGTGAACCTGTGCGAGATCGGCGTCCAGTTCGGCGATGACTTCATCGAGTGGTCGATCAGCTACGCGCAGCCGCCGTTCCCCGACGCCTGCGAGGTCGCCACCGAGCTGACCCGCCAGTCGATTGTGAACTCCCGGTGAGCGCGCGGCGGATACGGGCCGGTGCGATCGCCGCCCTGACAGGGCTGGTTCTACTGACCGGCTGCAGCCAGACCGTCGAGGGCACCGCGGCCAAGGCGGGATCAGGGAACGTCCCGCGCAACGACGACTCGGAGCGCCAGTACCCGAACCTGTTGAAGGAATGCGAGGTGCTGACCGAGGACATCCTCGCCGAGACCGTCGGCGCGGACCCTCTGGACATCCAGAGCACCTTCGTCGGCGCGGTCTGCCGATGGCAGGCGGCCAATCCCGCCGGGCTCGTCGACATCACCCGGTTCTGGTTCGAGCTGGGCAGCCTCGACAACGAGCGCCAGACCGCCGAGGAGCTGGAGTATCAGATCGAGAGCCGGTCGGTCGCCGGCATCCAGTCGATCGTGATGCGCCCCAACGACCCCAACGGCGCGTGCGGTGTGGCCAGCGACGCCGCGGGCGTGGTGGGCTGGTGGGTCAACCCGCAGACACCCGGCATCGACGCCTGCGGCATGGCCATCAAGCTGATGGAGCTGACCTTGGCCACCCGGGCGTAACACGCACGTTCAGCGCGCCAGCGCGTTCCGCACGCTCAGCGTGCGATATGGAAATCGACCAGCTCGGCACCGCCGAGCGCCAGCTGATTCCACGGCTCGGCGATGCGCAGCACCGCGACCGAAGACGTGGGGAATTTCGCCGAGATCTCCTGGGCGGCCGCACCATTGTTGGTAGCGTCGTTCGCCAGGTTCAGCGCCAGCGACGACATCACCGGTTCGTGTCCCACCACGAGCAGGGTGGTCAGTTCCGCGTGGTCTCCGAGGTCTGCGGCGAACCGTGATCGCACGGTGTTGATCTCGTCGATGACGATTCCGGGTGTCGAGTCGTAGATGCGATCGACATACTGCACCGCCGCGGTGATCCCGGTCCGTTCCAGCGTCTGCCGTGTGCGGGTCGCGGTCGAGCACAGCACCGCATCGACGTCACCGACGTTGGCCCTGATCCAGTCACCGGCCAAGACGGCCTCCCGAATGCCTCGGGCAGCCAGCGGCCGCTCATGGTCGTCGACGCCGGACGGATAGTCGGACTTGGCGTGGCGAAGCAGCAGCAGCGTGCGGATCGTGGTGCTCATGCGGACAACGGTAGGCCATGCCGGTGCGCGTCCCCGGACTTGTCGGCGGCCCGCCATACACTCGCGGTGCCATGGCCGACAGGCTGGGGGACCAGGTGAGGAAGGACGGGTGAGATGCGGTTTCTGCACACTGCCGACTGGCAACTCGGGATGACCCGTCACTTCCTCAACGGGGAAGCGCAGCCTCGGTATTCGGCTGCCCGGCGTTCCGCGGTCGCGGCTCTCGGCCCGCTCGCCACCGAGGTCGGCGCCGAGTTCGTCGTCGTCGCCGGCGACGTGTTCGAGCACAATCAGCTCGCTCCGCGTGACGTCAGCCAGTCGCTGGAGGCGATGCGCGCCATCAACGTGCCGGTTTACCTGCTTCCCGGTAATCACGATCCGCTCGACGCGTCGTCGGTCTACACCAGCGCGCTGTTCACCGCGGAGCGGCCCGACAACGTCGTCGTGTTGGACCGTCCCGGTATCCACGAGGTGCGGCCGGGGCTGGAGTTGGTGGCCGCGCCCTGGTACTCCAAGGCGCCCACCGTCGACCTCGTCGCCGAGGCGCTCGAGGCTGCGCCGGCGGACGGGACCACCCGGATCCTCGTCGGCCACGGTGCGGTCGACATCCTCGTGCCCGACAAGGACAGGCCCTCACTCATCGGCTTCGCGGCGCTGGAGTCCGCCGTCGCCCGTGGTGCGGTCCACTATGTCGCGTTGGGGGACAAGCACTCCCGGTTGAGCGTCGGCGCCACCGGGCGGGTCTGGTACTCGGGCTCACCAGAGGTGACGAACTACGACGACATCGAACCGGACCCTGGCCAGGTGCTCGTGGTCGACATCGACGAATCCGATCCGCTGCGGCCCGTCGCGGTCGACGCCCGCCGGATCGGCAGCTGGCGGTTCGTGTCGCTGCGCCGCCCCGTGGACGACAGCCGCGACATCGCCGATCTGGACATCAACCTGGACCTGATGCCGGACAAGGAACGCACCGTCATCCGGCTGGGTCTGACCGGAACGCTGACGGTCACCGACAAGGCCGCGTTGGATGCGTGTCTGGACCGCTACGCCCGGCTGTTCGCCGCACTGGTTCCGTGGGACAAGCAGACCGACATCGCCGTGATGCCCGCCGACGGCGAGTTCGACGATCTCGGCATCGGGGGTTTCGCGGTCGCCGCAGTCGACGAGCTCGTGGCCGCCGCGCGCTCCACCGGCGAGGAAGCCGAGGACGCCCGGGGAGCGCTGGCGCTGCTGCGGCGGCTGGCCGAGGGCGGTGCCGCATGAAGCTGCACCGCCTGACGCTGACGAACTACCGCGGCATCTCGCACCGCGACATCGAGTTGCCCGACCACGGCGTGGTCGTGATCAGCGGCGCCAACGAGACCGGCAAGACGTCGATGCTGGAGGCTCTCGATCTGCTGCTGGAGACCAAGGACCGCTCGACCAAGAAGGAAGTCAAACAGGTCAAGCCCACCCACGCCGACGTCGGTGCCGAAGTCACCGCCGAGATATCAACCGGGCCTTACCGTTTCGTGTACCGGAAACGATTCCACAAACGTGCCGAGACGGAGCTGACGCTGCTGGCGCCGCGGCGGGAGCAGCTCACCGGCGACGAGGCACACGACAGGGTGCTGGCCATGCTCGCCGAAACCGTCGACATGGATCTGTGGCAGGCCCAGCGGGTGTTGCAGTCGGCACCCACGTCGGCGGCCGATCTGTCCGGATGTAACGCCCTGTCCCGCGCCCTCGACGTGGCGGCCGGTGAGGTCGAGGACGCCGCCGACGCCGCTGACGCCATCGTGCCTAACGGCGGCACCTGCGGTGATGTCGACACGCTGCTGGTGGACCGGATCGACGAGGAGTACCGGCGTTACTTCACCTCGACGGGGCGGCCCACCGGGGAATGGGCGGCCGCGACCGCCAGACTGCGGGCTGCCGACGAGGACGTGGCCAGGTGTGCCGCGGCGGTCGCCGAGGTCGACGAGGCGGTGCGCACGCACGCCACGTTGACCGCCCAGGTCGCGGCACTGACGGTGGAGAGCACCGCCGCGTTGGAGCGACTGACCGATGCCAGGACCGCCGCTTCGGCCGTCACGAGGTTGCGCGGCGAGCTCGCCCAGGCCAACGTGCTGGCCGATGCGGCGAAGTCGGCACACGCCGCGTCGGTCGCGGCGTTGACCGAGCGGCGCCGTGCCCGGGCAGACATCGACGAACGCACCGCAGCGATCGTGGACCTCCAGGCGGCGTCCGACGACGCGGCCGAGGAACTCGCCACCGCCGGGGAGGTGCAGGTGGCGGCCGAGGAGGCGGCGGCGCAGGCCCGGTCGGCGCTCGAAGCCTCGCAAGCCCGGGTCGACGCCGCGCGTGCCGCTGCGCAGCTACTGTCGGACCGGGAGCAGCTCGACCGCATCGCCGCCCGGATCGGCACCATCGAAGGCCACCAACGCGAACTCGATTCCGCACAGCGCAGCCTGTCCGCCATCACGCTCACCGGCGAGCTGATGCAGACCATCGAGGACGCCGCAGGCGCGGTCGAGCGGACCGGCGCCGCGGCGGCGCAGGCCTCGGCGCACCTCGAGCTCGTCGCCGCCACCGACCTCGAGGTGCGGGTCGGCGGCGAACCCGTCACGTTGCGCGCCGGCGATGAATGGTCGGCGGGGGTCAGCGGCACGACCGGTGTCGAGGTCCCCGGGGTGCTCTCGGTGCGGTTCACAGCGGGTGCCCCGGCCGCGACCACCCAGGCTGCTCTCGACGCTGCCCGGGCGGACTTGGCGGCCGCGCTGCAGCAGGCCGGCGTCGCCGACGTCACCGCCGCGCGCACCCTCGACGAACAACGCCGCGACTTGGCCCAAGTGGCGCAACGGCTTCGATCCGTCCTCGGTGCGCTCACCGCGGAAGACACCCTCGAAGACCTGCGGTCGCGGCTGTCGCAGCTGCAGGCCTGCATGCCCGCCGAGGACGGGCTGTGGGACCCGGCGGCACCCGGTCCGCAGGAACCTGCCGCGGTGCACGCCAAGCTCGAAGCTGCCACCACGGCGCATCAACAGGCGGTCCGCGACTGTGAAACCCGACGCAAGGTCGCCGAAGAGGCCGCCAAGCTGCTCGCCGAGCGCGGTATGCGCGCGGCCCGCGCCAAGGAGAAACTGCAGGCCGCGCAGACGGAGCTGGCGGTCGCCGGCGGACGTCTGGCCGCCCAGCGGCAGGCCACCGGCGACGACGAGCTAGCGGTCAAGGCCGAGACCGAAGCCGACGTCTCGGAGAAGGCGCTGGCTCTGGTCGCCCGGCTGGACGCCGAACTGGCCGGCCACCAGCCGGCGGCGGTGGCCGCCGAACTCGAAGACGCCGAGCGGGCCGCGGCCGGCATCCAGAGCCGCCATGACCGCGCCGCCGAGGAGTTGCGCGAGGTCGCCGCTCAGTTGAAGGTGTATGGCACCGAGGGACGCAAAGGCCGGCTGGACACCGCCGAGGCCGAACGCGAGCATGCCGAGGGCGAGTATCAGCGAGTGCAGCGTCGCGCCCGGGCCGCGCAGCTGCTCCGCACGGTGATGAGCCGCCACCGCGACGCGATGCGGCTGCGCTACGTCGACCCGTTCCGCGACGAGGTGGAGCGGCTGGGCCGCATCGTGTTCGGCGAGAGCTTTGAGGTCGACATCAACAGCAAGCTGTGCATCGAGGGCCGCACACTGTCGGGGCGCACCGTGCCGTACGAGTCGTTGTCCGGGGGAGCCAAGGAGCAACTGGGCATCGTCGCCAGGCTGGCCGGTGCCGTCCTGGTCGCCAAGGAGGACAGCGTGCCGGTGGTGATCGACGATGCGCTCGGGTTCACCGACGCCGAACGGTTGACGAAGATGGCCGAGGTGTTCGACGCGGTCTCCACCGACGGCCAGGTGATCATCTTGACGTGCAGCCCGCAGCGCTACGCCGGTGTGCGCTGCGCCCAGCACATCGAGCTGACCGCCTGAAATCGCCGGCCGCCGTGCGTCGGCACCTAGACTTCGGCTCGTGGACGCCGATTACGTCATCGTGGGAACAGGCTCTGCCGGCGCAGTCCTGGCCAACCGCCTCAGCGCCGATCCCTCCGTCCGGGTCACCGTGCTCGAGGCGGGCATGCGTGGAAAGGACAAGTTCGTCCACATCCCCGCCGGCTTCGCGCAGTTGATGCGGGGCCCGCTGGACTGGAATTACCTGACCGAACCCCAACGGGGTCTCGGCGGACGCCGGATTTACTGGCCCCGGGGCAAGATGCTCGGCGGGTCGTCGTCGATGAACGCGATGATGTGGGTGACAGGGTTCGCCGCCGATTACGACGAGTGGGGTGAGCACGCCGGTGAGCAATGGGACCACGCCCACCTCGAGCCGTACCTGCGGCGCATCGAATCGGGCCCGCTGGTCATCTCGCGCCAACGCAGCCCGCGGGCGTCGACCGCAGCCTGGCTGACCGCGGCGCAGGAATGCGGATACCCCGTCGAGGAGCCGAACCAGGCTGAGCCGCAAGGCTTCTGCGAGACACGTGTCACCCAGCGCCGGGGTGCGCGATGGAGTAGCGAAGACGCCTACCTCAAGCCCATCCGCAAGCGCAAGAATCTGCGGGTGCTGACCGAGGCCACGGCGACGCGGGTGGTGTTCGCCGGCGACCGGGCGATCGGCGTGGAGTTCGACGGCAAGCACGGCCGCACCGTGGCCACCGCGCGCCGAGAGGTGGTGCTGTGTGCCGGGGCGATCAACACCCCGCAGCTGCTGATGCTCTCCGGCATCGGTGACCATGACCAACTCGCCCGGCACGGCATCGTCGGCGTCGCGCACTCGCCGGAGGTGGGCGCCAACCTGATCGATCACCTCGTCATCCCGCTGGGCTTCGACGTGCCCCACGACTCGCTGTTCGCGGCGCAGAAGCCGCTGGAGCTGCTCAACTACTTCGTGCGGCGTCGCGGCATGCTCACCTCGAACATCGGGGAGGCCTACGGCTTCATCAAGAGCCGACCAGACCTGGAGCTCCCGGATCTCGAGCTGATCTTCGCTCCCGCACCCTATTTCGACGAGGGGATCGGTGATCCCTACGTCGGCCACGCCGTGGTGATGGGTCCGATCCTGCTCAAACCCCAGAGCCGGGGCACGATCACGCTGCGGACCGCCGACCCTCACGACAAGCCGTTGATCGACCCCCGCTACCTGACCGACGATGCCGGGGCGGACCGGGAAGCGCTGATGGCGGGGCTGCGCGTGTGCGCCGACATCGCCCGCGCCCCGGCGCTGCGGGAGACCATCGGCAGAATCGCCCGTCCCTTGGACGCCACCACGCTCGATGACCAAACCCTTGCCAGGGCACTGGAATCCCTGTCGCACACGCTGTATCACCCGGTCGGCACCTGCCGGATGGGCACCGACGACGCCAGCGTCGTCGATCCCGAGTTGCGGGTCCGCGGCGTGACGGCGCTGCGGGTGGCCGATGCGTCGGTGATGCCGTCGATCATCCGCGGCCACACCCACGCACCCAGCGTGTTGATCGGCGAGAAGGCCGCCGACCTCATCACCTCCTGACCGCGAGCGCTCGTGTCTGCACGCCGACGCGCCGCTGACCGCGGACATCGAGCGCGCGGTCGCGGCCGACGAGTGCGCTGAGAACGCGCGGGGCACAATTAACGTGATGACGATGAACGCCGCACGGCGCCGAGCGCATGACAAGCTCGCCGCGCTGGCCGGTGTGCGCCCGGTTCGCAGGCCGATCGTGCAGGGCGGCGACGGCGAGTTCGACCTCTACTACGTTCGGACCGGCCACAAAACCGCCCATCCGCTGGTTGTCATCCCCGGCGGACCCGGGGCGGCTTCGGTGGCGCTCTACCGGGCGTTTCGGCGCCACGCGGCGGTCGACGGACTCGACGTCATCATGATCGAGCACCGTGGTGTCGGCCTGTCCCGCCATGACGACGCGGGCGGTGACCTGCCCCCGGAGGCGCTGACCGTCGACGCGGTGGTCGACGACATCGCCGCGGCGCTCGACGACGCCCAAGTCGATTCGGCGATCGTGTACGGAACGTCCTACGGCACATACCTGGCGGCCGGCCTCGGGGTGCGTCACCCGGGACGGATCCACACGATGGTGCTGGACTCGCCGCTGCTCTCGGCCGCCGACATCAACGACGTTCGGGCACAGATCCGACGGGTGCTGTGGGACGGGGTGATTCCGGAGAGCGCCGACCTCGCGGTCAAGGTACGCCGATTGGTCGCCGACGGTGTCCTCGATCCGACAGCCGTGCTGCGGGCCGCCGGCATGTACGGCATCGCCGGCCCGAAGGTGCTGAGCCGTCAGCTGGACCTGCTGCTGGCCGGTCATGACTGGCTGTGGGCAGCGGTGGGACTGGGAACCAGGCTGCTGCTGGAACGTCAGACGCCGTACCACCACGAGCCAGACCTCGTCGAGCGCATCGCCTACCGGGAACTCAACTATGGTGCGGTACCGGACGGCGGCCCGCTCGACCCGGCGCTCGGCTTCCGGGAGATCGCCGGCGGTGACCCCGATTTCGTCGCCGAGCCCTACGACCTGATGGCGGCCATGCCCGGTTTCTCCTGGCCGACCGCGGTGATCTCGGGCGGACGTGACCTGACCACACCACCGGCCGTGGCGCGGCGGATCGCCGAGCTGATCCCCGACGCGGTGCTCGTCGAACTCCCGACGGCCGGCCACAGCATCCTCGACACCCGAGAGCAGGCTGCGCTGCGGATCTGCACGTCCGTGACCGCCGGCAAGATTCACCAGCTCCCTTCGCTCTCAAGCGAACTGGACGACCTGCCGGCGAACCTGTCCCTCCGGTTGCTCGCCCGCGCGATCAACGTCGCGGCGAAGGCGGAGTCCGTGGTGCCCGATGCGCTCGCCCGCGCTGGGCGCCAGGTCACTCCTTCATGAAGCCGATCGCGGTGTACTTCAGGTCACCGATACCGGACGGGCCGTAGTTCGCCAGGTTGGAGCGCACCGCGACGTTGCCCGGCGACTGGAACAGCGGCAGGCTGAACCCGACGTCCCAGATCAACTCGTCGAGTTCGTTGCCCAGGTCGCGGGCCTTGGCCGGGTCCAACTCGGAGAGCGTCTGCTCGATCTTGGCGTCGATCTCCGGGCTGCCGATCCTGCCGAAGTTGCTCTCCCCGTCGGAGGCATAGATCTGGGTCAGGCCACCCAGCGGGAACGCGTCCCCGCCCCAAGCGAATTGGGCGATGTCGAAATTCCCCGGCGTGATGTAGTCGCTGAACAAGGTGCCGCCGGCGACGGCGTTCAACTGCAGTTCGACACCGATCTGCGCCAGGTTGTTCTGCGCGATCTGACCGATCTGGCGGGTGCTCTGTGCGTCATAGAAGACGTCCCGGATGGTGAGCCTGCGGCCGTCCTTCTCGCGGAACTGGCCGTCGCCGCCGAGTGTCCAGCCCAGCGCATCCAGATCGCGCCGCGCGGCCTCCGGGTCGAATGCGGTGGCGTTGTCCTGGTAACCCTCCTGGCCCGCGAGGTAGATGTGGTTGTTCAGCGGTACCGGGTTGTCGACGAGGCCACGCTGCGTGATCGCCGCGATGGCCTGGCGGTCGATGCCTTTCGCGATGGCCGTCCGGAGCGCCGGATCGGACAGAATCGAGCCTTCCGCGCCGTTGAACGTGAGGTGGTACCAGCTCGGCGCCGGCGCCCGCCGGACCGAGACGCCGTCGGTGCGGCGGGCGATCGTCAGATCATCCAGCGTCCCCAGCCCGACCGCGTCGAGCGCGTTGTTCTGCAGCGCCGGTATCTTGGCCGCGTCGTCGAGCACCGTGTAGGTGATCGAATCCAGAACCGGCGGGGTTCCCCACCATTGCGGGTTGCGGCTCAACACGATTCGCTGTGCGCTGCGGTCGACCGAGGTGATGGTGAAGGGCCCGGCCGACGGCGAGGGACCGTCCAGGAAGCCGGTGTTGAACGCCTCCGGCGTCTCGGTCATCACCTTGGGGGCGAGCATGCTGTTGCCTGCGAACATTCCCCGCCAGTCGGCGTAATGCCTGGCGAAGGTGATGACGGCCTGCCGGTCGTCGACGCCCTTGGTCACCGACGCGACGCGCTCGCTGCCGTTCGGGGCCGCGAACAGATATGCGGGATCCTTGCCGCTGGTGGCGTTGATCTGGGCCGCGATGTCCTCCCAGGTGATCGGCGCCCCGTCGGACCAGACCGCCTTGGGGTTGATCGTGTACGTGACGACCTGGGGGTCCGTGCTGGTCAACTCGACGCTGGTGAAGTAGTCCTCGTTGACGGTCATCTCCCCGTCGGGCCTGATGAAGAACGCCCGCGGCTGCGTGGCGCGCAACAATGCGCCCAGTTCTCCGAGGTTGCCGTCGATGTGCAGGTAGTTGAAGTTGGGCGGGAAACCCGACAGCGCGAGCCGCAGATTGCCGCCCTGCTGCAGCGTCGAAGGATCCTGCGGGTTGATATCGGCGGTCGCGCCTATCTCGGCGTCACCACCGGCGGACGGCACGTCGCTGTCCGGGCTGGAACAGCCGGTCAGTACCAGCACGGCCGCCATGCCGACACCGAGCAGACGCAAAATCGCACGCAAAGCGGGCGATGGATGCGATTTTGCGTCTGCTCGGGAGGTTCGGTAGGTCATGCCCACCGACTTTATCCGTGATCCGCCGGCGGCCGCGGCACCGCAGCCAGCAACCGGCGTGTGTACTCGTGGCGGGGGTGAGTGAAAACCTGGTCACCGTCGCCCTGCTCGACGATCACGCCCTGGTGCATCACCGCCACCCGGTGGGCGAGGTGCTTGACCACCGACAGGTCGTGGGAGACGAACAGGTATGCCAGCCCGAGGCGCTCCTGCAGATCGAGGAGCAGGTTGATGATCCCGGCCTGGATGGACACGTCCAGCGCCGACACCGGTTCGTCGAGTGCCAGGATCTTCGGCTGCAACGCCAGCGCCCGGGCGATGCCGATGCGCTGCTTCTGGCCGCCGGAGAATTCAGCGGGGTACCTTCCGGCGTCCTCACGGCGCAACCCGACCTCGGTGAGCAAGCCGGCCACCCGGCCATCGATGTCGTTTTTGTGGAAGCCATTGGCCCGTAACGGTTCTGCCAACACATCGAACACGGGCAGCCGGGGATCCAGGGATGCCACGGGATCCTGGAACACCACCTGCAGATCGCCCCGCAGGGCTTTGCGGACCCGTCTGTCCAGCGTGGCGACATCGGTGCCGAGCACTTCGATGGTCCCGCCCTGGGGTGCGCTGAGTTCCAGGATCTGGTGCAGCGTCGTCGACTTGCCCGAACCCGATTCGCCGACGATGCCCAGGGTGCGGCCCTGCTGCAACTCGAAACCGACACCGTCGACCGCGCGCACCTCGCCGATCCGGCGGCGCAACACCACCCCTTTGGTCAACGGGTACGTCTTGACCAGATCGCGCACGCGCAGCACGACGGATTCGTCGGCCTCCGGACCGGTCGCCGGCTGCGGCGCGGTGGACACGCCGTAGATCTCGGCGGCGCTGCGGCCGGCGACTTGCTCACTGCGGATGCAGGCGACCTGGTGATCGTCACCGACCGTCTCGAGTTCCGGCTCCTGCTCGTGGCAGGCGTCGACGGCGAGCGGGCACCGCGGGGTGAACGGGCAGCCCGCAGGCAGTGCTGCCAGCGACGGGGGAGCGCCGGGGATCGGCACCAGACGGGCACCCTGGGGTGCGTCCAGGCGCGGCACCGAGCCGAGCAGACCGGCGGTGTAGGGCATCCGGCGGCTGCGGTACAGGTCGGCCACGGGCGCCGTCTCCACTGCACGTCCCGCGTACATCACCAGTGCACGGTCGGCGAACTCCGCGACGACGCCGAGATCGTGGGTGATGATCAGCACCCCGGCGCCGGTCACATCGCGCGCTGTGCGCAGCACGTCGAGGATCTGCGCCTGCACCGTCACGTCCAGCGCGGTGGTGGGCTCGTCACAGATCAGCAGGTCGGGGTCGTTGGCGATCGCGATCGCGATGACAACGCGCTGACGTTCGCCGCCGGACAGTTCGTGCGGGAACGCGCGCGCCCGTTGCTGCGGCTGGGCGATCCCGACCAGTTCGAGCAACTCGACAGCCCGGGTGCGCGCTGCCCGCTTGCCGATATCGCGGTGATGGATCTGAATCGCCTCGGCGATCTGGTCACCCACGGTGTAGACCGGCGTCAGAGCCGACATGGGGTCCTGGAACACCGTCCCGATCCGGTTGCCCCGGATGCGCGACATCTGCTGGTCCGACAGACCCAGCAGTTCATCACCGTGCATCCGGACAGACCCGGCCACCTCGGCGTACTCGGGGAGCAGTCCGATGACGGCCATCGCGCCCGCTGATTTCCCGGCGCCGGATTCGCCGACCAGCGCGACGACCTCACCGGCGTCGACGTGGTAGTCCAGGCCGCGCACGGCTGCGACACGTTCGGTGTCGGTGGGAAACGTCACCGTGAGGCCGCGCACCTCGAGCAGGCTCATCGCTGCCCTCTGCTCTTCGCCCGAGCGCTCATCGCCCGCGCCCCCCGCGTGCGGCGCGGGGCGGGCCGCGCGCCGGGATCCAGCGCATCGCGCAGTCCGTCGCCGATCAGGTTGGCGCACAACACGATCAGCACCAGCATCCCGGCCGGGAACAGGAACACCCACGGGAAGGTCGTCACCGAGCGGGTGCCGTCGGCGATCAGCGTGCCCAGTGACACATCGGGCGGTTGCACGCCGAAGCCCAGGAAGCTCAGACCGGTCTCCGCCAGTATCGCGATGCCGACGTTGAGCGCAGTGTCGATGATCAGGATGGAGGCCACATTCGGAAGGATGTGGCGGACGATGATGCGCCAGTGGCTGACACCCATATACCGCGCAGCGACCACGAATTCGCGCTCCCGCAGGCTCATCGTCATGCCCCGGACCATGCGTGAGCTGATCATCCAGCTGAACGCCGCCAGTAACAGGATCAGCCACAGGATGGTGCCGGACTCCCTGGTGCGGGGGGTGACGATCGCGATCAGGATGAAGCTCGGGATGACGAGCAGCAGGTCGACGATCCACATCGCGGTTCGGTCCCGCCAGCCGCCGAAGTAGCCGGCGATCGCACCGACGGTGGCCGCGATGATCGTCGAGATGAACGCCACGCAGACACCGATCAGCAGCGATTTCTGCATCCCGCGCAACGTCTGCGCCAACAGATCCTGGCCCAGCGCATTGGTGCCGAACCAGTGCGCGGTGGTCGGTGGTTGCTGCAGGGCGTAGTAGTCCAGATCGGTGTAGGAGTAGGGCAGCAGTGGTGGGATCGCGTAACAGCCGATGAACAAGACGGCCAACACGATCAGCGAGACCACCGCGGGGCGGTTGCGCAGGAACCTGCGCAGCACCAGGGTGCGCCGGGACACGAACTGATACTCGGGGGCGCTCATGAGACCCGGACCCTGGGGTCGAGAACCGCGTAGAACACATCCGAGAGCAACCCTGCCAGCAGGATGGTCGCTCCGGTGAACACCGTGATCGCGGCGATGATGTTGGTGTCCTGGGTGGCGACGCCCTGGATCACCCACTCGCCCATGCCGTGCCAGCCGAAGATCTTCTCGACGAACACCGCGCCGGTGACCAGGGCGCTGACGCCGTAGGCGAACAGTGTGGCCATCGGGATCAGCGCGGTGCGCAGGCCGTGTTTGAACAACGCCCGGCGCCGCGTCAGGCCCTTGGCCCGCGCCGTCCGGATGAAGTCCTGCCCCAGCACATCGAGCATCGCGTTGCGCTGATAGCGGCTGAACCCGGCGATGGACGCCAGGGCGAGCGTGAAGGTGGGCAGCACCAGATGCTGCAGACGGTCGACGAACTGCGCCCAGGCGCCACCGACCGCGTCCGACGATGTCTCCCCGGTGTACTCGAACAGCTGCACGCCCAGTATCGAGTTCACCTTGAGTGCGCCCAGGATCAGCAGGTTGGCGATCACGAACGTCGGGGTGCTCAAGATCAGCAGAGACGTGACGGTGATCACCCGGTCCGACACCCGGTACTGGCGGATCGCGCCCCACGCGCCCACCACGACCCCGATGACGGTTCCCGCCACCGATCCGATCAGCACCAGCCGCAGGCTGACACCGATGCGGCGCCACAGTTCGTCGCTGACCGGCTGGCCGCCGACAGTGGTGCCGAAGTCTCCCCGGACGGCCCCCGACACCCAGTTCGCGTAGCGGACCGGTATCGGTTCGTCGAGGTTCAGCTCGGCGGCCTTGGCATCGATGACGGCCTGCGGAGGCCGCGGGTTGCGTTCGAGCAGGCTGTCGAGCGGTTCGAACGTCAGCGCGGTCAGGGTGAACGTGAGGAACGACGCGATGCCCAGCAGCACGATGTAGTTGAGCAGCCGGCGCGCGAGGAACCGGGTCATGCGGTGGGTCCGCCGCTGCGCTGCATTCGCACAGGTTAGGAGAAATGTGTTGACACAGCCCGTTCAGGTGGGTTCGGCGTGGCTGATCGGTGCCGGGGTCCTGCTGGGGAATCGGCGGCTGGCCAGGCCTGTCGGCCACTGTTCACAGCCTGCGCATAGCAACGACACAGAAAACGCCTAGGGCCCGGGCACATACTGGGTCAGTGGCCGACACGCCAGTTTCCGACGGCGACGCCGCCGGTCTCGCCGCCTCCGGCGACGGTGCCCGGGTGGTGATGCGCCGCGCCGACGGGCGCCCGATCCACGTCCTCGTCGTCGACGACGAGCCCGTGCTGGCCGAACTGGTGTCGATGGCGCTGCGCTACGAGGGCTGGGAGATCGTGACCGCCGGCGACGGTGCCACCGCGATCGCGCTGGCCAGACAGACCCCGCCGGATGTGGTCGTGCTCGACGTGATGCTGCCGGACATGAGCGGGTTGGAGGTACTGCGCAAGCTGCGGGAGCAGATCCCGGGGCTGCCGCTGCTGCTGCTCACCGCCAAGGACTCCGTCGAGGACCGCATCGCAGGTCTGACCGCCGGTGGAGACGACTACGTGACCAAGCCCTTCAGCCTCGAAGAGGTGGTGCTGCGGTTGCGTGCGCTGCTGCGGCGCACCGGCGTGACCACCGAGGGCGGCGGAGCCAAGATCGTCGTCGGGGACCTCGTGCTCGACGAGGACAGCCACGAAGTGACCCGTGCCGGAGACGTCATCTCGCTGACCGCGACCGAGTTCGAGTTGCTGCGGTTCATGATGCGGAACGCCAAACGGGTGCTGAGCAAAGCGCAGATCCTCGATCGGGTGTGGAGCTATGACTTCGGGGGCCGATCGAACATCGTCGAGCTGTACGTGTCCTACCTGCGCAAGAAGATCGACAGCGGGCGCGAACCGATGATCCACACGTTGCGGGGTGCGGGCTATGTCCTCAAGCCCGCGCGCTGAACCCACACGGGTGGGTTGGCGAGCTCCTCGTAGCTGGTCGCTGCGGACCCGCCTGCTGGTCACCCAGGTCGTGCTGCTGGCGGCGGTGTGCGCGGGTATCGGCGTCGCGACCGAGTTCGCGCTGCAACGCTTTCTGATGAACCAGCTCGACGAACAGGTGGTGGAGGCCGCCAGACGTTCAGCGGTGATCTTCGACTTCGGGCCGCCACCCGGAATGGGCCCGCCCATGATGAGGCAGCCCGCCCTGCCCCGGCCGCCCGGCTCCGCCCCCCGTGTGATCATCCGCGACGCCGACGGGGTGGGGCCGGCCTTCCTCAACGCGCCGGGCCAGGAGATCCGCACGGTCGGGGCGGTCGTGTCGCAAGGATCCGTGCTGGACGCCGGGGTCATCACCGCCGACGGATCCCGTGCCGAGATCTCCTCGGCCGCGGCCGAACAACTCGCCGAGCTTCCCGCCGACATGCGTGCCAGGACAGTCGACATCGATGGGCTTGGCCGCTACCGGGTGGTGAGTTCACCCGCACATCACCCGGGCGAGACCATCGTGACCGGTCTGCCCACCGCCGATGTCGACGACACCCTGCTCTGGGTGTTCGTCATCTTCTGTGTCGTCGGTGCCGTCGCTCTGGTGGCCGCCGCGGCGGCGGGCATCGTTACCGTCCGTCGCCAACTCGAGCCGTTGGCGCGGGTGTCTGCGGCCGCGCAGCAGGTCGCCGACCTGGAGTTGGATCGAGGTGAGGTGCGGTTGCCGACGCCGATCGTCAAGGTCGATCCGGCTGCCGCGCACACCGAGATCGGGCAGCTCTCCGGCGCGCTGAACCGCATGCTCGACCGCATCGCCGGGGCGCTGTCGGCGCGTCAGGCCAGTGAAACACGGGTGCGGCAATTCGTCGCCGACGCCAGCCATGAGTTGCGGACGCCACTGGCGGCCATCCGGGGCTATACCGAGCTGGCACAGCGCAAGCAGGGTGAGCTCCCCGACGACGTGGCCCACGCGATGAACCGCGTCGAATCCGAGACCGCGCGGATGACGCACCTCGTCGAGGATCTGCTGTTGCTGGCCCGCCTGGACACCGGGCGTCCCCTGCAGCAGGGTTCGGTTGACCTGACCCGCCTCGTGGTGGACGCGGTCAGCGACGCGCACATCGCCGGACCCCATCACACGTGGGAGTTGGATCTGCCCGACGAACCCGTCACGGTCGCCGGAGACGAGGCGCGCCTGCATCAGGTGCTGGCGAACCTGCTGGCCAATGCGCGCACGCACACCCCGCCCGGCACCACCGTCACCACATCACTGGCCGTGGGTGACCGGGCGGACGTGGTGTTGACCGTCCTCGACGACGGCCCGGGTATCCCGGCCTGGCTGCAGCCCGATGTGTTCGAGCGGTTCGCGCGCGGTGACTCCTCGCGGTCGCGACGCGGTGGCAGTACTGGGCTCGGCCTGGCGATCGCCGACGCTGTCGTGCGGGCACACGGCGGCACGATCGAGGTGCACAGCGTCCCGGGCAGAACCGAGTTCATTGTCCGGCTGCCCGGCGACCGTCCCCGAACCGCCGAGCAGACACAAAGTCGTGCGAAACCCCTGCGATAAGCACGATTTTGTGTCTGCTCGGCGTGCGAGGTCCGAGCGCCTGCTCGACGTTGACAGCAGTGGTGGCAGATCGCTACATTTCAGGTCATGATTGCTAAGTTGGTCATATCTACCGACTTTATGGAGATGCGATGACGGTCACCGACGACGAGCTCACCCAGAACGCCGGCCGGTACGAGCTGAGCCACCTGCGAGCCCTCGAGGCCGAGGCCATCCACATCATCAGGGAGGTGGCCGCCGAGTTCGAGCGGCCGGTCCTGCTGTTCTCGGGTGGCAAGGACTCGATCGTGATGCTGCACCTGGCGATCAAGGCCTTCCGGCCCGGTCGGCTGCCGTTCCCGGTGATGCACGTCGACACCGGCCACAACTTCGACGAGGTGCTGGCCGCCCGTGACGAGCTGGTCGCGGAGTCCGGGGTGCGGCTGGTGGTCGCCAAGGTGCAGGACGACATCGACGCCGGCCGGGTGGTCGAGACCATTCCGTCCCGCAATCCGATGCAGACCTTCACGTTGTTGCGCGCGATCCGGGAGAACAAGTTCGATGCCGCCTTCGGCGGTGCCCGTCGCGACGAGGAGAAGGCCAGGGCCAAGGAGCGGGTCTTCTCCTTCCGTGACGAGTTCGGCCAGTGGGATCCCAAGGCTCAGCGCCCGGAGCTGTGGAACATCTACAACGGCCGCCACCACAAGGGTGAGCACATCCGGGTGTTCCCGTTGTCCAACTGGACCGAGTTCGACATCTGGTCCTACATCGGCGCCGAGAACATCAAGCTCCCGTCGATCTATTACGCCCACCAGCGCAAGGTGTTCGAGCGCGACGGCATGCTGCTGGCCGTCCACAGGTACCTGCAGCCCCATGAGGACGAGCCGATCATCGAGAAGACGGTGCGGTTCCGCACTGTCGGCGACGTCACCTGCACCGGTTGCGTCGAGTCCACGGCGGCCACCGTCGCCGAGGTCATCGCCGAGACCGCCATCTCGCGGTTGACCGAACGTGGCGCCACCCGCGCCGACGATCGGATCTCCGAAGCAGGCATGGAAGACCGCAAGCGGGAAGGCTATTTCTGACATGGCTACGTTGCTTCGCATCGCGACCGCCGGTTCGGTCGACGACGGCAAGTCCACGCTGATCGGCCGGCTGCTCTTCGACTCCAAGGCCGTCATGGAGGATCAACTCGCGGCCGTCGAGCGCACCTCCAAGGAGCGCGGAAACGACTACACCGACCTGGCGCTGGTGACCGACGGGCTGCGGGCCGAGCGTGAGCAGGGCATCACCATCGATGTCGCCTACCGCTATTTCGCCACGGCCAAGCGGAAATTCATCATCGCCGACACTCCCGGCCACATCCAGTACACCCGCAACATGGTCACCGGCACCTCGACCGCGCAGCTGGCGATCGTGTTGGTCGATGCGCGTCACGGGCTGCTCGAGCAGTCGCGCAGGCACGCGTTCCTGGCCTCGTTGCTCGGTATCCAGCACGTGGTGCTGGCGGTCAACAAGATGGATCTGGTCGACTGGGACCAGGAACGGTTCGAGTCCATCCGCGACGACTTCCACGACTTCGCCGCACGGCTGGACGTGCACGACGTGACCACCATCCCGCTGTCGGCGCTCAACGGCGACAACGTCGTCACCAAATCCGACGTGACGCCCTGGTACGAAGGGCCGTCGCTGCTCACGCACCTCGAGGAGGTGTACATCGCCGGCGATCGCAACCTCGTCGACGTCCGGTTCCCGGTGCAGTACGTGATCCGTCCACAGACCCGGGACCACCATGATCACCGCAGCTACGCGGGCACGCTGGCCAGCGGCGTGATGCGCGTCGGTGACGAGGTCGTGGTGCTGCCGACCGGCAAGACGTCCAAGATCGCCGCGATCGAAAGCCCCGGCGGCCCAATCGACGAGGCTTTCCCGCCGATGGCGGTCTCGGTCAGCCTGACCGACGACATCGACATCTCCCGTGGCGATCTGATCGCGCGTCCCAACAACCAGCCCAGGGTCTCGCAGGACTTCGACGCCACGGTGTGCTGGATGGCCGACGCTGCGTCGCTGGAACCCGGCCGTGACTACCTGATCAAGCACAACACCCGCACCACCCGCGTCAAGGTGACGGGTCTGGACTACCGGCTCGACGTCAACACCCTGCACCGCGACAAGTCGGCCACGGCGCTTAAACTCAATGAGCTGGGCCGGATCTCGCTGCGCACCCAGGTGCCGTTGTTGCTCGACGAGTACAGCCGCAATGCGACGACCGGCTCGTTCATCCTGATCGACCCGAACACCAACGGGACCGTCGCCGCGGGCATGGTGCTGCGCGACGGTACGGCGCGCAGCGCGAGCCCGAACACCGTCCGACACGAGTCGCTGTGCACCGCCGAGGACCGGCTGAGCAAGGGGCGCACCGTGTGGTTCACCGGTCTGTCGGGCTCGGGCAAGTCCTCGGTGGCCATGCTCGTCGAGCAGAAGCTGCTCGAAAAGGGGATTCCCGCTTACGTTCTCGACGGGGACAACCTGCGCCACGGCCTCAACGCGGACCTCGGCTTCTCGATGGCCGACCGGTCGGAGAACCTCCGCAGGCTGGCGCATGTGGCTGCGATCCTCGCCGACTCCGGTCAGGTGGTGCTGGTGCCGGCGATCAGCCCGCTCGCCGAACATCGCGAGCTGGCGCGCACGGTGGCCACCGAAGCCGGTGTCGACTTCTACGAGGTGTTCTGCGACACGCCGCTGGAGGACTGCGAGAGGCGCGACCCGAAGGGGTTGTACGCCAAGGCGCGTTCCGGGGAGATCACCCACTTCACCGGTGTCGACAGTCCCTACCAACGGCCGAAGGACCCGGACCTGCGACTCACCCCGGACCGCACCCCCGACGAGCTGGCGGTGTCGGTCATCGAGATGCTCGAGGATCGGCAGTGATGAGCGCTCGCGCGAAGAGGAGACGGCTGTGACCGACCACGAGCTCGCCGCACGACTGGCCACCGAGGCCGGTGCGCTGTTGCTCGACGTCCGTAGTGAACTCGCAGAAGCCAGTGCCGAGGAGCGGAAGGCCGCGGGGGACAAGCGCTCCCACGACTTCCTGATGGCGGCGCTGGCTGCCGAGCGACCCGATGACGCGGTCCTCTCGGAGGAAGGGCCGGCAGAGGCGGCCGATCCGGTGCGGATCGGCGCCGAGCGAGTGTGGATCGTCGATCCACTCGACGGCACCCGGGAGTTCTCCGAGCTCGGCCGGACCGACTGGGCGGTGCACGTGGCGCTCTGGCAACGCGGGGGCGACGGCGGTGAGCTGATCGCCGGTGCGGTCGCGTTGCCGGCGCAGCACGTCACGCTTGCCACCCCGACGGTGCTCACCCCGCCGCCCGCACCCGCGGTTCCGCGGATCGTGGTCTCGCGGACCCGCCCGCCCGCCATCGCGCTCGAGGTTCGTGATGCGCTCGGCGGTGTTCTCGTCGAGATGGGTTCGGCCGGAGCGAAGGTGGCATCGGTGGTGCAGGGGCTCTCGGATGTCTACGTGCATGCCGGCGGGCAGTATGAATGGGACTCCGCCGCCCCGGTCGCCGTGGCCCGGGCCGCCGGGTTGCACACTTCGCGCATCGACGGGTCGGCGCTGCGGTACAACCAGCGGGACTCGAAACTTCCCGACCTGATCGTCTGCCGTCCCGAATACGCGGACGCAGTGCTGGCGGTCACCGCTCGCTGAATCCCATCCAGGCCCCACAGGTCCCCGCGTAGGCTTGGGCCGTGTCTGATCCCAACACTCTGCGCGCGATGGCAGGCCTTCCGCTTGCCCCGGTCAGTCTGGCCGATTCGGCGCTCGTCCTGATCGACTGCCAGAACACCTACACCCGAGGGGTGATGGAACTCGAGGGCGTGCAACCCGCACTCGACGAAGCGGCGGCTCTGCTCGAGCGGGCGCGCACAGCGGGTATCCCTGTCATCCACATTCAGCACGACGACGGACCCGGCTCGCTCTACGACGTCGACGGCGAGAGCGGAGCGATTGTCGCGCAGGTGGCGCCGCGGGATGCTGAGCCTGTGGTCATCAAGAACTATCCGAATTCGTTCTTCAAGACCGAACTCGACGGACTGCTCAAGACGGTCGACGCGTCACACCTGGTCCTGGCCGGATTCATGACGCACATGTGCGTGAACTCGACGGCGCGCGGGGCGTTCAATCTGGGCTACTCGCCGACGGTGGTAGCTGGTGCCACCGCGACCCGCGCCCTGCCGGGACTGACGGGCGATCCGGTGCCGGCGTCGGCGATGCAGTCGGCCAGCCTGGCGGCCCTGGCCGATATGTTCGCGGTGGTGGTTGCGGGATCGGCGGACATACCCGACTAGCCTTGGGGCATGCGGATGTCGGCCAAGGCGGAGTATGCCGTCCGGGCCATGGTTCAGCTGGCCACGGTCGACGACGGCACCGTCGTCAAGACCGACGACCTGGCCAGGGCGCAGGGGATCCCACCCCAGTTCCTCGTCGATATCCTCTCCGACCTGCGTACCGACCGACTGGTGCGTAGCCACCGTGGCCGCGAGGGCGGGTACGAACTCGCCAGGCCCGCCATCGAGATCAGCATCGCCGACGTGCTGCGTTGCATCGACGGGCCGCTGGCCAGCGTCCGCGACATCGGTCTGGGTGACCTTCCGTACTCGGGTCCCACGGCGGCGCTGACCGACGTGTGGCGGGCGCTGCGGGCCAGTATGCGTTCGGTGGTGGAACAGACCACCCTGGCCGACGTGGTCGCCGGCGCACTGCCCGACCACGTGTGCGCCCTGGCCGACGACTACCGCAGCCAGGAAGAGGCGCGGGGGCACTCGGTCGGTTAGTTGGGGCTTCCGGTTGGTTGTGGCTTCCAAGGAGGTGTGATGTTCGACGTTCGTGATCTCGCCGTCCCGGTCCTGATCGCCCCGATGGCGGGCGGGCCGTCCACCCCGCAGCTGGCCGCGGCGGGCGCAGAGTCCGGCGGCCTGGGGTTCGTGCCCGCCGGTTACCTGACCGCCGAGGTGTTCGCCGAGCGACTCGAGGCCGCCGCACGACTGACCACGGGGCCGGTCGGTGCCAATCTCTTCGTGCCGCAGCCCAGTGCGGCCACCCCCGCCGCGATCGAGGCGTATGCCGACGCGTTGGCCGCCGAGGCGCAGCACTACGGCGTCAGCCTGGGCGCGCCGCGCTTCGACGACGACCGCTGGAACGCCAAGATCGAGGTCCTGCTGCAGCTGCGGCCGGCGGTGGCGTCGTTCACCTTCGGGCTGCCGAGCGCCGACGAACGGCGGCGGCTCTCCGACGCCGGGATCAGCACCGTCGGCACCGTGACCACGATTGCCGAGGCGAGGCTCGCCGTGGAGTGTGGGGTCGACGCCGTGGTCGCGCAGGGTCCGTCGGCGGGTGGGCACCGCGGCACGTTCGATGCGACCGCAGCACCGTCGAAGGGGCCGCTCGACGTGCTGGTGGCCAGGATCGTGGCTGATCTCGACATCCCCGTCATCGCGGCCGGAGGGCTGATGGGCGCCGGCGACGTGCGGCGGGTGTTGCAGGCGGGAGCGGTGGCCGCCCAGCTGGGAACCGCGTTCCTGCTCGCCGACGAAGCCGGCAGCAGCGCGGTGCACCGGGCGGCGCTGCGGGATCCTCAGTTCACCGAAACCGTTGTGACACGCGCGTTCTCCGGCCGCTACGCGCGCGGGTTGCGCAACCGGTTCGTCGACGAGCACGAATCCCAGGCGCCGTTCGGATATCCCGAGGTGCACCATCTGACCAGTCCGGTGCGTGCAGCGTCGGTGCGTGCTGGGGACCCGCATGCGGTCAACGTCTGGGCGGGCACCGGATATCTGCAGGCCGAATCCGCACCTGTCGCCTCGATCATCGAGAAGTTGACCGTCGGGCTGCCGGCGGCGCCGCCCGACGCCGGCGATTAATCCAGCTCCTCGACGATGACGTCGCCGGTGTCCGACCGCGCCGTCACCACCGACACCGCGTTCTTCGGGTCCCGGGTCTGCGGGACCCGCACGACCGTGGTGCCCCACCTCTGACCGGTTGTCGCGTCGACGCTGTAGGGGCCAGGCCGCGGCAGCGCGAGAACGATGTCCCCGTTGACGGATTGGGCGTCGATCGTCTTCGGCGCAGCGGTGAAATCGACGCTGACGTCACCGTGTTGAGTCACCACCCGGAACGTTTCGGACACCGAAACCGGTTCTCGGGTGTGGACGTCGCCGCGCTCGTTGGTGATGTCGATGTGGTTGGCCGAGCCGCTCAGCACGATGGCACCTTCGCCGGTCCGTGCGATCAGCTGGTCGACGTCGGCCTGGGCGAGCACCACACCCATCTGCTGTTGTGTGGTGACCGTCATTCGGCGCGCCAGCTCGGGCGGCAGCACCAAAGTGATCTCCGACGCCCTGCCCCAGTCCAGAATCGGCGAGTCCTCGGCGTCGATCGTCACCCGGGCGCTGAGTTCGTCGGTGTCGACCGACAACGGATCCGAGCCCGCACGCGTGGAGTTCACCATTCGCATATCCACCCGGGGTTCGCGTGCCTCGCGGTCGCTGGTGATCCGGATCGCCACCGGGACGGAGCCGGTGTCGATCATCACCGAGCGCAGCGTGGCCGGCAGCGCCGCGGAGTCGGTGACGACCCGGAAAGTGCTCACCCCCCAGGCGAATACGGACAACGTCACGACCAGCCCGATGACCAGCGCCGCGGCCGCGACGATCAGCACGGCACGGACAGCGGTCCGTCCGCCGGGGGACAGGGGTGGAGGCGGTGAGGCCGGTCCGGGAGGCGGTGCGAGGGTGGTTGTCACGTCAGAGTCCTTTCACTGCTTCAGGATTCGAGGTAGCGCAGCACCGCGAGAACGCGACGGTTCTCGCTCTCGTCGGGTGCGAGATTCAGCTTGGTGAAGATCGATGCGATGTGCTTTTCGGCCGAACCGACCGACATGTGCAGTGCCATCGCGATGGCGGAGTTGGTCTTGCCCTCGGCCATCAACTGCAGGACCTCACGCTCGCGCGCGGTCAGTGCGTCCAGGGTGTTGTTCCGGTGGGAGCGGACCAGGATCTGGGAGACCACCTCGGGGTCGAGCACGGTGCCTCCGGCGCCGACGACCGTCACCGCGTCGAGGAACGCGGGGACATCGGCTACGCGGTCTTTGAGAAGATATCCGAAACCTTTTGTGTCCGAAGCGATCAAGTCGGCAGCATAGCGTTCCTCGACGTAGTGGGACAGCACCAGAACCGGTGACTCCGGGTTCTGACTGCGGAGCAGGGCAGCGGCCCTGATCCCTTCGTCGGTGAACGTCGGCGGCATCCGGACGTCGAGGATCGCCAGATCGGGCCGCTCCTCGTTCACCAGGCGCAGCAGGTTCGTCGCGTCGGGGACACCGGCGACGACCTGGTGCCCCGCGTCGGTCAGAATGCGCTCGATGCCGGCGCGCAGCAGCGCCGAGTCCTCGGCGATCACGATGCGCATGGCAGCACCGCCGTGACGATCGTGGGTCCGGTGACCGGGCTGGCCACCGAGAAGGTGCCACGGGCAGCGCGCACCCGTTCGTCGAGACCGCGCAACCCGGTCGCGTTCTCGTCGTCGGTGATCCACGCGCCTCCGCGGCCGTCGTCGAACACCGTGACGTACAACCGGTTCGCGGACTCGTCGAGTCGCACGGTGACCGCCGCGTGCGAGGCCCCCGCATGTCGGGTGACATTGGTCAGAGCCTCGGCCACCACGAAGTAGGCGCACGCCTCGACCTCGTCGGGCAGCCGGCGGGGCAGATGCACGCTCAGCGTCGTCGGGACACCGGCATTCGTCGCGCGCTGGACCACCGCCGACAGCGCGGCGTCCAGGCCGCGGTCGGACAGGATTGTCGGGGCGATGCCGCGAACCACGTTGCGCAGCTCCACCAGAGCGCTCTTGGCGTCGTCGTGTGCTTCGGCGATCAACGCCTTGGCCGCGGGCGGATCGGTGTCGAGCTTGGTCTGGGCCAGGCCGATCGTCATCGCCAGGGACACCAGCCGCGGCTGCACGCTGTCGTGCAGATCGCGCTCGATGCGGTGCCGTTCGGTCTGCGCGGACGTCACCGCACCCTGGCGGGCGTCGGCGAGCGCAGAGACCTGGTGTTGCAGTGCGGCCGTCGGCGACGGGGACAACAGCCAGCGGTCGATCGTCGCGTCCAGGGCCGGTGCGAACACCAGCAGCGCGATCGCCGCGGCCAGCGCCACCACTGCCAACAGCCAGGCCAACGGCGTGGGCAGGAACGTCAGGCCGGCGTCTGCGTCGCTGTTGCCGATGGCGATCGCGGCCGCCGGCGCGAGAAACGCGAACACCAACAGGGCCAGTGCCAGCCCGGTGACCAGGATGTCGTAGATCATCCGCAGGTAGTGGTGCGCCACCGCCTTCCAGAACCGGGTGCTGCTCAGGTCCAGCCACAGCTGGTGTGCCCAGCGCTGGAAGCCGGTGTGCGGGGACAGTCGCCGTGGCGGAATCCCGATGTCCATGCCGAACACGGCTTCGCTGCGCACGCGTTCGACTTGTTCGATGCCCCGCATCAGGTAGATGAAGACCACGCCGGCCACCACGAACCCGATGATGCTGGGGATCGAGGAGATGCCGATGACGACGATCGCCAACGGGATCCAGACCCACACCGAGCCGAGCGCGCCGCCGGTGATCATCGATGCACTCGGTGCCAGGCCGAGCGCGCGGGGTTCCGGAGACCCTGCCGCGGTCGGCTCGTGCGGGACCGCGGGACCAGGGTCGGTGACTGCGTCCATGTCAGCAATAGCGGCCATGGACTCCAACCTATGGATCTGCCCGTGCCGGCGACACAGCGTTTTCCTCCCATTCCGGCGGGGGTTAACCACCCCCTGCGCCGCGACGGCGCGTGTCTGCTCGCCAACACACCGCCAGAAGTGGCATTTCTGGAGCGCTCGCGGTGGCCATACTGGCTGGATGACCGGTGACATGCCCAGCGACCGGCCCCACCCTCTCAGTTACCTCGGGCCGAACTGGTTCGCGTCGGTGATGGGCACCGGCATCGTCGCCACGGCCGGCGCGACGTTGCCGGTGCAGATACCGGGGCTGCGGGGGTTCGCGCTGGTGGTCTGGGTGGCCTCGACGGTGTGGCTGGTGCTGCTCATCCTCGCGATGATCGCCCACTGGGTGCGCAACCCCACGGTGGCGCGCAGTCACGTCCGCAATCCGCAGATGGCGCACTTCTACGGGGCCGCTCCGATGGCCCTGCTCACGGTCGGCGCCGGGGCGCTGCTGGTGGGCAGGGACCTGATCGGCGAACGCGCGGCGGTGGACCTGGCCTGGGTGTTGTGGACCGCAGGGACTCTCGGGGGCCTGTTCACCGCGATGAGCATCCCCTTCATGATGTTCACCCAGTACCGGGTCGAACCCGACGCCGCGTTCGGCGGATGGCTGATGCCAGTGGTGCCGCCCATGGTGTCTGCCGCCACGGGCGCGATGCTGATCCCGCACATGGCTCCGGGAACCGGTCGCACCACCATGTTCTACGGCTGCTACGCGATGTTCGGGTTGTCGCTGGTCGCGTCGCTGATCATCATCACCATCATCTGGAGCCGGCTGGCGCACTTCGGCACCTCGGGTACCGCACGAGTGCCCACGCTGTGGATCGTCCTCGGCCCTCTGGGCCAATCGATCACCGTGGCAGGCCTTCTCGCCACGGATGCGGCACTGGCCGTCGACCAGGAGCTCGCCGACGGAATGGGTGTGTTCGCGGTCCTCTACGGGGTGCCGGTGTGGGGCTTCTGCGTGCTGTGGATCGCGCTGGCCACCGCGCTGACCGCCCGCACGCTGCGCCGCGGTATGCCGTTTGCGCTGACCTGGTGGAGCCTGACGTTCCCGGTGGGCACGTTCGTCACCGGCACCACGCAGTTGGCCGTGCACACCGACCTGCCGGCATTTCGGGTCGCCGCGGCGATCGCCTACATCGGGTTGTTGGCCACCTGGTGTCTGGTGGCGGTGCGTACGTTCGGCGGCGGGTTGCGGGGCGGACTGTTCGCACCGCCGGGAACCGACCCGATCCGCGCTCAGAAGGATCCGCCCGCGTCGAATCCGGCGCGCTGACGCCCGCGTCGCGTCGCGTTTCGCGCCGGATTCGCCGGGCATGCCAGAATCGCCGACGTGCATATCGGGATGACCCTGCCGGTGATGGAGCCCGACCTGGACGCGGCGACGCTGAAAGCCTGGGCGCACCTCGTCGACAGCGGACCGTTCTCGTCGCTGTGCTGGGGCGAGCGGATGGCGTTCGACAATCCTGAGAGCCTGACCCTGCTCGGGGCGATGGCGGCCTGGACCGGCCGGGTGCAGCTGGTGACCACGGTGCTGATCCCGCAACTGCACGACCCGGTGATGCTGGCCAAGGCGCTGGCGACCGCTGACATGCTCAGCGGCGGCCGGCTCACCGTCGGCCTCGGGGTGGGGGGCCGCCACGAGGACTACCGCGCCGCCGGGGCCGACCCCGCGACCCAGACGATGCGCGAGATGGCCGAGCGGGTGGCGGTGATGAGACGCGTGTGGTCCGGGGAGAAGGTGACCGAGTCCACGTTGCCGGTGGGGCCGCCGCCGGTGCAGGCCGGGGGGCCGAAGCTGCTGGTGGGCACGATGGGACCGAAGACGACGCGCCACGCCGCCGGTTGGGCGGACGGACTCGCCGGAACCACCCTGGATCTGGACGCCGGCAAGCAGAGCGAGCTGTTCGACGTGGCACGCGAGGCGTGGCAGCAGGCGGGCAAGATGGCGCCGCACCTGGCGACGTCGTTCTGGTTCGCGATCGGTGACGGCGACGAGCCCCGCGCCCAGGTCCACCGCCACTTGCAGCGCTACATGAACTGGATTCCCGCCGAGATCGTCGACGCGATGGCTCCGACCACGGGCTGGGCGGGCACCGCCGAGCAGCTGCACGCGGTACTCAAGCGGTTCGCCGACATCGGTACCGACGAGGTGCACCTGATCCCGACGAGCTCGGACATCGACCAGGTTCGCCAGGTTGCCGACGTGGTCCGCGACTTCGACTGAGCACGGTGGCATGCTCGGGGAATGGGGACCTCCGAAGCCATGCCGCCGATCGTCTCGCGCGCCGAGTGGGACCGTGCCCGCGCTGAACTGCTCGTCCGGGAAAAGGAACTGATCAGGCTCAAGGACTCGGTCAGCGCCGCTCGCCGTCGGCTACCGATGGTGGCGATCGAGACGCCCTACGAGTTCGACACCGAGGCCGGGCCGTGGTCGCTGCTCGAGCTGTTCGACGGTCGCCGCCAGCTGATCGTGCAGCACTTCATGTTCGGACCGGACTGGGACGAGGGTTGTTCGGGCTGTTCGATGATGGCCGACCACATCGGCCCGTTGTCACACCTCTACGCCAAGGACACGTCGCTGGTCCTGGTTTCGCGGGCGCCGGTGGGCAAGCTGGTGGCGTTCAAGGACCGGATGGGATGGGACCTGCCGTGGGTGTCGTCGGGGCGGTCGTCGTTCAACGAGGATTTCCACACCACGGTCGACGGCGAGGAACGCCACTCGATCAGCGTGTTCCTGCGCGACGGCGACCGGGTGTTCCACACCTGGCAGACGTTCGACCGCGGCGAGGAGCCGTTCATGGTGGTGTTCGACCTGCTCGACCTCACGCCCTACGGCCGGCAGGAGAGCTGGGAGGACTCGCCCGAGGGCTGGCCCCAGGAGCCGCCCTACGAGTGGATGCGTCTGCACGACGCCTACTGAGCCCGTCCCCGAGCGCGGGTGCGCGAACCATTGCCTAATTTACGTTACGTAGTGTAATCATAATCGAGTGGCCGTGGCGGGTGCGGGAGTCCGGGGTCGTCCGCGCGATCCGCGGGCGGACCGCGACATCATGGCTGCCACCCGCGAACTGCTCGCCACCGACGGCTACGAACAGATCAGCATCGAGTCGATCGCCAAAGCCGCCGGCGTCAGCCGGCCCACCGTGTACCGGCGGTGGCCGTCGAAGGCCCACCTGGTGTTCGACGCAGCGTTCGGAGATCCGGGGGATGACGAACTCCCGCTTCAGTCGGGCGATTTCGAGGCCGACCTGCATACCTTCGTCAGCGCTGCGCTGAGCTTCTGGCGAGACCCGGTGGTGGAGGCCGCTGCCCGGGGCATCCTCGCTGAACGGCGTCGTGACCCCGAGTTGCACATCCGCACACAGCAACTGCTCGACGAGCGCACCGTCGCACACTTCCGGTCGCTGGTGAGCAGTGGCATCGAGCAGGGTGTGGTCGACCCGGCCGTCGACGTCGATGCCTTCTACCAGCTCGTGATCGGGACGACCTTCTACCAGGCGCAGGTGGTCATGGACGCCGGGTCGAACCCCGTACAACTGGCAGAACGACTGTGTTCCTTGGTGATCCAGGGGGTCCGCGCAGTCCCCAACCGAAAGAGGGAACACCGATGACCGAGACCCCCGAGCTGTCACGGGCGTTCAACGAACTACTCGACGAGGTCCGTGCGATCGAGCAGAAGGTGCTGTCCACACAGCCGGCGCTGGACGAACCCGACCTGCTCGATGCCTATCGGCTGACGTTCAGCCTGCTGCGCGTCGCCGTCGACGCCTACGTGTGGGGCGACCGGGACAACCCGATCCTGGTCGACGTCATCGGCCCGTATCTGAAGTGGGGTGGCGACAACTCCGACGCCTACTACCAGCTGGCGCCGCTCGACCCGAACCGGACCTACCGGGTCACCGGAAACCGAGGTGACGCCGTCTATCTGTCGATGACCGTCTACGGGGGCCCCGGCAACGGTCAGTACAGCAACCGGATCGTCGGGACGATGAACGACCGAAACCTGGAGTTCGACAGCGCCGGCAACTTCGAGTTCATGCTCGGTCCGCACGCCGGGGACGGTGCGTGGCTGCGACTCGACCCCGATGCCGAGTTCGCCCTGACCCGCGACTACCTCAACGAACCGACGACCGGACGCCGCCCGGTGTGGAAGCTCGAGGCCATCGACCCGCCCGCCCGCCGCCGTGACAGCGCCGGGGATCTCACCCGCAGGCTGCAGCACGCCAGAACCTGGCTGCATGAACAGGTTTCGTTCCTGCCGACCCGGATCGACCCACCCAACGAGATCATGGAACCGTTCCCGGTGCCCGAGAACGCCTACGGATGGTCGGCCGCCGACGCCGCGTACGCGATGGGCGCTTTCGAGTTGGAACCCGGTCAGGCCCTGGTGGTGACGGGCACGTCACCGGAGTGTGTGTTCTGGAACCTGTGCCTGTGGAATCCATTCCTGCACACCTACGATCACACCTACGAACGCGTCACCATCAACGGCTCCCAGATCACCTATGAACCGGACGGCTCGTGGAAGATCGTGATCTGCGACCAGGATCCGGGCCATCGGAACTGGGTGTCCACCGCGGGACGGCGCAAGGGTCTGATCTGGCTGCGCTGGTTCCTGCCGGAGGACACGCCGAGCCGGCCACAGTGCCGTGTGGTCGGGCCCGCGGAACTCGCTGAAGCGGTAGCCGGGTGAGCACCGGTACGGCGCGGCCCGCGCCGATCCGGCTCACCGACCTGGCCGACCCGGTGTACCCGGAAGCCGCCACGCCGATCCGTGACGGGCTCGCCGCCTACGGGGCCGTGCTGGACCTCAGCGCCGAGGCGCTGCGCGCCGCGGCCATGGAGCGCACGGGCCTCGACGACTGGGGTGACCCGGCGTTCGGTGAGCGCCTCGACGTGCTGTGTGCCTCGCTGCGCGACGAGGCCGGGCTCAGCGACGCCGGCACCGCCATCGCCTTCGAACAACTGGTCGGCAACCTGGTCAACCGGCTTCGACTGGAAGCGCTGGTCGCCGAACATCCCGAGATCGAGGATGTGCGGATCGAGCGGCCGATCATCATCTGCGGTCTGCCCCGCACCGGGACCACGCACCTGCACAACCTGCTGGCCGCCGACCCGTCGCTGCGGCATCTGCCGTACTGGGAGAGCCTGGAACCGTTCCCCGCACCCGAGGACGGTGACCCCGAGCCCCGCCGCCAACGGTGCGTGGCGGGACTGGAGCTGGTGCACACCTCGATGCCGGAGTTCCGCCGCATGCACGACATGACCGTCGAGCACGCCCATGAAGAGATCCAGCTGCTGGCCAACGACATCTCCGGCATGCTGTTCGAAACCACCTATCATGTCCCGAGTTTCGCGGCGCACTACAAAGCGCATGACCAGATACCGTCCTACGGCTACCTGAAGCGCACCCTGCAGGCAATGCAATGGCTGCGCGGCGGCACCCGGTGGGTGCTGAAGTCACCGCAGCACCTGGAGCAGTTCCCTGTCCTGGCGGCGACCTTCCCCGACGCGACTTTTGTGCTCACCCATCGTGATCCCGTCGAAGTGACGACATCGATGCTGACCATGATCTGCTACGTCACCCGGATGGCGGTGACCCATCCGGATCCGGTGAAGATCACCCGCTACTGGCTCGACCGCATCGACGACCTCCTCGACGGCTGTGTGCGCGACCGCGACGTGCTGCCGGCCGGACAGTCGATCGACATCGGGTTCGACGACTTCATGGCCGACGAGCAGGCGACGATCCAGGCCATCTACGAGAAAGCGGGGCAGCCGTTCGATGCCGGGGTGCAAACGGCGATGCAACAGTTCATCGCCGAGCATCCACGAGGCCGCTACGGCGGGGTGATCTACGACCCCGAGGCGCTCGGCCTCGACGTCACCGAGGTCGCTCACCGGTTCCGTGCCTACCGCGAGCGGTTCGTCGCCGATCGTCAGGTGTCCCGGCGCTAACTGCGCAGCGTGAAACCCGCATCGAGCGGCCAGGACGTGCCGGTGATGAAGTTCGCCGCGTCGGACACCAGCCACGCGACCGCGCCCGCGATCTGCTCCGGCTGCAGCAGCGCGATCGGCAGCGCGTTCTGCTGGCTGGCGAGCCACGGGTCTGCGGCCGCTGCCAAACCCATGGTGGCCTCGTTGATGATCATGTCGGTGGCCACCCCGCTGGGATGGATGGTGTTGACCCGAATCGAATGCGGCGCAAGCGACATCGCCCAACCCTGCATGAGTGCCACCAGGGCGCGCTTGGAGGCGCTGTAGGCCTGGATTCCCGGTCGGTCGGTTCCCGACGCCTTGATTCCCTGGGTGGAGCTGGCCAGCACGATCGACCCGCCGCGACCGCCCGCGATCAGCGCCGGGATCGCGGCGTCGACGGTGTTCCAGACCCCGATCAGGTTGACCTCGACGATGTCGCGGAACGTCTGTCGGCGATCGTCGCTGTCGGTCACCCGGATGATTCCCGCGTTGGCGACCACGATGTCGAGGCGGCCGAACTCCCGGACAGCGTCGGCGACCACCGCGTCCACCGCCGCGGGATCGCGGACATCGGCCTGGCGCGCCAGAATCCGACGGCCCTGCTGCTCAACCAATTCGACCGTGGTCGCCAGGTCGTCGAGGGTCGAGCCCGGATAGTCGGTGGAGTCGACATCGGCGCAGACGTCGAGGGCAACGATGTCGGCGCCCTCACTGGCGAGTTTGACGGCGTGCGCCCGGCCCATGCCGCGCGCCGCACCGGTGATGAACGCGACCCGGCCGTCGAGTGATCCCATCGTCATTCCTTCGGAAAGTTGACGTTCTTGGTGACGGCTTCCCAATCGTCGATGGACGCTGAGAATGCCGCGAGCTTCTCGCGGACCGCCTTGAGCACGTCACGGCCGAGCAGCAACCGCAGCGGCGGCTCGTCGAGGGTGGCCACCATCAACACCGCCTCGGCCACCTTGCGCGGATCGCCGGGAAGATGGTTCGCGAACTCCTTGATCATCGTCTTGCGGGCGCCGACGTTCTCGTCGTAATCGCTGATCGGAGTCGATGATTCCCACATCGAGCGCGCCGCCCAGTCGGTGCGGAACGCACCCGGTTCGATGGCTGTCACCTTGATGCCGAACGGCTTGACCTCCTGGGCCAACGCCTCGGTGAGCGCTTCGAGCGCGAACTTCGTCGACGAGTAGTAGGCGTTCGGGGGATTGGCCACCAGACCGGTCATCGACGAGATGTTGATGATGTGGCCGCAGCGGCGGGCACGCATCCCGGGCAGCACCGCCTTGATCGTGTCCACCACACCGAAGTAATTGGTGTCGAACAGTTTTCGAACGGCTTCGTCCTCGCCCTCCTCGATCGCCGACAGATAGCCGTTGCCCGCGTTGTTGACCAGCACATCGATGCCACCGAACGCCTTGTCTGCAGTGCGCACCGCCGCGGTGATCTGGTCCTTGTCCGTCACGTCGAGTGCTACGGCGACCGCGCGGTCGCCGAAGCCGTCGGCCAGGTCGGCCACCGTCTCGGTCCGCCGTGCGGTCACCACCACCGAGTGCCCCGATTCCAGGGCTGCGCGTGCGATCTCGCGTCCGATTCCGGTCGAGCACCCGGTGATCAGCCAGCGGCCCATGTCAGTTCGTCCCTTCCGGAAGCCGGCGCAGATACGACGCCCGGCGCGCGGCGAGCTCGGTCGCCCGCTCCTGCGCGGACACCCGCCGAAGTGTCGGCACCTGCGCCTCGAGGCCGTCGAGCGCGACGACTCGTCCGCGGGCCCCGAGATCGGGTGTCGGTCCCTCCGGACCGAACTCGGCCATCCGCAGCGTCAGGATCGCTTCGTGCAGCCCGTTCGAGTCGATCCAGTTCGCGACGCCGGGGTCGGTGGGGGAGATGACGTAGGTGTAGGTGCCGTCCTCGTTGGGCACCGACTGGGCCTTGTTCAGGCTGCCGGTGCGGTCGACGATGTCCAGGGTGGTGCCCCAGATGTTGCTCAGCGGTACCGTGAAGTACTCAGCCCCACCGTCGCTGACGTCGACGACGAAGGCCTCGCCGGGATTCAGCTCGAACCGGCCCATCACGTACACCTGGTTGCGCATCGCACCGACCTTGTCGGCCGACCAGGCCAGGTTGAAGTTGTTCGGTGCCATCTTGTAGATGCCGTGGCTGAGCTTGCCGGTGAAGTTCGCGAAGTAGGCCATCATGTCCGCGGTCGCTTCGGCCTGTTCCTCGAGCGTCCGGGCCGGGGCCGTCGGTTCGCCGCCGAGTCGGTGCACGGTGAGGTGGTTGGGGTCGTCGTGGTCCCAGTTCAGCAACACGTCGCGGATGTAGAACTCGTGTGCTTCCGGCGTGGACTGCACATGGTTGGGCCGCCCGCCTGCCGGGTTCGAGTCCACCGTGATCACGAACGACCCGTCCGGTTCGATTTCCATGGTGCGGCCGTTGAGCACCGCGACGGTGCCCATGTGCGCGTCCCACAACGTGAAGTAGTTCTCCGTCAACCGGTGCTCACCGACACGGCCCCGGATCTCGTAGCGCTCCTCGCCGGAGATCGGGATCACCCGGTAGACGCTGTCGGGATTGTCGATGCCCCAACGTGATCCAGGGATCGGTCGGCCGCCGACCGGATGGCCCAGGCGGGTGATGCAGCTGACCTTCGGCCGGAGCTTGTCCTGATTCGACGACCACACCGCCGCCGAGAACATCACCTCGGCGAACGCATCGTCGAACACCGCGCGCATCGCCTCGGAGGCCTTGGCCCGTCCCAGCCAGGTGTCGGCGACGCGGCGGTAGGCCGCCTTGACGGTGGGGTGGCTGGTGAGCTCCAGCGCCGCGAGTTCCTGTTCGTGTTGCGACGCGGTGGCGACCGGGTCACCGGGGTACTCGGACATCAAGTGCTCCTCGAAGTATCTGCAGCGGAACGGAATCGGGAGTTGTAGGCGGTGAACCGCTCGATCAGTTCATTGCTGAGGCCGCGCCACCTCGCGCGGTCGCCTGTCGAGCCAGCGGCGCATCGCGTCGGCACTGCGATCAGAACTTCAGGTGGTGGCTGGTGTCTCCGACCTGGTCGACGAACATGATGCGGGTGTCGAACCACCACTGACCGTCGATGCGATGGAAGGTGTCGCGGTAGTGGCCCGTCACGATGATCTGCAGCGGCAGGTCCGGGGTCGCCTGGGTGACGCAGTAATACGCGCCGGCCTGCGCGGTGCCGGCCGCGTCGTCGACGACGATCCGGACGTTGCTGGTCAGGTGCCTGGTCTTGGGGGTGCCGTCCTCGTAGAGCCGGGTAGCCATCTCGTACATCCGACGGACCCCCGCCACACCGCTGAAGACCGTCTCCGGTGGGCCGTCCTCCACGCCGGCGATGCGGCCGTGGGCGAACAGGGCCGCCACCCCGTCGAGGTCGCCGGCGTCGAGCCGTTCGGCATAGGTGTAGATCAGGTTCTCGATGTCCCGGGCGCTGTCACTCATGCCGACAGCTCACGCCCCGACGAATCGAGGTGCATCGCGGTGCCCTGAAATGTTGTCATTTCTCGGTAGACAACCAGCCGGGATGTGTCATGTCAACGATTCCACGGCTAATCTCGCTGCGTGACTTCGGACTGGTCGCCGAGCCGACTCGGCAATCTCAGCGGCAAGCGCATCATCGTGACCGGTGCGACCAACGGCGTCGGCCTGGCGACGGCGCGCGCCCTGGTCCGCGCCGGCGCTCACGTCATCCTGGCGGTGCGCAATCTCGAGCTGGGCGCGCAACGCGCAGCCGAGATGGGCGGTGACACCGAGGTCGTGAAACTCGACCTCGCCGATCAGTCGTCGGTGCGCGCGTTCCCCGGCCTGTTCGACGGCAACGTGGACATCCTGATCAACAATGCCGGGCTGGTCGCGCAGACCCGGACCGAAACCGTCGACGGTTTCGAGGTCACCCTCGGTACCAACTTCCTCGGGCCGTTCGCGTTGACCAATCTGCTCTTCGACCGGGTGGGTTCGCAGATCATCAACGTCGGTTCCGACGCCCACAAGCGGGCGACCATCGCGATGGACGACCCACACCTGCGCACCCGCGCATGGTCGTCGTTTCCGGCGTACGCCCGCTCGAAACTGGCGGTCATGCTGTGGGGCCTCGAGCTCGACCGACGGCTGCGCGACGCGGGGTCACCGGTCACCGCCCAGCTGACCCACCCAGGCTGGGTGTCGTCCAACCTGACCAACATCTCCGACACCCGGGTGATGTCGGCAGTGCACTCCGCCGCCCAGGCTGTCGCCAACCGGATCGGCAACGACATCGACGCCGGCGCGGCCCCCACGCTGTACTGCATCTCGGAGCCGATCCCGCCGGGCAGCTACGTCGGGATCAACGGCAGGTTCGGGTTCAAGGGCGGCCCGACGCTCAGTGGACGCACCCCTAACGCCTGCGACTACGACACGGCCAGGGCGCTGTGGGAATTCGCCGAGGCCGAAACCGGCACCTCGCTACGGCTGTGACCTTCAGCAGCCGTCGTCGCTACCCGACCCACTTCCAGGGCTTGTCCCAGTGCCCGGGCGGGACACCGACGATCTGACCGATGTGCCCTGGTGGGACGTTGACGACCTGTCCGACGTGGCCGGGGGACGGCGGCTTGGGTGCCCACCAGTCGTCGTCCGCGGCGGCAGTACCTGCGAACCCCAGGCCGGCCGATCCGAGACCTGCGGTGATCGCGGTGGCGGCGAGAACTCTCTTCACCTGCATCGTGCACTCCTTTGCCTGGTATCTGGATGCTCGTTGCGGTCCTTCATCCGTTGTATCGCATCTTCCGCCAGACGCGTTAACGCCCGGACACCGCCTCAGACGGTGACGACCTCGTAGTCACCGAGCTGGTTCATGAGCACGTGCACCTGGTCTTGCGACGACCCGAGGGTGTGCTCGATCGCGGTGAGCCGTGCGGCATAGTGCCCGACGGGGTACTCGGCGGTGACCCCGATGCCGCCGTGCAACTGGATGGCCTCCTGGCTGATGTGGCGTCCTGAGCGGCCGATCTGCAGCTTGGCCCGTGCCGCAATGGTCGGGTCGAGATCACCGTCTGCGACCGACATCGCGGCGTACAGCGTCATGCTGCGTGCGAGTTCGAGGGAGACGTACATGTCGGCGGCGCGCTGAGTGAGCGTCTGGAACTTGCTCAGCGTGACGCCGAACTGCTTGCGCTGGGTCAGGTACTCCGCCGTCAGGCGCAGGGCTTCCTCCATCGCGCCGAGTGCTTCGGCGCACAGCGCCGACGAGATCCGCACCAGGGCGCGGCTGACGGCGGCGCCGGCGTCGACCGCCTCGCCCAGGGGTTCGGCGGCGACCTTGTCGAGGTCGATCTGTGCGCCGCGCTGACCGTCGAAGGTGCGGTACGGCTGCCGGTTCGCCGCTGCGGCATCAACCAGGAACAACCCGGTGCCACCGTCGGGCAGGGCGGCGCTGACCACCAGGGTGTCAGCACAGTCCCCGGCCAGCACCGGGTTCTTGCACCCGCTGAGGGTCCACGAATCGCCTTCGCGCGCAGCGATTGTCGTCAAAGATCCGGTGGGCAGCCGCATGCCGGGTTCGGAATGGGCGAACGCCAGCAGCCGCTCACCGGCGGCCACCTCGTCGAGCAGCGCGCGTTGTTCTGCGGTGCCCACTTCGGCGATCAGACCGCCCGGCCCCAACGCCGCGTGCACGACCGGTTCGGGCGCCAAGCGTCGACCGATCTCGGTGGCGACCAGCTGAACCTCGATCTGGCCGCCGGCGTCATCCTCGAACCCCAGCCCGAGGATGCCGATCTCGGCCAACTGGGTCCACACGTCGCGGCTCCAGCCGAGGTCACTGTCGAGGACCTTCAGCCTGCTCTCGGGGTCGTAGGTGCGCGACAGCACGTTCTTGGTGGTGTCGCGGAGCAGGACCTGCTCTTCACTGAGTTGAAAGTCCATGGTCTACCTCACAATCCGAGAATCGTCGACGCGATGATGGTGCGCTGCACTTCGTTGCTGCCGCCGTAGATCGAGGTCTTGCGGTAGTTGAGGTAGCGCGGCGCGCTGTGTTGCGCCCACTGCGGGGAGGCGACGCCGTCGGCGTGATCGGGCAGCGCGTCGGGTCCGGCGACCTCCAGCAGCAGTTCCGTCGCAAGCTGCTGCAGCTGGCTGCCGCGCAGCTTCAGCACCGACGACGCGGGGTTCGGCTTGCCGCCCTGCGAGCCCGAGGCGACCCGCATCTGGGTCAGTTCCAGCGCGAGGATGTCGTTCTCGGCTTCTGCCAGGCGCGCGGCGAACAGCGGGTCGTCGATCAGGCCGCTCGACTGCGCCCGCTGCTTGACCTCGGCGAGCCGGAGCTTGGTGCGGCCCACCTGGGCGATGCCGTTGCGCTCGTTGCCCAGCAGGAACTTCGCGTAGGTCCAGCCCTGGTTCTCTTCGCCGACGAGTTGGTCGGCCGGGACCCGGACGTCTTCGAAGAAGACCTCGTTGACCTCATAGCTGCCGTCGACCAGTTTGATCGGCCGCAGCGTGATGCCCGGAGCGTTCATGTCGATGAGCACGAACGAGATTCCCGCCTGCTTCTTCGGCGCGTCGGGGTCGGTGCGGACCAGGCAGAAGATCCAGTCGGCGTACTGACCCAGCGTCGTCCACGTCTTCTGGCCGTTGACCACGTAGGTGTCCCCGTCGCGCAGCGCCGTGGTCCGCAGCGAGGCCAGGTCCGAGCCGGCCTCGGGCTCGGAGAACCCCTGGCACCACCAGATGTCCAGCGCGGCGGTGGGCGGCAGGAAGCGCTCCTTGATCTCCTGGGAGCCGAACTCGGCGATCACCGGGCCCACCATGTTCGCGTTGAAGGTCAGCGGTTCGGGAACGCAGGCCAGCTGCATCTCGTCGAGCCAGATCTGCTGCTGGGTCGCGGTCCAGTCCTTGCCGCCCCATTCGACCGGCCAGTTGGGCACCGCAAGGCCGTTGTCATTGAGGATCTTGTGGGTGGTGACGATGTCCTCGCGGTTGGCCTCCGCGGCGACGCGGGTCCGCTCGCGGATCTCGGCCGGGATCTCGGTGCGATAGAAGTTGCGAAGCTCGTCGCGAAAGGCGGCTTCCTCGGGTGTCAGCGCCAACTGCATGGCGGCCTCCTGCTCGGGAACGGGGTCTCACTGCAGACTAACCACCTAGTTGGTCGGTAAATCAAACGTGGTGGTGACGTCGGTTTCCGGCGGTCCGGCGGCGCAGCGATACGCCAAGGCCACCTGCGACTACGCTCGGAATCATGGCTGAGTCGATCTCCGCGAAGCGGAACGCCACCGCTGTCGCGAACTTTCTTGCGGCTCAGCGGTATACGCGCGACGAGGTGTTCGCCGAGCCGTGCCCGGTGCCCGACGAAGCCGGCGCTCACGGATGGTGGTTCCGCGACATTCCGGGCGACATCGATGTCACCGGGTGCGAACAGCGGGACGGCTGGACACTGCTCTACGTCGGAATCAGCCCCGGTCCGCCCCGCGCCGACGGCAAGCCGCAGACGCCGCAGGACCTGCGCAAACGCATTCGCTACCACTTCGGTGCCGGCAATGCCGGCGCCGACGGCTCCACACTGCGAAAGTCGCTCGGGGTGCTGCTCGGCGATCAACTCGGCTTCGCGCTGCGCCGGATCGGCTCGGGCAAGCGGCAGACCTTCGCCGGCGGTGAAGCCGTGCTGACCCGGTGGATGGCAGAGAATGCCGCGGTGTCCTGGGTGCTGCATCCTGAGCCGTGGTATCTCGAGGCCAAGCTAGTCAGTGCGCTGGAGCTGCCGCTGAACTTCCAGGACAACGCCCGCAACGCGTTCGCGCCGCAGCTCAAGAAGCTGCGACGGGACGCGGCGGTGAAGGCCGGCAAGATGCGGGTCCTCGCGGAGTGGTCCTGACGCCACGCGTGCACGGCACACGGGCCGCCGCGATCTGTCCACGGATTTTCGCTCAGGAGGCGCCGCCGGAGCCCCGTGAGTCAGCGTGTCGGTCGCGACGAGGCTTCTGGGCGTCCTGAGGACCGGGACGGTCGTGCGCAGGGACGATGGGCGTGTTGCGCACCGTCTTTCCATAGCCGGCGACGGCGCTGAGGCCTCGGAAGCAGCCGGGACAGATCGGCTTGCCGTCCTTATTCACCGACCAGTTCTTGCCTCCGCCCTTGCACGCCCTGCTCGCCTTCATCAGTGCATCATCCTCTGGGGGTGAACTCGCCGTCACCATCGACGGAGCCTTCGACGTCGGGACCAGGTGGTGCTGATCCCGAGGGCGGCGACGACTTCCAGGCGGTGCGGGTCGGGATGCCGAGTTGGCCCTGGTAATGGCCGTGGAGCCAGCTTGGATGTTCGTGGTGCCCCCGGCGGTCGTTCGGTCGGCTGCGCCAACTGCCCTCGGGCCGCTGGCAGGCGAGCTACCTGCACAACGGGGTGGTCTACAAGGCGTTGGCCACGTTCCCGACCAAGAGCAGCGCCGAGCACTGGCTGCAGGCCGAGGAGGACCTGACCGCCCTCGACCGTCGCTGACCGGGGGAGTGGACCCCGCCCGCCGAATGGGCTGCCCGCCGCCAGGCCGAGAAGCTGACGTTGCGCACCTACGCCAACACGTGGCTGGACAACAAGACCAAGCTGGCACGGCGCACCCGCGACAACTACCGGGGCCACCTCGACAGCCACATCCTGCCCGCGCTGGGCGACCTCGGTCTGGCCGAGATCACGCCCGAGCACGTGCGGACGTGGTTCGCCGGGCTGGGCAGTGAGCACGAGACCCGCAACGCGCAGCCGTACGCCGTCCTCAACGGGGTGTTCAACACCGCCATGTCCGACGACCTGATCGAGCGCAACCCGTGTCGGATCAAGGGGGCGGCGCAGGTGAAGCACGCCCGCCGGTCGGTAGTGCTGCTCGACGCCGCCCAAACTGACCGAGCTGGCCGCGAAGATGCCCGACGACGCACGCCTGGCCGTGCTGCTAGCCGGTTGGTGCGCGCTGCGAATGGGTGAGGTGTTCGCGTTGCGCCGTTGCGACATCGCCGCCGACGGGTCCACGGTGCGGATCGAGCGGGCGGTGACGTACCGGGAGGGCAAGTTCGAGGTGGGGCCGACCAAGACCCGCGAATCGCGGCGCGTGGTCAGTGTGCCCCCGCACGTCCGGCCCGCTGTCGTGGACCACCTCGCGCGCCACGTCGGCGAGAGCGACGAGGCACTGGTGTTCGTGGAGCCTTCCACGGGGTCGTTCGCCGGGGAGAAGCGGTTCCGCACCGCCTGGGAGGCCGCCAGGGTGGCAGTCGGGCAGCCGGACCTGCACTTCCACGATCTGCGCCACGCGGGCGGCGTACTGTACGCACACACCGGCGCGACGCTGCGCGAGCTGATGGACTGGCTGGGCCACACCTCGCCCAACATGGCGATGCGCTACCAGCACACCGCCGAGGGGCGCACGGCCGAGCTGGCCGACAAACTCTCCGCGCTAGCCGCGACTAACCCGTAAATGTCGGGAAACTGAACCCGCACAACCTAACTCGATTGGCGCGTTTCGCGCGCAATGCAACGAAAACTCACGGCCTGCGCTATATTCGTAGGCGTTAAGGCGGCATTGGGCCGCCGCAACCCGAATAGGACCACCCGGTCCCTTCGGTTAGCGGCGAGTTCAAAGGAGACCGAAGTGTCCACCCGCACTGCCATTCCCACGCCCGAGTACGAATCGCTGCGCTCTGCGGCCGCCCGTACGGGCTACTCGGTGTTCACGTTCCGCGACAAGATCGCCAGCGGCGAGCTGCCCGCCTACCGGATAAGCGACAAGCCGGGCAGCGCCATGCGCGTCAAAGTCGCCGATGTCAATGCGCTGCTGCGCCCGGTGATTCCGGTGGAGATTCAGGCCGCTCGATAAGCATGCGCGCGTCAAATACGAACGCGCACAATCCTGTAAAGCAGTGATGCGGCCCAGCCACGCGCGTTTGGCCTCGGCGCATTCACCCCAATGGACACCGCACGCCGCGCCCGCGAGGGCAAGATTCCACCACCCCCGGCATGGATGCGCCGCCAGATCGGCGGACGATGACTCGGAGGCGCGGCGGGGTTCGGTGTCGGCATACTTCGGTTATGGCAGATCCGGCAGGCAGACCGACTTACGACGTGATCGGTACGCGGCACTATTTCGCGGGTGCACACATCCGTGCCGCCCGTTTGATGGCATCCCAATGCCGCGAACGGGAGCGTGTGGTGCTGGAAACCCGGCGCGATGCACTGCCGACCGTCGATTACGACGCTGAGTCATATGCGGTGTGTGCAATTGTCGAGTCTGCGGCGTTCTTGGAGGCGCGGGTTAATGAAGTCTGGTTCGCTGCCACGGAGCCGATCCCTGGGTCAGCGAGGCAGCGCCTCGCTGGTCTGAACGTTGCGCAGGTCGATGCCATCCGCGAGTTTGCCGAACGACCAGGCTCGGACCGTCTGCCGGTGATCGACAAGCTAGACCAGACGCTGGTCTGCGCTACTGGGCGAGGCATCGACAGGGGCACGCGGCCCGCCCAGGACGTGTGCGGCCTAGTGAAACTGCGCGACGCCTTCGTGCACTTCAAGCCGAAGCTCCAATGGGACAACGACGCGCACACCTTGCAGAAACGGCTGATCCAGTTGATGCCGGCGAACCCGTTGATGCAAGGTGCGAAACCCTGGTTCCCTCACCATGTCCTGTGCGCCGGTGTCGCGCAGTGGGCGTGCGACAAATCCGCCGAGTTCATTCACCAGTGGGAACAGGCACTCGGCCTGACCAACACCTACAGCATCGAGTACGCACTGATCATCACCGAGGGATAAGGTCAGCGTGGCGCACAATGCAGAGCGAGCAGGGTCGCCGTGGCGTGCGGCGCACTGATCAGAATGTCCACCCCTGCGCTTCGATGTACTCCATGAGGTTGAGGCACGGCACCCCGAGGTCACCGCACACATCAGGGATGCGCGGCTTGTCCAGATTACCGGTCGCGGTTTCCTCGGTGACGACGGTGCCGTTGCGCACCATCGCCAGCGCGATGACGAACGGGTCAGCACCGCTGCGCCTTCCACCTTGACGGACGAGCCGGTCGTGCACGGTGAGTATCTGGGCAGCGCTTTGCTGTATCGGCGTCTCAAGCGGCACGAACAGGTCAGGCTGCGCGTCGGCCCACCGCTTGGCGTCGTCATCACGCCTGCTCAGCTCGCGCTGCACCTCGTCCACCGACCTGATCTGTCCTGCCGCGACGGCGTCCTCGATCTGCACCCATAGCGTTTGAAACACCGTGGGCCGGAACAGGTCACGTCGCCCGTTGAGGATCGCACTGGTGTCGAACGAGTAGAACCGGTCGGTCACACAACGCTCCGCAGCTCGGCGGACTCGGCCAGACGCGGAATCTGGCTCACCTTCGCGTCCAGGTAGATCGCAGCGGTGTTGCTGTCGATGACCCGGCGGCGGTGGGCGTCGGCGACGGCGCGCACGTAGCCCTTGCCGAGGTCGCGCACGGTGTTGCGGTACCAATCCCCACCGCCGGTCGACCGTGCGCGGTCGGCCTCCTCATCATGGGCGGCGATGAACTCCGCGCGGCGCTGCCGGTACAGCTCGACCGGCACCAGACCCAACGTGGACAGCCGCCGCAGGAACGCCTCGGCGCTCACACCGAACTGCGCAGCTACCGGGCGCAGCGTCTCGTAGGTCCACGAGGCCGGGATGTCGGTGCGCGCGATGACTTCGGGTCTCCCGCGCACCTGGGCGGCGGGCATCAGTACGGCGGCGGCGATGGAGTTGCACCGCGCCTCCAAGGTCCGGTTGGCGCTGCGGGGCCGGTCGTCGGTCACCACGTCGCACAACCCCTCGGTGTGCAACACCAGGTGGACGAACTCGTGCAGCAGCGAGAACAGTCGCGGGCGGGGGTAATCGCCGCCGTTGAGCACGATCACCGGCAGCACGTCGAAGTAGAGCGACATGCCGCGCATCTCGTCCACGGCCACCTTGCCGCCACGGGTCGCCAGCACCAGCACCCCGGACGCCTCGATGGCCGAGACCCACGCATTCAGGTGCTCGTAGGGCGTCGGCGAGTTCGGCGGGATGGGCAGCGGCCCGACCTCGATCAGGGCCGCGCGGATGCGCGTCGCGATGTCGGCGTCGCTGTCGTCTTCGGACACCGGGACGCGCCAGGCGTCGGGCAGCTCGCGCTCCTCGGTCTCGGCCAGCTCCAATGCGTAGTCACGCTGTGTATGCGCTCGCCGGAACTCCTCATGCAGCTCGGGCGACCACTTCCCGCCGTCGGCACCGTCGAGCCGCCGGAAGTCGCGCAGGGTGTCGAACCCCTCGGGCGGCGCGGGAAGGAAGAACACCGCCAGCGACCGCTTGTACACCTCGGCCGCCTTGCGCAACTGCGCAATGGTCGGCACCGCCGTGCCCGCCTCCCACGCGGCCACCCGGTCGTCGGGCACCCCGATCTTGCGCGATGCCGCGACCTCGATCAGGCCGCACGACTCACGCGCCCAGCGGAGCACCGATGGCTCAACGGGGGCGGGTATGGACGGCATGCTCACGATGATGCACCACCCCTACCCACAAGGGTCACCAATCAGCCAGCACGCGGGGGCGCACCGGCGTGAACGCGCTTCTCGGGGGTGTCGCGCCGCCGCCCGAGAGTGTCGGTGCGCGGTCGTACAGTGCGGCCATGGCCTCAGCACCACCTACACCACAAGCCGTCATCGAGGGATTCCTTCTGCGGACCCGGCGTGTGATGGCGCACTCGCTGATCCGCGAGCAGGCGGCGCTGATGAGCAAGCTCCACTCCGGCCAGGTCACGATCTGGGTCACGGTCAACACCAAGACCGGCGAGGAGAGCCACCGGCTGCAAGTCGAATACCCGCCGGAGGAGGCGTTGGAGTCGCTGGCCAGCCGGGTACGTCCGCTGATCCTCAGCAGCGAGCCGATCTATTACGCCAGGGCGCTCGACGCGCTGGAACAGCTCGTCGGGACCGAGGCCCTGAACGAGGAAATTGACCTGACCTGGTGGCGCGACTATTGGCGCGCCGTCATCGACGCCAACCTGGCGGCGCAGGCGTACTGGGTGGCTACGCCCAGCGGCACCACCACCGACCGAAAGCTGATGTACGCCTGGCTCTACGGCGATGTGATCCACGCGCAGTCGCGGAGGTCGTCGGTCATCCGCGACCTCAGCATCGACCAGCGGTACTACGCCGCCGCACCAGGCATCGCACGCATATGCGACCGGGTGATCTACACCCACATCATGCTCAAAGGCCTGATCGACAAGGGCATGCTGACAGTGGATCCGGAGGTGCTGAACGAGGCCGTGGTGGTCACAAAAACGAGCGTTGACGAGGAGGTGACCGTCCGCGTCTCCGACGTTGGCGTGCCGGTGCCTGATGACCTCACCACCATCGGCCCCGACGCGCTCGATCCTGCGGTCTGGCGCACCCCGCACCAGGACATCGCGGCGCTGCGAGCCGATGCCGACTAGCGGCTGCGGGGCTGTGGCTGGCGAGTGAGGAACGCTGTGTTTCTGTGGAGCGGCCTGGCGGCGCTGAGTGCACCCGCCGCCGCCGATAGCTTGTCGATTGTGCTGTTGAGCCATCCGGTGTCGATAGGGAACGCGCGACCGGGCCCCCGCCAGTCGGCGGGCCTCCAGCGGTATAGGCGTTGGTCTTCACCGATGGTCGCCGGTCGCGCATGAAGCATGTCGTTGCGTAGTTCAGCTGCGTCGCTCAGCAACTCACCTGCGCGCTCGACAAAGATCCGCACGTCGTCATCGCTGATACCGTTCGCTGCCTTGGTCAATGCGCCAGCGATCTGGCCGGTGGACTTGCCCGCTAGGGCCGACGTGGTGAGTTCAGGTGGGAGGTACTGCGCCAACCCCGGCAGATCGCCCAGAATGGTCCATTCGAGCGAGCTGACCATATAGGCCACCTAGCCGATAAGGATGAGGTAGTCGTCCTCGGGCAGAGCGACTCGCGCGGTTCTGGCCATGATGACACTGTGACCGATTGGACCGACACGTATGGCCATGCAATCTCGCACGTATGTTGCAAGCATTAGTCAGTAACATGGCCTGACCTGGTGCCCCCGGCAGGATTCGAACCTGCGGCCTTCTGCTCCGGAGGCAGACGCTCTATCCCCTGAGCTACGGGGGCGCATACCGAACTGACTGCGCCAATGGGCGTGGCTAGCCTAGCGCATACCCACGAGGGGAAATGGATTCGGGGCGCGAAGACCCCAGACCATAGGATGGACCCCCGTGACCCCCGCCGATCTGGCTGAGCTGCTCAGGACCACCGCCGCCGCGGTGCTCTCCGAGCACGCCCTCGACCCCGCCGCGCTGCCTGCGACCGTCACCGTCGAGCGTCCCCGCAACCCCGAGCACGGCGACTACGCCACCAACCTTGCCCTGCAACTCGGCAAGAAGGTCGGCGCCAACCCGCGTGAGCTGGCCGGTTGGCTGGCCGCGGCGCTGGCCGAGCAGGACGGCATCGCGGCCGCCGACGTCGCCGGACCCGGGTTCGTCAACCTCCGGATCGAGGCATCGGCCCAGAACGTCATCGTCGGAAACGTCATCGCCGCGGGCGCCGGCTACGGCACCTCGGCGGACCTGGGCCTCAAGGTCAACCTGGAGTTCGTCTCGGCCAACCCCACCGGACCCATCCACATCGGCGGGACCAGGTGGGCCGCCGTCGGCGACGCGCTGGGCCGGCTGCTGAGCACCCAGGGTGCCGAGGTGGTACGGGAGTACTACTTCAATGACCACGGCGCGCAGATCGACCGGTTCACCAACTCGCTGATCGCCGCCGCCAAGGGTGAGCCCGCCCCCGGGGACGGCTACGCGGGTTCCTACATCGCCGACATCGCCTCGGCAGTGCTCGACAAGGAACCCGACGCGCTGGGCCTGCCGGACAGCGAGATGCGCGAGACGTTCCGCGCGATCGGCGTGAACCTGATGTTCGACCACATCAAGGAATCGCTGCACCAGTTCGGCACCGACTTCGACGTCTACACCCACGAAGACTCGATGCACACCTCCGGTCGTGTCGATCAGGCCATCGCCAAGCTGCGCGAGACCGGAAGCATCTACGAGTCCGACGGCGCGGTCTGGTTGCGCACCACCGACTTCGGTGACGACAAAGACCGTGTCGTGATCAAGAGCGACGGTCAGCCCGCCTACATCGCGGGTGACCTGGCGTACTTCCTGGACAAGCGGCAGCGCGGCTTCGACCTGTGCATCTACATGCTCGGCGCCGACCACCACGGCTACATCGCACGCCTGAAGGCCGCCGCCGCCGCGCTCGGTGACGACCCCGACACCGTCGAGGTGCTGATCGGCCAGATGGTCAACCTGGTGCGTGACGGGCAACCGGTGCGGATGAGCAAGCGGGCCGGCACCGTCATCACGCTCGACGACCTCGTCGACGCCATCGGGGTGGACGCCGCCCGCTACGCGCTGATCCGCAGCTCGGTCGACACCCCGATCGACATCGACCTGGCCCTGTGGTCCTCGGCATCGGCCGAGAACCCGGTCTACTACGTGCAGTACGCCCACGCGCGGCTGTCGGCGCTGGCCCGCAACGCCGCCGAACTGGGCATCACACCCGGCACCGACCATCTCGACCTGCTGACCCACGACAAGGAAGGCACGCTGATCCGCAACATCGGCGAGTTTCCCCGCGTCTTGAAAACCGCCGCTGACCTGCGCGAGCCCCACCGGGTGTCGCGCTATCTGGAAGACCTGGCCGGTGACTACCACCGCTTCTACGATTCCTGCCGGGTGCTCCCGCAGGGTGACGAGGAGCCCGGCCCACTGCACGCCGCGCGGCTGGCGCTGTGTCAGGCCACCCGCCAGGTCATCGCCAACGGACTGAACATCCTCGGTGTCAGCGCCCCGGAGCGGATGTGAGCGCGCATCCGGCCGGCCCCCGGCACGCCGAAGAGATGCACCACGGCGGGGCGCCCGACCGTCCGCGCGACGCCGCCGACGTGGCGGTGCTGGCGCCGAATGTGTGGCCGCACAACGCAGTCCGTGATGGCGACGGAGCCGTGTCGATCGCCGGGGTCCCGGTCACCGAGATCGCCGCGGAGTTCGGCACGCCAGTCTTCGTCATCGACGAGGCCGACTTCCGGGCGCGCTGTCGCGACATCTCGGCCGCGTTCGGCGGTGGCGAGTCGGTCCGGTACGCGGCCAAGGCGTTCCTGTGCACCGAGGTGGCCCGCTGGGTCGACGAGGAAGGCCTGTCGCTCGACGTCGCGAGCGGGGGAGAACTCGCGGTGGCGCTGCACGCGGGGTTCCCGGCCGAGCGGATCGCGTTGCACGGCAACAACAAATCGGTCGCCGAGCTGACCGCGGCGGTCGCCGGCGGTGTCGGGCACGTCGTGCTGGACTCGATGATCGAGATCGACCGGCTCGACCGGATCGCGGGCGAGGCCGGGATCGTGCAGGACGTGCTAGTCCGGGTCACGGTCGGGGTCGAGGCGCACACCCACGAGTTCATCTCCACCGCCCACGAGGACCAGAAGTTCGGGTTGTCGCTGGCCAGCGGTGCCGCCATGGCCGCGGTGCGCGCGGTTTTCCAAGCCGACAACCTGCGACTGGTCGGCCTGCACAGCCACATCGGTTCGCAGATCTTCGACGTGGCGGGTTTCGAGTTGGCCGCCCACCGGGTGATCGGGCTGCTGCGGGATGTGGTCGCCGAGTTCGGTGTCGACAAGACCGCGCAGATCGCGATCGTCGACCTCGGCGGCGGGCTGGGCATCTCCTACCTCCCGCAGGACCACCCGCCGCCGATGAAGGAACTTGCCGACAAGCTGCAGGCGATCGTGCGCAGCGAATCCGCCGCCGTGGGTCTGCCCGCGCCCACCCTGGTGGTCGAACCGGGGCGCGCGATCGCCGGACCGGGCACCATCACCCTCTACGAGGTCGGCACCGTCAAGGACGTCGCGGTGGCCTCCGACAGGCACCGCCGATACGTGAGTGTGGACGGCGGGATGAGCGACAACATCCGGACGTCGCTGTACGGCGCCGAGTACGACGTGCGGCTGCTCTCGCGGGTCAGCGAGGCGGCACCGACACTGTCTCGGGTCGTCGGGAAGCACTGCGAGAGCGGCGATATCGTCGTGCGCGACGCATGGATGCCCGACGACGTGGCCCCGGGTGACCTACTGGGCGTGGCAGCGACCGGCGCATACTGCTATTCGATGTCGAGCCGCTACAACCTGATCGGCCGACCGGCCGTGGTGGCCGTGCGCGACGGGCGGGCACGTCTGATCCTGCGCCGGGAGACGGTCGAGGATCTCTTGAGTCTGGAAGTGAGGTGAGCGTGAGTAACGCAATCGGCGTAGCCGTGCTGGGTCTGGGCAATGTCGGCAGCCAGGTGGTGCGCATCATCAACGAGAGCGCCGCGGATCTGACCGCTCGTATCGGCGCGCCGCTGGAGATCCGCGGTATCGGGGTGCGACGGGTGGACGCCGACCGTGGCGTTCCGGTCGAGTTGCTCACCGACAACATCGAGGAACTGGTGTCCCGCGAGGACGTCGACATCGTCGTCGAACTCATGGGGCCGGTGGAACCGGCGCGCAAGGCGATCCTGACCGCGCTCGAGCAGGGCAAATCGGTGGTGACCGCCAACAAGGCGTTGATGGCGGTGTCCACCGGCGAACTCGCCCAGGCCGCTGAGAACGCCCGCGTCGACCTGTATTTCGAGGCGGCCGTCGCCGGTGCCATCCCCGTGGTCCGCCCGCTGACCCAGTCGCTGGCCGGAGACACCGTCCTGCGGGTGGCCGGGATCGTGAACGGCACCACCAACTACATCCTGTCCGAGATGGACAGCACCGGCGCCGATTACGCCTCGGCACTCGCCGACGCCTGCTCGCTCGGATACGCGGAGGCGGACCCGACCGCGGACGTGGAGGGCTATGACGCGGCAGCCAAGGCGGCCATCCTGGCGTCGATCGCTTTCCACACCCGGGTCACCACCGACGACGTCTATCGCGAAGGCATCAGCACCGTCACCGCGGCCGACTTCGAGTCGGCCCGCGCGCTGGGCTGCACGATCAAGCTGCTGGCGATCTGCGAACGGCTCATCACCGATGAGGGGCAGCAGCGCGTTTCGGCGCGCGTCTACCCGGCGCTGGTGCCGCTGGATCACCCGCTGGCCTCGGTCAACGGCGCGTTCAACGCGGTGGTCGTCGAAGCCGAAGCCGCGGGGCGGCTGATGTTCTACGGCCAGGGCGCCGGAGGTGCGCCGACGGCGTCGGCGGTATTGGGTGATCTGGTGATGGCGGCCAGAAACCGGGTTCAGGGTGGTCGCGGACCCCGTGAATCCAAGTACGCCAAGCTGCCGGTGGCGCCGATCGGGTTCATCCCCACCCGCTACTACGTCAACATGAACGTCGCGGACCGGCCGGGCGTTCTGTCCGCTGTGGCAGCGGAGTTCAGCAAGCGCGAGGTCAGCATCGCCGAGGTGCGCCAGGAGGGCATGGTCGACGACGGAGGTCAGCGCTGCGGTGCGCGCATCGTCGTCGTCACCCACCAGGCGACAGACGCGGCCCTCTCGGAAACGGTTGCAGCGCTGGCCGACCTGGAGGTCGTGCAGAGTATCAACAGCGTGCTGCGCATGGAAGGGACCACAGAGTGAGTACCACCGCGCCGAGAGCCGTGCATCAGCCCTGGCCCGGCCTGATCGAGGCGTACCGTGACCGGCTGCCTGTCGACGACAGCTGGACGCCGATCACGCTGCGCGAGGGAGGCACTCCGCTGCTGCCGGCGCCGCGGTTGTCCGAGTACACCGGGTGCACAGTGCATCTGAAGGTCGAAGGACTCAACCCGACCGGGTCGTTCAAGGACCGCGGAATGACGATGGCGGTGACCGAGGCGGTGGCCCGCGGGCAGCAGGCGGTGCTGTGCGCCTCCACGGGCAACACCTCCGCGTCGGCGGCGGCGTATGCCGCGCGCGCCGGCATCACCTGTGCAGTGCTGGTGCCGCAGGGAAAGATCGCGATGGGCAAGCTGGCCCAGGCTGTGATGCACGGCGCGAAGATCATTCAGATCGACGGCAACTTCGACGACTGCCTCGAACTCGCCCGCAAGCTCACCTCTGATTTCCCGAGCGTGTCACTTGTCAACTCGGTCAACCCGTTTCGTATCGAGGGACAGAAGACCGCGGCGTTCGAGATCGTCGACGCACTCGGCGAGGCGCCCGACGTGCACGCGTTGCCCGTCGGCAACGCCGGCAACATCACGGCCTACTGGAAGGGTTACACCGAATACCACCACGACGGTCTGGCCGGCCGATTGCCGCGAATGCTGGGCACGCAGGCCGCCGGCGCGGCACCGCTGGTCCTCGGTGAGCCGGTCAGCGACCCCGAGACCATCGCCACCGCCATCCGGATCGGTTCGCCGGCTTCGTGGACCTCGGCAGTGGAGGCGCAGCAGGAGTCCAAGGGTCGCTTCCTCGCCGCCACCGACGAGGAGATCCTCGCCGCCTACCATCTGGTGGCCCGGGCGGAGGGCGTCTTCGTCGAACCCGCGTCGGCGGCGAGCATCGCGGGTCTGCTGAAGTCGATCGAAGACGGCTGGGTCGCCAAGGGTTCCACGGTGGTGTGCACCGTGACCGGAAACGGACTCAAGGACCCCGACACCGCCCTGAAGGGGATGCCTGCGGTGATCCCGGTACCCGTCGACCCTGTGGCCGTGGTCGCCAAGCTCGGCCTGGTCTAGAACGGATTCCAGTGACACGCAACCTGCCACCCGGGCTGACGGCCACCGCTGTGGTCGCGGCCTCCAGCGCCAACCTCGGGCCCGGTTTCGACAGCATGGGGCTCGCGCTGAGTCTCTACGACGAGATCGTGGTCGAAACAACCGAATCCGGCCTTGTCGTCGAGGTCGACGGGGAAGGAGCCGGACAGGTCCCGCTGGACGCTTCTCACCTGGTGGTGCGCGCGATCGAGCGCGGCCTGCGTGAAGTCGGTGCGGCGGCGCCCGGGTTGATCGTCCGCTGCCGCAACGACATTCCGCATTCCCGCGGGCTGGGGTCATCGGCTGCGGCTGTCGTCGGAGGTCTCGCGGCCGCCAGTGGCCTTGCCGCGCAGGATGGTTCGACAGCGCTGACGCCGGAGCAGCTGGTCCAGATGTCCGCTGAGTTCGAGGGCCATCCCGACAACGCGGCCGCCGCGGTGCTCGGCGGGGCGGTGGTGTCCTGGACGGAATCCGGCGCCGGAAGCCCGGTGTACGCGGCCGCACCGATCGCCTTGCACCCCGACATCCACGTGTTCACCGCAGTGCCGCAGGAGCGTTCGTCGACCGCAGAGACCCGGGTCCTGCTGCCCGAGCAGATCAGCCACACCGACGCACGCTTCAATCTCAGCCGGGCCGCCCTGCTGGTCGTCGCGCTCACCCAACGGCCCGACCTGCTCATGGCGGCCACCGAGGACGTCCTGCACCAACCGCAACGGGCGGCGGCCATGCCTGCGTCAGCGGAATACCTGGCGGTGTTCCGCCGTTGTGGCATTGCAGCGGTACTTTCCGGCGCCGGACCTTCAGTGCTGGCGCTGAGCACCACCCCGGACCTGCCGGCGGAAGTTCTCGACCACGGCCGCGAGCACGGCTTCGCGGTGGCCAGGATGTCCGTGGGCGACGGGGTGACCTGGACATCCGGCGTGGCCGCCCGGCCCTAGCTGGATCGCCGCGCGCGAGCAACACCTGTAACATGCGAATCACGGCGTTTCTTGCTTCCGGCCCGGATGCGGGTTATTCTCGCTCTCGTCCAGCAATCGCAGCGTCTGAAGCTGCGCCGACACTAGGACGACCACTCTTCTTTCAGGTGTTCAAATTAGTGGACTGACGGTTTGCCGTTTCGGCGAAACCCGGCGATCACCGTTGCAGTGGCAATGGTGTGACCTTCGCGTTCAGCAGTTTGGCTGAGCGCACCGAACCCCCGCGTGACTCGATCAGCGAGGGAAGAAAGGAAATCCGTGACTGATACGGACCTCATCACGGCTGGTGGCAGCGCTGAAAGCGGTGAGCTGCCGAAAACCGTGACTGCGGACGGCACTTCTTCGACCGAGCGCAAGGCTCCGGCTGCGGAGGATGCTCCGACGGCAGCGGCCCCCGAAAGCTCAGCCGGCGCCGGCTCGGGCACCCGGCGTGGCGCTCTGACCAGCATGGTGCTGCCCGAGCTGCGCGCCCTGGCCAAGGAGATCGGCGTCGACGGCGCCTCCGGCATGCGCAAGAGCGAGCTCATCGCCGCCATTCGTGAGCGCCGTGGCGAAGCCAACGGCCGCTCCGCAGGCAAGGCAGAGACAGGCAAGGCGGAGAGCAGCACTGCCGGCGATTCGGCCGCCGCTCCCGCACCGGCCGAGAGCGCCCCTGCGAGTGCACCTGTCGGTGACTCCGGCGACAGTGCCGCGCCCGAACAGACCAACCCCGAGGCCCAGCCGCAGCAGCGCCGCGAGCGCCGTTCGGCGGCCCGTGGCGCCGGCGGACCCGGCAACAAGGATCAGGCCCAGGCCCAGGATCAGCCCAAAGACCAGCCCAAAGACCAGCCCAAGCGCGACGGCGGCCAGAATCAGGCCGCCAAGTCCGAGGGCAACAGGGCCGAGAAGTCCGACGGCAACAAGACCGACCGGGACAACCGGGACTCCGACAACCGCGGCGACAACCGCGGCGACAACTCCGACCAGCAGGGCGGACAGAACCGCGGCGGCAACGCCGACGACGATGGCGAAGGCCGTCAGGGCAGGCGCGGCCGCCGATTCCGCGACCGGCGGCGGCGGGACCGCGGTGGCGACGGCGGCGGTGGCGGTGGCGGTGGCGGTGGCGGTGGCGGCGAGCGCGACACCGAGCTGCGCGAGGACGACGTCGTCCAGCCCGTCGCCGGCATCCTCGACGTTCTCGACAACTACGCGTTCGTGCGCACCTCCGGGTATCTGGCGGGCCCGAACGACGTTTATGTCTCGATGAACATGGTGCGCAAGAACGGTCTGCGCCGCGGTGACGCGGTCACCGGTGCGGTGCGGGTGCCCCGCGACGGCGACAACAGTGGACAGAACTCCCGGCAGAAGTTCAATCCGCTGGTGCGCCTGGACACCGTGAACGGCAAACCGGTGGAGGAGGCCAGAAAGCGGCCCGAGTTCCAGAAACTCACCCCGCTGTACCCCAACACGCGGCTGCGCCTGGAGACCACGCCCGACAAGCTGACCACCCGCGTCATCGACCTCATCATGCCGATCGGCAAGGGGCAGCGTGCCCTGATCGTGTCACCGCCGAAGGCCGGTAAGACGACGATCATGCAGGACATCGCCAACGCGATCACCAGGAACAATCCCGAGTGCCATCTGATGGTCGTGCTGGTCGACGAGCGTCCTGAAGAGGTCACCGACATGCAGCGTTCGGTCAAGGGCGAGGTGATCGCCTCGACTTTCGACCGGCCGCCGTCAGACCACACGCAGGCCGCCGAGCTGGCCATCGAGCGGGCCAAGCGTCTGGTCGAGCAGGGCAAGGACGTCGTGGTGCTGCTGGATTCGATCACCCGCCTCGGTCGCGCCTACAACAACGCGTCGCCGGCGTCGGGCCGGATCCTGTCCGGTGGCGTCGACTCGACGGCGCTGTATCCGCCCAAGAGGTTCCTGGGCGCGGCGCGCAACATCGAAGAGGGCGGCTCGCTGACGATCATCGCCACGGCCATGGTCGAGACCGGTTCCACCGGCGACACGGTGATCTTCGAGGAGTTCAAGGGCACCGGCAACGCCGAGCTCAAGCTGGACCGCAAGATCTCGGAGCGTCGGGTGTTCCCGGCCGTCGACGTCAACCCGTCAGGCACCCGTAAGGACGAGCTGCTGCTGTCCAGCGACGAGTTCGCGGTCGTGCACAAGCTGCGTCGGGTGCTGTCCGGACTGGACCCGCATCAGGCCATCGACCTGTTGATGAGTCAGCTGCGCAAGACCAAGAACAACTACGAGTTCCTGGTCCAGGTGTCGAAGAACACCCCCGGCGGCAACGACGGCGACTGAGTGATCTCGGCGTGGCCGGTCGCGCTCAGCGCGACTCGGCGCGCCGAAGTCACCCCTCGGCCGGGTCGCAGCGCAGCGCCGCCACGATGTACCGGCGGGCATGGCGCAGCACCGAATCCGGGTTCTCCGGGTCGAAATGCTCGCTCGGCACGGTCGCCAGGCTCATCGTGATCCGGGCGATCCATTCGGCCGACTCGGCGCAGTCGGTGTCGGGGTGGATCTCACCGTTGTCGACCGCAGCACGCAGGTAGGGCTCCCAGAACGCCGCGATCTCGGGGATCAGCCCGAGTACCCCGACTCCGACGCATGCGGCGAACGCCTCCGGCTCCTCCTGGCGGAGTTTGAGCACCAGGGCACCGGGGGCCTCCGAGGTGGTGTGCGCCAGCGCGACTCCGGCGACGATCTGCCGGTCGAGGCCGCTGACCGCGTTCAAGCGGGTACTCGCCTCGGTCCAGAACGCGTCGTTGAGTCGCACGATCGCCGCGCCGAGCAGGTCGGCCTTGTCGGGGAAGTGCCGATACAGCCAGCCGCGGCTGACCCCCGCCACCTCGGCGACTTCGGACACCGTGGTCGCCCGAATGCCCTTGGCGGTCAGGCATTGTTCGGCAGCCTCGATCAGGCGATCACGAACGGATCTGGTTTCGGGTTTCGCCGCTGTGCCGACACTCACGCCCCTATCTTCGCAAATGAGCGGGCATCGGTGGGGCGATGCGCCAGGCCCGCCCCGGATCGAGTAGACACGTAGGGCAATCTGTTCACCGACTTTGAAGGGCAGGCAGGTGGCAGAGACAGTTCAACAGCTACTGCGGGAGCGCGCGGACGACGACGGCGTGGCAGTCAAGTACGACGGCCGGACGTGGACCTGGCGCGAGCACCTCGACGGCGCAGCGCGGCAAGCCGCGGCGCTGATCGGCGTCGCCGACCCAGGCCGACCGCTCCATGTGGGCGTCCTGCTCGACAACACCCCCGACATGCTGACCGCGATGGCCGCCGCCGGGCTCGGTGGATACGTGCTGTGCGGGATCAACAACACCCGACGTGGTGAGGCGCTCGCCCGCGACATCCACCGGGCCGACTGCCAGATCCTGGTGACCGACGACCGGCACCTCCCGCTTCTCGACGGCCTGGATCTGACCGGCGTCCGCGTGCTGGTGGTCGGCAGCCCCGAGTGGCAGGACCTGCTGGGGCAGGCGGGGGAGCTGAGGCCGCACCGCGAAGCCGCCGCCGTCGACACCTACATGTTGATCTTCACTTCCGGCACCAGCGGCGACCCCAAGGCTGTCCGGGTCATGCATGCGATGGTGTTGCTGGCCGGCGCGGCGCTGGCCGGCCGCTACGAGCTGACCCCCGACGACGTCTGCTACCTGTCCATGCCGTTGTTCCACAGCAACGCGGTGCTCGCGGGGTGGTCGGTGGCGCTCAATGCGGGTGCCGCGATGGCCCCGGCGCAGTTCAGCGCCTCCGGGTTCATCGGCGACGTCCGCCGTTACGGCGTCACGTACATGAACTACGTCGGCAAGCCGCTGGCCTACATCCTGGCGAGTCCCGAACGGGCCGACGACCTCGACAACCCGCTGCGGGTGGCATTCGGGAACGAGGCCAGCGACCGCGACATCGAGCAGTTCGCCAGGCGCTTCGGCTGCGAGGTGTGGGACGGTTTCGGTTCGACCGAGAATGCGGTCACGGTGACGCGTGAGGACGGCTGTCCCGCCGGGTCCATCGGCAAGGGTTTCCCGGGGGTGGCGATCTACGACTCCGAGACGTTGACCGAGTGCGCCGTCGCGCAGTTCGACGAGCACGGCGCGCTGGCCAACGCGGATGAAGCGATCGGCGAGCTGGTCAACACCGAGGGCGCCGGGATGTTCGCGGGCTATTACAACGATCCGGGGGCGACTGACGAGCGGATGCGTCACGGCATGTTCTGGTCCGGTGACCTGGCCTACCGGGACGCCGACGGCTGGATCTACCTCGCCGGTCGCACCGCGGACTGGATGCGGGTGGACGGCGAGAACATGACGGCGGCGCCCATCGAACGCATCCTGATCCGTGAACCCACGATCAGCCAGGTGGCGGTGTATCCGGTGCCCGACGAGCACGTCGGCGACCAGGTGATGGCCGCTATCGTTCTGCAGGACGGCGCGGCCCTGACGCCGGGGGAGTTCGGCGAGTTCCTCGCCGCGCAACCGGACCTGTCGCCGAAGGCGTGGCCGCGCCACGTCTGGATCGCCGGCGAACTGCCGAGCACCGCCACCAACAAGGTGGTCAAACGCGAATTGATCGCGATGGGCGTGCAACCCGCAGGGCGGGTGCTGTGGAAGCGTGCCGGGGACACCTACCGGACTGTCGGCGGGGAATAGGCCCTCCTGCGCGGGCGTTTAGGACACTGGCGGTTGACCTGGCATAATTCATCGCCGACACCTCGGTTCCGGTTCACGCCGCACGCCTCCCAGAACGGGAGGGGCGACCCGGGACCAACGACTGAAGAGGAAACCATGAAATCGGGCATTCACCCTGACTATGTCGACACCAGCGTGCTGTGTGGTTGCGGCGCCAGCTTCACCACCCGCAGCACCAAGCAGAGCGGACAGATCACCGTCGAGGTCTGCTCGAAGTGCCACCCGTTCTACACCGGCAAGCAGAAGATCCTCGACAGCGGCGGCCGGGTGGCGCGCTTCGAGAAGCGCTACGGCAAGCGCGCCGGGGCGAGCGCAGCGACGGGGGACACGAAAGCCTCCGCCGACAAGTAGCTCTGAAGATCGGCGCCCGCTCTGCGCTGTGCGCAGGTCGGGCGCCGCTTCGTGAGAAGGGGTAGTCAGCAGCAGACGGCGCGCAGAGGAGGCTAGGTGACCGATACGGCACCGGCGATCGACGCGATGCTCGCCGAGCACGCCGACCTGGAGCGGCGGCTGTCCGATCCCGAACTGCACGCCGACCCGGGAGCCGCACGCAAGGCGGGCCGGCGCTTCGCGCAGCTCGCGCCCGTCGTCTCGACCTACCGCAAACTCGAGACGGCCCGCGGTGACCTCGAGGCCGCCCGGGAACTGGCCGCCGACGACGACTCGTTCGCCGCCGAGGTCGAGGAGCTCACCGCAACCGTGCAGCAGCTCGAAACCCAGCTGGCCGATCTGCTCGCCCCCCGCGATCCCCATGACGCCGACGACATCGTGTTGGAGGTGAAATCCGGAGAGGGCGGCGAGGAGTCGGCTCTGTTCGCCGCGGACCTGGCGCGGATGTACATCCGCTACGCCGAGCGGCACGGCTGGACCGTGACGGTGCTCGACGAGACGTTCTCCGACCTCGGGGGTTACAAGGACGCGACGTTGTCGATCACCAGCAAGGGCGACAGCGCCGACGGGGTGTGGTCGCGGCTCAAGTTCGAGGGCGGCGTGCACCGGGTGCAGCGGGTGCCGGTCACCGAATCCCAGGGCCGGGTTCACACCTCGGCGGCCGGCGTGCTCGTCTACCCCGAGCCCGAAGAGGTCGAGCAGGTCCAGATCGATGAGTCCGATCTGCGCATCGACGTCTACCGGTCTTCGGGCAAGGGCGGTCAGGGGGTCAACACCACCGACTCGGCGGTGCGGATCACCCATCTGCCCACCGGAATCGTCGTGACCTGTCAGAACGAACGCTCGCAGCTGCAGAACAGGGCGCGGGCGATGCAGGTGCTCGCGGCGCGGCTCCAGCTGTTGGCCGAGGAGCAGGCGTCGGCCGACGCGNCGGCCGACCGCGCCAGCCAGATCCGCACCGTCGACCGCAGCGAGCGGATCCGGACCTACAACTTCCCGGAGAACCGGATCGCCGACCATCGCATCAACTTCAAGGCGCACAACCTCGATCAGGTGCTCGACGGTGACCTGGATCCGTTGTTCGATGCGCTGGCAGCCGCCGACAGGCAGTCCAGGTTGCAGAACACGTGACGAGCCGACGATGAGGACCCGTCGGCTGCATCATGCGATCGATGCCGCGACAGCGACGCTGGCCCGGGCCGGCGTCGGATCCCCACGGGCGGACGCCGAACTGCTCGCCGCTCACGTGGCCGGAACCGACCGGGGCAGACTCGCGCTGGTCGACCCCGGCCCCGATTTCGTCGAGCAGTACGAACGGCTCGTCGCCAGGAGGGCCGACCGGGTGCCGCTGCAACACCTCACCGGGACCGCCGCCTTCGGTGCGGTCACCGTCCAGGTGGGGCCCGGCGTCTTCGTCCCGCGACCGGAGACCGAGTCGCTGCTGGCATGGGTGCTCGCCCAACCGTTGTCGCACCAGCCGACGATCGTCGACCTGTGCACTGGCTCGGGCGCGCTGGCGCTGGCTTTGTGGCACCACCGGCCCGCGGCCCGGGTGATCGCCGTCGACGACTCCGACGAGGCACTGGCGTATGCGCGGCGCAATATCCGCGAGACATCCGTCGAACTGGTGCGTGCCGACGTCACCGATACGGATCTGCTGGCCGATCTCGACGGCACCGTCGACGTGCTGGTGGCCAACCCGCCCTACATTCCCACCGGCGCACGCCTGGAACCCGAAGTGGCCGAACATGATCCACCCCATGCGCTGTTCGGCGGGCAGGACGGCATGGCGGTGGTCACCCACCTGGTCACGTCGGCGGCGCGACTGCTGCGGCCGGGTGGCCTCTGCGCCGTCGAGCACGACGACACCACCTCGGCGGCCACCGTCGAAGCCTTCACCCGGGCAGCGCGATTCGTCGACGTCACCGCACGACACGACCTCACCGGTCGACCCCGGTTCGTGACCGCGGTACGCGGCGGGTGAGAGGCTGATTGTTGTGACCGAAATCTTCGATTGCACCGATCCCGCACAGCGCGAGGCCGGGATCGCATCGGCGATCAGCGCGGTCAAGGGCGGGCGGCTCGTGGTGATGCCCACCGACACGGTGTACGGCATCGGGGCCGACGCGTTCGACGGTGCCGCGGTCGCGGCGCTGCTGGCTGCCAAGGGGCGTGGCCGCGACATGCCGGTGCCCGTGCTGGTCGGGTCCTGGCACACCATCCAGGGACTCGTCTACACGGTCCCCAAGAGCGCGCAAGAATTGATCCGGGCGTTCTGGCCGGGCGCGCTGAGCCTGGTGGTCCGCCAGGCTCCGTCGCTGCAATGGGACCTCGGCGACGCGAACGGCACCGTCATGCTGCGGATGCCGTTGCATCCGGTCGCCATCGATCTGCTGCGCGAAGTCGGTCCGATGGCCGTGTCGAGCGCGAACATCTCCGGGCAGCCGGCCGCACTGACCGCCGGGCAGGCGCGCGAACAACTCGGCGATCTCGTCGAGGTCTACCTCGATAGTGGTCCCGCCGAGCAGCAGGCAGCCTCGACGATCGTCGACCTCACCGGGACACATCCCCGGGTGTTGCGGCAGGGGCCGGTGACGACCGAGGCGATCGCCGACGTGCTGGGTGTCGACGCCGCAGACCTGACCCCACAGACGGATTGACTCTGGAGTCTTGTGCCATACGGTTCAGCGATGATCACGGCAGTGCCCGCCACGGAGCCGCTGTCTTCGACACTGCTGGCCCTGTCCGACCGGGGCGCAGGTGTCCCGCTGCGGGAACTCGCGCTGGTCGGCCTGACCGCCGCGATCATCACCTATCTGGCCACCGGCTGGGTCCGGATGCTGGCCACCCGGTGGGGAGCGGTCGCCTACCCGCGCGAGCGCGACGTCCACCTGCAGCCCACCCCGCGAATGGGCGGGCTGGCGATGTACCTGGGTGTGGTGGCCGCCGTGCTGCTGGCCTCCCAGCTGCCGGCGTTGACGCGCGGCTTCGTCTACTCGTCGGGAATGCCCGCGGTGGTGGTCGCGGGCGGGCTCATCATGGTGGTCGGCCTGATCGACGACCGATGGGGGCTGGACGCGCTGACCAAGTTCGCGGGCCAGATCACCGCGGCCAGCGTGCTCGTCACGATGGGGGTCGCGTGGAGTGTCCTCTACATCCCGATCGGCGGCGTCGGCACCATCGTGCTGGACCAGGTCTCCTCGATCCTGCTGACGCTGGCGCTGACGGTCGCCATCGTCAACGCGATGAACTTCGTCGACGGCCTGGACGGGCTGGCCGCGGGCCTGGGACTCATCACGGCCTCGGCGATCTGCATCTTCTCCATCGGGTTGTTGCGCGACCACGGCGGCGACGTGCTGTTCTATCCGCCGGCGGTGATCTCCGTCGTCCTCGCCGGAGCCTGTCTGGGCTTCCTGCCGCACAACTTCCACAAGGCCAGGATCTTCATGGGCGATTCGGGCTCGATGCTGATCGGTCTGATGCTCGCCGCCGCGTCGACGACTGCGGCAGGACCGATCAGCCAGACCGCGTACGGCGCCCGCGACGTGTTCGCCCTGCTGTCTCCGTTCCTGCTCGTGGTGGCAGTGATGTTCGTGCCCGCGTTGGACATGCTGCTGGCCATCATCCGGCGCACCCGCGCTGGGCTGAGTCCCTTCAGCCCCGACAAGATGCACCTGCACCACCGACTGCTCGAGATCGGGCACTCGCACCGGCGCGTGGTGCTGCTGATCTACCTGTGGGTGGGCATCGTCGCGCTCGGTGCGGCGAGCACGATCTTCTTCGACCCACGGCACACCGCCGCGGTGATGGTGGGGGCGATCCTGATCGCCGTCGTGGCGACGCTGATCCCACTCCTGCGGGGCCGCGACGATCCTGCCGAGCAGCTGTACGACGGAAAGTAGTAGGCCCTCTTTTGTGGCTCTCACCATATGTTAGGGTTCGGTGAGAGCCCGAAATTACCTCGCGGGTTGCCGGCCCCGGACCATCGGTTCACACCGATCGGAACGGAACTTTGACCGACAGTTTGACCGATCACAGGAGCTACCTCTTGGGTGATTCCAGCGCGCCCGCCGCCCTCCGATACGCTACGGGCACTACGCACCGGATCATCGGGACCGGCTCCTTTGAAGGCTCAGCAGTTTCGACGACCGCGGGATTGAGGTGAACCAGTGACGACACCAGCGCAAGATGCGCCGTTGGTGTTCCCGTCCGTCGCTTTCCGTCCCGTGCGCCTGCTGGTGATCTGTGTGGTGCTCGCCGCTCTGGCAACGCTGGGCCTCGGACTTGTGGGGCGCGTGATGATCGGGGTGTTCTTCGGCATCGGGCTGGCGCTGGGTCTGATCAACGCGCTGCTCATCCGGCGATCGGTCACCAAGATCACCGCCGAGGAGCATCCACTCAAGAGCAAGATGGCGGTCAATTCCGCGACGCGCCTGATGATCATGACGGTCATCGGCCTGACGATCGCATTCGTGTTCCGGCCTGACGGACTGGGCGTGGTGTTCGGGATGGCTTTGTTCCAGCTTCTGCTGGTGTTTACGACCGCACTACCGGTGGCAAAGAAACTGCGGGCCGGCGCCGCCAACGCCAGTGGCCCGGCAAGCCACGGAGCCGAAGGGGAAATCAGCTAGCAATGAACGGGACGATTCTCGCCGCCGAGTCCGGCATTCACGTCGGACAGCACACCGAGGCCGAGTGGTTCGGTTTGACGGTCAACACCGACACCCTGCTCTCGACCACGATCGCCGCGGTGATCGTGCTCGCGCTGGCGTTCTTCCTCCGGGCCAAGGTGACGTCCACGGGTGTCCCCGGTGGTGTCCAGCTGTTCTGGGAGGCGATCACCGTCCAGACTCGAAACCAGATCGAAAGCGCCATCGGCATGCGCATCGCGCCGTTTGTGCTTCCGCTGGCGCTGGCGCTGTTCGTGTTCATCCTCGCAGCCAACTGGCTGTCGGTGTTCCCGTGGCAGTACTCCGACGAGACCGGCATCCACGAGTTCCTCAAGCCGGCCGCCTCGGACATCAACTTCGTGCTGGCCCTCGGTCTCTTCGTGTTCGTCTGCTACCACGCCGCCGGGTTCTGGCGCCGCGGCGCGATCGGGCACCCGATCAAGCTGCTCAAGGGCCACGTCGCGTTCCTCGCGCCGATCAACCTCGTCGAGGAGATCGCCAAGCCGGTCTCGTTGTCACTCCGTCTTTTTGGCAACGTCTTCGCCGGCGGCATCATGGTCACGATCATCGCGCTGTTCCCTGCCTACATCCTGTGGGCGCCCAACGCGCTGTGGAAGTCCTTCGAACTGTTCATCGGCGCCATCCAGGCGTTCATCTTCGCGCTTCTGACGATCCTGTACTTCGGTCAGTCGATGGAGTTGGAAGAGCACGACGCACACTGAACTGACCATCCCGACATGCTCGACCCACGACACCTGGTAGGACTCCTACCAGCTAGCAAGGAGGAAAGAAATGGATCCCACAATCGCTGCCGGCGCGCTCATCGGCGGTGGACTTCTGTTGGGGGGCGGCGCCATCGGCGCGGCAATCGGCGACGGTGTCGTCGGTAGCGCGCTGGTCAACGGCGTCGCGCGGCAGCCTGAAGCTCAGGGCCGGCTCTTCGTCCCGTTCTTCATCACCGTCGGTCTGGTCGAGGCGATGTACTTCATCAACCTGGCGTTCATGGCGCTGTTCGTCTTCGCGACCCCGGTTGCGTAGTCGGCTTGGAGTCTCGAGTCATGGGTGACCTGAGCACGACCATCCTCGCCCAGGAAGAGGGCGGGGGAGGCAACTTCCTGCTCCCCAACGGCACGTTCATCTTCGTGCTGCTCATCTTCCTGATCGTGCTTGGTGTCATCGCCAAGTTCGTGGTACCGCCGATCAGCAAGGTGCTGCACGAACGTGAGGCAATGGTCGCCAAGACCAACGAGGACTTCCGCAAGTCGTCCGAGTTGTCCGCCGCGGCACAGGCCGACTCACAAGAGGTGATGACCGAGGCGCGCCGTGAGGCGTCGGCGATCCGGGACGAGGCGCGCGGTGAAGGCCGCAAGATCGTCGAGGACATGCGCGGTCGGGCCAGTGCCGAAAGCGGGGAGACCCTGCAGCAAGCGAACGACCAGTTGTCGGAACAGGGTCGGGCGACCACCACAGAACTGCAGTCGTCGATCGAGGCTCTGTCGGAGAAGCTGGCCAGCCGCGTGCTCGGCGTGGACGTCGCCCCGACGAGCAGTCAGGGACGGTAACAAATGTCGACATTCATCGGTCAGTTCGTCGGGTTCTTGCTCATCGTGTTCCTGGTGGTGCGGTACATCTTGCCCCTGGTACGCAAGATGATGACCGCGCAGCAGGAAACGGTGCGCCGTCAGCTCGAGGAGAGCGCCGTTGCCGCCGAGAAGGTGGAGAAGGCGGACTCCGAGCACACCAAGGCGGTCGAGGCGGCAAAAGCTGACGCTGCCAAGGTGGTCGAGGAGGCGCGTGCTGATGCCGAGAAGATCGGCGAGCAGCTGCGGGCACAAGCCGACGCAGAGGTCGAGCGGATCAAGGTGCAGGGTGCCGCGCAGGTCCAACTGCTCCGGCAGCAGCTGATCCGGGAGCTTCGTCAGAATCTCGGCACCGAATCCATCTACCGCGCAGGCGAACTCGTCCGGCAGCACGTGTCGGACGCGGACCGGCAGTCGGCCACCGTCGATCGGTTCCTCGACGAGTTGGACGCCATGGCCCCGTCGGAGGCCGTGATCGCGGACACCGCGGGCAGCGAACTCCGGGCCACCAGCAGGGATTCCCTGGACGCCGTGGTCGCGCGGTTCGACGAACTCACCTCCGACGTCGACGCCGACGGTCTGTCGACGGTCGCGGAGGACCTGACGTCGTTCGCGAAGCTACTGCGAGTAGAGGTGGTGCTGGCCAAGCACTTCGCCGAGCCTGCGGACGTCGGAGACGGGAAGGCCGGCCTGGCCGAAACCCTCCTGTCGGGCAAGATCTCCGACACCGCGCTCGAGATCGTCAAAGCGGCGGTGTCACAGCGGTGGTCGAGCGAGGCAGACCTGGCCTTCGCGATCAGGCACGTCGCCAGGCTCGCCCTGCTGGTGCGGGCCGAGCGCAACGACGAGACCACCGAGGTCGAGGACGAACTGTTCCGGTTCGGCCGTGTCCTGGACTCCGAGTCGGAGCTGAACTCGTTGCTGAGTGATCACACCGCACCCGCCGAGGGGCGGATCGGTCTGCTCGACAATGTGCTCGGCGCCAACGCCAACGCCACCACGCGGGCGTTGTTGAACCAGACGATCGAACTGCTGAACGGCGAGCGGGCCGATGAGGTGGTGCGCGACCTCGCCGAACTCGCGGTCGCCCGTCGCGGCGAGGTCGTCGCGCACGTCACCGCAGCCGCCGATCTCAGCGACGGGCAACGTACCCGTCTCACGGAAGTGCTGACGCGCATCTACGGGCACCCGGTGTCGCTGCAGCTCCACCTCAACCCCGACGTGCTGGGCGGCTTGAAGATCGCCGTCGGCGAAGAGGTCATCGACGGCTCCCTGTCGTCACGGCTGGCAGCGGCCGAGACCCAGTTGCCCGACTAACAGAATTCGACACGACAGACACGAAGGCAGGAACCAAAAGCCATGGCAGAGTTGACAATCTCGGCTTCTGACATTCAAGGGGCGATCGAGGACTACGTCGCCAACTTCTCCGCCGAAACCGAGCGTGAGGAGATCGGCACGGTCATCGACGCCGGTGACGGCATCGCGCACGTCGAAGGCCTGCCCTCGGTCATGACCCAGGAGCTCCTCGAGTTCCCCGGTGGTGTGCTCGGGGTGGCGCTGAACCTCGACGAGCACAGCGTCGGCGTGGTGATCCTCGGTGACTTCGAGAAGATCGAGCAGGGCCAGCAGGTCAAGCGCACCGGCGAGGTGCTCTCGGTGCCGGTCGGGGACGCGTTCCTCGGCCGTGTCATCAACCCGCTGGGTCAGCCGATCGACGGTCAGGGCGACATCGAATCGAATACCCGCCGTGCGCTGGAACTCCAGGCGCCGTCGGTGATTCAGCGTCAGGGCGTGTCGGAGCCACTGCAGACCGGTATCAAGGCCATCGACTCGCAGACCCCGATCGGCCGCGGCCAGCGCCAGCTCATCATCGGCGACCGCAAGACCGGCAAGACGGCGGTCTGCGTGGACACGATCCTCAACCAGCGCCAAGCCTGGGAGACCGGCGACCCCAAGCAGCAGGTGCGCTGCGTGTACGTCGCGATCGGCCAGAAGGGCACCACGATCGCCTCGGTGAAGCGCGCCCTCGAGGAGGGCGGCGCGATGGAGTACACCACCATCGTCGCCGCACCCGCGTCCGATGCGGCCGGCTTCAAATGGCTGGCGCCCTACACCGGTTCGGCCATCGGCCAGCACTGGATGTACGACGGCAAGCACGTCCTGATCGTGTTCGACGACCTTTCCAAGCAGGCCGACGCCTACCGCGCGATCTCGCTGCTGCTGCGCCGGCCCCCGGGTCGTGAGGCCTTCCCCGGCGACGTGTTCTACCTGCATTCCCGGCTCCTGGAGCGTTGCGCGAAGCTGTCCGACGAACTCGGCGGCGGATCGATGACCGGGCTGCCGATCATCGAGACCAAGGCCAGCGACATCTCGGCGTTCATCCCGACCAACGTCATCTCGATCACCGACGGCCAGTGCTTCCTGGAGTCCGATCTGTTCAACCAGGGTGTGCGACCGGCGATCAACGTCGGTGTGTCGGTGTCCCGCGTCGGTGGCGCCGCCCAGATCAAGGCCATGAAGGAAGTCGCGGGAAGTCTCCGCCTGGAGCTGTCCCAGTACCGCGAGCTCGAGGCGTTCGCCGCGTTCGCCTCGGATCTGGATGCGGCGTCGAAGGCGCAGCTGGAGCGTGGCGCTCGCCTGGTCGAGCTGCTCAAGCAGCCGCAGTACACCCCGTACTCGGTGGAAGACCAGGTCGTCGCCATCTTCCTCGGTACCAAGGGCCACCTCGATTCGGTTCCGGTGGAAGACGTCGCGCGCTTCGAATCCGAGGTCCTCGAGCATGTCCGGGCTTCACACGAGGAGATCCTCAAGGAGATCCGGGAGAGCAAGAAGCTCTCCGAGGAGACCGAGAAGAAGCTGACCGGCGTCATCAACGAGTTCAAGAAGGGCTTCTCGGCCAGCGACGGCAGCTCGGTGGTCGTCAACGAGGCCGAGGCCGAAGCCATGGACGAAGAAGACGTCGAGAAAGAATCCGTGAAGGTCCGTAAGCCGGCGCCCAAGAAGTAGAGCGGACCCGAAATCATAGGATCTGGAAAGGGTCTGGAGAGCTAGATGGCTGCAACACTGCGCGAACTTCGCGGACGCATCCGTTCCGCCGGGTCGATCAAGAAGATCACCAAGGCCCAGGAACTCATCGCGACATCGCGAATCGCCAAGGCGCAGGCCCGAGTCCAGGCGGCTCGGCCATTCGCCAACGAGATCACCAGCATGCTCACCGAACTCGCCAGTGCCAGCGCACTGGATCACCCGCTGCTCGTCCAGCGGGAGAACCCCAAGCGGGCGGGTGTGCTGGTGGTGTCCTCGGACCGCGGACTGTGCGGCGCCTACAACGCCAACGTGCTTCGACAGGCGGAGGAACTGTTCTCGTTGCTGCGCGACGAGGGCAAGACGCCGGAGTTGTACGTCGTCGGCCGCAAGGCCCTGGGCTACTACAACTTCCGTCAGCGCGAGGTGACCGAGTCGTGGACCGGGTTCTCCGAGCGTCCGACCTACGAGAACGCACGGGAGATCGCCGGCACCCTGGTGAACTCGTTCATGTCGGGGGTCGATGACGAAGGTGACGACCCCGGCGACGACGGCGTTCTGGGCGTCGACGAGCTGCACATCGTGTTCACCGAGTTCAGGTCGATGCTGTCGCAGACCGCGGCGGCCCGCCGGATCGCCCCGATGGTGGTCGAGTACGTCGAGGACGAACCCGAAGACGACGGGCCCCAGACGTTGTTCTCGTTCGAGCCGGACCCGGAGACGCTGTTCGATGCGCTGCTGCCGCGGTACGTCGCGACCCGCGTCTACGCCGCGCTGCTCGAAGCGGCGGCGTCGGAGTCGGCGTCACGGCGACGTGCCATGAAGTCGGCCTCCGACAACGCCGACGATCTCATCAAGGATCTGACGCTGATGGCCAACCGCGAACGCCAGGCCCAGATCACCCAGGAAATCAGCGAAATCGTCGGCGGCGCCAACGCGCTGGCCGATGCTAAGTAAGCCCCCGTAGGAAGCGAAGAGGAAATGACTGCTACCGCAGAAGAGACCAAGAGCGACAGCAAGAGCGGTTCCGCCGGTCGCGTCGTTCGTATCACCGGGCCGGTCGTGGACGTCGAGTTCCCGCGGGGCGCGGTGCCTGAGCTGTTCAACGCGCTCAACACCGAGATCACCTACGGGGACCTGGCCAAGACGCTGACCCTCGAAGTCGCCCAGCACCTCGGCGACAACCTGGTCCGCACCATCTCCATGCAGCCCACCGACGGTCTGGTGCGCGGCGTCGAGGTGACCGACTCCGGCAAGTCCATTTCGGTGCCGGTCGGTGACGGCGTCAAGGGTCACGTGTTCAACGCGCTGGGCGACTGCCTGGACGACCCGGGCTACGGTGAGGACTTCGAGCACTGGTCGATCCACCGCAAGCCGCCGCCGTTCGCCGAGCTCGAGCCCCGCACCGAGATGCTCGAGACCGGCCTCAAGGTCGTCGACCTGCTCACCCCGTACGTGCGTGGCGGCAAGATCGCCCTGTTCGGCGGCGCCGGCGTGGGCAAGACCGTGTTGATCCAGGAGATGATCAACCGCATCGCCCGCAACTTCGGCGGCACCTCGGTGTTCGCCGGCGTGGGGGAGCGCACCCGTGAGGGCAACGACCTGTGGGTCGAGCTCGCCGATGCCGACGTGCTCAAGGACACCGCGCTGGTGTTCGGCCAGATGGACGAGCCGCCCGGCACCCGTATGCGCGTGGCGCTCTCGGCGCTGACGATGGCCGAGTACTTCCGCGACGAGAAGCAGCAGGACGTGCTTCTGTTCATCGACAACATCTTCCGGTTCACCCAGGCCGGCTCCGAGGTGTCGACGCTGCTCGGCCGTATGCCGTCCGCGGTGGGTTACCAGCCCACCCTGGCCGACGAGATGGGCGAGCTGCAGGAGCGCATCACCTCGACCCGCGGCCGCTCCATCACCTCGATGCAGGCCGTGTACGTGCCCGCCGACGACTACACCGACCCGGCGCCGGCCACGACGTTCGCGCACCTCGACGCGACCACGGAGCTCAGCCGAAACGTGTTCTCGAAGGGCATCTTCCCGGCCGTGGACCCGCTGGCTTCGTCCTCGACGATCCTGGATCCGTCGGTCGTCGGTGACGAGCACTACCGGGTGGCGCAGGAAGTCATCCGGATCCTGCAGCGCTACAAGGACCTGCAGGACATCATCGCCATTCTCGGTGTCGACGAGCTTTCCGAAGAGGACAAGCAGTTGGTCAACCGGGCGCGACGGATCGAGCGCTTCCTGAGCCAGAACATGATGGCGGCCGAACAGTTCACCGGTCAGCCGGGCTCGACGGTGCCGCTCAAGGAGACCATCGAGGCGTTCGACAAGCTGAGCAAGGGCGATTTCGACCACCTGCCCGAACAGGCGTTCTTCCTGATCGGTGGGCTCGACGACCTGGCGAAGAAGGCCGAAAGCCTCGGCGCCAAGCTGTGACGGTTATCCAGCTGCGAAAGGTGGTGTGACATGGCCGAAATCAAAGTCGAGATCGTCGCCGTGGAGCGCGAACTCTGGTCGGGTGAGGCCACGTTCGTGTTCACCCGCACCACCGCCGGCGAGATCGGGATCCTGCCGCGGCACATCCCGTTGGTGGCTGAGCTCGTCGACGACGCGATGGTGCGTGTCGAGCGCGAAGGCGACGACGACCTGCGCATCGCGGTCGACGGCGGGTTCCTTTCCGTCACCGAGGAGGCAGTGCGGATCCTGGTGGAGCGGGCCGAGTTCGAGTCGGAGATCAACGCCGATGAGGCGAAACAGGACTCCGAGTCCGACGATGAACACACCGCGGCATGGGGCAGGGCGCGGCTTCGCGCCCTCGGTCAGATCGACTAGTAGGCGAGCCGGTGAGCGCGTCCATGCTGTTCATGGTCGCGCTGGTCGGCGTGCTGCTGATCGTCGTCGTCGCGCTCTCCTACCGGTTGTGGAAGCTGAGGCAGGTCGGGGGCACGGCAGCGATCCTGCGGGACGTCCCCGCCGTCGGCGGTCACGGCTGGCGGCACGGGGTGATGCGATACCGCGGAGGAGAGGCCGGCTTCTACCGACTGTCGAGCATGCGGTGGTGGCCGGATCGGACGCTGAGCAGGCGGGGCCTGGAGGTCGTCTCGAGACGCGCGCCCCGCGGTGACGAGTTCGACATCATGACCGAGGAGATCGTGATCCTGGAATTGCGGGATGTCGGACCCGAACCCGGCCGCGGCTATGAGATCGCCCTCGATCGCGGAGCGCTGACGGCGTTCACCTCGTGGCTGGAATCGCGGCCCTCGCCGCGGGCGCGCCGCCGAAGCTACTGAGACTCCTGGCCCGGCCGCCAGAGCACGTCACCCTGCGGGTTCGCCACGCGGGACAGAATGAAAAGCAGGTCCGAGAGCCGATTGAGGTACTTCGCGGGCAACACGCTCACCGAATCCCCTTCGGTGTCGACTGCATGCCACGCGGACCGCTCGGCGCGCCGCGCCACAGTGCGCGCCACGTGCAGGAGCGCGGACAGCGCCGTGCCGCCGGGCAGCACAAACGAATTGAGCGCAGGCAACGGTTCGTTGAACTCGTCGCACCACGATTCCAGGCGATCGATGTAGCTCTGCTTGATGCGCAGCGGCGGATACTCAGGGTTCTCGACCACCGGGGTCGACAGGTCGGCGCCCGCGTCGAAGAGGTCGTTCTGAATTTGCCGCAGCACGTCGAGAAGTCGCCCCTCGGGATGCCCGAGAGACACGGCGACACCGAGCGCGGCGTTGGTCTCGTCACAGTCGGCGTACGCCGCCAACCGTGCGTCGTTCTTCGAGACCCTGCTGAAATCGCTCAGCCCGGTGGTCCCATCGTCGCCGGTCCGTGTGTAGATGCGGGTGAGGTGAACAGCCATGCTGAAACCGTACCGGTGCAGGCGGCGGATGCCAGGAAACTGACACGCTCGTCGACGCTGTTTACACTGGCCGCGTGAGCGAGCGTTTCGTGGTGACCGGCGGCAGTCGGTTATCGGGCGAAGTTGCCGTCGGGGGCGCCAAGAACAGCGTGTTGAAGCTGATGGCAGCCTCGCTGCTCGCGGAGGGCACCAGCACCATCACCAACTGCCCCGACATCCTTGATGTGCCGCTGATGGCCGAGGTGCTCCGGGGCCTCGGCGCCACCGTGGAGCTCGACGGCAGCGTCGTGCAGATCACCTCACCCGACGAGTTGAAGTACGACGCGGACTTCGCCGCGGTCCGGCAGTTCCGCGCGTCGGTGTGTGTCCTCGGTCCGTTGGTGGGGCGGTGCAAGCGGGCGAAAGTGGCCCTACCGGGCGGTGACGCCATCGGCTCGCGTCCGCTCGACATGCATCAGTCGGGGCTGCGCCAGCTGGGTGCTCGGTGCAACATCGAACACGGCTGCGTCGTCGCCGAAGCCGACCACCTGCGCGGCGCCGAGATCCAACTCGAGTTCCCGTCCGTCGGGGCAACGGAGAACATCCTGATGGCCGCCGTGCTCGCCGAGGGCGTGACGACCATCCACAACGCCGCCCGCGAGCCCGACGTCGTCGACCTGTGCACGATGCTCAACCAGATGGGTGCCCAGGTCGCCGGTGGGGGGTCGTCGACGCTGATCATCACCGGTGTCGACCGGCTTCACCCCACGGAGCACCGGGTGATCGGCGACCGGATCGTCGCCGCGACGTGGGGCATCGCCGCGGCGATGACACAAGGAGACATCTCGGTCACCGGGGTCGATCCTGCTCATCTGCAGCTGGTGTTGCACAAGTTGCACGATGCCGGCGCGACGGTGACGCAGAGCGACGACGGCTTCCGGGTGGTCCAGTACGAACGCCCCAAGGCGGTGAACGTGGCGACACTGCCGTTCCCCGGCTTCCCGACCGATCTCCAGCCGATGGCCATCGGGTTGGCGGCGATCGCCGAGGGAACCTCGATGATCACCGAGAACGTGTTCGAGGCGCGATTCCGGTTTGTCGAGGAGATGATCCGGCTCGGCGCCGACGCCCGGACCGACGGCCACCACGCCGTGCTGCGGGGAATCCCTCAGCTGTCGAGTGCTCCAGTGTGGTCCTCGGACATCCGCGCCGGCGCCGGTCTGGTGCTCGCGGGTCTGGTCGCCGATGGTGACACCGAGGTGCACGACGTCTTTCACATCGACCGCGGTTACCCGAAATTCGTGGAAAACCTGGTCGCTCTGGGCGCGGAGATCGAGCGCGTCGAGTAGTCTCCGCAGCCCAGAACCGGCGCTGTGCTGGTCATTTGGGACTGAGCGCCACAGCGCGTAGTATTTCGGCAGAAGCCAACGGCCCCAGCCCAAAAGGCGCGGCGGACGAGGTTTGACCTCCCTGGTCACATGCAGTACAGTGGCAGGGTTGCCTGAAAACCGGGTGTGTTGTTTGAGAACTCAATAGTGTGTTTGGTGGTTTTTGTTTGTTTTTTGGTCATGCCTGCATTTTCCCGTTTGGGGGTGTGACTGTTTTTGATGCCAGTTTTTGGTGTCTTTTTGTTAGGTCAGGCTTGTTCTGATTCGAATTCTGCTTGTGCTTTTGGGTGCGAGAAGTTTTTGTTTGGAGAGTTTGATTCTGGCTCAGGACGAACGCTGGCGGCGTGCTTAACACATGCAAGTCGAACGGAAAGGCCCTTCGGGGTACTCGAGTGGCGAACGGGTGAGTAACACGTGGGTGATCTGCCC
>NZ_CACSIP010000018.1 GCF_902705885.1 Mycolicibacterium austroafricanum | reverse complement strand
GGGAAACGCCCGGACCCATCCCGAACCCGGAAGCTAAGCCTGCCAGCGCCGATGATACTACCCACACGGGTGGAAAAGTAGGACACCGCCGAACACAAATTGGAATCGCCCCCCACCATTGCGTGGGGGGCGATTTCCTTTTCTTTATTGTCGTCATCAATTGTTGCCGTCAATTCCGGCCAATTGTGACCCGGTCGTTCTTGGCCGTATCCTTTGCACAACGACGTCCACAAGAACGACGTCCACAAGAACGACGACGACAAGAACGACGACCACAAGTAGGAAGGGCCTACGTGCCCAAGGAGACCCAGGGCGGCGGCGAACGGCGCCCGCAGCGCGGCTCGAACGCCGGCGGCCAGCGACCGGGCAGAGATCATCGATCGGCACCGCGCGTCTCCGGACCGCAGCGCGCCCGTCGCGCCCAACCGCGACCGGCGACCGATGCGCCGCGCGACACCGGTCCGCCGATTCCCGCCGAGATCGACGCCAAACAACTCTCGCCGGAGATCCGCGGGGAGCTCACGACTCTCGACCGCGGGACCGCCGATGTCATCGCCCGTCACCTGGTGGCGGCCGGTGAACTCCTCGACGACGACCCCGAAGCCGCACTCGAACACGCGCGTGCGGCCAGGGCGCGTGCCGGCCGGATCGCCGCGATCCGCGAGGCCGTCGGCATCGCGGCCTACCACTGTGGCGACTGGGCGCAGGCGCTGGCTGAACTGCGGGCAGCGCGCAGAATGGGCAGCCGGTCGCCACTGCTGGCCCTGATCGCCGACTGTGAGCGCGGTATCGGTCGCCCTGAACGTGCCATCGAACTCGCCCGCAGCGCCGAGGCCGCCCAGCTCAGCGGTGACGACGCCGACGAACTGCGGATGGTGGTCGCCGGCGCCCGCTCCGACATGGGCCAGCACGAGCAGGCGCTGGCGATTCTGACCTCACCGGCGCTCGATCCGTCGCAGACCGGCCAGACCGCCGCCCGGCTGTTCTACACCTACGCCGAGACGTTGTTGACCCTCGGCCGCCCCGCGGAGGCGCTGGAGTGGTTCCTCAACGCTGCCCGCGCCGACGTCGAAGGGGTCACCGACGCCGAAGAGCGGATCACGGAGCTGTCCTGACGTGAAAACCCTTGCGCAGCAACATGATTGTCTGCTGCTTGACCTCGACGGCACGGTCTTTCGCGGTCATCAGCCGACGCCGGGTGCGGTGGAAACGCTGGCGGCCGTCGAGTCGCGGATCCTGTACGTCACCAACAATGCCTCCCGCGGCGCCGATCAGGTGGCCGAGCACCTGCGTGAGCTTGGCTTCAGCGCCGACCCGGATGACGTGGTGACCAGTGCCCAGAGTGCCGCACGCCTGCTGGCCGACCAGTTGCCGGCCGGGGCGAAGGTTCTCATCGTCGGCACCGATGCGCTGGCCGCTGAGGTCACCCACGTGGGCCTGGCGCCGGTTCGGCAGTGGTCGGACGATCCGGTCGCCGTGGTGCAGGGGCATTCACCGGAGACCGGCTGGGCTGACCTCGCCGAGGCGGGACTGGCGATCAGGTCCGGGACGCTGTGGATCGCCGCCAATGTGGACAAGACGCTGCCCTCGGAGCGTGGTCTGCTGCCGGGCAACGGCTCCATGGTTGCCGCGCTGCGGACCGCCACCGACCGGGAACCCCAGGTCGCCGGCAAGCCGTCACCGGTCCTGATGGCAGATGCCCTGTCCCGCGGTGACTTTCACACGCCGCTGGTGGTCGGCGATCGTCTCGACACCGACATCGCCGGAGCCATCGCCGCGAAACTGCCCAGCCTGATGGTGGTGTGCGGGGTGAACACCGCCGAGGACGCGGTCTGGGCGATCCCAGAGCAGCGGCCGGACTACATCGCCGAGGATCTGCGCGCCCTCACCGCGGACTCCGACACGCTGCGGGTCGGGCCGCACCCGGGCTGGCAGATCGAGGTCGACGCCGACACGGTCACGGTGCGGGCCACCGACCAGGATCCCGGCGATGCGCTGTCGGTGATCCGGGCGCTCGCCGACGCGGTCTGGAACGCCGACGCCGACCGCCGCCCCATGGCGATCTCGGCGGCTGACGACACCGCGCGACAGGCCCTGCAGCGCTGGTCGCTGCTCCCGGATGCCACCGGCAGGGTGCGCTAGCGTGAACACCGACATGACTGACGATCCCGACGCGATTCGCGCCCAGGTGGCCGAACTTCTGGGCGAGCATGCCGAGGTGGGCGAAGCCGACCTCGACGCTGTGGCTGCGCGCCTGGAGGAGGCGCACGAGCTCCTGTTGCAGGCGTTGGAATCGGTCGAGAAGGGCTGATCCGCGTGACGCGGCGCGCTCGTGTGGACGCCGAGCTGGTACGACGCGGGCTGGCCCGCTCGCGCCAGCAGGCCGCGGAGCTGATCGGCGCGGGGCGCGTCAGCATCGACGGGATGCCTGCAGCCAAGCCCGCGACCGCGATCCCGCTGAGCGCCAACCTGACGGTGATCGACGTCGGTGAGCACTCGTGGGTGTCCCGCGGAGCGCACAAACTGCTCGGCGCCCTCGAGTCCTTCGGCGTCCGGGTCGAGGGCCGCCGGTGTCTGGACGCGGGCGCGTCGACGGGCGGGTTCACCGAGGTGCTGCTCGACCGCGGGGCCGGCGAGGTCGTCGCCGTCGACGTCGGTTACGGCCAGCTCGCCTGGGCGCTGCGTACCGATCCACGGGTGACCGTGATGGAGCGCACCAACGTGCGCGACCTCACCGCCGACGGCATCGGTGGGCCGGTGGACCTCGTCGTCGCCGACCTGTCGTTCATCTCGCTGGCGACCGTGCTGCCGGCGCTGACCGCATGCGCGTCTCCGAGCGCCGATATCGTTCCCATGGTGAAGCCACAGTTCGAGGTCGGCAAATCCCGGGTGGGCGCCGGCGGGGTGGTGTCGGACCCAGCGCTGCGTGCCGACGCGGTGCGCTCGGTGGCCCGCCGGGCCGCCGAACTGCACTGGCACACCGTCGCCGTCGCCGCCAGCCCGTTGCCCGGGCCTGCGGGCAACGTCGAGTACTTCCTGCATCTGCGTGCCGACAGCGACCGCGCGCTATCAGCGGATTCGATTGACGGCGCGATCCGGCAGGCAGTCGAAGAGGGGCCGCAATGACGCACGAACGTACCATTCTGCTCGTTGTGCACACCGGCCGCGAGGAGGCCACCGAGGTGGCGCGCCGCGTCGAGAAAGTGCTCGGCGACAACGGAATCGCGCTGCGGGTTCTCTCCGCCGAAGCGGTCGATCGCGGCCCCGTCCACCTCGCGCCCGATGACCTGCGGGCCCTCGGGGTGGAGATCGAGGTCGTCGACGCCGACCCGTTGGCCGCCGAGGGGTGTGAACTGGTGCTCGTGCTCGGCGGCGATGGGACGTTCCTGCGAGCCGCCGACCTCGCCCGCAACGTCGAGATTCCGGTGCTCGGGGTGAATCTGGGCCGGATCGGTTTCCTCGCCGAGGCCGAGGCGGACTCCATCGACTCGGTTCTCGAGCGGGTCATCGCCCGCGACTACGTGGTCGAGGAACGCATGACACTGGACGTCGCGATCCGCGCCGGGGGAGAGCTCCTCGACCGTGGCTGGGCGCTCAACGAAGCCAGCCTGGAGAAGGGGCCACGGCTGGGGGTGCTCGGCGTCGTCCTGGAGGTGGACAGACGGCCGGTCTCGGCATTCGGGTGCGACGGCGTGCTGGTGTCCACACCGACCGGCTCGACGGCGTACGCGTTCTCGGCCGGTGGCCCGGTGCTGTGGCCTGACCTGGAGGCGATCCTAGTGGTGCCCAACAACGCCCACGCGTTGTTCGCCCGACCGATGGTGACCAGCCCGGAGGCTTCGATCGCCATCGAGATCGAGGCGGACGGCCACGACGCGCTGGTGTTCTGCGACGGTCGCCGGGAGATGGTGCTGCCCGCCGGGGGCCGGCTCGAGGTGACCCGGTGCGGCACGCCGCTGCGGTGGGCGCGGCTGGACAGTGCGCCCTTCACGGATCGGCTGGTGCGCAAGTTCAGGTTGCCGGTCACGGGGTGGCGCGGACCGTAGTGCTATCCGAGATCCATATCGAGGCGCTGGGCGCCATCAGCGCTGCGACCGCCGAGTTCGACGGCGGGCTGACCGTGCTCACCGGCGAGACCGGTGCTGGCAAGACCATGGTGGTCACCGGGCTGCACCTGCTGGGTGGCGCCCGCGCGGACCCCACCAAGGTGCGGTCGGGGGCGGCCCGGGCCGTCGTCGAAGGGCGCTTCGTCACCGACGAACTGGGCGACACGGTGATCACCAGGGTCGACGAGATCCTGGACTCCTCAGGCGCCGAGCGTGACGACGACCGCAGCGTCATCGCCGCCCGCTCGGTCAGCCGCGACGGGCCGTCGCGGGCGTATCTCGGCGGCCGCAGCGTGCCCGCCAAGTCGCTCAGCGGGTTCACCAACGAGTTGCTGACGCTGCACGGCCAGAATGATCAGCTCCGATTGATGCGGCCCGACCAGCAGCGCGCCGCCCTGGACCGGTACGCCGACGTCACCAGGCAGTTGCAGCGGTATCGCGCCCTGCGCGACCAGTGGCTGGCCGCCCGAGGAGACCTCGACGATCGTCGTCGCCGCGCTCGCGAGCTGACCCAGGAGGCCGACCGGCTGCAGTTCGCGCTGAACGAGATCGATGTGGTGGCGCCCCAGCCCGGCGAGGACGACGCCCTCGTCGCTGACATCCGCCGGCTGTCGGAGCTGGACTCGCTGCGCGAGGCGGTGCAGACGGCGCACGCGGCGCTGTCCGGCGCCGTCGACGAGGGGCCGGCCGACGGCTTCTCGGCCGCGTCCGCGGTCGGGCAGGCGCGCACGGCACTCGAAGGCACCGACGACGCCGCGCTGGCGGCGCTGTCCGAACAGCTCGGCGCGGCCCTGACGGTGCTCGTCGACGTCTCCGCAGAGCTGAGTCACTTCCTGTCCGAATTACCCACCGACGCAAGCTCGTTGGAGACCAAGCTGGCGCGCCAGGCCGAGTTGCGGACCTTGACGCGCAAGTACGCCGCCGACATCGACGGTGTGCTGGCCTGGGCGCGGGAGTCGCGTGAGCGGCTCGCCCAGCTCGACGTGTCCGAAGAGACGCTGGCAGAGCTGGAGCGCCGCGTCGACGGACTGCAGGCCGAGGTCGCCGATGCTGCTCAGGACCTGACGAAGGTCCGGGCCAAGGCGGCCAAGGGGTTGTCCAAGGCCGTCACCGCCGAACTGTCCGGGCTGGCGATGGCGGGTGCGGACTTCAGCATCACCGTCGGTCCGCTCGAAGCCCGCGTCGACGACACCGCCCCGCTGCCGCTGCCGTCGGGCACCGTCGTGCACGCCGGCCGCGACGGTGTCGACGCCGTCGAGTTCGGCTTCGCCGCGCACCGCGGCACCGACCTGCTGCCGCTGAACAAGAGCGCCTCCGGTGGCGAGCTCTCCAGGGTGATGCTGGCGCTCGAGGTGGTGCTGGCCACCTCCACCGAGGGCACCACGATGGTCTTCGACGAGGTCGACGCCGGGGTGGGTGGGCGTGCCGCCGTTCAGATCGGCCGGCGGCTGGCGCGGCTGGCCCGCACCCACCAGGTCATCGTCGTCACCCACCTGCCGCAGGTCGCGGCCTACGCCGACGTGCACCTGGTCGTCGAGGGTGACGTCGGCAGCAAGAGTGACCGCGCGAAATCCAGCGGGGTGCGACGGCTCGACGATGACAGTCGCGTTGCGGAGCTGGCCAGGATGCTCGCCGGGCTGGGGGAGTCCGACAGCGGCCGGGCGCATGCCCGCGAGCTTCTCGACGCCGCCCGCAGCGATCGTGAGCAGGTCTCCTAGCCCTGTGACAGATGTGAAAAGAAGTAACTAATGGGGCTGGTGTTACGGCGCGCCTCCAACGCATAACTGACGTTCCTGGACAGAATCCCCCCATGAAGATGTCTGCGTTGCTGTCCCGTAATGCCAGCTCACGGCCGGGGATCACCGGCACCGCCCGAGTTGACCGTGACATCGACCGGCTGCTGCGGCGCGTCTCACCCGGCGACATCGTCGTCATCGACGCCCAGGATCTGGACCGGATCACCGCGGACGCGCTCGTCGAGGCGAACGTCGCGGCGGTGGTGAACGCCTCGGCGTCGATCTCGGGACGCTACCCCAACCTCGGACCCGAGGTCCTCGTCGTCAACGGCATCATGTTGGTCGACAACACCGGCCCGGAGGTCTTCAAGAAGGTCAAGGACGGCGCACGCATCCGGATCAACGAGGGAGGCGTGTACTCCGGTGACCGGCGGCTGATCCTCGGCACCGAGCGCACCGACGCCGAGATCCACGAGCTGATGCAGGAAGCCAAAGGCGGGCTGGTCGCCCATCTGGAAGCCTTCGCCGGCAACACCATCGAGTTCATCCGCAGCGAGAGCCCGCTGCTCATCGACGGCATCGGTATCCCCGACATCGACGTCGACATGAACGGCAGGCATGTCGTGATCGTCGCCGAGGAGGACCACGCGGCCGCCGACCTGAAGGCGCTCAAGCCGTTCATCAAGGAGTATCAGCCCGTGCTCGTGGGGGTCGGCACCGGCGCCGACATCCTGCGCAAGGCCGGCTACCGGCCACAGCTGATCGTGGGCGACCCGGACAAGATCAGCACCGAGGTGCTGCGGTGCGGCGCGCAGGTGGTGTTGCCCGCCGATGCCGACGGGCACGCCGCAGGGCTGGAGCGGATCCAGGACCTCGGCGTGGGTGCGATGACCTTCCCCGCCGCCGGCTCGGCCGCCGACCTGTCGCTGCTGCTGTGTGACCATCACGGCGCCTCGCTGATCGTCACCGTGGGCCACACCGCCAGCATCGAGGAGTTCTTCGATCGCACCCGGCAGCGCAGCAATCCCTCGACGTTCCTGACCCGGTTGAAGGTCGGCGAGAAGCTGGTCGATGCCAAAGCGGTTGCCACGCTGTACCGCAGCCGGGTGTCCGGCGGAGCGATCGCGCTGCTGGTGTTGGCCATGCTGATCGCCGTCATCGCCGCGCTGTGGGTGTCGCGTGCCGACGCCGCGGTGCTCGAGTGGCTGGCCGAGTACTGGAACCGGGCCATGCTCTGGGTGCAGGGCCTGGTCTCCTAGAGGTGATGACGTGATCTCGCTGCGTTCGCATGCGATCTCGCTGGCTGCGGTGTTCCTGGCGCTGGCCATCGGCGTGGCCCTGGGCTCGGGGTTGCTGTCCAACACGGTGCTGTCCGGGCTGCGCGCCGACAAGAGCGAGATGCAGACCCAGATCGACTCGCTGACCGAGGACAAGAACGCTCTGAACGAAAAGCTCAGTGCGGCTGGCGACTTCGATGCCCAGATGGCACCGCGCATCCTGCGCGACAGCCTCGCGGAGAAGACGGTGATCCTGTTCCGTACCCCCGACGCCACCGACGGTGACGTCGAGGCGCTGACCCGACTGGTCGAGCAGGCCGGCGGTCGGGTGACCGGCAGCATCGGGTTGACCCAGGAGTTCGTCGACGCAAACTCCGCGGAGAAGTTGCTCTCGGTGGTCAACTCACCCATCGTCCCCGCCGGGGCGCAGTTGAGCACCGGATCCGTCGACCAGGGCTCCCAGGCGGGCGACCTGCTGGGGATCGCCCTGCTGGACAACCCGGACCCGGCGGTGCCGCCGGTCGACGACGCGTCCCGCGACACGGTGCTGGCCGCACTGCGCGACACCGGCTTCGTGACCTACGGCACTCAGCGCATCGGCGCCGCCGACGCCGCACTCGTGGTCACCGGCGGAGCGCTCGGCGACGATGCGGGCAACCAGGGCGCCACCGTCGCCCGGTTGGCGGCGGGCCTTGCCCCGCACGGCGCGGGCACCGTCCTGGCCGGGCGCGACGGTTCGGCGTCCGGAACCGCCGCGGTCGCGGTGACCAGGTCGGACGCTGCCCTCAACAGCGCTGTCAGCACCGTCGACGACGTCGACCGCGAACCCGGGCGGATCACCGCGGTGCTCGCACTGAGCGAACTGATCAACGGCGGCAGCGCGGGCCAGTTCGGCACCGGGCCGGGCGCGAGCGCCGTAACCGTCGCGCCGTAGGGCCGTAGTCCGACGAGGCACCCGCGTGTCAGCGACGGCTTGTCGGTGTCGGTGTTAGGGTGAGATTCCGTGGGTCGGCAGGCCCCTAATCGGACTCGATCTCCATCTGGGTCCCACCGAAACTAAGCCCTGCCCATCGTCACGGAGGTTGCTGTTGCCCGGCCGGAATCAGCTACGCAAGCACCCGCAGACCGCCACCAAACACATTTTCGTGACCGGTGGTGTGGTGTCGTCGCTCGGAAAGGGCCTGACTGCGTCCAGCCTCGGGCAACTGCTCACCGCGCGCGGCCTGCAGGTGACGATGCAGAAGCTCGACCCCTACCTCAACGTCGACCCCGGCACCATGAACCCGTTCCAGCACGGGGAGGTCTTCGTCACCGAAGACGGCGCCGAGACCGACCTCGACGTCGGGCACTACGAACGCTTCCTCGACCGCAACCTGTCCGGCTTCGCCAATGTCACTACGGGCCAGGTGTATTCGACGGTGATCGCCAAAGAACGGCGTGGGGAGTACCTCGGCGACACTGTTCAGGTCATCCCGCACATCACCGATGAGATCAAGCGGCGCATCCTGGCGATGGCCGAGCGCGACAGCCAGGGAAACCGGCCCGACGTGGTGATCACCGAGATCGGCGGCACCGTCGGCGACATCGAATCACTGCCGTTCCTGGAAGCTGCCCGCCAGGTGCGTCACGAGGTGGGCCGGGAGAACTGCTTTTTCCTGCACTGCTCGCTGGTGCCCTACATGGCGCCCTCCGGAGAGCTCAAGACCAAGCCGACCCAGCACTCGGTGGCCGCGCTTCGCAGCATCGGCATCACGCCCGATGCGCTGATCCTGCGCTGTGACCGGGATGTGCCCGAACCCCTGAAAATCAAGATCGCGCTGATGTGCGACGTCGACATCGACGGTGTCATCTCCACTCCCGACGCCCCGTCCATCTACGACATCCCCAAGGTGCTGCACCGCGAGGAACTCGACGCCTATGTGGTCAGGCGGTTGAACCTGCCGTTCCGCGACGTCGACTGGACACAATGGAACGACCTGCTGCGCCGGGTGCACGAACCGCGGGAATCTGTCCGGATCGCGCTGGTGGGCAAGTACATCGATCTGTCCGACGCCTATCTGTCGGTCGCCGAGGCGCTGCGGGCCGGCGGTTTCGCCCACCACGCCAAGGTGGAGATGCGGTGGGTGGCCTCCGACGACTGTGAGATCGACGGCGAGGCGGCAGCCGCGCTGGCCGACGTCGACGGTGTGCTGATCCCGGGCGGCTTCGGGATCCGAGGCATCGAAGGCAAGATCGGCGCCATCCGCTATGCGCGCAAGCGTGGCCTGCCGGTCCTCGGTCTGTGCCTGGGCCTGCAGTGCATCGTGATCGAGGCGGCACGGTCGATCGGGATCACCGAGGCCAATTCCGCCGAGTTCGAGCCCGCGACGCCCGACCCGGTGATCTCCACGATGGCCGACCAGCGCGAGGTCGTCGCCGGCGAAGCCGATCTCGGAGGCACCATGCGGCTCGGCGCCTATCCGGCTCACCTCGAGCCGGATTCCATCGTGGCGCGCGCATACGAGGCGACCGAGGTGTCCGAGCGGCACCGCCACCGCTACGAGGTCAACAACACCTACCGCGAGCGCATCGCCCAGAGCGGATTGCGGTTCTCGGGAACCTCACCCGACGGCCACCTCGTCGAGTTCGTCGAATACCCGCCCGAAGTGCATCCGTTCATCGTGGGCACCCAGGCGCACCCGGAGCTCAAGAGCCGTCCCACCCGGCCGCACCCGCTGTTCGCCGCGTTCATCGGCGCCTCGCTGGCGTACAAGAACGAGGAGCGGTTGCCCGTGGAAATGCCGGCGATTCCAGACAGCGCGGACGTCCCGGCCAACGGCGCCGAGCACGCCCTCGAAGACGTCCCGGCCCGTGGCTGACGACGACTGCGGCGTCAACAGCGGCAGTCACGAGTTCTCCGTCGCGGCGTCGGAAACCCTCTACGTCGGAAACATCTTCGCGCTGCGTGCCGACCAGGTCCGGATGCCGGGCGGCAACACCGCTCGCCGGGAGATCGTCGAGCACTTCGGGGCGGTGGCCGTCGTCGCGATCGACGACGAGGGCCGGATCGTGCTGGTCTACCAGTACCGGCACGCGTTCGGCAGGAGGTTGTGGGAACTGCCCGCCGGACTGCTCGACCTGGGCGGCGAACCCCCGCATGTGTCGGCGGCACGCGAACTGGCGGAGGAAGCGGGCCTGGCCGCCCGGACGTGGCACACGCTGGTCGACCTGGATTCCGCACCGGGCTTCAGCGACGAGAGCGTCCGGGTGTTCCTGGCCACCGGGCTCAGCGACGTGGACCGCTCGCAGGTGCACGACGAAGAAGCCGACCTGACGGTGCAGCGCTTCGTACTCGACGACGCCGTGGCCAAGGTCTACTCCGGTGAGATCGTGAACTCGATATCGGTCGCCGGGATCCTGGCCGCCCACGCGATGCCGGGCGTCGACAGCCTTCGCGCTGTCGACGCCCCCTGGATCGACCGTCCCACCGCCTTCGCCCGCCGGAAGGGGCACGGGTGACCCACTCGCTGTCCTTCGGCGCCGCCCTCGACGAACAGTTCCGGGGATACCTCGACCACCTGGCGATCGAGCGTGGGGTGGCGGCGAACACGCTGAGTTCCTATCGCCGAGATCTGCGGCGGTACGCCGAGCACCTCAACTCCCGGGGGATCGACGATCTGGCGAGCGTGGCGGAGGCCGACGTCAGCGAGTTCCTGGTGGCGCTGCGCCGCGGCGACCCGGACAACGGCGTGGTGCCGTTGTCGGCGGTCTCGGCCGCCAGAGCGCTGATCGCGGTGCGCGGCCTGCACCGGTTCGCCGCCGCCGAGGGGATCGCCGCGCTCGATGTGGCGCGTGAGGTGAAACCACCGACGCCCAGCCGCCGGCTGCCCAAGAGCCTGAGCATCGACGAGGTGCTGGCGTTGCTCGACGGCGCCGGCGGCGACAGCGAAACCGACGGCCCACTGACGCTGCGCAACCGTGCGCTGCTGGAACTGCTGTACTCGACCGGCGCGAGGATCTCGGAGGCAGTGGGCCTCGACCTCGACGACGTCGACACCCACGCCCGCTCGGTGCTGCTTCGCGGCAAAGGGGGCAAACAGCGCCTGATCCCGATCGGCCGCCCGGCCGTCGCCGCGCTGGACGCCTACCTGGTGCGCGGGCGTCCCGACCTCGCCAGCCGCGGCAGAGGCACCGCAGGCATCTTCCTCAACGCGAGGGGCGGGCGGCTGTCACGCCAGAGCGCCTGGCAGGTGCTTCAGGACTCCGCCGAACGCGCGGGCATCACCGCGACGGTGTCCCCGCACGTGCTGCGGCACTCCTTCGCCACCCATCTGCTCGACGGCGGTGCCGACGTCCGCGTCGTGCAGGAACTGCTCGGGCACGCATCGGTGACCACCACGCAGATCTACACCATGGTCACCGTGAACGCGCTGCGCGAAGTGTGGGCCGGAGCGCATCCGCGAGCGCGCTGACCGCTGCGCTCAGCCCAGATACTCCGNCTCGAGCACCAGGTCGGGCATCAGGGACTGGTATTCGAGGTGGGTCTTGTGCTCGACGGTGTTCCACAGCGTGCCCTGGTGTTCGCGCATGTAGGAACGGTACTTGGGCGCACCGGGTAGCCCGACGTTGTCGGCGACCACGATCGATCCCCGGTGCAGCCATCCGCGATCGAGCACGCTGCGCAGGTCCGACAGGTAGGCACGTTTGTCGTGATCGATGAACAGCAGATCCAGACCGCCCGGTGTGAACCCGTGATCGGAGGCCAGACTGTCGAGAGTGCGGCCACCGTCCCCGAGCGTGCCGACCACGCAGCTGACCCGATCGGCGACACCCGCGTGCGACCAGATGCGCCGTGCCACTTCGGCGTTGGCGGCAGAGAACTCGACCGAACAGATCCGCGCCGACGGTGCGGCCCGGGCGATGCGCAGTGCGCTGTAGCCGCAGTAGGTGCCGAGTTCGAGCACCAGGCTCGCCGAAGCGCGGCGCACGGCGGCGTCGAGCAGCCGACCCTTCTCGTCGCCGATGTTGACCAGCATCGCCTTCTCGTAGGCGAACCGGTCGATCGTGGCCAGGACGTCGTCGACGTCGCCGCGACCGGCGTGGGTCTGCACGTAGTCGGCGCAGGCGGCCTCTCGGCCATCGCCGATCTGGCCTGTGCGCAGGAACGACGGCATCCCCAGCGCGAGGCGCCACGTCGACCACCGCAGGAAAGGCAACCGTCGGGTGAGGCTCATGACATCAGCCTAGGCAGCCGTCGCGCCGTCGCCGAGTGGGTATTCAGGACGACTTTTCCGCCGATTTTCCGATCTGGCTGCACACTGGGCACGGTAAGCCTGCAGATTGCCTGCGGGTCTGCCTCATCTGCAGGAAGCTCACCGTTAAACTTGCCCGGATGTCCGCCAAGCCGCTGCGTTGCCTGACCAGCCAAGGTCCGGTATGACCGACGACGCGGACGGCGCGGCCGCCGAGCCGACACCGGGCCTGACCGGCCGGTTGCCGCGGCCGACGCCGGAGCCCACACCGCGCAGCACCCACGGACCGGCCAAGGTCGTGGCGATGTGCAACCAGAAGGGTGGTGTCGGCAAGACCACCTCCACGATCAACCTGGGCGCCGCCCTCGCCGAGTACGGCCGGCGGGTGCTGCTGGTCGATCTCGACCCGCAGGGCGCTCTGTCGGCAGGGCTCGGGGTGCCGCACTACGAGCTCGACAACACCGTGCACAACCTGCTGGTGGAGCCGCGGGTGTCGATCGACCAGGTGCTGCTGAGCACCCGGGTTCCCGGGCTGGACCTGGTACCCAGCAACATCGACCTGTCAGCGGCCGAGATCCAGCTGGTCAACGAGGTGGGCCGCGAGCAGTCGCTGGCTCGCGCGTTGTATCCGGTGCTGGACCGCTACGACTACGTGCTGATCGACTGTCAGCCGTCGCTGGGGCTGCTCACCGTCAACGGCCTGGCCTGCAGCGACGGGGTGATCATCCCCACCGAGTGTGAGTATTTCTCGCTGCGCGGTCTGGCCCTGCTGACCGACACCGTGGAAAAGGTGCACGACCGGCTCAACCCGAAGCTGTCGATCAGCGGGATCCTGATCACCCGCTACGACCCCCGCACCGTGAACTCCCGCGAGGTGATGGCCCGGGTGGTGGAGCGGTTCGGTGATCTGGTCTTCGACACGGTCATCACCCGCACCGTGCGCTTCCCGGAGACCAGCGTCGCCGGCGAACCCATCACCACCTGGGCGCCGAAATCGGCTGGTGCCGAAGCGTATCGAGCGCTGGCGCGTGAGGTCATCGACCGGTTCGGCGGGTGAGCGAGACGCTGTCCACCGAACAGACCGAGGATCCAGGGTCCGCCCCGACCGGCTTCCAGGTCCGGCTGAGCAACTTCGAGGGTCCGTTCGACTTGCTGCTGCAGCTGATCTTCGGCCACCGGCTCGATGTCACCGAAGTGGCGCTGCACCAGGTCACCGATGAGTTCATCGCCTACACCAAGGCGATCGGCCCGACGCTCGGGCTCGACGAGACGACGTCGTTCCTGGTGGTCGCGGCCACCCTGTTGGATCTCAAGGCGGCGCGGTTGCTGCCGGCCGGCGAAGTCCACGACGAAGAGGACCTGGCGCTGCTCGAGGTGCGTGACCTGTTGTTCGCCAGGTTGCTGCAGTACCGGGCGTTCAAGCACGTCGCGGTGATGTTCGCCGAGTTGGAGGCCGCCGCACTGCGCAGTTATCCGCGGGCAGTGGCATTGGAGGAGCGGTACGAAGACCTGCTGCCCGAGGTGATGCTCGGGGTCGACGCCGACCGGTTCGCGCAGATCGCAGCCGCGGCGTTCACTCCGCGGCCGGTGCCGACCGTGGGCACCGACCACCTGCATCAGGTATCGGTTTCGGTGCCCGAGCAGGCAGCCAACCTGATGTCGCTGCTGCAGAGGCGGGGCGTCGGCGAGTGGGCGTCGTTCTCCGACCTGGTAGCTGACTGCGAGATGCCGATGGAGATCGTCGGCCGGTTCCTGGCGCTGCTCGAACTGTACCGAGCCAGGGCGGTAGCATTCGACCAGTCAGAACCGCTTGGTGTGCTCCAGATTTCGTGGACAGGCGAGCAACCGAGCAGCCCACAACTGGCGACCGCGGACGCGGAATAGACAAGACAGATGGCTAACGAAACCTCAGATCCTACGGCCGAGCACACGCTTGACACCGAACACGACGACGCCGAACCGAACGACACCGAACTCAACGACTCCGAACTCAACGACTCCGAACTCAACGACTCCGAACTGGACGACACCGAACTCGGTTCGGTGCTCGAGGCGCTGCTGCTCGTCGTCGACACCCCGGTCGCCGTCGACGCGCTGGCCACCGCCACCGATCAGCCCGCCTCCCGGGTCGCCGACACGCTGCACTCGATGGCCGCCGAGCTCACCGCCCGTGACAGCGGCATCGAACTGCGCGAAGCCGGCGGGGGATGGCGGATGTACACCCGCGCGAAGTTCGCGCCGTACGTCGAGCGGCTGCTGCTCGACGGCACCCGCTCGAAGCTGACCCGCGCGGCGCTGGAGACGTTGGCCGTGGTCGCCTACCGGCAACCGGTGACCCGGGCCCGGGTGAGCGCGGTACGGGGGGTCAACGTCGATGCGGTGATGCGCACGCTGCTGGCCCGTGGGCTGATCACCGAGGCCGGCACCGACACCGATTCCGGTGCCGTCACCTTCGCAACGACAGAACTGTTCCTGGAACGGCTCGGGCTCACTTCGCTGGCCGACCTTCCCGATATCGCACCGCTGCTGCCAGACGTCGACGTGATCGACGACCTCAGCGAAAACCTCAGTGACGAACCACGTTTCATGAAGCTCAACGGCGCTCCCACCCCCGGGGCGGCGGTTTCCTTCGACGTGGACCGGGAGTGATGATGACCGACGACGACGGTGTGCGTCTCCAGAAAGTGTTGTCCCAGGCCGGAATTGCCTCCCGCCGGGTCGCCGAACGGATGATCCGGGACGGTCGGGTCGAGGTGGACGACGTGGTGGTCACCGAGATGGGCACCCGGGTTGATCCGAGTGTGTCGGTGATCCGGGTCGACGGCGTCCGGATCACCCTCGACGACACGCTGGTGCACCTGGCCATCAACAAGCCGGTGGGCATGCACTCCACGATGTCCGATGACCGTGGGCGCCCCTGCGTCGGCGATTTGGTGGAACACCGGGTCCGGGGCAACAAGAAGCTGTTCCACGTCGGCCGCTTGGACGCCGACACCGAAGGGCTGCTGTTGCTGACCAACGAAGGGGAGCTCGCGCACCGGCTGATGCACCCGTCGTACGAGGTGCCCAAGACGTACCTCGCGACCGTCACCGGCATGGTGACGCGCGGGCTGGGCCGCAAGCTGCGCGACGGGATCGAGCTGGACGACGGGCCGGTGCGGGTCGACGACTTTGCGGTGGTCGACGCGGTACCGGGCAAGTCGCTGGTGCGGGTGACGTTGCACGAGGGCCGCAAGCGCATCGTGCGCCGACTGCTGGCCAAAGTGGGTTACCCGGTGCTGGAACTGGTCCGCACCGACATCGGCCCGGTGACACTCGGGGACCAGCGTCCGGGCAGCATCCGGGTGTTGACGCAGAAGGAGATCGGCGAACTGTACAAGGCGGTGGGCCTGTGAGCCGTGCACTGGTGATAGCGATCGACGGACCGGCCGGAACCGGAAAGTCCTCGGTGGCAAGAGGTTTGGCGCAGTCACTGCACGCCAGGTATCTGGACACCGGCGCCATGTACCGGATCGTCACGCTCGCCGTGCTGCGTAGCGGCATCGACCTCGGAGACGCAGCGGCGATCGCGGAGGCCGCCGACGGCATCGAGTTGGCGGTCGGCCACGACCCGGGCCAGGACCGCTCGTATCTGGCGGGCGAGGACGTCTCGGCAGAGATCCGCGGTGACGCCGTGACCAAGGCGGTGTCGGCGATCTCGGCGGTGCCCGCGGTGCGCACCCGGTTGGTCGCACTGCAGCGCACGCTGGCGCAGGGGCCTGACAACGTGGTGGTCGAGGGACGCGACATTGGCACCGTCGTACTCCCCGATGCCGACGTGAAGATCTTCCTGACCGCCTCACCGGAGGAACGGGCCCGGCGCCGCAACGACCAGAACGCCGCCGCCGGGTTGCCCGACGACTACGAGCGGGTGCTCGCCGACGTCAAGCGGCGCGACCACCTGGACAGCTCGCGCGCGGTGTCGCCGCTGCGGGCGGCTGAGGATGCGCTCGTCGTCGACACCAGCGACATGAATCAAGCCGAGGTGATCGCTCATCTGACAGAGCTCATCCACGAGAAAGCCGGGGTTGCGCGATGAGCGCCTGCGCGAAGAGAAGATGGCACAAGTGAGCGACGGATCCGACGACACCTGGGCAGACGAAAGCGACTGGGAGCTGGGCGCCGAGGAGGTCGCCGAGGCTATCGAGGAGGCGGCCGCACCGCCGCCGGTGGTGGCCGTCGTCGGCCGGCCCAACGTGGGCAAGTCCACGCTGGTCAACCGGATCCTGGGGCGTCGCGAAGCAGTGGTGCAGGACGTTCCCGGCGTGACCCGCGACCGGGTGTCTTACGACGCCCTGTGGTCCGGGCAGCGATTCGTGGTTCAGGACACCGGCGGCTGGGAGCCCGACGCGAAGGGTCTGCAGCAGCTGGTCGCCGATCAAGCCTCGGTGGCGATGCGCACCGCCGACGCGATCATCCTGGTCGTCGATTCCATCGTCGGGGCCACCGCGGCCGACGAAGCCGCCGCCAAGTTGCTGCAGCGTTCCGGCAAGCCGGTCTTCTTGGCCGCCAACAAGGTCGACACCGACCGCGGCGAAGCCGATGCGGCCGCGCTGTGGTCGTTGGGGCTGGGGGAGCCGCACTCGGTCAGCGCGATGCACGGCCGGGGGGTCGCCGACCTGTTGGACGTCGTCGTCGCGGCGTTGCCCACCGTCTCCGAGGTCGGCGGCGGTGGCGGCGGCCCCCGGCGGGTGGCTTTGGTCGGCAAACCGAACGTCGGCAAGTCCTCGCTGCTCAACCGGCTGTCCGGCGACGAGCGGTCGGTGGTGCACGACGTCGCGGGCACCACGGTGGACCCGGTCGACTCGTTGATCGAGATGGACGGCAAGCTGTGGCGTTTCGTCGACACCGCGGGATTGCGCCGCAAGGTCGGCCAGGCCAGCGGCCATGAGTTCTACGCCTCGGTGCGGACCCACGGCGCGATCGACTCCGCCGAGGTGGTGATCGTGCTGATCGACGCCTCACAGCCGCTGACCGAGCAGGACCAGCGGGTGCTGACCATGGTCACCGAGGCCGGCCGGGCGTTGGTGCTGGCGTTCAACAAATGGGACCTGGTCGACGAGGACCGCCGGTTCCTGTTGGACCGCGAGATCGACCTGCAGTTGGCGCAGCTGCAGTGGGCGCCCCGGGTGAACATCTCGGCCAAGACCGGCCGGGCGGTGCAGAAACTGGTGCCGGCGCTGGAGACCGCGCTGGCCTCGTGGGATTCGCGCATCTCCACCGGACCTCTCAACACGTTCTTCAAGGAGATCGTCGCCGCCACCCCGCCGCCGGTGCGCGGCGGCAAGCAGCCACGGATCCTGTTCGCCACCCAGGCCACCGCGCGGCCGCCGACGTTCGTGTTGTTCACCACCGGGTTCCTCGAGGCGGGTTACCGGCGCTTCCTGGAACGCAAGCTGCGGGAGACGTTCGGTTTCGAGGGCAGCCCGATCCGGATCAACGTCAGGGTCCGGGAGAAGAGAGGCGCCCGCACCCGGACCCGCTGACTTCGGCGTGCGCAGTCGCGTACCGCGACGCCGAGCACGCCGTGATCGCTCGGTAGGTTGTCCGGGTGCCCGTCATCGACATGATCCTGATCGCACTGGCGGGCGTGGGAGCCGGCGCGATCAACGCCGTCGTCGGATCCGGCACGCTGATCACCTTCCCCACGCTGGTGGCGCTGGGCTATCCGCCGGTGACGGCCACTATGTCCAACGCTGTCGGCCTGGTCGCCGGCGGGGTGTCCGGGACGTGGGGGTACCGCCGCGAGTTGCGCGGACAGCGCGGCCGGCTGGTCTGGCAGATCCCGGCATCGATCGTCGGGGCTGGGTTTGGCGCGTGGCTGCTGCTGCACCTGCCGGAGAAGGTCTTCATCCAGGTCGTCCCGGTGCTGTTGATCGCCGCGCTGGCGCTGGTGGTGGTCGGCCCGCGGATCCAGGCCTGGGCGCGCAGGCGCGCCGAGGCCGCCGGACGGTCGGTCGATCATGTGTCGGTGGGGCGGATGACCGCGCTGGTGGCGGCGACGTTCGCCGTCGGTGTGTACGGCGGTTACTTCACCGCAGCCCAGGGCATCATGCTGATCGCCGCGATGGGAGCGTTGCTGCCCGAGGACATGCAGCGGATGAACGCCGCCAAGAACCTGCTGTCACTGTTGGTCAACATCGTGGCTGCGGTGGCCTACACCGTCGTGGCGTTCGACCGGATCAGCTGGGCCGCGGCCGGTCTGATCGCCGTGGGGTCCCTGGTCGGCGGTTTCCTCGGCGCCCACTACGGCCGGCGACTCTCGCCGACCGTGCTGCGGGTCGTGATCGTGGTGGTGGGATTGATTGGGCTGTTCCGGTTGTTGACCGTGTAATGTGTCCGAAGTCTGGTGAGCTCACAAGTGAGGAATGTCGATGGCTGAACGGGTGCTGATCGCGCCGTCACCATCCGACGTGTCCGCGCTCGAGCCGTTCTGGCCGTCCCGCAGGTTGATGGCGTTCGACGAATGGTGTTGTCCGCGTCCCTGACGCGCACCCATCCGTCCGTTGCGGTCACCATGCGGTGATCACCTTCTTCGAAGGCAGCCATGCGTTCGCTTCTCATCTTCACGCTGGTCGGCGCTGGAGCTCAGCTCGTCGACGGCGCACTCGGTATGGCGTTCGGTGTCACCGCCACGACGTTGTTGGTGCTCTCGGGCGTGGGCGCCGCGCAGGCCAGCGCCGCCGTGCACCTCGCCGAGGTCGGCACGACGTTCGCATCCGGGTTGTCGCACTGGAAGTTCAAGAACATCGACTGGGTTCTGGTCGCCAAACTCGGTGCACCGGGAGCGGTGGGCGCGTTCGTCGGTGCGACGGTGCTGTCGTCGCTGGCGACCGAGCATGCCGCCCCTCTGATGGCCGCGATCCTGGTGGCGATCGGCACCTACGTGCTGTTGCGCTTCTCCCTGCGCACCCCGCTGACGTTCGGGACTCGGGGCACCAGCCACAGCACGAAGTTCCTGGCGCCGCTGGGCCTGTTCGGCGGATTCATCGACGCCTCCGGTGGCGGCGGCTGGGGCCCGGTGACGACGAGCACGTTGCTGTCGCAGGGCAAGACCGCCCCGAGGACCGTGATCGGCTCGGTGAGCGCGTCGGAGTTCCTGGTGTCGGTGGCGGCCTCGCTGGGGTTCCTGATCGGGCTGCGGCAGGAGTTCCTGCAGAACTGGCCGGTGGTGGTGGGCCTGATGGTCGGCGGGGTGATCGCCGCCCCGTTCGCGGCCTGGTTGGTCAGCCGCGTGAGCCCAGCGCTGTTGGGCAGCGCCGTGGGTGGAGTCATCGTGTTGACCAACAGCCAGAAGCTGGTGCACTTCTTCGACATCCACTGGCCGTGGTCGACGGTGATCTACTCGGTGATCGTGGTCGTGTGGGTGTCGCTGGTCGTCTACGCCTGGCGGGTGTCTCGGGCACCGCGGTTCGTTCCCGAGACCGGCGAGGTCGCCGCGGGGGAGAGCGACTCAGAATCGATCACGCGCTGATTCCTGCTCGATGACGGCCTCGAGATCACCGAGTCGGTCCATGGACGAGACGGCCCGGCGGGTGCGGTGGTTGCGGGCCAGCAGGTTGCGGTGGCGGTGGGTGAACGCCCAGTAACCAGCGGTGAAGGGGCACGCATCCTCGCCGAGGCGTTTCTTGGGGTCGAAGTCACAGTCGCCGCAGTGGTCGCTCATCTTGTTGATGTACGCGCCAGCGGAGGTGTACGGCTTGGTGGCCAGCAGGCCGCCGTCGGCATGCTGACTCATCCCGATGACGTTGGTGGGCATCACCCACCGGAACCCGTCGACATAGGCGGTGGCGAACCATTCGGTGAGCTGGTCGGGACGGTAACCCCGCTGCAGCGCGTGACTGCCGAGCACCATCAGCCGCTGGATGTGGTGGGTCCAGCCGCGGTCCCGGACACCTTCGAGGGCGTCACGCAGGCACCGCGCGGTCACTGCGTCGGCATCCAGGTCGGCCCACCAGGACGGCAGCGTCGTGCGGGCCGAGAGTTGGTTGTTGGCAGGGTATTCCGGGCCGAAATGCCAGTACAGGTGCCACATGTATTCGCGCCAGCCGAGGATCTGCCGGATGAAGCCTTCGACAGCGGCCAGCGGTGCCCGATTCTCCCGGTAGGCGCGTTCGGCCGCCTCGACCGCGTCGAGGGGATGCAGCACCCCCGAGGTTGAGCGGGACCGACAGCAGGGAGTGCGACATCGCCCAGTCGTCGCCCATGATGGCGTCCTCGTAGCGGCCGAATGCCGACAGGCGGTGCTCGATGAAGCGGGTCAGCGCGCGCTTGGCCTCCGCGGGGGTGACGGCGAACAGGCGGGGCCCGTCGACGCCCACGGTATCGAGGTCCATCCGGTCGAGATCACTGCGGACCTGCTCGTCGATGTCGTCCTCGCGGGGTTTGTACGGGGCGGGGACGTCGAGCGTCTTCTGTTTCTTCGGTGGGGGTTCGCGGTTGTCCTCGTCGTAGTTCCACCGGTTGCCCACGGGGTCCTTGCCCTCCATCAAGACATCGAATCGGCGCCGCTGGTCTCGGTAGAAGTCCTCCATCCGGAACCGCGAGCGGTCACCGGCCCAGTCCCGAAAGTCCTTGCGGGGGAGAGCGAATGTCGGGGTGGGCAGAACGTCGGCGACGAGGCCGTTCGTGCGGAGCCGGTGGACGAACTTCTCGGCGGCGTGGGAGGTGGGTTCGTGGACGAGGACCGGTCGGTTGAACCGTTTGAGTGCGTCGGTGTAGGTATCGGCCTGGATGAGGGTTGCACGGTCACCCAGGTCCTGGTCAGCGTGCCGCAGGGCCGACAGGACGAAGGTGCAGTTTCTGGCGGTGGTAGCGGCGCTTGGTGAGTGCGGAGGCGGCCTCGACGAGCAGCACCTCGCGGTGGGCGTGCTCGCCGCCGTGGACCGCCGGACCGAGCTGGTCGGCGAACAGCCACAGGGGAGTGTCGTCGCTCATCAACCCGAGGGTAGGCGCGGGCCACGACACCAGCCTGGCGGTTGGGATCTGGGTCAGGGCCTGAGGTAGGCTTTCGACCGCCCGCCGGCGATCCCGGCGGCACCACGGGCTGTGGCGCAGCTTGGTAGCGCACTTGACTGGGGGTCAAGTGGTCGCAGGTTCAAATCCTGTCAGCCCGACACAGGTCAGAGGCCCTTTCCGAACTTCGGGAAGGGCCTTTTTCATGCCCGTACCCAAACTGTGTACCCAAACCAGCTCAAACGATCTGAAGCTTGACCCGCTTGGCGGGGTCGGCGGGTGGCGGGACGCTGGGCTCTTGAGAGAGGCTATAGACGTCGAGGACGCCGACGACCGCCGCCAGCAGCGGTGACGGCCACGTCTCTACCGGGTACTGGCCGAGTTTGTCGGCCAACTCGCGGCGAAGCTGCCAGAGTTGCGCATCGTCGGATGAGTTCATCAGTCCTACTCCTAGAGTCCGAGAGCCGCGCCCAGGCCGTCGACCGCAGCCCGCGCCGTGTCGTCGCTTGTGTGCCCGTACAGGTCGCCGGTGATGCTGATGGATGAATGTCCGAGTAGGTCCGCAGCCGCCTTGATATGTACGCCCGACTCCAGCCAGGCCACCGCGGCGCTGTGTCGCATGGTGTGCGCGCCGACGGCTTCGATCTTGGCCTTCTTCGCCGCCAGTTCTACGGTGCGCAGCACGTTCCTCGGCTCCAGCATCGTCCCAAGTTCGGTGGCGAACACCACCCCGGTATCGGTCCACTGGTCGCCAGCCGCGAGCCGTTCCTCGAGCTGCTGTGTCCGCCAGCCCTTGAGCGCGGTCACCACCCCGGCGTGCAGCGGCACCCGCCGCCGCGAGCGGTCAGTCTTGGGTTCGGTCAGTACCAACTCACCATCCACCCGTGACAGCGTGTGACGCACCGTCAATTCGCCCTTGTCGAGATCCACGTCCGACCACAACAGACCGGCGATCTCCCCTCGGCGCAGACCGGTTGCCGCCATAAGCATCACGGCCACGTAGTAGCGCAGACCTTTCGCCGCGTCGAGCAACCGTGCCACGTCGGCAGCGGCGAGGTACTTCGCCTCGGTGCGCGCGACGCCGGGGCGCTTCACCTTGGCCACCGGATTCGACGCCAGCAGGCCGTCCCGCACCGCGACGTCGAGCGCCTGGCGCAGCACCGTATAGACCCCGCGCACGGTCGAGTCAGCCAGCTTCTTTCCGCGCAGTTCGACAATCAACGCCTCGACGTCGGATGGCTTCAACCGGTCCAGCCGCTTCGCCCCGATAGCCGTTGCCTCAAGGTGCTTGCGCGACAGCGAGCCGTACAGGCTCTTGGTCGTGGCTTTGCGGTCTGACGCTGCGAGCGACGATTCACGCCACCGCTCCAGCCATGACGCCACCGTGTCGGGCGCGTCCTTGGCGGGCTTGCCGTCCTCGATGCGGCGACGAACTTTCTTCAATTCCTTGCGGCACTCTGCAGCCGTCGCCCCGTACACCGACGCCGACGTACGCTTCTCGGTCACCGGGTCGATGTACGACACCCGCCCTTCCCAGCGTCCACTCGGCCGCTGACGCACGTTGCCCTCACCATTGGCGCGCTTGCTCATGCCTTCTTCTTTCCTTGGGTCGTCGGCGGTAGGAATCCACGGTCGCGGGCGCGCTTGATGTACTCGTGGGCCATTCGCGGCTTCACCCCGAACGCACGCGCAACCGCCTCGGCTGGGGCGTGATTGAAGTTCGCGCGATAGACGTCCGCGACTTCCCGCAGTAATTGAGCATCCACATAGCGCCGGCCCGTACGCATGTCGTCTATGAGGTTGCGAAGCACGCGGTGCTGTTCTTCGCCGATCGCAGGTATGGCGATGCCGTCTGGTCCATCGCGCCATACGTCGCGGACCTCAAAGATCCAGTGCCTGTAGATGCTGTTGACGAGGCTTGCCAGCTCGGTTGCGCGCAGATGTTTCTGTCGAATTTCGCCCTGGTCTGGACCAGCACGAAAGCTGAGCTCGACCAGCCTCGGAACTGCATCGCGTAGCTCAACCCTGAAATGCGTATCCGGTTCGTTGTGGCCGAACAGGTCGAACTCGACCCAGGCCGGCAGAAATCTGATTGACGGACTCCACTCGCCCTCGGCTATCGGAGACCCATCTGAGTCGGGCAGCTGCCCAGCGATACGTCCTGGCTTCTCGCCGTCGGTGGCGAACATCGGCTCGCCGTGAATTCCGCAGGCCAGGAAGTCATTCGAGATCACAAACCGCATACGGCCATCGGCCAACTCATAGCTTCTGGAAGGGCCATCGCCGATTCGGTGGAGCTGCGGCATTCTGCGAAACCTCCCATCGCGGTTCGGTAGTGCAATGTTGTTACTCTGCGCTTAACTCTGCATTCTGTCAATAGCCGCTGAAACACCAGCGGAAACGTCAGAACTAGTGCGGAGGTCAACATGGACAGCACAGTCAGGCGGCTGGTGCCAATACCCGAAGCGCGCGAAGTGCTCGGCGGCATCGGCCACACCACCATCTACGACCTGATCAAGCGCGGCGAGATCGTCAAGGTCAACATCGGCCGCCGCGGGTTCATCACCTCGGAATCCCTTGCGGCATACGTAGATCGGCTGAGCGAGGCGGCGACAGCATGACCTACAGACGAGAAGGCCGCCCCGGCGGCTACACCGAAGCGGCTCTCAAGTCCATGGGTGCGGACTACGACGAGCATAACCCGACCTCCCGACAGCTCCGCCGACGTCGCGCGGCGAGCTGGCGCATGGAACCGCTCACTTCCGGTCATCGCGACCCCTGGCAGCGCTACAACGACCCCGAGCCCTCCGAACGCCTGGTCGACGGATACCGCGACGCAATCGCCCACCTGGGATTCCTCGGCCTGACCGCAGCCCCGCGCATCCCCGAGATGCGCGCGATGTGGCGCCGGGGAGGCGACGATCAGCGGCTCGTGCGGATGCTCGCCGAGCGTTGGGAGATCGCGGCGTGACCGACGACGATGACACCTGGCGGCAGATGGAGGCGGCCCGCGAGGTCGCAGCCCTGTATGACGAGCGTTCGGTCACCGCCGCCTGGCTCGACTCCCAGGTGTTCCCGCCGCTGGAATGGATCGTCGAAGGCGTCCTACCCGAGGGCATGGGGCTATTGGTGGCACCTCCGAAGGCAGGCAAGTCGTGGATGGTGGCCGGGGTCGCACTGGGATGCGCAGCCGGCGGCTGCGCACTCGCCAAGATCCCCGTGAAGAAGCGACCCGTGCTGTACTTGGCGTTAGAGGACGGGCACCGCCGTCTGCAGCACCGCTTCCGCACCCTCATGGAGGACCAGCCGCTACCGGACGGGCTGGAGGTAGTCACGCGCGCATCCTCGAACGAGGCACTGGTCATCATCGACGAGTTCCTACGCCGCCACCGCGACCACGCCCCGCTGGTCATCGTCGACACCCTAGGAAAAGTCAAGCCGCCCAAGGCATCCCACGAGGACTCCTACGCCGCCGACTATCGCATCGGTGGGGCACTAAAGCAACGCATCGACGACGTACCCGGCGGCTGCCTACTGCTGGTGCACCACACCCGCAAGGCCGAATCCGCCGACTTCATCGACGCGGTATCAGGCACCCAAGGCATCGCCGGGTCTGCCGACTTCGTGCTGGTGCTGTCCCGTAAACGCCACGCCCAGAACGCCGTCCTGGCAGTCACCGGCCGCGACGTCCACGAGAACGAGTACGCCTTCACCACCGAAGGCGGCCGGTGGTCGATCGACGGCATGGATCTCATGGACGCCGCCGCGACAGTGGGCAAGCGGAAAGACACCGACAGCCTCGGGGACCGCAGTCTCGACGCCTTGACATTCGTCAGCGGCCGACCGCTCGGCACACGACAGGCCGACCTAGCGGGACACCTCGGCATCGACAACGACACGGCGGGCCGGTACCTGCGGCGACTCCACGACGCCGGGCGCATCGACAAACGCACACGAGGTATCTACGCACCCGTGTCCGCAGTGTCCGTTGTGTCCGTTTCGGACGAACCCACAGGTCAGTCAGACCAGGGCGAACTCACCCAAACGGACACAACGGACACAACGGACACCGATGGGCAGGGCGGCCAATGAACCGAGGCCAACGCCGCCGACTGCCGAAGGACGTTCGGGAGGTCGCCGACAACGCGCACTGCCCCGACTGCGACAGCGAGGCCGAGGTGACAGAACCCGTGACCGGCTTCTACTACCTGCAAATCCGCCACGACGACACCTGTCCGTGGTTCAACACCCACCGAAAGGCGAACAACCAATGACCACCGAAAACACCATCGAGCCCGTGGACGGCAGCGTCTACGCCTACCAAGTCACCCCGCACGAGGGCCTCGCCTACGTCACCATCGCAGGCCCCGACGAAGACAAGCCGATGATCGTTGCCTTCGACCGCGACGACCTCGACCACCTCAAGGCCGCACGCAAGGAACTACGGGCGGCGGGGGTCAAGAAAGCCCCCGACCCTGGCGCAGTCCTCCAGATCCTCAACGAGGCCAACCGCCGCGACTCGTTCATCCACGACCGCGTCGAGTACCGGTACATCCCGCTCGAAGGCAAATGGGTGGCGTGGGGTCGCACCGACATCACAGAGGACGAGCAGTGACCAACGACGACAGCGCACCAGTCGGCCGCCCACTCACCGACGCCGAACGCCACCTTCTCAACGAGATCCTCGAATGGAAGATCGGGCACAACATCGCCCAACAAGGCGTGCACGTAGACCCCGACTCCGTGACCGCCGCCCTCGATGACCTCAACAAGCGCACACCCCTGCACCGCCAGTACGGCGAACACCACGTGCACATCCACACCGGCAACCCCGATCAAGTGATCCTTACCGTCCGCCGCACGTGGCTTGCCTTCCACGCCAGCCCCTACGTCGTCGAGATCACCGAAGACGAACTGGAGCGCGCGATGAGCAGAGGAGACGTCGCGTGACCGCGAAGCCCTGCCTCGACTGCGGTCAGCCGAGCCCCCGCAGCCGCTGCACATCATGCCGAGGATATGACTCGAAGTGGGATGCGCTGAGTAAGAAGGCCCGCCGGATGCAGAGCTGGTGCACAGACTGCGGCAGCGTCGAGGACCTCCAGCTCGACCACCTGCCCAGCGCATGGGAGCGCAAAGCCAAGGGACAGCGCATCCGCCTCGGCATCGACGCCCAGGTCGTCTGTCGACTCTGCAACGTCGCACGCGGTCAAGCCCGACCGGAACCCCAAGCGCTACAACAACATTCACACGGCAGAGGTGGCGGGGTACCCCGGTCAAAGTCCCTGCTCAGACCGCCCAGTCAAAGTTTGAGTTACACACCGGGAAATGGGCGATGACGTCACTTACTGCCGAGCTTCAATGCGATGTCTTGGAGGTGCCACTGCATGGACTTGCCGGTCTCCGCCTCAAGCCTCACCAGCAGTGTCCCGGCGAGGTTCAACAGCCCGAACAGCAGCTTCATCTCTCCGTCAGCCCCGCCTTCGTCAGCTGCCTCGGTGACGTATGCCAGAACTCGCTGATTGGACGCCGCGGTGTCGTCGGGGTTCCCGGTGGCCCACTCTGTCATCACGTCGATGGCTCTGCGCGTGTTGTCGTTCTTGTCCACCCCTGGAGCCTGCCATGAAGGCGGGGCCTAAGGGTGCGGTCACGGCCGACCCGCTGGACTTCTCGGGTTGGCCGGCGGGTCGTGCGAAGCGTCGGGAGCGGTTCATCAGCGAGTTTCTGATCACTCCGCGTGGTCAGGGTGCCGGGGAGCCGTTTCGGCTGCGTTCGTTTCAGCAGGACATCATCAGGGGTGCCTTCGCGCCGGGTCGGCGCACGGCTTTGGTGTCGATTCCGAGGGCCAACGGTAAGACGATGCTGGCTGCGGCGTTGGCGCTGGCTGAGATGTTCGTTGGCCCGCCATCGGCAGAGGTGTTGGTGGTGGCGTCGGATCAGCGGCAGGCCAACATCACCATGCGCTACGCGAAACGCATGGTTGAGCTCAACCCGATCCTGGCTGAGCGGGTGCAGATCTACGCTGACCGGCTGCACCTGCCCGAGAATGACGCCACGCTGTTGCCGCTCCCGGCTGAGCCCGGTGCGCTGCATGGACACGATCCGGCGCTTTTGGTGGTCGACGAGCTGCATGTGGTGACCGAGGCCGTCTGGGAGGCGGTGACGTCGGTGGCGGGTAAGCGCCCGGAGTCGCTGACGTTGGCGATCTCGACGCCGGCCAGCTCGCCAGATTCGGTGATGTGGAGGTTGGTTGAACATGGCCGCCGCGACGATGACCGGAGTTTCTACTTCAAGGAGTACGCCGCCCCGGAGGGTTGCGCAGCCGATGACCGCAAGGCGTGGCGGGTCGGCAATCCCGCCCTGGCATGCCGTGACCCGTTCCTATCCGAAGACGGGCTGGAGGCTGCGCGTAAGACGATCCGCGAGCCGGTGTTCCGGCAGTTGCGGTTGGGCCAATGGGTGACGGGTGTGGATGCCTGGCTGCCGTGGGGGTCGTGGGAGATGTGCAAGACCGACCGCCGGGTGCGGGCGGGTGAGCGGTGTGTCCTGGCCTTCGACGGAAGCGCGTCTGGGGACTCTACAGCGCTGGTGGGGTGCACGATGGATGGCTACCTCTGGCTGGAGGGCATCTGGGAGAACCCTGGTGACTCTCGGTGGCGCGTTCCCCGTGACGAGGTCGATACGGCGGTCGATCTGGCGTTTTCCCGCTACGACGTGGCCGAGTTGGCGTGCGACCCGTGGGGGTGGCGCTCGGAGATCGAGGCGTGGTCGCAGCGTCACGGCGAGAAGCGGGTGCTGGAGTGGAATACCGCCCACGCCGCGCGGATGGCACCGGCTACTGACCGGCTCTACCAAGCGGTGGTTACCCGCCAGGTGACCCACGACGGGGACCCGAGCCTGGCAGCCCATCTGGCTCACTGCGTCGCTAAGGCGACGCCGCAGGGCGATCTCGTCAGTAAGGACAAGCGCGGCAGTCCGCGCAAGATCGACGCCGCGGTAGCCGCGATTGTCGCGTTCGACCGGGTGGCATGGCATCAACAACGAAACCGAAAGAGAAGCTGGAGTTTTGCCTCATGAATGATGTACTACAAGAACTGCTTCAGAAGCTCGATGCGCCCGCAGCGAGGTATCACCTTCTGGACAAGCACTACGCCGGTGAGAGTCCGTTGGCTTACCTGGCGCCGGCCGCGCTCGAAGCGCTGGGCAACCGGCTGCACAAGGTGTCGGTGAATATCCCTAGGCTGCTGGTCGATTCGGTCTGCGAAAGACTCCGAGTGACCGGCTTCAGCGGCGTCGACATCTGGGACGAGTGGACGAGACTCTGCTTGGATCAGACGTCACGGGTAGCACATCGAGAGGCGTTGACCCTCGGCTGCGCCGCCGCGATTGTCTGGGCTGACCGCCTTGGCCGGCCTACGGTGTCGATCGAGTCGGCCCACCAGGTGACCGCGCTGGTCGCCCCGGGCACCCGCCGCATTCGCTACGGGCTCAAAAAGTGGGAGGACGACAAGCAAACCCACGCCATCGTCTACGGCCCTGATGAGATCGTGCGCTACCGTGCCGAGCAGACCGGCGCGACGACGGCGGGGTTCAGTGTGGTTGAGCGGCTGGCCAATCCGTTGGGTGTCCCGCCGCTGGTGCTGTTCTCCAACACCGCGCGGCTACTCGACGAGGGTGTCTCGGAGATGGCTGACGTCCTCGACCTCAGTGACGCGGTCATGAAGTTGACAACTGATATGCTGGTGGCCAGTGAAATGGGCGCTCGCCCAAGGCGATTCGCCACGGGCGTCGAGCTAGTCGAGGTGCCCGTGCTCGACGACAACGGCGACCCAGTCCTCGACGGCGAGGGCCTACCAGTCACGACGGAAGCCTCGCCGATCCCCGAGGGTTCCCGCGCACTGATCGCTGAATCACCGGATGCGAAGTTCGGCCAGCTGCCCGGCGCTGATCTGGCAGGCTACGAAAACGCGATCGGCGTCATCATGCGCAGTATCTCGGCGGTGTCGGGGCTGCCCGAGCACATGCTGGGCATCGGCGGCGACAACCCCACCTCGGCCGACAGCATCCGCGCCAGCGAGGCCGCGCTGACCGCCAGGGCAGAGGCCCGGATGGCTCAACTAGGCCAGAGCTGGGCAGAGGTGGCACGGCTGATCGTGGCCGTCCGCGACGGGGTCGACCCGCTCAGCGTCAACGTCAGGGTGGAATGGGCCGACGCCTCGACGCGCTCTGTGGCCGAGGAGGCAGACGCGATCACCAAGCTCTACGCGGCGGGCTTGTTGCCAGCCGACTTCGCACTGAAGCGACTCGGGTACTCCGATGCCGACCGCGACGAAATCGCTGCCGCCCGTCCCGCCGCACCGATGCCCGAGGTGGCGTGATGAGACTCAGCGCCCGCTACCTCCAGCCGGAAATCATGGTGTCCCCGGAGGCGAAGTGGCCCATCCGACTGCGCACCGGCGGACTCGTATTCACGATGGACGCCGCCGAGGCCCTGGACCTCGCCAACCAACTCGCCGACGCCGTCGCCGATATGAACAACCACGAAGGGACACCATCATGACCGAAGCCACCGACAACATTCCCGACGCCGGGAAAGATACCGAGATCCCCGAGGGGGACATCCCAGATGCAACCCCCGATAGCTCAGATTCCGAATCCGACCAAGACGAGGACTCGGAGACCTTCCCGCGGTCCTACGTCGAACGGTTGCGCCGCGAGTCCGCCGGCTACCGGGAACGGGCCACCAAGGGCGACACCTACGCCCAAAGGCTGCACGCCGAGATGGTTCGGGCCACCGGCAAGCTCGCCGACCCGACCGACCTGGCGTTCGACGAGTCCCACCTCGACGACCCTGACGCGCTATCCGCTGCCGTGGACGACCTACTGGCCCGCAAGCCCCACCTCGCCTCACGTCGGCCAACCGGCGAAATCGGGCAGGGAGCCACCCCTTCCCGGACTAACGTCGACCTCGCCGCGATCCTGCGGCAACGAGCACAGTAGGAGGGGAACGCCAAGTGCTGCAATTGCATATCAACGGTTCAGTCTTTGACCTTGCCGAGGACCACTCGGTTGCCGATGTCTTCAACTTCCTGAACAACTACCCGGAGGAACAGGACGGGCAGGTGTGGCTCAAACTCGCTGATGGTCGCAACGTCCACTTTCAGTTCGATGGTCAGCCAACATTCGCGGTCGTCGTGCCGGAGGGATACATGCCGGAGGGGCTGAAAGTGTCGTCTCAGCCATAGCGGGGGCGTGGCTTACACTGAAGGGGTCGGTCCCGGTGGCCGGCCCCTTCAGCGTCCTGACGACGCAGGAATCCGAATCCCCTTCCATCGTCAGGACTTCCCATGGTTGAATCCACCGCCGCCAATCCGCAGCTGCTCGCCGATCAGGTATCCCAGCTGCTCGTACAACCCCTCGAAGCCGCCTCGGTCGTGCTGTCCTCCGGCCCCCGGATCTTCGACACCGCAGGCGTTCTCCGCATCCCGAAGCTCACCAAGTCGTCCACCGTGGGGTTCGTCGGTGAGAACGAGGAGATCCCAAGCGACCACAGCACGGATTTCGACGAGTGCGTGTTGATGCCGACCGACCGCAAGAGCATCAAGGTCATCGAGCGGTACAGCCGAGAGTTGGCCCGCCAGGCTGTCATCGGCATCGACGCCACGCTGAAAAACCGACTCGTCAAGGTCGTGTCCGACAAACTCGACGACGCGCTCCTCGTCGGCAAGGGACAGGCCACGAACGAGGTCCAGACCGTCACGCTCAACGGCGCACCATCGGACGGCACCTTCACCCTGACGTTCCGCGGCGCCACGACCACGGCGCTGGATCACGACAACGCCGCCGCTGGAGTACAGACAGCCCTTCGGGCACTGTCAACGATCGGCGGCACCAACGTCACCGTGGCGGGATCTGCCGGCGGACCGTACACCGTCACGTTCGCCTCGTCGCTGGCGGCGACAGCGGTTGACGAACTCACCGCTGACGGATCCGAACTGATCGGAGGCACCACACCCCCGGTCACGATCGCCACGACCGCCGAGGGTGAATCGGCCAACGGCATCACGGGCCTGGTGAATCAGCCCGGCGTGCAGACCGGGGAACTCGACGTCACCGACGCCGACAGCCTGCTCGACGCGATCGCGCTGGCATCGGCCGCCGAGGTCACCCCGAACCAGTGGTTCATCAACGGAACCGATTTTATTGCTTTGAGAAAATTGAAGGAATCCGGCGACAGCAGCAAGTACCTGCTCGAGTCCGACGTCACCGCCGGCCCGACCTACAGGTTGTTCGGTATCAACGTCCGGCCGACGAATAAGTTGCCGGTGGGCAAGGCGATCCTCGCCGACGTCTCTCAGGTGGCCATTGCACGCGACGAGGCTCCGAGCGTGACGATCCTGTCCGAGCGGTACGCCGAGTTCGATCAGATAGGCGTACGCATTACTACTAGATATGACTTGGGTCTGCTGCATCCCGAGGCTGTCATCGTCCTGAGCGCCTAGCAATGGCAGTCACCGGCCAAGATGTGGCCGACTTCCTCGGGCAGGGCAGCGATACCACGCTCGTCGCCCTGGCCGGGGAGGTCGTGCCCGTCATCACCGCAATGGTGCGCGCCTACACCCGCGGCCGCGGATTCACCGACGACGAACCCAACGGGGAACTGGCCGCGGTCATCACCACCGGCTCGGCGCGCATGGTCGGCAACCCCGAGCAGCTGCACACCCGAGTCGGCTCAGTGGAGATCCGGGCAGGGTTCAACGGTTTCAGCCTCGCGGAGACGTTCGTCCTCAACCGCTACCGCAAGCGGGCGCTGTGATCTACCACGACAGCATCGAGGTGACCGTGGTCGAGGTGACCGGGTACGACGACTACGGCACGCCGATCTTGGACACCACCTACACCACCGTGCGGGGTGAGGTGTTCGCCGTGGACTCGGTCGACCTGTTGGCGAGCGGCGCCATCGTGGGCATCCGCTACCGCGTCATCCTCGCACCTGGGGCGAGCATCCCAGACAGCCCGCACGACGACACCGTGCGGCTCGGATGGGGCGCGTACCCCATCGACCACAGCGACCCGTTCGGTGTTTCCTCCGGGATGCGGATCGACGGCGGCGTCGAACGGCATGTGATGCGCGGTCGGCTGCACCACCTGGAGCTGGTCACCAAGGCCATCGCGTAGGCGGTTCCGTACCCAAACGCGTACCCAAACCAGCCCTCAATTCCGCCCATTTTCGCTCATGTTCGCCGGTATCCGTGGACAGCGTATTCTGTTGGCGTGCAACGGGATAGGGGACACCGACGAACACAGGCGAACATACGTGCGATGCCTGGGGGTCAAGTGGTCGCAGGTTCAAATCCTGTCAGCCCGACCATGAAGAGAAACTCGCCGGCGAAGCCGAGCGAGTTTTTTCATGGTCGGGGGACAAGATGCCGGGAGCCGAAGCGCCCGCCGAGGTACGAGGTGGTCGCGCCGGCGGCTCCTGTCAGCCCGACGCAAGGAAACCCGCTCTGACCAGTGTCGGAGCGGGTTTCTTGTTTCAGCGGTCTGGCGCAAATCTTGGCCAGTGGGCTAGCAGTGTCCCAAGGGGCTTCCAGTGGGCCAAGCGTCAGCCGAAGAGCGCGGCGCCGGCCGCGCGCAGATCGTCACGCTGAGCGTCGGAGTAGATCGACAGGGAGACGGCCGGATCATGGCCGTGCCAGGCCGCGACGACGTGCACCGGCAAACCGCTCGCAAGCATCAGGCTGACGCTGGTGTTGCGCAGACCCTTGAGGTGGATTCGGCGCAGACCCGCGCCCTGACGGAGACGCTGGAATTGGTCGGAGTACCACTCGTGGCGGATGGGAGAGCCGTCCTCGCGGACTGCGATCAGGCGGTCCCCTGACCACTTGGTGCCGAACGCTTGCGCTTCCTCTTCCTGGACCACCTTGAGCTCGGTCAGTGCGGTGGCCAACTCGGAGGGCAGTGGCAGATCCCGAAGGCTGCGCCGAGACTTCGGCATGCCTTCGATGGATTCCTTGCCGACCGCGACGCGGCTGCGGCGGATCGACAGCGTGTCGCCGTCGAGGGCCGACCACCGGATCGCGAGGACTTAGGACGGGCGCAAGCCATATCAGCTCAGCAGCCGGCAGGCGAAGAGTCTGTCGCCCCGTGCTGCGGTACGGAACTGTTCGACCTCGGTGCATTCCTGCCGCGACGAGGTGGCGCAGTTCAGCGGTCACAATGTAGACGCGACCACCTAGGCGGCGTGATGGGAGCTCGCCTGAAGCTGCGAGCCGGTAGGCCGAAGAGCGACTGATTCCAAGCGGCTTGGCTGCTGTTGGGACGAGCAGCAGAAGGGGAAGCTCGTCAAATGTGTTATTGAGCAATCTTGTTCACCTCCTCGCTGCACGGTGTGATGCACTACAGAGCGCCTGCTGCAGCTCTGGCAGTCGTTGGAGTTGCGCAACTCCTATCGACTGATCGAAGCGCGTGAGAAGGGGCAGCTACTAGTCCACAGGGATCAGCACATTGGTATCGGAGATCTTTGTGCATCAACAGAATTCGCTGCTTGTCTCGATGGATCGGCGACAAGTGCGGACAACGAGCGATCAAGTTTCGCTGCGATGCTGTTGAGGCAGCAGCAAAGAAGGTCGTCGGGAGTCAGCGACACTGCGTCAGGCGCTTGATTGGCAAGCTCCAGAGACCTATGCTCGCGGGGTCGCGGCAGCTTTGCAGTCAAGTTCTCGGGCTCGCCGACGTGTGCCGAATCTCGAGCTTACTCGTCCCAGGGCTCTCGCCCTGGGTCGTGGTCGAGCTCTTGGGTGCGCCAGGACGGTCTCCAGTAGGCGTCGGCTTCGTCGGCGCGTTGTTGGCGTAGAGCGGCGTGGCGGTCGATTTCGCGTTGTCGTTCGTAGGCTTTGAGTTCAGCTTCACGTACGGCTTCTTCCAACCGGGCTGATCCGTCTGCCGGGCTGATGATCGGTATGGCGAGCTTGCGGGCGGTGGTGTGTCGAGAATCTGTGGCATCGGGTGTGGTGCTGACCATCCACTTGACGGTCTTGGTGATGTTGACGGCGAGCTTGGCGCCGTACGACTCCGCATGTTTGCGCAGTTCAATGCTGTCGCTGTGGTCTCCAACGATGGCGATGCGCAGTCCGCGCAGATAGCGGGCTTCGGCGGGTGGCGCTGGTTCGGCGCATTCCTGAATGACGTCGTTGATGCGTGCGGCCAGTTCGGGTAGCCCCAGTGCGTCGGCTAGCAGGTACATTTCGCGGCGTTCCACCAGTGCCAGGGCTCGCCAATCAGTGTTGTGGGCGTCGGGATAGGTTGCATCCCAGGCCTTCTGATGCAGGCCGCGTAGCTGGGGGCCCGTGAGTCGGGTGCGGCGTGCCTGTTGGGTAAGGGCATCGGCTTCTGCGTGGGTGAGTCGTCCGTCGTCGACGGCGTCAGCTAGCAGCGCAACGTACTGTTCGGACTGGACGGGGTCACCGGCTCGCTGTTTCGGTGACTGCGGGAAGGAGTCGAGGAGTTCGGCAACTGAGCACCGCGTCAGCGGTACGGGCCGGCAGCTCACGGGACACTCGCTGAACGGGCGTTCATCACCGAGTGGCGGCGCGTGCGTGAGATGGAGCGGCTGCGGTGCGCTGTGCAGCAGCCATAGCAGCACCTCACGCACGGCGCGGGCATCACCGAGTGCGGTGTGCTTCTGGTCCGACCAGCCACCGGTGGCGGTCTTGTACATCGCGGTGAGGCTGAAAGCGCGGCCCTCCAATTGGCGCCGAGAGGTTTCAAGGGTGCACAGTGTAACGATGTTTGGCAGCGCCAAGTTTGCCCGGCGGGCGGCGGCCGTGAGGAACCGTTGCTCGAAATCGCAGTTATGCGCGACGAGGACGGTCCCTGCAATGAACGCCAACGCTTCGTCGAGCACTTGTGTGATCGAGGGCGCTCCGACCAGATCGTCGTCGTCAATGCCGTGAATGGCGCGTGCTTCAGCGTCGGAGCCGGGACTGTTCACCAGTGTCGCGAACTCATCGATGATCGTGCCGTCGGCACTGAATTTGACCAGCCCGATCTCCACGATCTGGTCGCTGGATGGATCCAGGCCGGTCGTTTCCAGATCGATCGCGGTGAACGTCGCAGCACTAGCTGGATGGGCGGTTGGCTGTCGGATCAGGTTCGCGGAGATAAACCCACTTGTCGATACCGATTTGCCGGCAGCCTGGGTCTGCTGGACTTCGGGGGGATGCGAAGAATGCGGCTGCGGTGAGCGGGAGTCGATCGGCCGGTTCCGTGTGGCTGGGCGGCGCGATTGCGGTGCTTGAGGCGGCGTTGTTTGCTTGAGTGCGGGGGCGGTGACGATGGCGTGTCTGACCGGCGCGGGCGCGTCGGCTCGGGAGGTCTGTAGCTGCCACTGCAAGCCGTGGGGACTGGCGAAGTCGATGGAGCCGTAGCGCATGATGGGAAGCACGCGGTTGTTCTTGTAGCGGCGGTCGGGGCCACCCTTGACGTTGACGTACTGCCAGGTCTGGCCAACCCGTACGGAGTCACCGGGCGTGGCTCCGTCCTCGATGAATTGGGTGTCGCCCGCGGACACCCGGAGGTGGGTGTAGCCGATGTCGCTGAACCGATTGCCGTCCTGGACCAGAACGCGGTCGGGCAGAAAGTGCAGTGCGGCCTTGCCGGCGGTGATCCCTGGGACGGCGATGTTCGTCGAGAGCACCTTGGGCCCGTTGGTATTGGAAGAGGCGGCTACGCGTCTGAGGACCCGGCTGGCCCCGGAGTTGGTTTTGAACTGATGGGTCGTCGTCACGTCGCCCGACTGCAGCACCCGCCACAACCGCTGTGAGCCGCTCAGCCACGGCCAGGTCTTCACGAGCGTGTCGAACCAGGTGAAGGTTTCGTCTTCGACGTCGTAGAACAGCACCACCGTCTTGCGTGCGCGGTCGTTGAGCACCAGCCACACGCACAGCGGCGCCATCACTGCCCACACGATGAGTCCCCACGGCAGCGTGAGTAGACCGAGCAGCACTGCGGCACCGGAGACCCACCAGCCCCACGCGGTACGTGAGGCGGCGGTATTGAGTTGGTCGACAATGTCCCCGCCGCCGGTGGGTGCGAGTTCCATTGCTGTGGCACCGCTGACATCTTCCATCAGCACGCCACTCGGCCGGAACGGGTCCGCCGCCGGGTACGACTCCATAGATTGCTGTGTCGCCGGCGTGGTGTTGCCGTTGAGCGTGGCACGGTAGTACACGCCGCCACGGCCCATGTGCACGTAGTTCCCGCGCGGACCTGTGCCCACCCGGAACCCTGGAACGCCCACGCTGACACCGACGCCGGACTTGCTGAGATTGAACCGGAACGGCCCAGCACTCAGGCTCTTGCGGATGTAGAAACCCACCGAATCCCCCTCCAACTAACCCCGGCGAGGATCGTGCCACAGACGCTTGGCAAGCGAACGCGATTCGCGGCCTGAAATGAACGACATTGCCCGCGTGAATGCCTTCAACTGACCTGCGGAAGAGGTGGGCGAGGCAGAGTCGGTACCGACCCATCTAGTTCAGGGATGTGAATGGTGAAACGCATTGTGCTAGCGATTCTCACCGTCGGTCCCTCACGGCATTCGCCAGGGAGACGACCGGACCGTGTCCGTGCCAGGCCGTAATGACGTGCACCGGCAAATCGCTCGCGAGCATCGCGCTCTACGTTCAGGGCTCTGGGCGCCCAAAACACTGTGTGCAACTATAGTTGTGTTACTCTAACTTTAGTTCGAGTCGCGAGGTGCTCAAGATGCAGTTGAATAAGCCGTTCGCCACGGTGACGCCAACGTTGGACGGCGACGTCCTGGGCGTCTTGGCAAGCGCTGATGTCACGTTCACGATCTCCCAGATCCAGCGCATCCTCAGTACGGTGTCGGGCGAAGGCATCCGCAAGGTCCTCACCCGGCTTACCGCCCAGGGCGTCGTGCTCAACGATCAGGTAGGCAGGACAAACACTTATCGACTCAACACCGAACATCTTGCAGCCGAGCCGATTATGGCGCTCTCACGGCTCACCGCCATCCTCTTGGAGCGACTCGAGGCCCACCTGGAGGGTTGGGGCGAGGATCTGAAGTACGCCGCGGTGTTCGGGTCCGCTGCGACCGGCCGGATGACCCTCGACAGCGACATCGACCTGTTTCTGGTCCGTGCCTGCCCACCCGATCTCGACGCTCAGGACGACAGTCCAGACCCGTGGGAGCAGCGGCTGACCGAACTCGCCCGACTGGTCACCGCGTGGACCGGCAACGACGCCCGCGTCGTCGAGTACACCCAACGTGATCTTGCCGCCGCTGCCGCCGCCGATGAACCCTTGCTTCGTGACGTGGCCGAGCAAGGCCTGACCGTCGCGGGGACACGGGCCTGGTTCACCATGCAGTGACGCCCGATTGGTAGCTCTCCGGCAGCGAGGAGATCCTGATGGCGGGACGGCGCGACTGCGACGCCGTGGTCACCGCGGGGCGTATGCCCAAGGCGAACGAGTTCTTCGCTGCCGCTGATCATCTGGGAGAGGAACTGCCCAACGCCGCTGGTGATCTATATGTCGATGCCGGCATCGCCGCCTCGGACGTGATCTGCTGCGTCCGCCTCGGAACGCACTCGAACACCGGCAAGCATCACGAGGCGCTCGCTCTGCTTAAGCGGGCGGACAGCGGGTCCGAACGACACTTGAACACGCTGTTGAATTTGAAGAACAAGGCCGCCTATACGCATCAGGACCTGACCTCAGCTGAGTTGAAGAAGATGAACCGCGCGGCGGAGCACCTGGTCGAGTCGGCCCGACGAGTAGTGGCTTCCGGACACTGATGCCATCCCGAACAGCGAGCAGCCCACGTGTACACCGGCGCCAGCTGCGGTCGCGATTCCGGGGGAGCGGCGCGCAAATACTCCTTGCTTGAGTGCCGACTCTGAGTGCCCCGTAGCGGACGCCGACGGTGCCAAGGAAAAACAGATCTAGCAGGTGGTCGCAGGTTCAAATCCTGCCAACCCAACGCACGAAACCCCGTTCTGGCCGGTGTCAGAGCGGGTTTTTGTTTGGCCACTGGCCGTGTGCGAACCAAGACCATCCGGCGATCTGTGGCCTGGGACCTGTGACTCGATTCGCGACCTACCAGCCTAATTCGAGCGAGACGCGGGAGAAACATGATGGACACGGTGCCGCGATTGGATTTCGCTGACAGTTCAACATCGTTGATGAGGACAGATGCCAGCAAAACCGTTCCACCTCGGATGGTTCCAGACCTTCCAGGCCAACGAGTGGAAGACTCCGTACACGCTGTCGGAGGGGGTTCCGTTCACAGGTGACTTCTACGTCGAGTTGGCCCAGGCGCTCGAGCGGGCCTGCTTCGACTTCCTGATGCTGGAAGACACCGTCGGGATCCCGCGCGGTCTGGAAGGCACCACGGCTCGCGCCCTGGAGAACGGAGACTCCTGTCCGAAACAGGATCCGGTGCCGCTGGCCGCGAAGGTCGGCGCGCTGACCCGGCAACTGGGCATCGTCGCGACGATGTCCACGACGTTCTACCACCCGTATGCGTTGGCGCGCCTGGCGTCCACAATGGACTCGCTCACGAGTGGGCGCTTCGGCTGGAACGTGGTCACCAGCGCCAAGGACGAAGCGGCCCAGAACTACGGCCTCGATGAGATGCCGGAACACGATTTGCGCTATGAGATCGCCGACGAGTTCGTGGAACTCGTGAACGCCCTGTGCGACAGCTGGGAACCGGGGGCGATCGTGCGCGATCGCGAGAAGGGGATCTACATCGATCCCGGTAAGGTCCATGACGTCGACTTCGTCGGCAAGCACTTCAAGTCGCGGGGGCCCCTGACGTGCGTCCGCTCCCCGCAGGGGCGCCCCGTCTACCTGCAAGCCGGGGGGTCCCCCGCGGGGCGGGCCTTCGCCGCCAAGCACGCTGACGCGATCATCGCCTGGGCGACTGGAATCGAAGGGATGAAGGAGTACCGCGCGGACATCCGCACGCAGGCCGCCGCCGCTGGGCGCGATCCTGATGACGTGAAGGTGATGTTCCTGTTCTCCCCGATCCTCGGCGAGACCGAGGCGGAGGCACGAGCCAAGGTCAAGCCGATGAGCGAGGACGAGATCCCGGCACGTCTGAAGGCGTTGAGCTCCAACTTCTACGCGGACTTCACCAAGATGGATCTTGATGAGCCGGTCCCGTACTTCGTCACGCGGGGCGAACAGGGATCACTCGCTGGGTTCGCCCAGTGGGGAACCGGCAAGACGCTGCGCCAGTGCATCCAGGCCCGATCGGCAGGCGGCGCCAGCTCCTTCGAGGCCGTCGGTACGCCGGACCAGGTCGCCGACATCATGGCGGCGGCGATGGAGGAGGTCGGCGGCGACGGCTTCCTGTTCCCAGGGGATGGCGGCTCGCTGACGCGTCACAGGATCATCGAGATCTGCGACGGGCTGGTGCCGGCGCTGCAGGCGAGGGGCCTGACCCGGACGAGCTATTCTCACACCCTGTTGCGGGACAACCTGCGGGCGTTCTGAACCCGACCGACCCCACCCAATCCTTGCTGGTTTCCGGCGCGGGCAGATGATGTGGGAACCGGGTTGTGCATCGCCTCAACCAGCTCTGACTCGTCGGGCTACGTCGGGTTGGAGCCCTGTGCTCGCACGACCATCGGCACGGCGGGAAAGTTCCTCGCCATCTCCGAGCGTGACCGCCGGAGCGCGGCGGTGCCGTAGCCCTTCTTCCGATGGTCCGGGTGTATCCAGACCCTGACGTTCACCTCGCCCTGCTCGAGCTCACCGAACACCATCCCGACTTTCTCCGTCGCCACCACGGCAACGAACCAGGCGGCGTCTTCCTGGCCGATGCGGCGCTCCGCGAGGCGGATTTCGTCGTCGAGCGGTTGGGCGGGCTGACCGGATCCGTCTCCCGCAGCACCGACCTCGTCCAATCTGGCACCGAAGATGTCCCGGTCGGGATCACCGGCGAAGGGGCGCAGGGTCAAGCTCTCATCCGAACTCGCCGGTCGCTCGTTCAGCATGAACGTCAGCTGACTGTTGAGGTCGTCGAGTTCTGCGGCGATCTTGCGGCGAGAATCCTTCGTCAGTTGATCGAACGCCATGGTCATGACTGCCTCGGCACCCCGCGCCGACGTGTCCAACAACGTGGCGATGGCCGCCACCGCGGTGGCTCTGTCCTCGGCCTCCACGATCACATCGAGCACCTCATGGCGACGATTGAGCGCGGAGAGCAACGCGCCGGCGATTTCACGGCGGGCGGCCGCCTGGTCCTGATCGGTCATGAGGTCAGCCTAGTTCCGTCCGACTGCTGACGCCTCAGGCCTGGTCGACGAGGTGGCCGCGTTCTGCGCGCACACTGCCCGCCAACACTGGTCGACCAGGTCAGCACGTGGGCGAGCAGCCAGCGTCACACTGTTCGGGCCAGCCGTTCTGCGAGCAGGGCAGCGAACTTCGCCGGATCGTCGGGAGTGCCTCCTTCGGCGAGAAGGGCGGTACCATAGAGCAATTCGGCGGTTTCGATGAGCGCGGGCTCCTCACCCCGGTCGTCATGGGCGCGGCGCAAGCCGGTGACAAGTGGATGATTCGGATTGAGCTCGAGAGTGCGCTTCCCGACCGGAACCTCCTGTCCGGAGGCTTGGTAGATACGCGCGAGGGCTGGCGTGATGCCGAAGGTGTCGGTGACCAGGCATGCCGGTGACTCGGTCAGGCGGGTCGACAGCCGCACCTCCTTGACGTGATCAGCCAAGGTCTGCTGCAACCAGGTCAACAGGCCGGCGAACTCTTTCTCCTGCTCCTCGCGCTCGGCCGTGTTGGTTTCCTCCTCCGAATCGAGGTCGACCTCACCCCTGGCCACCGATTGAAGTGGCTTGCCGTCGAACTCGGATATCGTTCCCACCCAGACCTCGTCAACCGGGTCGGTCAGCAGCAGCACCTCGTAGCCCTTGGCCTTGAACGCCTCCAGGTGTGGCGACTTCAGGAGTTGCTGACGCGATTCACCGGTGGCGTAGAAGATCTGCTTCTGGCCGTCCTTCATCCGCTCGACGTACTCGGCGAGGGTGGCGGTTTGCTCCTCGCTGCGAGTCGAGGCGAACGAGCAGATGCGCAGCAGCGTGTCCTGGTTGTCGAAGTCCGACAACAGGCCCTCTTTGAGCACCCGACCGAACTGGGCCCACAGCGCGCGGTAGTCCTCCGGCCGTTCGGACTGTAGATCCTTGACCGTTGAAAGAACCTTTTTCGTCAGCCGCCGGCGGATCGCCTTGACCTGCCGGTCTTGCTGCAGGATTTCGCGGGAAACGTTGAGCGACATGTCCTGTGCATCGACGACGCCCTTGATGAAGCGCAGGTAATCAGGCATGAGCTGGTCGCAGTCGTCCATGATGAAGACGCGTTTGACATACAGCTGTATCCCGGTGGTGTCGCGGTTGAACAGGTCGAACGGGGCGTGTGAGGGGATGAAGAGCAGGGCCTGGTACTCGAAGGTGCCCTCGGCCTTCATCGGGATGATCTCGAGCGGTTCGTCCCAGGCGTGGGCGATGTGCTTGTAGAACTCCTGGTACTCCTCGTCGGAGACTTCGTCTGTGGGCCTGGCCCACAGCGCCTTCATCGAGTTGAGTGTCTCGGTTTCGGTGGTGACGACCTCGTCGCCACCTTCATTTTCAGGCGGTCTACGTCGCTCGACGTCCATCCGGATGGGCCAGGCGATGAAGTCGGAGTACTTCTTGACCAGGTCCTTGATCTTCGCCTGCGAGGTGTAGTCGTGGAGTTCGTCTTCGGCGTCGGCGGGCTTGAGGTGCAGCGTCACCGCCGTGCCCTGCGGGGCGTCGTCGACGGACGCGATGGTGTAGGTGCCCTCGCCGCTGGACTCCCAGCGGGTGGCGGCGCTCTCGCCGGCCTTTCGGGTGAGCAGTTCAACCTTGTCGGCCGCCATGAAGGTCGAATAGAACCCGATGCCGAACTGGCCGATCAGTTCCTGGGAGGCGGCCGCGTTGCGGGCCGCGCGCAACTGCTCGCGCAGCTCGGCGGTGCCTGACTTGGCGAGGGTGCCGATGAGATCCACGACCTCGGCGCGCGTCATGCCGATGCCGTTGTCGCGAACAGTCAGCGTGCGTGCGTCCGTGTCCACCTCGATCTTGATGTGCAGGTCGGTGGTGTCGACGTCAAGATCCTTGTCCCGGAACGCTTCGATGCGCAACTTGTCCAGGGCATCGGAGGCGTTCGAGATCAGCTCCCGCAGGAACGAATCCTTGTTGGAGTAGATCGAGTGGACCATCAGATCTAGCAGTTGGCGTGCCTCGGCCTGAAACTCCAACTGTTCGACATGCGCGTTCATAGGATGATTCCGTTTCTCAATACAGCCCTCAAGGGCGGGGTACCCGGGCAGATAATACGCAGCGCGTTGCCGTGACTGAACACGCTCACCGTTGAGTCCTGCTCGCGCGGAGAGCGCGAAAGCCCTCGTTACAAGTGTGCGGCGGGCCTGTGACGGAGGGCTTGGGGCTTCAGCGGAGCACAATCACGAGACCCACAACGACATCACTGACACATTTCGATCTCGTTCGTGTAACGAACTGCCGTAACGTTGCGAAAACAGTAGTGGTAACTGGTGGCGCGGCAAAAGGCGACAACATGATGAAGGCCAAGGTCGTGGGCATTCTTGCGACATGCACTGTCTTCACAGCGGCTGTCTGCGCCACTGCTGGTTTCACCGCGCATGCCGACGACGTGGCCACCGGCCTGTACGCCGGCGTGAACCAGCTTCGCCAGCCGTGCGGGACGATCGGTCAGGACGCGCGCCTGACCGCGGCGGCGCAGCGGCACGCCAACGACATGCTGACCAACAAGAACTACAGCCACGTCGGTACGGACGGCTCGTCAGCGCGGGCTCGGATGGCGGATGCGGGCTACGGCGGTGCCGGCAAGACGGGGGAGATCGTCTTCTGGGCCACCGGGTCTGCTGCGACTGCGGACGCGGCGCTCGACTTCTGGATGGGCAGTCCGGGACACCGAGCCATCATCTTGAACTGCGGATTCACCGCGGGCGGTATCGCCACGGCGTGGGACGGCGCCACAATGACCGCAGTCGGTGACTTCGCGGGTCCCTAGCGTCCGAGCGCGCCGCCTTCCGGACCCACGCGTCGGCCGCGGGCAGATCCGACACCGGACATGTCGGGGACTGTAGCGCGGGCGGACTGAGAATCGACAACACGTCAATCTCGAAATCGTCTCTTTTTCAAAGGATTTCCGACACGAACCGGTACCGACTCATACCGAACGTCACTGTTCGGAAACGGCCGGGTGCGGCGTGTTCCGCCACTATCGCGTGGGTCGCTAAATTGACGCTGTCGTTCTGAGGGCGGCCTCAGGCTTGGTATGGCAGACGTTCTGCTGCACCGGTTGGAGCGGAGATGTCTGACTGTGAATGAAGGAGTTGGTGGTTGATGGCGGTCTTTGATCGACTGAGCATCAGAGTGGCTGCTGTCGGTGCCGGGCTGTGCAGTATCGCCCTGGCGTTGAGCCCCGGTGTTGCCCAAGCCGGCGGGTATGAGTGCCTGGAGACCTCTGCGGGCGAGGTTCCCGCCGCTGCGGGTGCTGTTGCGTGCGCGCCGCTCTCTGAGATGTCCGGTGTCCCAATGGCCCTGCCCGGTCCGTTGCCACCGCCCGTGGCGCCACCACCGGTAATTCCGCCGGTGGTTCCGCCGTTGGCGCCGCCACCGATTCCGCCGGTGGTTCCACCATTGGCGCCGCCGCCCGTTCCGCCGGTGGTTCCGCCGTTGGCGCCACCCCCGGTGGTGCCGCCTCTGGTTCCGCCGCCGGTCATCCCGCCGGCAGCGGCGCCACTGGTGCCTGCGGCCGGGGCGGCCGGCGGCCTCCCGATGACCAGCATGGGCGGTCTCGCTGGAAAGGGGGACCTGACAGGTCCGGCGCCGAGTGGAGCACCAGTTCCCGGTCAGCCCCTCCCGCCAGGCCCAGCAAGCGGTAGCTGAGATCATCGCTGACAGCCCGTCCCCTTTGCGGGGGCGGGCTGTCAGTGCATCTCGGACAGGAGGTGGGCCAACCTCCTGTCCAGAAGTCGCGTGCGCTCGAATTGCTGTTCGGGCAACCACAACACGGCGATCCACGGGATAGATGGTCGGGACCGCTACCCGACCGGATCGGGTCAGTGGTCACGCTTGTGCGGGATCAGCGAAGAACCGGGACCGGAATGACGCGCCACGGCGCGACGAGCTGAACCATCCTGCGAAGACGGACGGCCGCAAGGACATTGCATGCGGGGCCATCACAAGCCGGTTCAACATGTAGCAGCGCCGCCCGCGGACGGCGGAGACCGTCAGATCGTGCTCAGATTGTGCATTGCCGTATCCTCTGCCCGTGATTGTCCGGGAAGGCCACGGAGGGCGCCAAGGGCGCCCGGGCTCTAGCTCGACACCGTCCGCGGCACCTCGAGGCCGTTCTCCCGCACGATGATTGGGTCTCCCACGTTGACGGTGTCGAGGTACCACTTCGCATCCTCGGTACTGAGTCCGATACAGCCGTGGCTGCCGTTCTCATAACCCATCTGATTGACAGCCCACGGAGCTGAATGCACGAACAGGCCGCGCTGCGTGAACCTGACGGCGTACTCCACGTCCAGGAGATAACCGTCGGGCGAGTCGATCGGAATGCCCACGCTGCTCGAATCCATCACTACGTCGCGTTCCTTGGCCAGAACGGAGTAGATGCCTACGGGTGTCGGATATTCCGGACGGCCCATGGAAGCTGGGAACACCCCATTCTGCCCCCAGTTGGGCCGATGGTGTGGCGCCGGCAGCCCTGACGGCGGTTGACCGTCGATCGTCACGGTGAACGTGTGATTCGAGAGGTCGGCGACGCCGATGACAGCCGGGCCGGTATCGAAGTTTCTGGTGGGCAGATTGCTGCCCAGCGTGAGTTTCACCGTGCTGTGCGCCGGCCAGAAAGAGTCTGGGACCCATTGTGCAACATTGTTTTCAACCCACTCGAGCTTGCCGGTCATCGGCGGCTCAGAGGTGACCTTCACCGCCTTTTCGGCGGCGCGCCGATTGACCACCGCGCTGTCGAACGTGATCACCACGGGATGTGCGACACCCACGACCGCGCCCTCTGCCGGGAGCACGGATGCGATATCGAGTTGCGGCGTCCAACTCGCCGCTTCACTGATATCCGACGGGCCGACAACCGCACTCGCCGCCGCTATGCACGCGACAAGCGCACTCCGAACAGCCACGCGCATGGCACTCCGCATCCTTCGAATTTGCAGCATCGTCAGTATGGGTCCAACGATAGTGCGCGAAAGTTTTTGCGCGCCTTCGTTTTGGTCAAGAGTTCCTCACGCTTCTGCATCGGTCGCGCCGCTATCGTGATTGTCGACGTGCCTGCGATGGCAGGCTCGGTTCCCTTGCGACCTGCGAGAACGCGCCCGCCCGGTAACTTCCTACGGCGCGCCGTGCGTATCGCCCGATGCCGGACGAATCCGACGCCTCAAGCGCTTGATGGTGCCGCCCGCGTCGATCATGAATACCGTGACGACACCCATCAGCGCGATGAAGGCGGCACAGAGCACCATCGTGGCATCGAAGCCCTGGGTGTAGGCCTTCTCGGCGGCTTCGACGGCTGCCTTCCCGGCGGCTGTGGTGGGTTCCACCTGATCGCGGGCGAATGACCGAACGTCGTCGATTCCGGCGGCGACCTGCGACGGGGTGGCAAGCCCGGCCCTTTGGAGGTTCCCGGCGAAGCGCGCATGGCCAAATCCCTCGACCAGCACCACACTCAGGGTCAAGCCCATCGCGTAGCCGATCTGCCCGACCGTCGTGCGGAAGGACGTCACCGGGCCGAAGTACCTCGCCGGCGCCTGCGAGACGAACATCACCGACTGTGGGACGGAGATCAACGCCAGTCCGGCGCCGACAACGGCGACGCCGGGTACCACGACCCACGCCGGTGAGCTTTGTTTGGCGGCAGCCATCAATAGGAATCCGAGCACACAGGCGGTGAAACCCAACCCGAGGATCTGGCGCAGTCTGTCACTGTGTTTTGACAGGTAGTTGCCGACCAGAATCGATGCCACGAGCAGAATCACCAGCAACGGAGCTTGCAGAACTGTCACCTCCAGTGGTGACGCCGACTTTGTGTACTGCCACAGGTTGCTCGTCGAGAGCATGACGACCGCTTCGGTGAAGTTCCACGCCACGCCGGCGACGACCGCGGCTACGAAGATCCCGTTGGTGAACAACTTGACGGGAAACGCCGGGAATCTGCTCCGGATCTCGACAATGCCGAACACGGCGTAACCGACGATACCCGCACTCACCGGGCCGTAGAACCGAAGCGATGTGGGCGAGGTCGCGGCCTGGCTCAGTCCGTAGAGCAACAGCACCGTCGAAGCTCCGATTAGCACCAGGCCGGCATAGTCGACCGGCCCGTCGCCCGACCGAGGCATGATCGGCAGGACACGCGGGACCAGAACGACCAGCGCGATGAGGACCGCTGGCACCAACAGCATCGCCAAGCGCCAAGACCCGGCAGCGAGTGCGCCGCCGATCGGTAACCCCACGATGATCATGCTGATCATCACGGCCGACCACAGGCCCAGTGCAGCACTGATTTTCGGGCCCGGAGTGACAAAGCGGACGTAGGCGAACGTCGCCGCAAGGGTCGCTCCCAGCCCAATACCCGCGATAGCGCGGCCTGCTAGGTAGACCTCGGCAGCCGGCGCGGCTGCGACGATCATGTTGCCGACGGCCGCGAGCAGGGCGGCTCCGATCAGGACGCGGCGGCGGCCGAGCCGATCGGCCGCGAGGCCGGCAGCAAGAACCGTGGCTGCCAACGCGAGTGTCGAGACGCTGGCGCCCAGCGCCCGCTCGGCGGCGGTGAAGCCCAACTCTCTGCCTGCTTCGACCATGGAGGTGTTCGCGACCGTCGGATCGAGCATCTGGAGCCCGCCCAACAGCCCAAGCAGGTAGATCTTGCCCTTCGGAACCGCCTCGTCCATGCCGCTTGCCGTTGGGTCGATCTGATCAATGCTCATCTACTTCCCCCACGAGAAGGTCCGACCTCAACACTGATGTGGCCGCACGCCACCGACCAGGGCCTGATCGAAGCGGTGTGCCACCTCCTTCACCGACTCCATGAAGCCATCAAGGTCGACCCTGCGACCGGACAGCCAGGTGCCGAGAACCTGCATCGTTTCCTGCAGTCGAGCCGGGTCAACCGTGTACGGATCGGTGTTGAGCGCGACGAGGTCGGCCAGCTTGCCCACCTCGATCGACCCGATCTCGTGGTCGCGCTTCTGCTGCCAGGCCGCATTGGTGGTGTGCGCTTCCAGAGCCTCGTGCAGCGACAGCGCCTGCTCGGGGCCGTGCACAGCACCTGAGGCGCTGCGCCGGGTGACCGCGTTCTGAATGTTGAGCCACGGCAACGGCGGCGAGAGGTACCCGTCGTTGTGGAAGGTGGGCCGCACCCCGCCGTCGTAGGCGTCCCGGTAGGGCTGCCAGCGGGCCCCATACGATGGTTCGAAGATGACCCCGTCGTACAGATCACCCCAATACAGAGACTGAAACGGCGACATCGAGGCGGTGATGCCCAGTTCGCCGGCGCGCGCGCACTGTTGGCGACTGGGTGTGGAGAAATGTTCGAGCCGCCAGCGATGGTCGGTTCCGGTGAGCCCATGGGCCGCCAGCGCCTGCTGGTAGCCGTCCAACACCACGTCGATGCCGGCGTCGCCGTTGATGTGGGTGGCGATCTGGAGGTCTTTGTCGACGAATTGACCGATCAGACTGAGGAATTGGTCGGGAGTGTAGTTCAGCACCGACAAGCCGGGTGCAGTGCCGACCGGGACATCGGCGATGCGGGCGCGCGCCGAGTCCAGGTACGGCACGCTGATGGCTGCCGTGCCGATCGACGGGCTGCCGTCCATCCAGATCTTGTAGCCGACCCGGCGGATCATGCCGGAGAGTTCACCGAAGTCCAGCCCCGCGTCGGCCCCGGGGTCGTAGGTGGTCTGGTAGAGCGAATAGCGCACCGGGCAGCCGGGCAGTGCCGCCAACTGTTCCATCGGCGCCCGCAGCTTGCTGATGAATCCCAGGTCGCCGACAGCGGTGAAGCCGTTGCGCGCCAACGTTGAATACCAGGCACCGAGATTCGTCAGCGGCGACGGGACGACGCCGGGCAGGAAGGCGCCGAGCGCCATCAGGGTCGCCTGCGTCTCGTAGCCGACCCCGCCGGAACTGCCGTCCGGCCGGCGGCTCCACCGCGCGTCGGGGGTGTCCGGCGGTGGGGTGGCGTTGGTCCAGCCGAACAGTGCGGTGGCGCGGGAGTTGAAGTACAGCGCGTGGCCGGTGATGTCGAAGATGAGCACCGGGTGGTCGGGGAAGTACTTGTCCAGGCTCGCGCGGTCGGGCATCGGGATGGAGAGCAGCAGCCGGTCGAGGCCGTTGAACAGCAGGGGGTGACCAGTCGGTGTCTGACGGCGGAGCCGGTCGAAGAGCACCTCGACATCGGCCCAGGTGGGAAATCCGACGAACGGCGCGATCCACTGTGCCGGCTGCTCGCAGAGCACCGCCGCAGGCACCGGATGGTCGTGCGCCTGGATGAAACCGGGCATCAGGACGGCTGAGCCGAGGTCGGTCACCGGGGCGTCGGGTGCGTAGGCCCGGCACTGCGAAAGCGAGCCGACCGCAGCGAGGGTCCCGGTTTCTGCGTCGACGACCACCGCCTCGGCGCGCGGCTGGGTGGGGTTCATGGTGATGACCAAGGCGGCCTGCAGAATCGTGTGTGCACCCACCGGAAACTCCTCCCACCCAATCCACCCAATCCTGCCTCAGCGAGGCATCCCGGCGGGGTCGAATGCCATGCACTGCACTCCACCCCCTGGAAGCGCGAGCGTCGGCTGCCGCGGATGTTCGGTGCGTTCTGTCAATTCGACTGTGCGGCAACAGTGATCAGGTCGGGCACGCCGGCGGCGTCGATGGGTTTGCCGAAGTAAAACCCCTGCCCGATATCGCAGCCTTGTTCCCGCAGCCAGGCCGCCGTCACCGCGTCCTCGATGCCTTCGGCCACCACCGTGCTGTCCAGGGCATGGGCGAGCTCGATCACTGCCCGAACCACCGCCGCGGCGCGACTGTCGGTCGTCACCGACGCAATGAAGCGACGGTCCATCTTAATCTCATCGACGGTCAGGTCACGCAGATAGGACAGCGCTGAGTAACCGCTGCCGAAATCGTCGATCGCCACCCGTATTCCCTCCTGCCGGAGCTGGCGCAACACCGTGGTCACCACGTTGAGCTCGGTCAGCACCAGATCCTCGGTGATCTCCACGGTGAGCAACTCAGCGGCCAATCCGCGCCTTAGCATTCCGTTCCGGAGGACCCCGGGCAGCCGGGTGTCATGAAGAAACGGCGCGAACAGATTCACCGCGACAGGCATCTGTGCGCCATCCGCAATCCATCGCGCCGCGTCATCGAGGACCCGGTCGAGCACCAGATCGGTCACCGGTCGCATCAAGCCGTGTTGGCGCACCAGCGACATGAACGCATCAGGGCGCAGCGTCCCCAGCTCCGGATGCGGCCACCGCAGCAGCGCCTCGACTCCGACGACGCGGCCTGTGCTCAAGCTGTACTTCGGCTGGTACAACACGTTGAGCCGGCCGGTGTCGACCGCCCGGCGCAACTCGCCGAGCAACCGCACCTGGGCCGCGCCCTCACCGGGGGTGTGAACTGCATCGTCGCCGGCCCAGGACAACGCGGCCGGATCGATCATGGCCATGTCCGCGGTGAAGGTGTGCACCCGCGACGAACGGGACCGCTTTGCGGTGTACATCGCGATATCAGCGCGTTTGATCAGCGCGTCCGGTGCCAGGTCCGGCTCGTCGGCGGGGGCCACCGCGACCCCGACGCTCGGCCGCATCAACAGGTTCTGGCCGTCGACGACAAACGGCTTGTTGAACGCTTCGATCATCTGCTGAGCGAGCAGATGTGAATCGTCGACCTCGCTTTCCAGAAGCACGGAGAACTCATCGCCGCCGACTCGGGCCACCGTGTCACCTGGGCGCACGCACTCGGTGATGCGCTGGCCGGCATGTACCAGCAGACTGTCCGCGGTCGGATGGCCCAGGCTGTCGTTGACCAACTTGAAGTCGTCCAGGTCCAGTGACACCACCGCGACCGAACGATTGTCGCGCAATCGCAGCATCATCGCGTGCGCGAGCCGATCGTTGAACAACGTCTGATTGGCCAGCCCGGTCAGCGGATCCTTCAAGGCCTGCTCGGCCACCGCCACCAGCAATCGCCGGTTCTCCCACGCCGTCACCATCTGGCGCGCGCACACGGTCACGACGATGAACGGAACGATGACCCGCTCCAGCCCTGTCATGACGATGGCCGGTCCCACCGTGCCCGCCAGCAGCAGCGGAACGTACGGCAGCCACAGTGACGAATTGGACGGGACGGACACCGTCGTCACCGAGGTGGGCGGTCGGGCCTTGCCGCTGAGGCGGGCCGCGGCGGCGATCATGACCAGCACTGCGGCCCAGCCGATGTCGATGAGCGTGCCCGACACGTAGTGGTTGTTGGCTACCAGGTAGGCGAATGCGCTGTCGGTGACGAGCCCGAGTCCGAGCGCGCCGGCGAGGAGATAGAGCATCACCCGTTGGCGCGCATCGGCGCGGACGGTGACCGCGATGGCGACCGATACGGCCACCACGTCGGCCGCGGGGTAGACCAACGCGAGTCCCAGGGCGACGCCGTCGTCGCGGTAGGTTTCGTAGACGTCCTTCAGCGCGAGAATCCATGCCAGCAGGAACAGGCACAGCGCCACCGTCGCACCGTCGAGCACGATGCGCGGTCGCGACTGGTGCCGCCCGGCGAATTGAGCCATCGCCAGAGCGGCCAGCACCGGAAACAACAGATAGAAGAAGTCCGCCGGGGACGGGAACGAGTTGGTGTGCAGCACGTACTCGCTCAGCGCCCAGATCAGGTCGCCGATCGCCCAGGCTCCCAGCGCCGCCGCCATCGTGATCCACGCGGCACGGCTATGGCCTCCTGCCGACCGCGCCGCCAAGTAGGCGCAGACGGTGGCGTAGCTGGACAGACCAAGCGCCGCGAAGTCGGAAACGACCGGGGTCCATGGTGCGCCGTCGCCGACGGCGAGCAATACCGCCAGTACGACGGCCAGCCCCAGCGGGGCCGCAATCGACGGCCTCACCCGAGGCGGATGTCGGCCAATGCCCACAGTGCTCCCATGTCTTGCTGCTCAAGCTCCGAGCGTTCTGGCAAATATAGGCGCAACCGGCCATCGGAAGGTAATTTCGGCGCCTGAGAAATTTTTCCCTGGCACGAGCTGGTGTTATCCGCGGCCGGCCTGGCAGCCGGCAGGTGCTGGCGAACTCGCGGCCGCATGCTCACAGCGACGAGTCGGCAAGCGCGGTTCCATGACGAAGTCGGCGATTCGCGGGTCCTCCTGCCACGCCGAGGCGTAATTTACGGCGCAGCACATTCTCGGGGTGGCGAAACGCCGACGTGCGAGGGCTGCGGATGATCACCGAAAGGAATCCCCATGGGCTACGCCAGGCACATCGGTCGTGTCGGAGCTTTGGCGATCACGCTGGGGGTCGGGGTGGCCCTTGCCTCCCCGGGCGTCGCCTACGCCGAACCGTCGAGCTCCTCGGCCACGAGCGAGCCCTCCTCGACGAGCGCCTCCTCGTCGACGGATGACTCGGCCGGTCGCGAGAAGCGGTCGGCCGCCAGGACCGATCGCAGCGACTCGGAGTCCTCGGCGCAGGAGTCCACATCCGACTCGGACGCTGATGGCAGCAGCGCCGCCTCCGACGAGGACCGGACCGACGACGAGGCCACCACAGCTACCGACGAAGACGAGGCGGACCGCGACGACGCGGCCGCTGAGGACGCGGGCGCTGAGGACGCGCTGAGCGATCGCCAGACCTCCCGCCGGTCAGTGGTCGCCGAGGACGTCAGCGTTGTGGAAGTTTCCGGCGAACCGGAGCAGGAACCGGTTGTCGTGGACGCCGGAGAACCTGCCGCGTCGACCCAGACGGCGTCGGAGTCGCACCCCGTCGCTGTCGCACCTGCCGTGGCGGCAGAGCCTGCACCGGCGCCGGAGCCGAGCCCCACGGTGGTGCAAGTGGCCTCCGTCGTGGTCTCACCGACGCAGCACCCGCAACCGGAGCCGGTCCCCGACGCGCCGCTCCACACCACGGCAGCGATGACCGTACTGGCCGCGGTACGTGACGAACTGGAACGCAACAAGCTGCGCCGCACCTCGAATGTGGCTATGCCGCAGGCGGTTACGTTGTTCGCTGACCCGTCGCCCAATGTCCTTCTGATCGGTGTGGACGGAGCCAACCTGAGCAGGGTCCTCGACGACCCCACCAACTCGAACTTCTTCGGCCTGATCCAGGACGGCACCACGGCGCCGGCGAGCATCGCCGGGCACACCACCATCTCCAACCCCTCCTGGTCGTCCATCCTGACCGGTGCCTGGGGAGAGAAGACCGGGGTGATCAACAACATCTTCACCCCGTGGACCTACGACAACTGGCCGACCGTGTTCAACCAACTCGAGACGCTCAACCCGGGTATCCAGACCACGGCCATCGCCAACTGGAACGTCATCTCCGCCATCGCGGGCGCCGGTTCCGCCCCTGCGGACACCATCGTCAACGTCTCCCAGATACCGGGGGACACCAACTGGTTGCTCACCGATGATGCGGTCGGCGATGCCACCGAGGCCGCGATCGCCGCCGCCGACGAGAACACCCCGAATTTCGTGTTCAGCTACTTCGTCGGCGTCGACGAGAACGGACACCTCTACGGCGGGGCCTCGCCCCAGTACGCGGAGGCGCTCAACAACTTCGACCGCAACCTCGGCGAGATTCTGCAGGCGGTGAACGACTGGGAGGCCCTCACCGGCGAGCAGTGGACCGTGATCATGGTGACCGACCACGGTCACCAACCGCAGCAGGGGGTGGGGCACGGATTCCAATCCCCGGATGAGACAGCGACTTTCGTCATCGCGGAGAACCCGGACCTCTTCACCGCCGGCGCCGTCAACCTGAAGTACGAGATCGTCGATGTCACCCCCACCGTGGTGACGCTGTTCGGTGGGGCCCCGGCCCCCTATTCCGACGGTGTCCCGCTGCCCGATCTCGGTGACGGCGACTTCGTTCCGGTCGACGGCGACGCTTTGCGGGAGGTGCTTCAGGACGCCATCGGCACGTACGGCTATCCCGACATCGGCACCCAGATCGCGCTCGGCGTGCGCACCGTCTTCGCATCGGTGCCGTATTTCGTCGACGAGATCACCATCGGCCTCACCTCCGCGCTGCAGGGCATCGCCGACCAGGACATCTTCCTGATCAGCCCGCTCGCCGCGCTGGCGATCGTGCCGGTGCAGTTCATCGGCGATCTCGTTTATGTGGCGACGAACGTGGTGGCGCAGATCGTGGCCCGGCTGACGGGGGTAACCGGCGCGAGCATCTTCCCGCTGTGGCCGCCGGCGCCGCCGTCGTTCCCCTCCACGCCGGAGGAGGCCACCGTGTTGCAGGCGCTCATGGTCTGCGGCGGCTCGCCGGGGTCGACTCAACCGCTGTGGTGCGGTGACGCGGTGTCGGCCTGACATCGACCCGAATCAGTACGGCGGCTTGGGCTCCATCGAACCGATGTAGTACTTCTCCTGGCCGGTCGGGTAGCCGCCGCCGTTGGTCGCGATGTGGACGTGGTCGAAATGGTTCAAGGTTTCCGAGCCGTAGTCCGCGGTCCAACTGGGGGCGCCGATGCCGGGGTAGTAACCCTGGCGCCAGATCACGTGGAGCACTCCCCAGCGCCGCGCGTTGGCCAGCGCCAGCCCGGCGATCTGGTTGCCCAACTCGATGCCCTCTTCGGTGCCGTGGTTCGGGATCATCACGTCGATCGCCAAACCGTTGGGGTGCCACTTGAGTGGGTCCTGCCGGAACCCGCCGATGGTGGTGATCTCGGGAAACATCATGCTGATCGCGCGGGCCGCCCAGATGGTCTTGACCTGCAAACCCCCCTCGGGCGTCACACCGGCAGGTAACGCGAGGTCGAAAACCCGGGCGTCGACCGGGGCGCTGGCCGCCATGAGTTCGGCGGCGGCGGGAGCAGTGGGGGACGGGCCCGGGGCGGGCTCGGGTTGCGGACTGGCCGCGGGTGCGGCCGGGTTCTCCGCACAGCACGCGGGGTCGGAGCCCTGGGCGGAGATCATGGCGACCGAGATGACCAGTGAGGCGGCGATCGCCAACCATCGGCCTCGGCCGTTGGCTAACAGATTTCTGCCCACAGACAGCACCATAGAGTGTCGCGTGCGACGCGTGTGGCAATCACCGCCATCTTTTGCCGACGACGCACACTTGTTCAGGTGCTGCCGGTGCGCAGAACCCGAAATCGACGTGAGGAGGACTGCGGAAATCTAGGCTGCCCATCATGTCGATCGACCGTGCCGCGCTCGTCGCGGGCAGCATCCGCCTGGCCTCAGGGATCTCGTTTCTCGTCGACCCGTTGCGGGCGAACCGCCTCTGGGGTGACTCGGAGCAGCCGACGCCGTCGGGCCAATTGCTGCTGCACTCGATGGGCTACCGCGACGCTCTGATCGGGGGGCTGCTGGCCACGGCGGCACTGCGGGGCAAGGACACGCGGGGCTGGTTCCTGGCCTCCGGCGGCGCCGATGCCGCCGATCTGCTCGGCGGCGCCCGGGTGCACGACGGGCTGACCCGCGGCCAACAGCTCATCGGTCTCGGTGGCGCGGTCGTCGGAATCGGAGTCGGCCTGTGGGGCGCGACCCGGCGTCGACCTGCCCAGCCATCCGTCGGTGCCGACGCTCGCTGAGCGCTGTTCCGAAGCCGCTCCCGACGACGCCGTCGGCAAGGCCGCTGCGCTACGTTGGTACCCACTCACAGATCACAGTGACTGACGCGGAAAAGCCTTCGAACCAGACCGTACTGACGCCGGGAGAAAACACCACATGAGCGCCGAGCAGCCGACCATCATCTACACGCTGACCGACGAGGCGCCGCTGCTTGCGACCTACGCCTTTCTGCCGATCATCCGGACCTTCGCCGACGCCGTCGGCATCGACGTCAAGACGACCGACATCTCCGTTGCGGCGCGCATCCTCGCCGAGTTCTCCGACTACCTGACCGAAGAACAGCGGGTGCCGAACAACCTGGCCGAGCTGGGCGAGATGACCCAGCTGCCGGACACCAACATCATCAAGCTGCCGAACATCAGCGCCTCGGTACCTCAGCTCCTGGCCGCCATCAAAGAGTTGAAGGCCAAGGGCTACGACCTGCCCGACTATCCAGGAGAGCCGAAGTCCGACGAGGAAAAGGTCATCAAGGAGCGCTACGCCAAGACACTCGGTAGCGCGGTGAATCCGGTGTTGCGGGAAGGCAACTCGGACCGCCGGGCACCCAAGGCGGTCAAGGAGTACGCCCGGAAGCACCCGCACAGCATGGGCGAATGGTCCCAGGCCTCCCGCACCCATGTGGCGACCATGAAGCACGGCGACTTCTACCACGGCGAGAAGTCGCTGACCCTGGACAAGGCGCGCAAGGTCAAGATGGTGCTGGAGACCAGTCCAAAATCAGGGGGCGCCGGTGAGACGGTCGTGCTCAAGCCCGAGGTGTCGCTGGACGAGGGCGATGTCATCGACAGCATGTTCATGAGCAAAAAAGCGCTCTGCGAATTCTACGAAGCCGAAATGGAAGACGCCTACAAGACCGGCGTGATGTTCTCGCTGCACGTCAAGGCGACGATGATGAAGGTCAGCCACCCCATCGTCTTCGGGCATGCGGTGAAGGTCTTCTACAAAGACGCGTTCGCCAAGCACCAGAAGCTGTTCGACGAATTGGGTGTCAACGTCAACAACGGGCTGTCCGATCTCTACAGCAAGATCGAGTCGCTACCGGCGTCGTTGCACGAGGAGATCATCCGGGATCTGCACGCCTGTCACGAGCACCGGCCCGAACTGGCCATGGTGGATTCCGCCCGTGGCATCAGCAACTTCCACTCACCCAGCGATGTCATCGTCGACGCGTCGATGCCCGCGATGATCAGACTCGGCGGCAAGATGTACGGCGCCGACGGGAGGACCAAGGACACCAAGGCCGTCAACCCGGAGTCCACTTTCTCCCGCATCTACCAGGAGATCATCAACTTCTGTAAGACCCACGGCCAGTTCGACCCGACGACCATGGGCACCGTGCCCAACGTCGGCCTGATGGCGCAGAAGGCCGAAGAGTACGGCTCTCACGACAAGACGTTCGAGATTCCCGAGGACGGCGTCGCCAACATCGTCGACATCGACACCGGCGAGGTGCTGCTGACTCAGAACGTCGAGGCCGGAGACATCTGGCGGATGCCGATCGTCAAGGACGCGCCGATCCGCGACTGGGTGAAGCTGGCCGTCAATCGGGCCCGTCTTTCCGGCATGCCGGTGGTGTTCTGGCTGGACACCGAGCGTCCGCACGAGGCCGAGTTGCGCAAGAAGGTCAAGGCCTACCTCAAGGACCACGACACCGAGGGCCTGACCATCCAGATCATGCCGCAGGTGTGGGCCATGCGGTACACGATCGAGCGGGTGATCCGCGGGCAGGACACCATCGCCGCGACCGGCAACATCCTGCGCGACTACCTGACCGACCTGTTTCCGATCCTGGAGCTGGGCACCAGTGCGAAGATGCTGTCGATCGTGCCGTTGATGGCCGGCGGCGGCCTCTACGAGACCGGCGCCGGGGGCTCGGCGCCCAAGCACGTCCACCAGCTCCAGGAGGAGAACCACCTGCGGTGGGACTCGCTCGGTGAGTTCCTCGCCCTGGGCGCCAGCCTGGAGGATCTCGGCGACAAGTTCGGCAACGAAAAGGCCAAATTGCTGGCCACGACGCTGGAGGCCGCGACCGGCACGTTGTTGGACAACGACAAGGGCCCGTCGCGCAAGACCGGCGAGCTGGACAACCGCGGCAGCCAGTTCTACCTGGCCATGTACTGGGCGCAGGAGCTCGCCGAGCAGACGGAGGACAAGGAGATGGCCGAGCACTTCGCCCCGCTCGCCAAAGCCCTGTCCGACAACGAGGACACCATCGTGGCCGAACTCAACGAGGCCCAGGGCAAGCCCGCCGACATCGGCGGCTACTACTACCCGGACCGGGAGAAGACCACGTCGGTGATGCGCCCCAGCAAGACCCTCAACGAGACTCTGACGACCTCGCGGGGCTGATCGCAGCCGGCCGGCAATCCCATGTTTGGGACACGCCGCCGAAATTTCTTTGTGACGCGCGTAACATCCGTCGAAGACTTGCCGATAGAGAGCAAATAACGGCAGTCGACGTCTGGGGAGTAGCTATGCGTCTGGTACTTGGTGTGTCACTGACCGCGTCGAGTGCGGTATGGGTGCTCGTCGATACCGTCAACGGCCAGATCCTGGCCGAAGAGGTGGTCAATCTCGACTCCGTGGAAGAGATTGCCAGGGCGACGGCCCGCAGCGTGCAGGCGTTTGACGTGCAAACCGAGTACGACGTCGAGGGTGTCCGGATGACCTGGAGCGACGATGCCCGTCAGCACGGCATCCGGCTCAGGACCAAGCTGCGGTTGTTCGGCTTCGAGGTCGTCGAGAGTGTGTCCGAGGACGCCGCCCGCGAAGGCCGGAACAAGACCGCCCGCCACCTCGCCCCGCACCTGGCGCTGGCCTACGGCGCCGCCCGCGCGGATGGCCACACCGACGAAGGCCGAAACGTGCTGCGGCGACTGGCCGCACGTGTCCCGATCCGGGCGGCGGCCGCAGCCTGCGCGGTGGCACTGGTCGGGGTGGGGGTGTCGGCGTTTGTCGCCATGTCGCCGTCCGACCCGCCCGTCAACACCGCCGCCGAAGCCACCCCGCCACAGCCCGAACTGCCGGCCCCTCCGATCCGTCCGGCGCCGGCCGCACCAGCACCTGTGGCCGCCACCCCGCAGGCCGCCGCCCCGCAGCCCGCTGCGCCGGCGACGGTCCCGGTGCCGTCCGCAACTCCTGACCCGGTAGCGGCGTGGCAGCCGGCCACCGCCGAGGTCCAGCCCGAGGTTGTCGCGGCACCCCAGGTCGCGACCGAAGTGTTGGCCGATCCGACGTCGCCGGCGACGGCCACCGCAGCCGTGCAGGCGACGGTCCCGGCCGCCGGTGGCGTCCCGCACCTGCCCGACGTGCGCCCGGTCGTCGGTCCGGCGCAGGCGGCGCCTGTCGCGGCCGTGCCCCAGCCGCTCAACAATCTGGCGCCACCACCGCCGCTGCCGCCCGTGCTGTCGAGCCTCTTCGGCGCTCTGCCCTGAGCTGAGGAGCACCCGCGCGGAATGTGGTAGTTCTACTCATCCGCCGCGCCATGCGGCCAGGCATGCTTGCCGCATGGTACTGAACCCACCCAGTCGCGATCGCGCCGTCGACGTCGCCAGGCTGGCCGCGCTGGTGGTCGTGATGTTCGGGCACTGCGCACTGCTGTTGGCCACCATCGACGGCAGCGGTGTTCGGATCGGCAACCTGATCGGCGCGGTTCCCGCCGTGGCCCCAGCCACCTGGGTCGTCCAGGTCATGCCGTTGTTCTTTCTGGCCGGTGGTGCGGCCGGAGCCTACGGCTATCACGCCGGCACACCGTGGGGCACCTGGTTGTTCACCCGTGCGCAGCGGCTGTGCCGCCCCCTGTTCTGGTACCTGGCGGCGTGGTCGGTCGGTCTGCTCGCCGTGCGTCTCACGCTGGGCGCCGACTCCGCCCGGGCCCTCGGCCGGGAGAGCGTGGCGCTGTTGTGGTTCCTCGGCGTGTACCTCGTCGCGCTGGCCTTCGTTCCGGTGCTGACCCGGCTGCGGACCGGCGGCTCCGTCGCGATCGTGCTGGTGGTCCTTCTCGCGGCCGCGGCAGCGACCGACCGCATTCGTTTCGCCGTCGACGCGCCCCAGGCCGGGGTCACGAACTTCGTCATCGTCTGGCTGATACCGGTGCTGGTCGGGGTCGCTTACGCGCGTCGGCTGATCGCTGTGCCGGCCGCCTTCGCGGTCGCGGTCTCGGCGTTCGCGGTGCAGGTGGCACTCGTCACGGCCGGACCCTACGAGGTCTCGCTGGTCGTCACCGGGGTGGAACGGATTTCCAACACCGCGCCGCCCACGCTGCTGCTCGCGCTGCACTGCACCTGGATGTCGTTCGCGTTCGTCCTGGTGGCCGGCGCGCTGCAGCGGTGGGCCGAACGGCCGCGGGTATGGCGGGTTGTCGCGGTCGGCAACGGGGGAGCGATGACGCTGTACCTGTGGCACATCCCCGCGATCGCGATCGCGGCCTTCAGCCTGCACGCCGTCGGACTGGACGCCTATGACGTGGCGGCTCCGGACTTCTGGAGCCTGCTCGCGGTACGGGCGCTGGTGTTCGCGGTGGTCATGGGTGTGCTGTTCCAGCTGCTCGCACCGCTGGAGCACCGCCGGCTGCCGTGGTGGGACGCCCCGGCAGCAGCCATCGGCGCCCGTGCCGCCGCCGCCGGTGTGCTGATCTGCACTGCCGGTGTCGCGCTGGTGATGATGGCGAAGTTCGGTCTGAGCGGGGTGCCGGGGTGGACGGCTCTCGGCTGCTTCGCCGCCGCCGCGGCCGGTGCCAGGGTCTGTGCGGGCGCCGGCTCGGCCAGCGACCGGCGTCTCGGGCACATCGCGGATTGCCGTTCTCCGCGGCGAATCACCAAGTCGTAGGCGTTGCTTGCCAATTGGCGGGCGAGTTCGAACCCACTACCGCTCATCGCCACAACTTTTTTCGGCGCAATACTTGATCCCGTCCAGAAAACCCGCCAAGATTGTGGGCGATGGCCGAGCATCCCGACTACGCAGACGCTCTGAAGTCAGCCGCGCTGCGCGTCACCCGCCCCCGGATGGCGGTGATGCACGCGGTGGAGCGGCATCCGCACGCGGACACCGACGCCATCATCGATGCTGCGCGGCAACAAGTTCCGGATATCTCGCGGCAGACCGTGTACGACGCCCTGAACGCCCTCACCGCTGCTGGTCTGGTGCGCCGGATCCAGCCCGCGGGATCATTGGCCCGCTACGAGTCCCGGGTCGGTGACAACCACCACCACATCGTCTGCAGATCCTGCGGACTCATCGCCGACGTCGACTGCGCGGTCGGCGAGGCGCCGTGCCTGACGCCGTCAGATGACCTAGGTCTGCTGGAAGGTTTCGACGTCGACGAAGCCGAGGTCATCTACTGGGGGCTCTGCGCCGACTGCTCGCCCTCCCATGTGTCCCGATCACACCCGTGATCACAGCCCCATCACCCGCACGAATTGGAAATGAAGGGAAACACAGTGTCCTCCGATACGTCGTCCTCCGATACGTCCGACAGCCGCCCACCCCAGCCCGATAGCGGCACCGCCAGCAACAGCGAGAGCGAGAACCCGGCGATCGATTCGCCCAAGCCGAAGGCCCATGCCCCGTTACGAAATCAGGACTGGTGGCCCGAACAGGTCGATGTGTCGGTGCTGCACCGTCAGTCGGCCAAGAGCAACCCGCTCGGCGAGGACTTCGACTACGCCGAGGAGTTCAAGAAGCTCGACCTCGAGGCGTTCAAAGCCGACATGATCGCGCTGATGACCGAGTCGCAGGACTGGTGGCCCGCCGACTACGGCAGCTACGCCGGCCTGTTCATCCGGATGAGCTGGCACGCCGCCGGCACCTACCGGATCTTCGACGGCCGCGGCGGCGCCGGTCAGGGCAGCCAGCGCTTCGCCCCGCTCAACAGCTGGCCGGACAACGCGAACCTGGACAAGGCGCGCCGGCTGCTGTGGCCGATCAAGCAGAAGTACGGCAACAAGATCTCCTGGGCAGACCTGATCGCCTACGCCGGAAACGCCGCGCTGGAGTCCGCGGGCTTCAAGACCTTCGGCTTCGCGTTCGGCCGGGAGGACATCTGGGAGCCGGAGGAGGTCCTGTGGGGCCAGGAGGACACCTGGCTGGGCACCGACAAGCGCTACAGCGGTGAACGGGAACTGGCCGAGCCGTTCGGGGCGACGACCATGGGCCTGATCTACGTCAATCCCGAAGGGCCTGAAGGCAAGCCGGATCCGCTGGCCGCCGCCCACGACATCCGTGAGACGTTCGGGCGGATGGCGATGAACGACGAGGAGACCGCCGCGCTGATCGTCGGCGGCCACACCCTCGGCAAGACCCACGGCGCCGGACCGGACGACGGCATGGGGCCCGAGCCCGAGGGCGCTCCGATCGAGGAGCAGGGCCTGGGCTGGAAGTGTCCGTTCGGTTCCGGCAAGGCCGGCGACACCATCACCAGCGGTCTCGAAGTCGTCTGGACCGGCACACCGACGCAGTGGAGCAACGGTTACCTGGAGATCCTCTACGGCAACGAGTGGGAGCTGACCAAGAGCCCGACCGGTGCCTGGCAATTCGAGGCGAAGGACGCCGAGGCCACCATTCCCGACCCGTTCGGCGGCCCACCGCGCAAGCCCACGATGCTCGTCACCGACGTCTCGATGCGTGTCGATCCAATCTACGGTGAGATCACCCGGCGCTGGCTCGACCACCCCGAGGAGATGAACGAGGCGTTCGCCAGGGCCTGGTACAAGCTGCTGCACCGCGACATGGGTCCGGTCAGCCGCTACCTCGGCCCGTGGGTCCCGGAGCCGCAGCTGTGGCAGGACCCGGTGCCCGCTGTCGACCACGACGTCGTCGACGAGCAGGACATCGCCACGTTGAAGGCCAAGGTGCTCGAGGCCGGTCTGTCGGTGCCTCAACTGGTCAAGACGGCCTGGGCGGCGGCGTCGAGTTTCCGCGGGACCGACAAGCGCGGCGGTGCCAACGGGGCCCGGCTGCGGCTGGAGCCGCAGCGCAACTGGGAGGCCAACGAGCCGTCCGAACTCGACAAGGTGCTGCCCGTTCTGGAGAAGATCCAGCAGGACTTCAACGGTTCCGGTGACAAGAAGGTGTCGCTGGCCGATCTCATCGTGCTGGCCGGATCAGCGGCGGTGGAGAAGGCTGCCAAGGACGCCGGGCACCAGATCGAGGTGCCGTTCGCGCCCGGGCGCACCGACACCACGCAGGAGAACACCGATGCGGAGTCGTTCGCGGTGCTCGAACCGCGTGCCGACGGCTTCCGCAACTTCGTCCGGCCCGGCGAGAAGGCGCCGCTGGAACAGCTCCTGGTGGAGAAGGCGTACATGCTCGATCTCACCGCCCCGGAGTTGACGGTGCTCATCGGCGGTCTGCGTGCGCTGGGAGCCAACCACGGCGGGTCCAAGCACGGTGTGTTCACCGAGAAGCCGGGCACGTTGAGCAACGACTTCTTCGTCAACCTGCTCGACATGAACACGGAGTGGAAGCCGTCGAAGGCCACGGAGAACGTTTACGACGGCGTCGACCGTGCCACCGGCCAGCCCAAGTGGACGGCCACCGCCAACGACCTGGTCTTCGGTTCCAACTCGGTGTTGCGGGCGATGGCCGAGGTCTACGCGCAGGCCGACAACACGGACAAGTTCGTGGCCGACTTCGTGGCGGCCTGGGTCAAGGTGATGAACGCCGATCGCTTCGATTTGCGTTGAGCCGGAACAGCCCCCGGCTGTAGCCCGCCCTCTACCGTGCGCGATGTGCGGTAGGGGGCGGCGCCCTGCCGCGTGCCACATGTGTCGCCGCCCTTCGGTAGGGTCCAGCCCGTGAACCCGAGTGCCACCGAGAAGTCCGGTCCCACCCTGAAATCTGTAACCGCCCGTCTCGCTGCGGAACTGGCAGTGGGGGAGCGGCAGGTGGATGCGGCGGTGCGGCTGCTCGACGAGGGGTCGACGGTCCCGTTCATCGCCCGCTACCGCAAGGAGGCGACCGGCACCCTCGACGATGGGCAGTTACGCGCGCTCGAGGAGCGCCTCGGATACCTGCGCGAACTCGACGACCGGCGGGCCGCGGTGCTGGCCTCGATCAAGGAGCAGGGAAAGCTCAGCGAGGCGCTCGAGGCCGCCCTGTGGGCCGCCGACACCAAGGCCCGCGTCGAGGACATCTACCTGCCCTACAAGCCCAAGCGGCGCACCAAGGCCCAGATCGCCAGGGAAGCCGGGCTGGAGCCGCTGGCCGACCAGCTGCTGGCCGACCCGAGCCAGGTGCCCGAGGACGTGGCCGGCGGGTTCGTCGGCGGCACCGTCACCGACGCCGCCGCGGCGCTCGACGGTGCGCGGCACATCATCGTCGAACGTGCCGCCGAGGATGCCGAACTCGTCGGCGCGCTGCGAGAGCGGTTCTGGGAGAACGGCTCGGTGCGCACCCGACCGTCCTCGGGGGCCGTCGAGAACGGCCCGCAGCACCAGAAGTCGCAGAAGTTCCGCGACTACTTCGATTTCGCCGAGCCGCTTGCCACGATCCCGTCACACCGCGTGCTGGCAGTGCTGCGCGGTGAGAAGGAGCAGGTCCTCACCCTCACCCTGGACGGCGGCAGCGGCGACGACGGCGACGAGCTGTATCTCGCGATGATCGCGAGGGCGCTCGGGGTCGATCTGGGTTCGTCCGGCGCCGCCGTGCGATGGCTCGCCAACACCGTCGGCTTCGCGTGGCGCACCCGGCTGTCGGTGTCCGCCTCGGTGGATGCCCGCGTCCGGCTGCGGTTGCGGGCCGAGGAGGACGCCGTGGCCGTGTTCGCCAAGAACCTCAAGGACCTACTGCTCGCCGCGCCGGCGGGTAACCGCACCACGCTGGGCCTGGATCCCGGCTTCCGAACCGGCGTGAAGGTCGCCGTCGTCGACGGCACCGGCAAGGTCGTCGAGACCTGCGCGATCTACCCCCACCCGCCCCAGAAACAGTGGGCACAGGCGAAGGCGACGCTGGCCGCGCTGGTCGCCCGGCACGGGGTGGAGCTGATCGCGGTGGGGAACGGCACCGCATCGCGTGAGACCGACGCGCTGGCAGGCGAGCTCATCGCTGATATCCGCGCCGCCGGGGCGCCGGCCCCCGCCAAGGCGATGGTGAGCGAAGCCGGGGCGTCGGTGTACTCGGCCTCGGCCTACGCGGCCCACGAACTGCCTGACCTCGACGTCACGCTGCGCGGGGCGGTGTCGATCGCGCGGCGGCTGCAGGACCCGTTGGCCGAGCTGGTCAAGATCGAGCCCAAGTCGATCGGGGTCGGGCAGTACCAGCACGACGTGACGTCCGGCATCCTGGCCCGCAGCCTGGGAGCCGTGGTCGAGGACGCGGTGAATGCGGTGGGCGTGGACCTCAACACCGCGTCGGCGCCGCTGCTGGCCCGGGTGTCGGGCATCACCGAGTCGCTGGCCGAGGCAATCGTCGCCCACCGCGATCAGACTGGCCGGTTCCGCAGCCGCCGCGCGTTGCTGAAGGTGCCCCGGTTGGGCCCCAAGGCATTCGAGCAGTGCGCCGGTTTTCTGCGGATCCGCGACGGGGACGATCCGCTGGACGCGTCGGGTGTCCATCCCGAGGCCTACCCGGTGGTCCGGCGCATCCTGGATCGCTCTGGGATCAGCCTCGCGGAGATCATCGGCGACGCTCGTGCACTGCGTGCGCTACGGCCGGCCGAGTTCGCCGACGACCGCTTCGGTATCCCCACGGTGACCGACATTCTCGCCGAACTCGAGAAGCCCGGTCGCGATCCGCGCCCGGCGTTCACCACGGCGACGTTCGCGGCCGGGGTCGAGAAGATCGCCGACCTGAAGGCGGGCATGACGCTGGAGGGTGTGGTCACCAACGTGGCGGCATTCGGGGCGTTCGTCGACGTCGGCGTCCACCAGGACGGCCTGGTCCATGTCTCGGCGATGGCCGACCGCTTTGTCTCCGATCCGCACGAAGTGGTGCGGTCCGGTCAGGTGGTGAAGGTCAAGGTGCTCGACGTCGACGTCGAGCGCCAGCGGATCGGGCTGACACTGCGCCTCAACGACCCGCCACCGCGCGGGGCGGGTGCCCGGACCGCGCACACGCCCGCCCCCCGAGGTGATACCAAGAAGGCAAAACCCAAGCGCAACAACACCACTGACCGCAGCCCCGCGGGTTCTGCCGGAGGTTCGATGGCCCAGGCGTTGCGGGACGCGGGTTTCGGGCGGTGAGCCAGGCGGTGCGGCGCTCACGGGTGGCGGCGATGACCATGGTCGGAGTCGTCGCGCTGAGCGGATGCACCCGCAGCGTGGAGGATGCGACACCCCGACCGGCCCCGGTGGCCGCCCCCATCTCGGAGTTGCAGGTCGCCGACCTGCTCAGCCCACAGGTTCTGGGCGAGGACGGGAATCTGTTCGTCACCGCCGAACCCGAACAGTGCGGCGGCCTGGCCCAGGAGGTGGACCCGCCATTCCTCGACGCGCATCGCCCCGTCGCCACCGACGGTGGCCACTGGAGCACCGACGACGCGGTGTTCGTCGAGGAGATGGTCGCCGTCTACCGTTTCGACTTCGACCCTGCCGCTGCGCTCGACAAGGTGAGGCAGACCGTCGCGGCGTGCCTCGACACCCCGGTGACCGTGACCACGATGCAGGGGCGCACGTACGTGTTCGGGGTCCGCACCGCCGCGGCCGACAGTCCGCAGGGCAGTGTGGTCTGGTCGCTGCGGGCCCTCGACTGGAACTGTGACAACGCCTTCGTCGCGGCACACAACGCGGCGATCGAGATCACCACGTGCGGCTCAGCCGGCGGGTTCGACGTCGCCGGCCTGGCCGCCGAGGCGCTCGAGCGGATCGACGCGCTCGCCAACACCACCGCCTAACTGTGCGCGAGAGGTGTCTTTGAGGTCGACGCCGGAACGACCCAGCCGCCGCGCCCCGGTCACCAGGGCGGCCGCCGTGCGCGCCGCGCGCTGGTACCCGAGACCGTCGGGCGGGTGGATGTTGGAGATGCAGTTGCGATCGGCATCGGTGCGGCCCGGTCGCGGCAGATGCGTCAGATAGATGCCGAGACTGTCGGCGACCGACAGCCCCGGCCGTTCACCGATGATCATGATGAGCGTGCCGACATCCATCGCGGCGCCGATATGGTCGCCGAGCGCCACCCGGGCCTGCGTGGCGATCACCGGCGGTGCCAGCCGGTAGTGGCCGTCGAACTCGGCCGCCAACGCGGCCAGCAGGCCGACCCCGTGCTCGGCCAGCGCGCGTGGCGACAGCCCGTCGGCCAGCACGATGCCGACGTCGGCTCCCTGCCCGGGGGCCGGTCTGGGCAGGGCTGTCAGATCGGCCGGGGTGCGACCCAGATCCGGCCGCCGCAGGTACTCACTGCGGTCGTCGGCCTGGCTACCGACCTGCAGCGGGGTCCCGAGGCCCAGCGCTGCGACGGCTTCGCTGAATTCGTCGATGTCGAGCGGAATGTGCACCGCGTCCCGGGCTGCTGAGTGCGCGGCCTTGAACTCGAGCACCCGGTGCGACGGCAGCGCGTTTCCTGCGCGCCCCAGCCCGATTCGTGCCTGTGTGGTGCGGCGCAGCGGCGCCCACACGTCCTCGGCGGGCGAGCGATCCCCGCCGGTCACGGTCCGGCCGCCAGCCCGAGCAGCGGCGAGCCACCCGGGTCCACGGGCAGTACCCGTCCGTCGCCGTCGGCCATCCCCAGCTGTGCCAACCAGGCTTCGAACTCCGGGGCCGGCCGCAAACCCAGCGCCTTGCGTACGTACAGCGCGTCGTGGAACGACAGGCTCTGATAGCCCAGCATCACGTCATCGGCGCCGGGGACGGTGATGACGAACGCCGCACCGGCGACACCGAGCAGGGTCAGCATGGTGTCCATGTCGTCCTGGTCGGCTTCGGCGTGGTTGGTGTAGCAGACGTCGACACCCATGGGCAGGCCGAGCAACTTGCCGCAGAAGTGGTCCTCGAGACCCGCTCTGATGATCTGCTTGCCGTCGAAGAGGTACTCCGGTCCGATGAAGCCCACCACGGTGTTGACCAGCAACGGGTCCAGCACGCGTGCGACCGCGTACGCCCTGGTCTCCAGCGTCTGCTGGTCCACGGGTTTGCCGCCGACGCCGAGATGAGCGCCCGCCGACAGCGCCGACCCCTGCCCGGTTTCGAGATACATCACGTTGTCGCCGACGGTGCCGCGGCCCAGCGAGCGTCCGGCTTCGTTGGCCTGCGCCAGCATCGCCAACGTGATCCCGAAGCTGGTGTTCGCGCCCTGGGTGCCGGCGATCGACTGGAAGACCAGATCCACCGGCGCGCCCCGGTCGATCAGCTCCATCGTGGTGGTGACATGGGACAGCACGCAGGACTGCATCGGGATCTCGAAGCGCTGCCTGATGTCGTCGAGCAGGTGCAGCAGGTCCGAGGTGTGCTCCGGGGAATCGGTGGCCGGGTTGATCCCGATCACCGCGTCCCCGCATCCCATCAGCAGGCCGTCGAGGGTGGCCGCCGCGATCCCGCGCGGATCGTCGGTCGGATGGTTGGGTTGCAGCCGGGTGGCCAGGGTTCCCGGTACTCCGATCGAGGTCCGGAACGCGGCGCCGACGGTGGTGGCGGCCGCGACGGTGATCAGGTCCTGGTTGCGCATGATCTTCGACACCGCGGCCACCATCTCCGGAGTCAAGCCCGGTGCGATCGCCGCGATGTGCTGCGCACTCTGCGGTTCCGATGCCGTGGCGAGCAGCCAGTCCCGCAGCCCGCCGACCGTGAGATGCGAGATCGGGGAGAACGCCTCCCGGTCGTGGGTGTCGATGATCAGCCGGGTGACGTCATCGGTCTCGTAGGGGACCAGCTCCTCGGTGAGGAACGTCGACAACGGCAGATCAGCGAGAACCCAAGCGGCAGCGGCCCGTTCGGCATCGGTGGCGGCTGCGCAGCCGGCGAGTTCGTCGCCGGAGCGCAGCGGTGTCGCCTTGGCCATCACCTCGACGAGGCCGTCGAACTGATAGGTGTGGCCCGAGACCTGTTGGCTGTAGATCACCTCACCTCAACTCGTCCTCGGCGGCGGCCAGCGCGGCGAACTCCTCGTCGGGGGAGTTGGCCACCAGGTGGTGCCGGCTGTACAGACCGAAATAGGCCATGAACGCGGCGAACACGACCAGGCAGCCCGCCGCGGCGACGTAGTCGACCAGGAAGGTCGCGATCACCGCGATCACCGCGATCACCAGGGCGAACCCGGTGGTGACGACGCCGCCCGGGGTGCGGTAGGGGCGGTGCATCTCGGGTACCCGCACCCGCAGCACGATGTGGCTGACCATCATCAGCACGTAGCTCAGCGCCGCGCCGAACACGGCCATGTTCAGCAGCAGATCGCCCTGCCCGGTCAGTGACAGCGCAAACCCGATGACGCCGGGCACCAGCAGGGCCCATGTCGGCGCCTTGCGGGAGTTGGTCACCGACAGCACCGTCGGCAGGTAACCGGCACGCGACAACGCGAACAGCTGGCGGGAGTAGGCGTAGATGATCGAGAAGAAGCTGGCGATCAGACCTGCCAACCCGATGTAGTTGACGACCTTGGCCATCGTGCCGTCGCCCAGTGCCTCGACGAGCGGATTGCCCGACTCTGAGATCGCGTCGGCTCCACCGGCACCGGTGGCGAGCACCAGCACGGTCACACAGGTGACCAACAGGACCGCGATTCCGGCGATGATGCCGCGGGGCACGTTGCGCTCCGGGTTGGCGGCCTCCTCGGCGGCGAGCGGAACACCCTCGATCGCCAGAAAGAACCAGATGGCGAACGGGATCGCCGCCCAGATGCCCAGCAGACCGAACGGCAGCCACTCTGAGGCGCCTGCGGCATCGGTGACGGCGATGTTGGTCAGGTTGGCCGAGTCGAACTGGCCGATCGCGGAGATCGCGAAGACGACCAGGCCGACCAGTGCGATACCGGTGATCACGAACATCACCTTCAGTGCCTCGCCGACCCCGGCGAGGTGAATCCCGATGAACACCGCGTACGCGGCGAGGTAGATCCACCACCCGTCGGTGATGCCGAACAGGTTCAGCGATTCGACGTAGGCGCCGATGAAGGTGGCGATGGCCGCGGGCGCGATCGCGTACTCGATCAGGATCGCGGTGCCGGTGGCGAAGCCGCCCCAGGGGCCGAGGGCGCGGCGCGCGAAGGTGTAGCCGCCACCGGCCGCCGGAAGCGCGGAGGACATCTCGGCCATACCCAGCACCAGGGCCAGGTACATACCGGCGATGATGACTGCGGCGATCGCCAGGCCGCCGAAGCCGCCTTGGGCCAGCCCGAAGTTCCAGCCCGAGTAGTCACCGGAGATGACGTAGCCCACGCCGAGGCTGGCCAGCAGCAACCATCCCGCGGTGCCGGTCTTCAGTTGCCGCTTCTGTAGATAGGCTTCCGACTCCCGGTGCTCCTCGACGCCGCGCCTGGGACGTGTGCTGTGCTTGTCGCCACTCATCAGATGAGACTCCCGTTCGAAGGTGTGAGTGATCACACTATGCACCACAGGGCGCCGGCCGCGGGTGCATTCTGCGCCGAAATTTGTTGTGTCACAACAATTTTAGCAATGAGCACGAGCAAGGCTGCCCGGAGCGACGACGTCGTCGCGCTCGACGACGCGCGGCGTGCGCGTTACGGCGTTACGCTCTCGCCGAATCTGCCGAGCATCCGGGCTGGAGATCTAAAGGTCGTCCTGACAACCTTTAGCGGGGAGCCTATTGGCTTGCCGCGAGGTTGTCTAGTCCTGTCCTGCTGTAACGACGGTCTCCGGGCGTTCGATAGATCGCACACACCGGTTTGCAGACTTCGAAGGGGTCGCCGTGCGCGCAGTGTTGGGACTGTCTGTGACCGTGGACGAGCTCGCCTGGGTGCTCGCGGACGCCGCCGACGGCACCGTGCTCGATCACGACGCCCTGCGGTGTGGCGCCGATGCCGAGGTCGCGTGCGCGGCGGCGCGCGGCGCGCAGACCATCGCGCAGGCATGCGGTTACGAACTCGACCGCGTCGGGCTGACCTGGAGCGAGGACGTCCACCGCGAGGGTCTGCGGCTTCGGACAGGGCTCGGTTGCCTGGGTGTGTGCGACGCCGAAGCGGTTCCGATGGCGACGGCGACGACGCTCGGTCGCCGGTCTGGCGACTTGGCGCCGCGGCTGATGCCGGCCTACGGTGCCGCCCTGGCCCTGGTGACATCCCACGAGGCATCGAGTACCTCTGCGGCACAACCGGTTCCAAAGCATGGGCACGCGCCGCGGCGCAGGACCATCTCCGCGATGCTCGGCATGGCCGCCGCAGCCGTCGTCGGGGCGCTCTGCCTCTCCGCCGGCGCGGCACCCCCGGACGTGCCCGCCGGGACCGCCGCCGACCCCCCTGCGCCCTCCGATTCGGGGTGGGAATCGGTGCCGGCGCCGCCAGGCCCGGCGGCCGAGGTGGTGCGCAAGGTCGTCTCCGCCACCCCGTCCTACTCCGAACAGCCGGCCGCCGTGCCGGTGCAGACCTATGCGCCGGTACAGACCCATGTCCCCGTGCCCGCCGCGGCGGTGCCAACACCCGAACCGACGGTGGCGGCGGCTCAGCCGGCGCCCGCCGAACAGCCGCACCTGACCGGAACCCAGCTCGCGGTCGGGCCCGCACCCGGACCGACCGCGCCCGTCTCGCCCCCTCCGCCTGACGCCGAGATGACAGAATTGGTGAATGTGTTCACTGCCTGGCCGTGAACGCGTACGTTCGACCCGTGACGCCGGTATCTCAGGTTGCCCTCGCCCCTGACCACCTCGTCGGACTGGTACGCGACATGCGTGAGCTGGTGCGCGCCGAGGCCGCCGAATCGGAGCGAAATCGCACGATGACCGCCGCGACCGTCGAGGCGATGTGGTCCACCGGTCTGATGTCGGCGTTCAACCCGACCGCAGCGGGCGGGATCGAACCGTCGTTCACGGAGATGATCGAGACGTGGATCGAGATGGCCTGGCAGGACGGATCGTTCGGTTGGGTCGGGATCGCCAACCTGCCGTCCGCGTTCGCCGCGGCCACCTACCTGCCCGACGACGGCTTCGCCGAGGTGTTCACCGCCAACAACAACCACGTCACCATGGGCGGGCAGTTCTTCCCGAACGGGCAGGGCGTCGCGGTCGACGGTGGCTACCGGCTGTCCGGGTCGTGGAGCTTCGGGTCGGGCACCGGTCATTCCGAGTACGTCGCGGCGGGGTTTCTCCCCATGGTCGACGGCGAGATCCGCTGGGTGAGTGAGGGCGTCCCGGACATGCAGGTCGCGGTTGTCCCGCGGGCACAGGTCGCCTTCCAGGACGGCTGGCACGTGCAGGGGCTGAAAGGCACCGGCTCCTACGACTACGCCCTCGGCGATGTGTTCGTCCCGCACTCCCGCACGTTCGCGTTGTTCACCCGCCAGGCCCTGCGGGGCAGTTCGCCGGCGACCCGGATGGGGATGATGCCGGTGACCGCGGCGGGTCATGCGGCATGGGCTCTCGGGGTCGCCAAGAGCATGCTCGACGACGTGGCCGAGCTGGCGGAGACGAAGTTCCGGATGAGCGATATGGCTGCGCTGGCCAGCCGTCCCACGTTCCAGAAGGGCCTGGCGCACCACGTCGCGGCCTGGCGGGCCGCGCGGCTGCTGGTCCTCGACGCGTTCACCACGGCGGAGGCGGTCGTCGCCGACGGCGGCGAGCTGACCCCGACATTGCGGGCCGACATGCGGGTGGCGGCGGTGTTCGCCACCGACACCGCCCGGGGGTGTGCCGAGTGGGCCCACCTCGCCGCGGGCACCTCGGCGATCCGCGAGGGCAGCCGCCTCGAGCGGGCGTTCCGGGACATCTACACCGGCACCCAGCACGCCTTCATCAGCGAGAAGGTGGCGATCGACGCGGCTCAGATCTGGTTGGGCATCGTCGAGGACCAGTTCGGTCTGTGAGCGGGCGGGCTACCGCGCGACCGGCCAGTGCCACACCGACATGTCGCCGCGCGGATACGTCGTGCACACGTCGGTGGCGCGGGCCACGACACCCTTGTTGTTGAAGAAGATCTTCGCCCAGTTGCCCCAGCGGGTCGCCACCTGCTCGTAGAAGACATTGGTCGCGGTGTTCTCGGAGTACTGGCGACGTCCCACCGGATCGAGCGAGAAGAACCAGTGGATGCGGTCGAACGCGGCCTGCTGGACGTCGAGGGGCCGGTTGCTCCGGTCCATCATGTACCGCTCGTAGTACACCGGGTTGGTGTCCCGCACCGCCGCCAGATACTGCTCGACGTCACACGTGGTGTGGATGATCCGCCGGGGGATCGGATAGTCGTCGGTGGAGTCGGCTGCCGCCGGGCCGGCGAGGCTCAGACAGACCGCCGCTGCTCCCAGGAACCCGAGACCCGCCCGTGCGACGCGACTCACCAGTCCGGTCATCATCACTCCCTGCCTCATCTGTTGGTCTGGCATCGTTCGGCACTCATCGGATCAGCCACCACCCGTCACCGGGTTCGACGACAGCATGATGAAGCCGCCGTTGATCCAGACGCCCCACCGTCCACCCCAGGCTGAGTTCCACACGACGGGCTGCCCACTCCAGGACTCGGCGGGCTTCGGGGGCGCCCAGGCGGGGGGCTGCTCGCCGTAGACGGGAGCCGGCGGCGGCGGAGCCGGTTGCGCGCTCGCTGCCCCGGAAAGCAGCACGCCGGCGGCCAGCCCACACGCGGCCACCGCACCGGACACCGCGGTCCTGATCAAGGTCATCGGATCATTCCCTGCGTCAGCTGTGCTGCGCTTGTTGGAGGACGGGCAGTCGGTCGGGACAGTAGGTGCGCAATCCCGCGGCCAGGAACTGCCACGCCTGCTCGGTGGTGGCGTTCTTGTCCAACTGGTTGTGGACGAAGTCGGCCGCCTCGAACGCGTTCGCATCGACGTTGGTGGCAAGGCGCTTGCAGGTGATCTTGCCGATCCAGGCGTTGTAGTCCTTCTGCCCGTAGATGCCGTATGTGTGCAGCTCGTCGGCGAACGCGGTGTCGGGGTCGGCGGCTGCGGGCGCAGCGAAGCCGAGCCCCACGGCCAGCGTCGCGATTCCTACCAGTAGCCGCCTCATGGCCTCGCTCCCTCTGCTGGATCTGCTTGCAACCGTTCAGGTTTCGGCCACGGCGCGGGCACCGGTCTGGTGCGCACCCGTTGCGGCCACCAGAACCACGGCCCCATCAGCGCGGCGATGGACGGGGTCATGAACGCCCGGATCACGAGTGTGTCGAACAACAGACCCAACCCGATCGTGGTGCCGACCTGGGCGATCACGGTCAGCTCGCTGACCGCCATCGACATCATGGTAAACGCGAAAACCAATCCTGCGGCGGTCACCACGGTGCCGCTGCCGCCCATCGCGCGGATGATGCCGGTACCCACCCCGGCGTGGATCTCCTCTTTGAGCCGCGACACCAAGAGCAGGTTGTAGTCCGCGCCGACGCCCAACAGCACGATCACGGCCATCGCGAACACCATCCAGTGCAGCTCGACGCCGATGATGTGCTGCCAGATCAGGATCGACAGGCCGAACGACGCGCCCAGTGACACCACCACGGTGCCGACGATGACAGCGGCCGCGACCACGGCGCGCGTGATCATCAGCATGATGATGAAGATCAGGCACAGCGCGGAGATGCCGGCGATCAACAGGTCGTAGTTGTTGCCGTCCTGCATGTCTTTGAACGTGGCCGCGGTTCCGCCGAGATACACCTTGGACCCCTCCAACGGGGTGCCCTTGACGGCCTCTTTGGCGGCGGTCTTGATCGCCTCGATCTTCTCGATGCCCTCGGGGGTCAACGGGTCTCCCTCGTGGGCGATGATGAACCGCACCGCGTGTCCGTCGGGGGACAGGAACTGCTCCAGACCGCGCTGGAAATCCTTGTTCTCGAAGATCTCCGGCGGCAGGTAGAAGGAGTCGTCGTTCATCGAATCGTCGAACGCCTCGCCCATGGCGTCGGCGTCCTCGGACATCGCCGCCATCTGATCCTGCTGACCCTTCTGGCTCTGGTACATCGTCAGCATCATCGTGCGCATCGTCTTCATCGTGGCGATCATCTCGGGCATCAGCGCGACCATCTGCGGCATCAGCGTGTCGAGGCGCTGCATGTCCGGCAGGATCGCCTTGATGTCGTCGGTCATCACGTTGATGCCGTCGAGAGTGTCGAACACCGACCGCAACGCCCAGCAGACCGGGATGTTGTAACAGTGCGGTTCCCAGTAGAAGTAGTTGCGGATCGGCCGGAAGAAGTCGTCGAAGTTCGCGATGTTGTCGCGGAGTTCTTCGATGTCGACGACCATGCCCTCCATCTTCGTCACCATGCTGTGGGTGATCTCGGACATCTGTTCGGTCAGGTTCGACATCTTCTCCATCGTGGTGATGGTGTCGGCCATCTCGTCGGCCTGAACCAGCATGTCGGCCATCCGGTCCTGCATGTACTTCTCGTTGAGCCGCTGGGTGGTGCCCTGCATGCTCATCTGGAACGGGATCGACGTGTGCTTGATCGGTTTGCCGTCCGGGCGGGTGATCGCCTGGACCCGCGCGATGCCCTCGACGCGGAAGAGCGCTTTGGCGATCTTGTCGATCACCAGGAAGTCGGCCGAGTTGCGTAGGTCGTGGTCACTTTCGATCATCAGCAACTCGGGGTTCATCCGGGCCTGAGAGAAGTGCCGGTCCGCGGCGGCGTACCCCGCGTTGGCGGGCAGGTCGGCCGGCAGGTAGTTGCGGTCGTTGTAGCTGGTGCGGTAGCCCGGCAGGGCGAGCAGTCCGACGAGGGACAGCGCAATCGTGCCGACCAGGATGGGGCCGGGCCAGCGGACCACCGAGGCGCCGATCTTGCGCCACCCGCGGACACGCATCGTGCGCTTGGGCTCCAGGATCTTGCCGAACCGGGTGACGACGCTGATCGTCGCCGTCATCAGGACCACACCGGCCAACACCACGACAGTCATGCCGATCGCCAGCGGGACGCCCATCGTCTGGAAGTACGGCAACCGGGTGAAGCTCAGGCAGAACGTCGCGCCGGCGATCGTCAGACCCGAGCCGAGCACCACGTGCGCGGTGCTCTCGAACATCGTGTAGAACGCGCTCTCTTTGTCCTCGCCCGCTTCACGCGCTTCCTGATATCGACCGGTCAGAAAGATGGCGTAATCCGTCGCCGCGGCTATCGCGAGCGTGACCAACAGGTTGGTGGCGAAGGTGGAGAGGCCGATGATCTCGTGATAGCCGAGGAACGCCACCACCCCACGAGCGGCGGTCAGCGACAGCACGACCATCACCAGCGTGATGAGCACCGTGACTATCGACCGATACACCAACAGCAGCATCACGATGATCACCGTGAACGTCGTGGCCTCGATCAAGCGCATGCTGCGGTCACCGGCGATGTGCTGGTCGGCCGCCAGCGCCGCGGGGCCGGTGACGTAGGGCGTGACCCCCGGCGGCGGTTCGAGACTGTCGACGATGTTCTGGACCGACTCGACCGATTCGTTGGCCAGCGCCTCGCCCTGATTGCCGGCCAGCTTGACCTGGACGTAGGCGGCTTTACCATCGGTGCTCTGAGAGCCCGATGCGGTCAGCGGGTCACTCCAGAAGTCCTGCACCGACTGGACGTGGGCGGTGTCGGCCTCGAGCCGGTCGACCATCTCGTCGTACCAGGCGTGTGCCTCATCGGCGAGAGGTTCCTCGCCTTCGAGGACGATCATCACCGAGCTGTCCGAGTCGCCTTCCTCGAACAGCTCGCCGACCTTCTTCATCGAGATCATCGACGGTGCGTCGTCCGGGCTCATCGAGACGGCCTGCATCTGGCCGACGGTCTCGAGTTGGGGGACAAAGACATTGACCGCGACGATCAGCGCGATCCATCCGAGCATGATGGGCACGGCGAACGCGCGGATCATCCTGGCGATGAACGGGCGGGACCGCTGCCGGGCCGGAGGGAAAGACTCCGTGGGCGCGTCGCTGACCGGGGTGCTCATGCGGACTTCACGAAGCAGAAGGTCTGGGCGTTCAAGCCGTCAGTGGTCCTCTCGTCCTCGAGTTCGTCGTCGACGTAGATCCGGCAGGTGATGGTGCTGCTGTCTCCCTGGGCGACGATGTTGGGGGCGGCCGACGGCTCGGTGGTGCTCAGCGTGAGCGACCACGGCAGCGCCGCCCCGTCGACCCGCTGAGGCTTGGCGTCGAGATCGAGGTAGTTGATGTCGGCGTAGGATCCGTTTCCGGAGATCTCGTAGCGGACCTCTTTGGGGTCGAAGGGTTCAGGCAGGTCCGCGAAGTTGCGTGGCGTCTCGATGATGCCCTCCGAGCCGAAGAAGGTCCGGATCCGCGACACGGTCAGCCCGGCGACGACCACCACGACCACGATCAGCAGTGGCAGCCAGACGCGTTTGAGGACGCCGATCACGACTCCTGCCCCCGACCTTCAACGCGCAATTTCGACCCCATGGTTTCGTGGCTGGATGTTCTGCCGATTATAACTTAGCCGGTTTAAGTTCTCACCCAGCCACAGGTTAGCTCAAGCAATTGTGGCGCTGCTAACTGTTTCACCACAGCGCGGGCCAGGTCACGCGACTCCGGCGCGGCCACCCTTGACCGCTGGACGTGCCCGCTGCTAGACATGGCCACAGCCTAATGCTGAGCGGTCGCCCAACAGCACTGTCGTGGCCGCAGCCCGACGAGGAGCACGCGCGGCGGACGAACCGTACCCGCCGGGTCGGCGATGCTGCTGCTGTTCGGAGCCGCCAACCGCGACGAGCGCCGCTACCGCCATCCCGACACGTTCGACATCCATCGCCACAACATCAGCCACCTCGCCTTCGGCAAGGGTGTGCACTACTGACTCGGCGCCAACCTCGCACGCCTCGAAGGCCGGGTCGCACTCGACGAACTGCTCAACCGCTGGCTGAAGTGGGACATCGACCACAAACCGCCCGACTGGCCCCGACGTCGATCGTGCGCGCCTGGGAATACCTCCGCGTGCTGGTCTGAGCCCGCTGAGGCGCACTCGTCAGGACTCAGAGGACGCGGTGCCCTCGGCAGGATCCGGGGTATCGGGAGCATCGGGGGCGTCGAGCACGCTGACCGCGATGCCGTACGGCAGGAACCTGACGCGGCGGGTGGGGTCGGTGTTGTTCTTGTTCGCCCGCAGCGCGTCCAACTCGGTCGGATACACCTGGTCGATGTGGGCGCCCCCGTCGGCGTCGACGGTGTAGACGGCCCAGACGCCGTCTCCGGTCTCGCCGGTGGTTTCCGGCCGCGTCCGGGGACGCGCACCCCGGGTGAACTCGTCGAACAGCACAGACCAGCCGGCACGTTCGCCGGAGGTGTTCACGAATCTGCCGAGACCGTCGAGTGCCTCACGCAGCCCTTCCCCCGCTTCGCGGACGACGCGGTCGAAATCCTCGGGGTCGAAGCCGAACGGCCCGCCGGAAGAACTGCTGCTCATGGTGGTCCTCCTGAACGGCTGTGCCCAGAGCACAGCGGATAGTGACCAGTGTGCCCGCGTGAGCAGAAGTAGTCGACTGCCGCACGGAAGAAGTGGTAGGCAACCATATGCCCATCACACGAGCGGACCTGTTGGCCACTGCGCAGCGATCGCTGGCCACGGCCGCAGCACACGACCGCGACGGTTGGATCGGGATGTTCACCGCCGACGGCCGGGTCGAGGATCCGGTGGGCTCCGCACCACACCGGGGGCACGTTGCCATCGGCCACTTCTACGACACCTTCATCGGTCCCCGCGTGATCGGCTTCCACCCCGAGGTGGATCTGGTGGTCGGCACGACGGTGGTGCGCGACCTCGAACTCGAGATCCAGATGGCCCCCACGCTGACGATGCGGGTGCCCACCTACATCCGCTACGACCTGCGCGACGATCACGACGAATTGAGAATCGCCGCGCTGTCGGCGTACTGGGAGCTGCCCGCCATGATCGGGCAGTTCGTCCGCGCCGGGATCGGCGCCCTGCCGGCCGGGATCGGGCTCGGCAGAACGATGTTGGCCAACCAGGGGTTGTCCGGCAGCCTCGGCTTCCTCACCGGATTCCGCGGCCTGGGCACCGGCGGCAAGGGGCTCGTCGCCCGTTTCCTCGACGAGGCCTGCGGCGGCGACGAGATCGGGGTGCGCCGGCTGGCCGCCGACATCCCGATCACCGGCGGGGACACCGCCGTCATGACCACCTCCGACCTGGTCAAGCACCTGGCCGGCGGGACCTGGAGCAAACTCATCCGATCGGGACGCGCCGTCGCTGCCCGGGTCGACCACGACGGGGAGCGCACCGTGGTCATCGCGGATCTGCGGCCCGACCGGGGGGCGGTTTCGCGGATCCGGATCTTCGGCGAGACCCGTCGGCCGTGAGATACCGACGCGCGACGGTGGCCCCGACGCCCGCGCCGGATTCGGCCACGTTGTCGCGCTCCGCGGCGCGGACGTGAGAACGTAGCAGCACCATGGAATCTGCTGATTACGTCACCTACGAGGAGTTCGGGCGCCGGTTCTTCGAAGTCGCCGTGACCGAGGACCGCGTGGGCGGCGCGATCGGCGCGATCGCCGGTGACGCCTTCGAGATGGGCCCGATCGCGCAGGGACCGGGCAAGATCGCCAAGGTGACCGCCAAGGTGCGGATCCTGGCACCCCGGGTCACCCGCGAGGTCGGCGATTCGATCACCTTCGGCATCCGCATCCCGTTGGAGATCGACATGGTCGTCGACCTGCGGATCGACAAACCCAAATTCATGGTCTTCGGTGAGATCTCGCTGCGTGCCACCGCCAGGGCCGCTGAACCCCTGCTGTTGATCCTCGACGTCGAGAAGCCGCGCGCCTCCGACATCTCCATCCACGTGACGTCCAAATCGCTGCGGGCCGAGGTGGTTCGCATCGTCGGCGGGGTCGACGCCGAGATCCGGCGGTTCATCGCCGCCCACGTCGCCGGTGAGATCGACAGCCCCGAGTCGGTGCAGGCAAAGGTCATCGATGTCGCCGAGCGTCTCGACGCCGCCTGGACGGGTATCTGACAACCCGTCGGGCGTTCACCGGTTCAACTGCGACAGCAGCGGTCGCCGCGGTTCGCGCCCGACACCGCCGGACTGGCCGCGAAGGTGCGCCCACAACCACGGCAGCAGCATGTTGCGTGTCCACAACACCTGCGAGTACGAGCGCGACCGCAGGGAGGACGGGGCCGACCCCGGGTCTTGCGCCGCCCACTCGTGGTTGCTGCCGGGCAGTCCCAGGGCCTCGGCCGCGGCTGCGGCGAACAGCTCATGGCCCCTGGTGGATCCGTGCACCCGGTCCGGGCTCCAGGTGTCCGGCTGCGTCATCGAGGGTGCGTCGTACAGGTCGACCAGCCGAAACCCGTACCGGTGGGCGGCCTCACGGATCTCGGCGTTGATCCGCACCACCCGCCGGGCGAGCACCCGCCCGATCGGCAGGATCCTGGCCAGGTCGGGGAACGTCGTCGTCACCACCGTCGCCCCCGATTCGGCAAGGCGCACATGCAGATCGTCGAGATGGGCCAGGGCACTATCGAAGCCGGTGCCGGGACGGGTCACGTCGTTCATCCCGACACAGACGGTGATCAGGTCCGCGCCCATGGCCAGTGCCTCGGGCAGTTGATCGTCGAGCACGTCACGGATCTGTTTTCCGCGCACCGCCAGGTTCGCGTACTGCAGGCCCGGACGGTGGGTGTCGAGCAGTACGGCCAGACGGTCGGCGAAGCCGACCAACCCGGCATCGTCGTCACCGTCCCACAGTCCCTCGGTCTGGCTGTCGCCCAACGCGACATACCGCGAGTACCGGAGCACAGCTGGCACTCTAGCTCGTGTGCTACCGCGGTCGGCCCCACCGTGTCAGGTTCAGTACCAGCCCGGCGACGCTGAGTTGGGTGATGATGTCTTCCAACCGCTTACGCGCCACCTGCCGATCCAGATCCGACCTCTGATCCGCCGACGACACCGGGGGCACCCGGCTATCGTGCACCCGTGGACGAAGTGCTCGAATGCCCAGGCTGAGCGCGGGACTGCTGCTCTACCGCGACACCGACGGGCCACTCGAAGTGCTCATCGGTCATCCGGGCGGTCCGTTCTGGGCACGCAGAGACGAAGGCGCCTGGTCGATCCCGAAAGGCGAGTACGGCCAAGGTGAGGATCCGTGGACCGTCGCGGTGAGAGAGTTCACCGAGGAGATCGGGAAACCGCCGCCGGTCGGGGATCGGATCGATCTGACCCCGGTGCGTCAACCCGGGGGAAAGATCATCACCGCGTTCGCCGTGTACGGGGACCTCGACCTGGAGGGCTCGTACAGCAACACCTTCACGCTGGAATGGCCCAGAGGATCGGGCAACTTCAGGGAGTACCCGGAGATCGACCGGGTGGCGTGGCTCGCTGTGCCGGTGGCCCGGGCGAAGCTGCTGAAGGGGCAGCGCCCGCTGCTCGATCAACTCCAGGACGCGCTCGGACACGACGGACCGCAGGTGTCTCGATCGCGTTGATCGTCAAGGCCCGACCGTGGATTCGCCAGCCCCGGGCTGTCCGCACGTACTCGTCGTCGTAGCGCAGATGCCACACCACATCGGTCGCCGACCGCCCCGTGACCGTCCAGTGGTGGGCGATGCAGGTGATCCGGCCCAGTCCGTGGTCGGCGTGATCGCCGCGGGCATACACCTCACCGACGATCGCGTGCTCGGTCCGGCTCACCTGCGCCAGCGCCGACATCGCTGTGCGCACTCCGTCACGCCCGTGGTGCAGACGCACCGGTTCCAGGGAACCCGGGGGATCGGGGAGTCGTAATTCCGCTGTCTCGGTGAACAGTTCGACGACGTCTGCGAATCTGCGGTCGTCCACCGCGGACGCGTAGAGATGGACCAGGTCGCTCAGCGCGATCCGGTCGGCGACCGCCAGGCTCACGGCGTCAGACCCAGTCGCCCGGCACACCCGGAGAGCAGGTCGCGGGCCTCGTCGACATCCGTCACCGGCGGCATGGCCAGTACCACCCGGTCGGCACCGCTGGCGCCGAGCCTGGCCGCCCGGTCGGCATCGATCTTGCTCACCTGGTGTCCCACAGACACTTCCAGCGCTGCGCCGTCGCGGCCGACCCGGGTGGCCTCGTCACGCATGACGGCAACCAGTTCCGCCAAGCGCTGCGGACCCACACCCAGCGGCTGGAACCCGTCGCCGTAGCGGCCCGCGCGCAGCGCAGCGGCGCGGCTGTGCCCGCCGATGTGAACCGGGAGGTGCGCACGGGGCCTCGGCCGGCACACCGCGTCCCGGAATGCGAAGAACTCGCCGCGATGGCTGACCCCGTCGGTGGGCCCGTCCCACAACATCCGCATCACCTGCAGTTGCTCGTCGCTGCGGCGGCCCCGGCTGGCGAACTCGGCGCCGCACGCCTCGACCTCCTCCTTGAGCCACCCGACGCCGACACAGAGCCGCAGCCGCCCACCGGAGAGCGCATCCACCGTCGCGGCCCGCTTGGCCAGCACCACCGGGTGGTGGTTCGGCAGCACCAGCACGCCCGTGGCCAGCCCGAGCCGCTCGGTGCGGCCGGCCAGAAACGCGAGCAGATCGAGAGGATCGGGAACCGGGCACCCTGGATCGATGTCGACCCGTCCGGAGGGATCGTACGGATAGACGCTGGTGTACCGGGAGATCATCACGGTGTGTTCGGCCACGACGATCGACTCGAAGCCGCATGCTTCCAGATGCTGAGCGAACAGCGTCATCCACTCGGGATCGTCGGTGAGCCCCGCTGCCAGCGGTGCGAACACGGCGAATTTCATGCGACCGGCATCCTTGCTACAGGTCCAGGGTCAGCGAGCTGTCGCCGGCTGCCCGGGACACGCACGTCAGCATCAGGCCCGCGGCGCGTTCCGGCGCCGTCAGCAGCGTGTCGCGGTGATCGGGCTCGCCGGCGAGGACCCGGGTGCGACAGGTGCCGCAGAACCCCTGTTGGCACGAGTACGGGGGGTTCACCCCGGCCCGCCGCAATGCCGCAAGCAATGTCTCGCTCGCGGCTACGCCGACGGTCTCACCGGTGCCGGCCAGCGTGACCCGGAATGGCCGGCCGTCGACCACCGGTGCGGAGGCGAACCGTTCGAAGTGCAGCTCGACGTCGTCCCGGCCCACCAGCGCGGTCCGGATCGCCGTCAGCATCGGAGCGGGTCCGCACGCGTACACCGCGGTGCCCTCCGGGCAGTCGCCGAGCAGCTCTGCCGCGGTAGGCAGCCCGTGGTTGTCGTCAGTGCGGATCGCGATGGCATCCCCGTGTGCGGCGACCTCGTCGATGAACGGAAGACTGTCGCGGCTGCGGCCGGTGTAGACCATCGACCAGTCGACCTGCAGCCGGCGTGCCAGGTCCAGCATCGGGAGGATCGGCGTGATGCCGATGCCGCCGGCAATGAACCGGAACCGTGACGCCGGGGAGCCGCGGCCGGGCACGGTGAGTGGAAAGGCGTTGCGCGGGCCGTGAGTGTGCACAGTCGAACCCTCGGGAAGCGCGTCGTGCACCTCCGCGGACCCACCACCACCGTCGGGAATGCGTCGCACCGCGATGCGATAGTGGTCGTCCGTCGACGGGTCGCCGCACAGCGAGTACTGCCGGACCAGACCGCTGGGCAGGTGGACATCGAGGTGTGCGCCGGGATACCAGCGGGGGAGTGTCCCGCCGTGCGCGGCGGTGAGCGTCAGCTCGACCACATCCTGGTCACGGGCCACGACACGCCTGCGCGCCACGTTCAGTGCGATGGTGTCGACGCCGCCGCCGGGAGGCCGGATCCGCCGCATCGCCGCAGTGGTGGCCAAGATCCCCGACAGCGCGGCGCCCGCGAAACCCAGCGTCGGGTCGTGACGGGTGCGGCCCGACGCGCTCGGCGGCGTCTTCAGGTAAGCCCGCCGGTAACGTTCGAACACCGGCATCACATGTGTGCCGCGCGGGCCGCAGGGGAGGTCGCGAGGTAGGCGACGGCCTGCGCGGTGGAGCCGAGTTCCTCCGGCGAATAGCCGGGCCGGAAGTACGCCAGGGTGTTCGATCCGAACAGCGCGCGGTAGCGGGGCAGCAGCCCCAGTTTCGAATCGCGCATCCGCAGCCGCTGGAACCTCCACCAGCTGGTGGTCGTAGCGGGATCGGTCTTCACCAGATACCAGGCGGCGCGCTGGAAGAACACGAACAGCATCACTGCGGCAGTGGTCATCGCCCGCACCCGGCTGAGGTAGCTGTCGTGGAAGTACATCGCGACGTCGTGGGCCACGCTTCGGTGTTCGACCTCCTCGCTACCGTGCCAGCGGAACAGGTCGACCAGCGCCGGGTCGGCGTGGTGGTCGTCCCAGGCGCAGTTGAGGGCGAAGTCGCCCATCACCGCGGTGTAGTGCTCGATGGCTGCGATCAGCCACAGCCGCTCACAGAGGTGATTCAGCCGCCGCCGCGGGTCGGTGGTGTCCAACGGGGCGAGGACCTCGGTGAAGACGTGCTCGACCTGGTCGAGGATCGGTGCCGGATCCACCCCGTGCTCGATCATGAAGGTGTTCAGGATCTTCTCGTGCACGTCGGCGTGGGTGGCCTCCTGGCCGATGAACCCGCGGATGTCGTCGGCCAGCTTGGGATCCTTGACCAGGGGCAACGCTTCGTTGAAGGTTTCGACGAACCAGCGCTCCCCGGCCGGCAGGACCAGGTTGAGCACGCTGACGACATGGGAGGCGACCGGATGACCCGGGATCCAGTGCAGCGGGCTGTCCGCGACGTCGAAGTCCACCTTGCGCGCCTGGATCTGCACCGGACCAGGATCGATCTCGTCGTCGAATCGCCGCGGTCGCAGCATCTGCGGACTCCTGTTCGTCGTCACTCTTTCCGTGAGTTTACGACGTGGGGGCCCGGTTGGTGGGAACGCGGGTCCCGGATAGCTGTCCGGTGACGCGGGATCAGGCGGGAGGTTGGCCCGGGATCGCCGGGCCGCCCTGGATCTGCGGGGGCGCGCCTGCCACGGGTCCCCCTGCTCCAGGAGCGCCGGCGATCGGCACCATCGGCGTCGGGGTGATCGTCGTGACGCCGTTGGCGCCGACTGTGGGACCACCGGTGGGGCCCATCGCCTTGATCTCGTCGGCAGCGGCCTGCGTGCAGTCCAGGTTCAGCAGCATCCGGCCGCCGCTCGTCATCTTCTGCGAGTCGACCAGGCAGGAGAACTGTGGAAGAGCGCTGCCGTTCGATCCGCCGAAATAGGCCTTGATGCCCTGGCTCTTGAGGATTGCCAGTGCTCGGCCGTACTGTTCGCCGGTCACGTTGTACGGCGATGGCTGCGCAGGCTGGGAGATCGCCACGCCGGCACCGATCAGCGCGGCCGTTCCGGCGGCGACCAGTCCACCGCTGAGCACAGCGACGTTTTTCACGACGAGCTTTCTCACGACAACAATCTCCTCGCCTCGGTTGGTGCGGTGCGAACATATCGCAGCAGTGCCGAATGTGAAACCGCTGCAGAGGTCCCAGGTGTTACATGCGCGGCGCTCACGCCGGCGGCTTGACCGCGGCCCGCATCGCCTCGCACAGCGCAGCTGCACGTGGATCGGTGAAGATCGATTCGAGAAGAACCTGCTGTCCGTCCGAGCCGCCGAGCGGGATCCGCCAGTTCGGATACTCGTCGGTGGTCCCCGGCTGGTTCTGGGTGCGCACCTCGCCGACGGCATCGGCCAACGACAGCGCCAGCAGCCGGGACGGGGTACGGCCGAGATAGCGGTGCAGGGCCAACACCACGGCATCCACGTCAGTGTCGCCCTCGTCGAGCAGCCCGACCCTGCGCAACTCGGACATCCAGGCCTGCTGCTGCGCTCTGTCCCCGGCGAGCTCCTCGTCGGCGGGTCTGGTCAGCAGCCCGAGTTCGTCGCGCAACCGGACGTGCTCGCCGGCGAGGTACCCCCGGGTGGGCGGCAGATCGTGCGTCGTCACGGCCGACAAGCAGTTCTCCCGCCACCGCTCCGCAGGCAGCGGGCCGCCGCTGCCGTCACGGTCCATCTCGAACCACAGGATCGACGTACCGAACAGACCGCGGTCGTGGAGGTAGTCGCGGACCCACGGCTCCACGGTGCCCAGATCCTCACCGACGACAACCGCGCCGGCCCGCTGTGCCTCCAACGCCACGATGCCGATCATCGCCTCGTGGTCGTAACGCACATAGGTGCCCTCGGTCGGCAGCACACCCCGGGGTATCCACCACAACCGGAACAACCCGATGATGTGGTCGATGCGCACCCCGCCCGTATGCCTCAGGATCGCCGCGACCAGGGCCCGGAACGGTTCGTACGCCGCCTCGGCGAGCCGGTCGGGACGCCACGGCGGCTGCGACCAGTCCTGTCCGAGCTGGTTGAACTCGTCCGGCGGTGCGCCGGCGGTGACACCGAGGGCCAATACGTCCTGCAACGCCCAGGCGTCGGCGCCGTCGGGATCCACGCCGACCGCCAGGTCACCCATGAGGCCCAGCTCCATGCCCGCCTGCACGGCGGCGGACTGCGCCGCCCCGAGCTGATCGTCGACCAGCCATTGCAGCCAGCGGTGGAAGTCCACTGCCGCCGGGTTCTCCTCGACGAATGCGGCGACCTCTTCGGAGCGCGGGTGCCGCAGTGCCTCCGGCCATCGGTGCCAGTCGTTGCCGTCACGTTCGGCCAGCGCACACCAGGTGGCGAAGTCGTCGAGGCTACGGCCCTCGCGATCCAGGAACGCCTGGTAGGCGATCTCGCGGCCGGCCGAAAGCTCGACCTGGTAGATGATCTCCAGCGCCTCGCGCTTGGTCTTCCAGGCGCGGTCCCGGTCGATCTGCTCGGAGCGATCGGCCCGCATCTGCACCGCGGCCTGCGCCTTGCGGATCCGGCCGCGATGCCGGACGAAGGCGAACTCCGCTACGGCGGCGACACGCAGGTACATCGGGTTGACGAATCGCCGGGAGGTCGGCAGGTACGGCGAAGGTTCCATCGGTGCCGCGGGCGCGGCGGCATGCAGCGGGTTGACCAGCACGAAACCCGCACCGTGGCGGGCAGCCGACCACACAGCCAGATCGGTGAGATCGGTCAGATCCCCGACCCCCCAGGAGTTCCGGGAACGCACGCTGTAGAGCTGGGTGGCCAGGCCCCAGGCGCGACCCGACCCGAGTCGGGGCGCTTCCAGCGATGCCGGCGCCACGATGACGGTGGTGCTGACGTCGGACGAGCCGACCTGCAGGTACAGCCGGTGGTAACCCACCGGCAGGTCCGCGGGCAGTTCGAAGCTTGCCTCCCCGATCAGTCGCCCGTCGAGATCGAATGGGGCTGTGTTGTTCTCGAGCTGGCGCAGACCGGTGCGCACGCTGCCGTCCTCCAGTCGCAGCCACAACCTGGCCGGGTCACCGTGCGTGACGTGAACCCAGAACGTCGTGGCGACGCGGCTGCGTCCGACGATCACCGGTGGCAGTGAGCGCGCCCAGTGGGCCCGGTCGTGCGCTGTGAGCGCCGCGGTCCGGTCCTCCTCGGTTGCTGCGGGCACGCCGAGTGCGTCGAGGACGGCGGTCAAGGTGGCCGGCGCGACGGTGACGGGCCGGCCGGTCCAGTCGGTGTAACCGGTCGCGACGCCGTAACGACCGGACAGCTCGATCAGCGAGTCGGGCAGATCGACGTCCTCGGCGGCAGCAGGCATGCCGCCAATCTTGCCCCGTCATCCGGCTTCACGGAGACCCAAGCCCCACTGCCGGTCCTCTCCGCGCGCCGCGCTCCGCCCGGCGCTTTGGGTAGGGTCCCGGATCATGGCGGCCGAACCGCTCGGGGGCGGCGAGGCACGCAACAGGCGGGCTCGGCTCGCCGTGGCAGCGTTGTTCCTGACCAACGGCGCGCTGTTCGCCAATCTGCTGCCCAGATTCCCGGAGATCAAGGCGGATCTGGGGATGTCCAATGCCGTCTACGGCGGGGCGGTGGCCGGCTTCTCCGCCGGGGCGCTGCTTGCCGGGCTGACCGCGGCGGCGTTGATCCGGCGTTTCACCTCAGCGCGTGTGGCCGTGGTCACCACGGTGGCCCTTGCGGTGTTCCTCACGGCGGCCGCGCTGTCGACCTCACCGCTGCTCTTCGCTGCAGCCCTGTTCGTCGCGGGCGCGTGCGATGCGGTCACCGACGTCGCCCAGAACGTCAACGGCCTTCGGCTGCAACGCAACTACGGACGGTCCATCATCAACTCGCTGCATGCGGTCTGGGCTGTCGGTGCGATCACCGGCGGTCTGATGGGAGCCGGGGCGATCGCGCTGCACATCCCGCGGGCGACGCATCTGGGGGTCGCCGGGGTGATCTTCTGCGCGGTGGTGGCCGTCGCCTATCGACATCTGCTGCGCGGCCCCGATCACGACGACCACCCGTCGCAGCACCGTCAGGGTCGGCGCCCGCCGGGCGCAACGGTGTACCTGTCGCTGTCGGCGCTGGTGGGTATCGCGATCGTCGGCGCCACTGTCGAGGACTCCGGGAGCTCCTGGGCCACCTTGTATCTGCGCGACAGCCTGGCTGCGCCGGGTCCGGTGGCGGCGATGGGGTACGTCGCGCTGGTCGGGTTCATGTTCGTCGGCCGGTTGATCGGTGACGGTCTGGTCGACCGGTTCGGCGACCGTGCGGTGGCGCGGGCAGGTGGGCTGATCACGGCAGCGGGAATGGGGACCGCCCTGGCCTTTCCAACGGTGCCGGGCACCATCGCGGGTTTCGCCGCCGCAGGGCTGGGGGTCGCCACGGTGGTGCCCGCCGCGATGCGCGCCGCCGACGAGTTGCCCGGTCTTCGCGCCGGAACCGGGCTGACCGTGTTGACCTGGCTGATGCGTGTCGGATTCCTCGGTGCTCCCCTGATCGTCGGCGTCATCGCCGATGCGACCAGCCTGCGGATCGGACTTCTGATCGTCCCGGTCGCCGGTGTCGCACTTGTGGCGCTCGCCGGCGTGCTCGGAACCCGACGGCGGTGAGCGCTACGCCAGCGCGTTGCGGATCATCGGCGTCAGCACCGTATGGGCGAAGCGGCGCAGTTCGTCGTCGTCACCGAAGTCCGGGTCGGACGGCGGCATCGACAGGTAGGTGAAGAACAGCCGGGCGAAGACATCGGCCACCCAGCGCACCGACTGCGCCGGCGTGCCGGGGGTCTCGCCGTGGATGTAGTTGGCGATGAATGCCGAGCCCATCGCGATCAGCTCTGCTGAGTCGGCCGGCGGAGCCGGGTCGACGTGCGGTGCCCGGCGCAGGATCGGGTGGGCGCGTGCGAAGGCGACGGCGGCGATGAACGCGTTGGCCACCCCCTCGTCGGGGTCGGCGGTGGCCTCGATGGCATCGGCCACCGCGGCCAGAAACCGCTGGGTTTCCCGGCGGACCAGCGCAGCCACCAGATCGTCGCGGCGCGGATAGCGCCGGTAGGCGGTCATCCGGGAGACCCCGGCTTTGCGCACCACTTCCTCGACGGTGATCCGGTTCAGGCCGACGGATGCAGCCTCGTTGAGCGCCGCATCCAGCAGTCGCCGGCAGGTCGGGTCCGCGGATTCGTCGTTCCCGTGGCCGCCGAAGAGGTCGGCGGCAGCACCGACGACGACGACGAGCTGCGAATCAATCACCGCGCCAGAACCTCGAGCGCCGATGCGCCGGCCACCCGGGCGCGGGCCAGCGATACGTACCGGGGTGTTCCGAACGCCCATCGGTGCAGCCGCGCGTCCAGCTGCAACACCGGCTCGTACAGGCTGCGGGTCAGCGCCGCCGGACGGTCGTACCCGATGAGCTCGCGTGCCCACCGGGGTGCTCGGATCATCCCGGCGTGTACCGCGAACCGGCCTGCCGGACGCTGGACCGACCCGGGTAGGTCGGACAGGAACGGCGAGGCGACCAGGAAGTCGAGGAAGGCGCGGGTCTGCGCAGTCACGGCGAGCTTGGGACGGACCTGCGCGACGAATTCCTCGAGCTCGGCAACGCTGGCCGGCACCGCCGCACCGCCTCCCATCCGGCCGATCGTGGCCTGCTCGCGCAGATACCGGTCGCGCTCCTCGGGCGAGAGCACCCTGTTGGTGCGCTCGAAGGTCCGCATGATCATCCATGGAATGCAGGTGTGCACCCACGCGATCAGCTCGGGGTCGAGCGCACGGTAGGCGATTCCGTCAGGGCGGGTGCCGTTGACGAATGAATGTACATGGCGGACATGCTCGATGAGAGCGGTTGCCGCAGAGGTATTTCCGAAGGTGGTGGCCAGCACGTAGCCGAGTGTGGCGCGGGCCCGGCGGAACGGGTCGCTGCGGAAGTCGGAGAGATCCTCCACGCCCGCGACGACCGAGGGGTGCAACACCTCGAGCACGATCGCGGCCAGGCCCGCCTGGGACACGGCCGCGAGATCGGCGTGCACCTCCCACGACACGCTTCCCGGCCCGATCAGACCGGGGTCACCCGGCGGCCCGCCGTAGACCGCGGGGTCGTCATGCCGGCCGGCCTGACGCTCGAAATCACCGATGATGCGGCTGCGTAGTGGGTGCACCTCGCGGCCTCCTTTGCGACCGACCTGAACGCTTTGGTATAGATGTTACAAACCTAGGTAAATATATACCAACATTCCTTCGACGGGACCGCGAGTTTTCGGAGTTTCCGGTGAATACGGCGGCTTAGGCTGGCTCTGAACGGCGACTGCAGCACTCGCTGGTACAGTTACGTACCAGGAACTGACCAAAGGAGTTGGACATGACCGCGGAGGCCACACCCCGTGACACCGCAGGTGGACGGCCCGTCGTGGAGACCACCTACGGTCCGGTACGCGGCGTGGACGACGGAGTGGTCAAGGCCTGGAAGGCGGTCCGATACGCGGCGGCGCCGGTCGGCGACCTGCGGTGGCGGGCGCCTCAGCCGCCGGTGGCATGGTCAGAGCCCGCCGACGCCGGACGGGTCGGCCCGGTGTGTCCCCAGCCCACGGATCCGAGAATTCCGATCGACCTCGGAGCTCCGCAGGGTGACGACTTCCTGAGCCTCAACGTGTGGGCTCCGGCCGGTACGCAACCCGGAGATGCCAAACCGGTGATGGTGTGGGTGCACGGCGGCGCCTACATCCTCGGCTCGGCCAGCCAGCCGCTCTATCACGGCCGAACCCTGGCGGCGGGCGGTGACGTCGTGGTCGTCACCGTCAACTACCGGCTCGGGGCGCTGGGCTTTCTGGAACTGTCCACCCTGGGCGCCGACAGCGAGCGGTTCGCCACCAACGTGGGCTTGCGTGATGTGCTGGCCGCGCTGGGCTGGGTGCGCGAGAACATCGCGGCGTTCGGCGGTGATCCGGGCAGGGTCACGTTGTTCGGCGAGTCCGCCGGGGCGGGAATCGTCACAACCCTGCTGGGCACGCCCGCCGCAGCCGGGCTGTTCAGCGCCGCGATCGCGCAGAGTTCACCGGTCACCTCCACCTACGACTCCGGCCGCGCCCGCGGAGTGGCCGAGCGATTTCTCGAGGTACTCGAGGTCGGGCCCCAGGATCTGGGCCGCCTGGCGGGGCTGAGCACCGAGGCGATCGTGGCAGCGTCGCGGACGGTGTTCGACGAGGTCCCGGTGCGCACCCCGGGCAGGTTGGCCTTCGCCCCGATCGTCGACGGCGACCTGGTTCCGGACTATCCGGTCAGCATGGCCAGGAAGGGATTGACCCATCCGGTGCCGCTGATCATCGGCACCAACAAGAACGAGGCCGCGCTCTTCCGGTGGATGAAGTCGCCGCTGATGCCCATCAAACCCGAGTCCATCAAGGCGATGTTCGCCGAGATCGCCGCCGAGCAACCGGGTCTGCAGTTGCCCGACGAAACCCGACTCGGCGGCACCTACCGCGGCCGGGGGACGGTCAAGGGCCTCGGGTTGGCCAGTGACCTCGGTTTCCGGATGCCCTCGATCTGGTTCGCCGACGGTCACCGTGCCGTCGCGCCGGTGTACCTCTACCGCTTCGACTTCGCCACCGCGATGCTGCGCCTGCTCCGTCTGCACGCCGCCCACGCCACCGAACTTCCGTTCGTCTGGGGAAATCTCGGCGCCGTGCGCAAGGACCCGATGTTCGCACTCGGCGGCCGCAAGGTCGGCGAGGCGGTCTCGCAGCGGATGCGCGCCAGATGGACGGGCTTCGCGACGCACGGCGAACCCCGCGGACTGACCGGCGAACCGGCCTGGCGCCCCTACGGCGCCGACGACCGCGCCACCCTGGTCATCGACAAACAGGATTCGGTGGTCGACGACCTCGATGCCGACGTGCGGCGCGCCTGGGGCGATGACGTCCTGAGCTTCCTGTAGAGATCCGACTCCCGGAGGCGCCGCCATGGAATTCCTCGACCTACTGCCGCCGCAGATGCGCGACCCCGTGCTGTTCGCCGTCCCATTCTTCCTGCTGCTGCTGATCATCGAGTGGACGGCCGCCCGCAAACTCGAGCACCTGTCCAGCTCCGGCGATCCCGGGCGGCCGGGCCCCGGCGCTCATCTCGCGCGCGACTCCTGGGCCAGCATCTCGATGGGGCTGGTGTCGATCTTCACGATGGGCGCGTGGAAGTTCCTGGCGCTGCTGGGTTATGCGGCGATCTATGCCTATCTCGCCCCGTGGCAGCTGTCCGCCACCCAGTGGTACACGTGGGTGATCGCGATCGTCGGTGTGGATCTGCTCTTCTATGCCTACCACCGCACCGCGCACCGAGTGCGGTTGATCTGGGCCACCCACCAGGCCCACCATTCCAGCCAGTACTTCAACTTCGCGACCGCGCTGCGGCAGAAGTGGAACAACAGCGGGGAGATCCTGATGTGGATTCCCTTGCCGCTGTTGGGCGTTCCACCGTGGATGGTGTTCGTGAGTTTTTCGATCAGCCTGGTCTACCAGTTCTGGATCCATACCGAGCGCATCGGCAAGCTCTGGCGCCCAATCGAGTTCGTCTTCAATACCCCCTCGCATCACCGGGTGCACCACGGAATGGACCAGCAGTACCTGGACAAGAACTACGGCGGGATCCTGATCATCTGGGACCGGCTGTTCGGCACATTCCAGAGTGAACTCTTCCGGCCGCACTACGGGTTGACCAAGCCGGTGGACACGTTCAACATCTGGAAGCTGCAGACTCGCGAATACGCCGCCATCGGCCGCGATGTACGGGCCGCCCGGCGGATCCGCGACAAGCTCGGCTACATCTTCGGCCCTCCGGGCTGGTTGCCCGCGGGGGCGGCCCGGGCCGGTGACCAGCCACCCGCCTACGTCCCCCGATAGCGTGACCGATCGCCGACGCGGCCTGTGGGCAGGCCGTAGGGTGCGCAGTGTGGAGACGGTTTTTGATGCCCGCGTCGACCCGGCACTGGTAGATCGTTCCCTGGCCGAAAGTGCGCTCGGGTCTGTGTGGCTGGACCTCCCACGCCCGGAGTTCCCTGCGCCCACTGGTCCGATCACCTGCGACCTGCTGGTGATCGGCGGCGGCTACACCGGCCTGTGGAGCGCGCTGCACGCCGCCCGCCGACACCCCGACAGGCGGATCGTACTCATCGAGGCCGACCGGATCGGGTGGGCGGCGTCCGGGCGCAACGGCGGCTTCGTCGACGCCAGCCTGACCCATGGGTTCGAGAACGGGAAAGCCCGCTGGCCCAACGAGATCGACACGCTCGAGGCGATGGGCATGGAGAACCTCGACGGCATGCAGACCGAGATCGCCGAACTCGGCCTCGACACCGAATGGCAACGCACCGGGATGCTCACCGTGGCCACCGAGCCGCATCAGGTGGAATGGCTCGAGCAAGCCGCGGCCGCTGAGCAGGGACAGCTGCTCGACGAGCGACAGGTCCGGGCCGAAGTCCACTCGCCGACCTATCTCGCGGGTCTCTACAGCGCTGACACGTGCGCGATCGTCAACCCCGCCAAGCTGGCACTCGAGTTGGCGCGGGCCTGCCGTGATGTCGGCGTCGAGGTGTTCGAGCACACCACCGCGACGCGGATCGACTCGGGCGGCGCCGCACTGCGCGTGCACACCGACGGACCTGCGGTCACCTGCCGTCAGGTGATGTTGGCGACCAATGTGTTCCCCAGCCTGCTCAAGCGCAATCGCCTGTTCACCGTGCCCGTGTACGACTACGTGCTGGCCACCGAGCCGTTGACCGAGGCGCAGCTCGAGCGCGTGGGCTGGCAACGTCGACAGGGAATCGGCGACTCCGCCAACCAGTTTCACTACTACCGGTTGACGATGGACAATCGCATCGTCTGGGGTGGTTACGACGCCGTCTACCACTTCGGCCGGCACGTCAAGTCCGACTACGAAGACCGCCGCGACACCTACCGGCGGTTGGCGGCGCATTTTTTCATCACGTTCCCGCAGCTCGATGATGTCCGGTTCAGCCACCGGTGGGCCGGACCCATCGACACCAACACCCGATTCTGTGCGCACTGGGGCCTGGCCCGCGAGGGCCGCGTCGCCTATGTCAACGGGTTCACCGGGCTCGGTGTCGGAGCCACCAGGTTCGCCGCCGATGTGTGCCTGGACCTGTTGGACGGGGAGCGCACGCCCCGCACCCGGTTGGAGATGGTGCGCAAGAAGCCGCTGCCGTTTCCGCCCGAACCACTCGCCAGCGTCGGCATCCAGGCCACCAGATGGTCCCTGGACAGGGCCGACCATTCCGCGGGGCGGCGCAACCTGCTGCTGCGGGCGCTGGACGCCGCCGGGCTCGGCTTCGATTCGTGACGGCGGCGAGCGCTGCTGCGGCGCCGCGGTGACGTGCGCCGATGTGTAACGCCCCTTTTCCGGATTGCGATGCACCTGTTACATAAGCCGTGACAGCGGGTATCACCGGGCGACAACAGCGAGGGGGCCGCCATGTCTGTTCAGCCGTCAACACGATCGCCGCGCCGACGGCTGCGGTCACTGCTCGCGGTAGTTGCCCCACTGCTGGCGATGCTCCTGAGTTCGGCGCCCGCGCACGCCCAGCCGGGTGTGGTCGTCTACCCGGGCATGGAGATCCACCAGGATTCGGTGCTGTGCACCCTCGGCTACGTGGATCCGCAGACTCGGGTGGCGTTCACCGCGGGGCACTGCCGTGCGTCGGGAACGGTCTCGGACAAGCAGGGCAATTTCATCGGCAGGCAGGGTTCGTTCCGGGACAACACCCCCGACGGAACCACGGTCGACACCAACCACCAGATTGCCGACTGGCAGGTGATCCACCTGGCGCCCGAGGTGGCCGTCAACAATGTGTTGCCCAGCGGCCGGGTGCTGGTCACCGATCCCGCGGTGCTGCCGGTGGTCGGTATGCCGGTCTGCCACTTCGGGGTGGTGACGGGGGAGAGCTGCGGGACGGTCGAAGCGGTCAACAATGGCTGGTTCACGATGGCCAACGGTGTGGTGAGCCGCAAGGGCGACTCCGGCGGCCCGGTGTACACCCCGACACCGGACGGCCGCACCGTGCTCATCGGAATGTTCAACAGCACCTGGGGCAGCCTGCCGGCCGCGGTGTCGTGGCAGGTAGCCAGTCAGCAGGCTCGCGAGGACACCATCTCCGCGGCCTCGGCCAACCTGTCCGCACCTCCGGCCCTGCCCTGACCGACGACGCGGATCAGGCCTGCGCCGTCGTCTGAGGGGCGAGCTCGAACACCGGGATGGACGGGGCGACCGCCCGTCTCTCAGCGGCCGTCGACGCCGGCGTGAGCTCGCCGACATGGCCTTTGACCTGCCAGTACCACCGGTCGAGGTAGTGCTCGAGCAGCGCGGGCTTGGCATCGTCGCCCAGCTCGATCGCGCGGCGATCATGTGAGCGCCTCCGCGGTCCCAGCTCGACCGTGCCCGCCGCGCGGACGTTGCGCGCCCACTGCGTGTTGCCGCGGGGAGAGACCAGGTACTGCCGGCCGTCGACGGACATCAGGTTCACCACCACGGCGCGTGTCTGACCGGTGTGTCGGCCTCGCACCCGCAGGGCAGTGCTGCCTGCGATGCTCACCCCGCGTTCGGCGAGATGGCGGATCGCTTCATTGAAGAGGCGGGTGCCGAGCCCTGGAACGTCGTACCGCTGTGTCATGAGAGTTTCCTTCCATCGGAGATTAGAGAGCACTGCTCTCACTTCACAGGCTGCCACTCGTCGGGCGGCAAATCAAGAGCAGTGATCTCGTTTCGTGTCACACTTGGCCCGTGGGCAAACGACAGGACTCCCGCGACCGCACCGAACGCCGCATTGTCGAACTCGGCAGGCGTCACCTGGTGACCGAAGGCGCCACCGGGCTTTCGTTGCGTGCGATCGCGCGCGACCTGGGCATGGTGTCCTCGGCGGTGTACCGCTATGTCGCCAGCCGCGACGAACTCCTCACGTTGCTGCTCGTTGATGCCTACACCGATCTCGCCGACGCCGTAGAGCGCGCCCGCGACGGCGCCCCGGGTTCGTGGCGCGAGCAACTCCTCGCGATGGCGCGGGCCGCTCGGTCGTGGGCTGTCCGCGAGCCGGCGAGCTGGACCCTGCTGTATGGAAGCCCGGTGCCCGGGTATCACGCCCCTCGCGATCAAACGGTGGCGCCGGGCACCAGGGTGGTCGGCGCACTGTTCGGCGTGGTCGCGGCCGGCGTCGCCGCCGGAGAGGTCCCCTCGCCGAAAAGCGCTGTGCCACCGGTTCTGGCGGCGGACTTCAACGGACTGCGCAGCGAGTTCGGCTTCGCGGTGGATGACACGGTGGTCGCCGAGTGTCTTGTCCTGTGGGCGACGCTCGTCGGTGCCATCAGTCTCGAGATCTTCGGTCAGTACGGACCCGACACTTTCACCGATCCGGCGGCGGTGTTCGACACCCAGCTGAGCTTGGTGGTCGAGATGCTGGTCGGGCGGACCGGCTGAGCCGCCGCCGAGGGCGCGGCTCCGGCGCCAACTAGAACACGTTCTAGCCAGCGGGGGCCTCGGTCGATATTCTCGTGGAGATGCTTGACCAGACACCTGTCCAGATCGCCTGGGTGACCACCGACCTGGCAGCCACCGAGAAAGTGCTCACCGCGCTGGTGGGTGCCGGGAAGTGGACCCGTATGCCGGGCGTGCACTTCAGCCCCGAGATGTGCACGTACCGGGGGCGACCCGCGGATTTCGTCGCCGACATCTCCCTGAGTTATGCCGGCGACACCCAACTGGAAGTGATCGCCCCGGTGACCGGTCCCAGCGTGTACACCGAATTCCTGGACCGCTGCGGCCCCGGACTGCACCACATCTGCGTCGCGGCCGCCGATGGCGACCGGTTCGAGGCCGCCGTCAGCGAGGCCGAACGGGACGGTGCACCTGTCGTCATGTCGGGCACGATGCCGGGAGGGATGCGGTTCGCCTATGTCTCGGCCGAGAACTCGGGGGTGCCCTACATCGAGATCGCCTACATTCCGCCGCAGATTCAGGCCCTCTTCGACCACATCAAACAGGAGCAGAATTGACCATGCAGCACATCCCGGAAACCGTGAGCGTTGACGAGGTCACGTCCTGGTCCGACGAGGCGGATGTGGTGATCCTCGGATTCGGCATCGCCGGTGGTTGCGCGGCCGTCAGCGCCGCAGCGGCAGGGGCCCGCGTCCTGGTCCTGGAGAAGGCCGCTGCGGCCGGCGGGACGACGTCGATGGCCGGCGGCCACTTCTACCTCGGCGGTGGCACCGCAGTGCAACAGGCCACCGGACACCAGGACACGGCCGAGGAGATGTACAAGTACTTGGTGTCGCAGTCGCGGGACCCGGAACTCGACAAGATCCGTGCCTACTGCGAGGGCAGCGTCGAGCACTTCGATTGGCTCGAGGCGCTGGGCTTTCAGTTCGAGCGCAGCTACTACCCGGGCAAAGTCGTGGTCCCGCCGGGGACCGAGGGACTGTCCTACACCGGCAACGAGAAGGTCTGGCCGTTCTGCGAGCAGGCCAAGCCGGCGCCGCGCGGGCACTCGGTTCCGGTCCCCGGCGAGCTGGGTGGCGCGGCGATGGTGATCGACCTGCTGCTCAAACGCGCCGCCGATCTCGGGGTGCAGATCCGCTATGAAACCGGAGCGACCGGCCTCATCACCGACGACGACGGCGCGGTGGTCGGGGTGCGGTGGAAGCACTTCGGCGAGACCGGCGAGGTGAAAGCCACGTCCGTCGTCATCGCAGCGGGGGGCTTCGCGATGAACGCCGAGATGGTGGCTGAGTACACGCCCGCGCTCGGCCAGGAACGCAAGACCAAGCACCACGGGATGGTGGCGCCCTACATTCTGGGCAATCCGAACGACGATGGTTTGGGCATCCGGCTGGGTGTCTCGGCCGGCGGGGTGGCCACCCACATGGACGAGCTGTTCATCACCGCCGCGGCCTATCCGCCGGAGATCCTGCTCACCGGCGTCATCGTCAACTCCGACGGCAAGCGATTCGTCGCCGAGGATTCCTATCATTCGCGCACGTCGGCTTTCGTGCTCGAACAGCCGGAGCAGTCGGCCTATCTGATCGTCGACGAGGCCCACATGCAGATGCCCGAGATGCCGCTGATCAAGTTCATCGACGGTTGGGAGACGGTCGCCGAGATGGAGACCGCACTGGGAATTCCGGAAGGAAACCTCGCCGCGACCCTGGACCGTTACAACCGCCACGCCGCCGACGGCGAGGACCCCGACTTCCACAAACAGCCGGAATACGTGGCGGCACAAGATCACGGCCCGTGGGCGGCCTTTGATCTGACACTGGGCCGGGCGATGTACTCCGGTTTCACGATGGGCGGGTTGAAGGTGTCCATCGACGGGGAGGTGCTGCGCGAGGACGGCAGCGCGGTCCGCGGTCTGTACGCCGCGGGCGCCTGCGCATCCAACATCGCGCAGGACGGCAAGGGTTATGCCAGCGGCACGCAGCTGGGCGAGGGGGCGTTTTTCGGGCGGCGGACGGGAGAGCACGGGGCGCGG
>NZ_CACSIP010000017.1 GCF_902705885.1 Mycolicibacterium austroafricanum | reverse complement strand
TGACCTTCAATCATTCGGCTACGACACGCCGGCGCTACTAATCAGGTCCGACTCGTACACCACTCTGCTGGACGCAACCGTGTGCCCCGTAACTATCAGCCAAGTCGCGAAACCCAGTTAGCGAGTTTCACATTGTCGATCAATAGACAGCCAGAACCTTCGGTCTGTACCAAGTTGCCTCATGCCAAGATGCGCGCGATCAGCGGTTCGTTCGTCGGCGATCGCAGGGCGACGGCCTGCCGCGACGGGTCGGCGAGCTTACGCGCGATGGAGCTGCCACCGGTAAGACTCGGATCCGTTCAGCGGCAGGAAACCCTCGTCATTCGGCCGTCGCTTCACCGATCTGTTGCACCGCGTTCCGGTAGTGCCGGGGTGAGGACCCGACTTCACGCCGAAACGCTGTGCTGAAGGCGCTTTCTGACTCATAGCCTGTTGCGGCTGCTAGCTCGGCGTTCGACCAACCGCCGTTGCGCAGGGCGTCGCGGGCTAGTCTCATTCGCCACTTGATCAGGTAGGTCAACGGCGGTGTACCGACCTTGGCCTTGAACGCTGCGGTGAATGCTGAACGTGACATCTGACCGATCTCAGCTAGTTCGGCGAGAGTCCATCGGCGGCCTACGTCGGCGTGCATCGCCCGCAGCGCCGCCCCGACGCCGTCATCGGCTAGTGCTGCGAGCCAGCCGCTGGGTTGTTCGGTGTGGTGGGCATGCGCCCGCAACATGTGGACGAGAATGATCTGTGCAAGGTGCTCCAACACGAGAGATTTTCCGACACTGGGCGATTCGATCTCGAAGACGAGTAGCGAGGCGAGATTCATGAACAGCGGTCCGCGAGGATCGCCGGCTCGGACATGGACTACCCGCGGGAGCACATCGAGCAGCACCGTAGCGTCGCTGGCGTCGAACGTGAAGTCGACACTGCACGTATAGGAGTCTTCATCCAACGTATTTCCGATGCGAAATCCTCTGCCTATCGTGTTGCGCGCGAGCGTGGTGGCCGGCCGCGCTGGCATCTCGTCGAGTGAGCTGCTCAGCGTGTAGGGCGGAGGGTGGCCGAGCAGATAGAAGTCCCCTTCGTTCAACTGCACCGGCTCGAGGCCGTCGAGGCTCAGCCAGCACTGGCCGTCGACGACGACGCCGAGTCGGACGTGTGGGAAAGGAGCAAACCGCACCGCCCATGGACTGGCGGCATGCAACGGCGCAGGCACAACCGTGCGCGGGCGTAGCAGTCCCATGACGTCGGTTATCGGATCGCGAGAACCGATCACCGCGGATTCGGTGGACGATGGATAAACAATTTCGGACTCCACGTTATGGACCGTACCGAAGGACGCGCTGCATAGTCAGTGTCAGTGCAGTACCTGGTGGCACGTCGTGGCGGGTGCCATTGCCGGGTGCGACCCCCTGATGCGAAGGAGTGAACTGTGCGTTATCGATATCTCGGCCGATCGGGACTGCGTGTTTCGACACTTTGTCTGGGGACCGGCAACTTCGGAACAGGCTGGGGACATGGCGCAGATCCCTCTGAGGCGCGAGCCATGTACGACCAATATCGTGCGGCCGGTGGAAATTTCATTGATTCCTCCAGCAACTATCAGTTCGGTGACGCGGAGGTGTATCTCGCCGACATGATCGCCTCTGATCGCGACGAGGTGGTGTTGGCAACCAAGTACTCAACGGGCACCACCATGGACAGCGGGCTGCAGATGACCGGTAACGGCAGGAAGGCAATGGTTCAGTCACTGGAGGCGAGCCTGCGGCGGTTGAATACCGATCGAGTGGATCTATTGTGGGCACACGCTCCCGACAACGGAACTCCTATCGAAGAGATCATGCGCGCATTCGATGATCTTGTCCGCTCTGGCAAGGTGCTTTATGTCGGACTTTCGAATTTCCCGGCATGGCGGGTGGCGACGGGCGCGACGATCGCCGCGGCACGCGGCTGGGCACCTGTGGTCGCCATTCAGACGGAATACAGCTTGGTCGAACGGGCTGCAGAACGCGATCTGTTGCCGATGGCCGAAGGCTTCGGACTAGGGGTACTGGGCTATTCGCCGCTCGGGGGAGGCATGTTGACCGGAAAGTATCGCCGGGGAGAAAGGGGTCGTGCGCAGAGTTCGATCAGCCAGTTTCTTCACCGAGAAGACGACGGCATCAAGGCTGCCATCGTCGACTCGGTTGAAGCACTCGCCAGAGACGCGAACGCCTCTGCCGAGACGGTGGCGATCAGCTGGTCGATGAGCAAAGGAGTCATCCCCATCGTCGGTCCACGAACGGCCGCGCAGCTGACCACCAATCTTGCAGCGGCACAACTTCATCTGCTCCCCGAGCAGATCGACCGGCTCGATACTGCCAGCGCGATCCAGTTGGGCTACCCGCATGACATGAAGGCCGACCCCGGTGCCGTCCACGCCGTCACGGGCGGGAAGGCGGGCCTTCTCGATACCCCTTCCGTCGCCACCCCATAGACCCATCAAGCTCAGTCCACCACGTCCGCTCAGTCTCATATCGGAAGAAAACAAGCAGCCCCCGAGACCGCGTTCAACGAAAGAGGTGACCGAGCACCTCGGCTGCTGTCGGATCCGGGAAAGGGTGGGTTCCTCAAGGGGACCGTTGGCTGAGACTCGCTGCACGTTGTTGGAGGCCGAACAGAGACCTCAATTGGTTGCTACTTGATCCCAGGCTGGCGCGGCGCGGGGGCGAGAGGCGCGCCAGCAAGGTTCTCGACGTCGGAGTGCCCACGTGATTGATTGTCAGCCAGGAAAGCTCGGCTGTTCCGAGAAGAAATGCGATGCAACGTCATTGCAACGTGCCGCGGCTACTATCTGGCTCCAACTCATCAAGGAATTGCCGAGATGGGCCATCCAACAAAACAATCGCCGGACGGATTAGGAGCACCATGTCCACTGTGCCTACGAATCAGCTCGAACTCATCGTCGCTGACTCGAGTCGTCTTCCCTGGGACATCCTCGAAGTTCCTCAGATCGAAGCCAAGATTCCGGTCAAGGTCCTGTTCAGCGACCCCGACACCGGCATGGAAGTGTTTCTCATCCGCTACGCGGCCGGCTTCACCAACACCTGGCACACCCACCCCCATGCGCACGGCATGTACGTGCTGGACGGAGTCCTCAACACGCACAAGGGCGAGTACGGGCCAGGAAGCTTCGTGTGGTTCCCGGAGGGCGGTTGGATGGAACACGGCGCCACCGCCGACAACGACTGCACCATCATCTTCATCACCAACAAACCCTTCGCCATCTGCTACGAGGTAGACGACGACCACCCGTACCCGATTCACAGCTGAGAGCTGACAGGTGGGCGATGTTTGAATTGGAATGGGCAAGAACCCATTCGCCTGGAAGCGTCCTAGTGCACAACGGAATCTGTGGTTGACCAGTAGCTGACATGCATGCGTTGAATCCCAAGGCCGCGACAGTGGGCTCGGCGGTCTGTGGGCGCGCGCCCCGAGCCGGCCTTGCCCACGTCGTTGTCTTGTGGACGGCGCCTGTTCTGACACCGACTCAGAAACCGCGCGGCCACCGGCGGCCCGATTCCGTATTACGCACATATTGCGCACCTATGCCGAGGGGAAACAGGGCCGTATTCCGCTGATAACCACCGCGCAACAGTCACGTTCTGTAATTGCATCTGGTCGGAATGGTTCGACCATCCAGGCTCGGTCGGGCAGCAGGACCCGCCGACACCGTCTAGCGCAACTACGGAGTGCACCATGGCTTTTGACGCATCCATCGCCGAGAACATCGCGACCTCCCTGGCCGAGATCCCGCACCCGTCGCTGCCCAAGGGCGCCAACATATATGGCGGCACGAAGATCTTTCCCGACTACCAGGCCGAAGAGGGCGAGAGTTACTTCACCCTGGTGCACGGCATCGCCCACGAGTCCTCGGTCAGCTTCGTCGCCGTCCTGCAGGCAACCCGCGCCTTGCGGAAGGGATTCGAATCCGCCATCTACTTCTACGGCCCCGGCGCCATCAACTGCCTGGCCACCCGCGGGTTCCCGACCACGGGCGATTCTGGCTTTCCCGGTGAGCAGAACATCAACGACGCATTGGCCACGTTCATCACGGAGGGCGGCACCGTGTTCGCGTGTCGATTCGGGCTTGCGCTGCACGGAGGCCGCGAAGAGGACCTGATCGAAGGTGTCATTCCCGCGCACCCACTCGACGTCCAGGATGCCCTCATCTACTACGCACGCAAGGGCGCCATCATCAATTCCACGTACATGGTGTGACGTCGTGATAACCACTCTTGCAGCGGTTTCCGCGAACTTCACTCGAGACCTGGACCAGAACTACGCCCTGATCGCGTCGCTGGCAGATCAGGCGCGCGACCGTGGTGTCGACTTCCTGGCGCTGCCGGAGGCGGCCATCGGAGGTTACCTCTCCTCGTTGGGCAATCACGGTGACACGGTGAAAACCACCAGCCGGTCGTTGCCACCGGCCATCCGGGTCGACGGACCCGAGCTCCGGCGGGTGCAGCAGCTGGCCGGCGGACTGGTGGTTGCCATCGGTTTCTGCGAACTGGCCGATGACGGCGAAACCCGTTACAACGCAGCCGCACTGCTCGACGGCGAAAACATCTACGGTGTCTACCGCAAGGTGCACCAGCCGCTGGGGGAGGGCATGTCGTACTCGGCGGGTGACCGCTACGACGTTCACGACACTCCAGCCGGTCGGATCGGACTGCAAATCTGCTACGACAAGGCTTTTCCCGAAGCGGCCCGCATGATGGCTCTCGACGGAGCGCAGATCATCGCCAGCCTGTCGGCGTGGCCGGCCGCACGCACCGCTACCGCGGGGAATCTGCAGGAAGACCGGTGGACATACCGCTTCAACCAGTTCGACATCGCCCGAGCACTGGACAATCAAGTGTTCTGGGTGTCGGCCAATCAGAGCGGCACGTTCGGCTCGCTGCGCTATGTCGGTAACGCCAAGGTGGTGGACCCGGGCGGCAATATTCTGGCCACCACCTTGCTGGACGGCGGGATGGCAGTCGCCGAGGTGGACGTTGACGCGACGTTCAGCACGGTGCGGGCGGGCATGTTCCACCTGCGCGACCGCAGACCAGACGTGTATGGCCCGCTGACCGACGCCGACGCCGCACGATGGGCGGAGCCCGCCCATGCCTGAGATGACCTTCGACATCCGCTGGCCCGACGGATCCACGCAGTCGTGCTACTCCCCGAGCCTGGCGATCCACGACTTCCTCACCACGGGGCAGCGCTACACCGTCGGTGAACTGCTGGACCGCACCAACACCGCGTTACAACAAGCCAGCGACCGGGTGCACGCCAAGTACGGCTTCGCGTGCACCTCCGCGGCAGCCACCGGTGAACAGATCATGCTCTCCGCCCGACGCTTCCCCGCAGACGCCGAGATCGTGGTCGTCGCCATGCAACCCGGATTGGAGCCGTCGTGACCACCTCAGCGCATGTTCCGGTCGCGATCGTCGGCGGCGGACAGGCCGGGCTATCGGTCAGCTGGCACCTCAGCCGCGCCGGTATCGCTCACGTGGTGCTCGAGTCCCACACGCCGGTGCACGCCTGGACCGACAGTCGTTGGGACAATTTCACACTCGTGACCCCGAACTGGCACTGCAAGCTTCCCGGTTACGTGTACGACGGCCCGGACCCGGACGGGTTCATGACCCGCGACGAGGTGGTGGCCTGGCTCCAGGGATGGTTGCAGACCTTCGAGGCGCCCGTCCGTACCCACACCCGCGTCAGCAAGCTGGTGCAGCGGGGGGAGGGCGGGTTCGCTCTCACACTCGAAACCCCCTCAGGGGCAGAGCTGCTCACGTGCGATGACGCCGTTGTCGCGACCGGCGGATACCCACTGCCGGTGATTCCGGCCTATGCGGGCTCGTTGGATGCGGGCGTCGTCCAGATCCACTCCGAGCAGTACCGCAACGCCGAGCAACTGCCGGACGGGGCGGTCCTGGTGGTGGGCACCGGGCAGTCCGGCGCCCAGATCGCCGAAGACCTGCACCTCGCCGGGCGTCAGGTGCACCTGGCCGTGGGCAACGCACCGCGGGTAGCCCGGTTCTACCGTGGTCGTGACTGCATGACATGGCTGTCCGACATGGGGCTGTATGACCGGCCGGCGCAACAGTATCCGGGTGGCAGAGCCGCGATCGAGAAGACCAACCACTACGTGACTGGACGTGACGGCGGGCGGGACGTGGATCTGCGGCAGTTCGCCGCGGAGGGGATGCGCCTCTACGGCACGCTGGCCGATGGCAAGGACACGACACTGCGCTTCGAGCCGACCCTGCGGTCAGCCCTCGACTACGCCGATTCGATTTACAACTCGATCTGCTCGGACATCGACGCCTACATCGAACGCGAGGGCATCGACGCGCCACCTGTCAGCCGTTACGAGCCGGTGTGGGAGCCTGACGCCGAGACCACCACGATGGATCTGGCGGCCGAAGGGGTCACGAGCATCGTGTGGGCCATCGGCTACCGACCGGACTACCGGTGGATCGAGGCGAGCGCTTTCGACGGTGGCGGCAGGCCCATGCAGACCCGTGGCATCACCTCCGTGCCGGGGCTGAGCTTCGTCGGCCTGCCGTGGATGCACACCTGGGGATCAGGCCGGTTCCTCGGGATCGACCGCGACGCCTCGCACATCGCGGCCACCATCACCAGCGGCTACCACGAATCAGTGCTGCAGCTCGCCGTTGGACACTGAGTCGGCCGTGAACTCCTGGCCGGCCGTCGATTCGAAACTCCGCAGGTAAGGTCCGCCGCAGTGCCTTCCGTACACCGATCCCGTCCATCGCGTAGGAGGGCCTGAGATGTCCGTATCCACCCGAGTTGATCTGGCGCTGCTGGGTTTTCGCGGCGCACCACCGGTCAGCCGCACCGCGGGTGCCGGTCCCAGCGGGGACGGCCATCTGGTGATCGATGGCCTCAATGCCGCCATCCCGCAAAATCCCGACAGTCCCTTCGTCTTCGACGGCACGCGGGTGATCCTCGACGGTGAGGACACCGGCCTGGATGTCGAGGTGGTCGACCGACCCCGGTTTTACGACTTGAGGACCGCCGAGGGCGTGCCGTACGAGAAGCTGGCCCGGCTGCACGGCCGCAACGTCCTGGCAACCACCGTGGTGCAGACGTGCATTCGCTACTCCGAAGACCAGCGCTGCCGGTTCTGCACCATCGAGGAGTCGCTTCGCTCCGGCGCCACGACCGCGGTCAAGCGGCCCGCCGAGCTGGCTGAAGTGGCCTCCGCTGCCGTGCGACTGGACGGCGTCACCCAGATGGTGATGACCACCGGAACCTCGGCGGGCAGTGACCGTGGGGCGCGCCACCTGGCCCGCTGCGTCCGGGCAGTGATGTCGGCGGTGCCGTCCCTGCCCATCCAAGTGCAGTGCGAGCCGCCGGATGACCTGTCGGTGCTGACCGACCTGCGGGACGCCGGCGCCGACGCCATCGGCATCCACATCGAGTCCCTTGACGAGGACGTGCGCAGGCGCTGGATGCCCGGCAAAGCCGGAGTGTCAGTGGAGCGCTACCGCGAGGCCTGGCGCGAGGCAGTCCGGGTGTTCGGCCGCAACCAGGTGTCCACCTATTTGCTCGTCGGGCTCGGCGAGGACCCCGAGGCGTTGATCGGCGGCGCGGCGGAACTCATCGACCTGGGCGTCTATCCGTTCGTGGTCCCGTTCCGTCCGCAGGCCGGTTCTCTTGCGGTGGACGTCGACGGAGCCCGGGCCCCGGCAGCCGGGGTGGTCGAGAAGGTCAGCCGGGAGGTGGCGCTGCTGCTGCAGTCCGCGGGCATGAGCGGTGCCGATCAACGGGCGGGGTGCGCGGCCTGCGGAGCGTGCAGCGTCCTCCAGAACCTGGGGGCCTGATGATTCCGTTCGCCGCAAGCGACCACGCCCCCGTCGGGCTGTCCATCCTGTGCGGAACCCCGCGCATTCCGGCGCCGTTCCTGATCAACCCCGCCTCGAACGCTGCTGAGCTCGCCGCATACCGGCGGCTGCGGCGGGAGGAGTTCGTGGCGCAGCAGGGCCTGTTCGCCGGCAGTGACCGCGACGACCTGGACGACGATCCCCGCACGGTGGTGCTGGTGGCCACCACTTCCGACGGGCAGGTGCTCGGCGGTGTGCGACTGGCGCCGGCCACCGCCACCGATATCGGCTGGTGGACCGGCAGCCGACTCGTCGTCGACCGCGCCGTCCGCGCCGGCGGGGTGGGTCCTTCGTTGGTGCGGGCCGCCTGCGCGTACGCCGAATCGGCGGGTGTGCTGCGCTTCGAGGCGGCGGTGCAGCCGCGCTACGCCCGACTGTTCGACAGCCTGGGCTGGACCCTGCTCGGCACCCGGCTGGTGGCCGGACAGGAGCACGCCTGGGTGTGCTGGCCCATGGACCCGATCCAGCGGCTGGCCGCGACCACCAAGTCGTTCCTCGGCGACGCTCTGGCGCCGCTGCGGGCAGTGCCCGGCGGTTTGGGCCCGGCCGGTTTCGTCGGCGACGACGGGGTTCCGGTTCCCGGAAGCGATCTCATCGCGGCCTGTGACGCGATCATGCCCTCGATGGTGGAACGCGATCCCGAGTGGGCGGGATGGTGCGCGGTCCTGGTCAACGTCAATGACCTGACCGCGATGGGCGCCAGCCCGGTGGGCCTGCTCGATGCCGTCGGCGCCCCCACCCGCTCCATCCTCGACCGGGTGATCGCCGGTGTCGCTCGCGCCTCCGCTGCCTGGCAGTTGCCGGTCCTCGGCGGGCACTCCCAGGTGGGCGTCCCCGCGGCGCTGTCCGTCACGGCGCTGGGACGAAGCAGTGCACCGGTGCGTGCGGGCGGGGCGGCGCCGGGCGATGCGGTTCGGCTGACAGCGGACACCACCGGCGGCTGGCGAACGGGCTATTCTGGCAGACAATGGGATTCGACCAGCGGACGCAGCAGTGCTGAGCTGGTCACAATGACAGCGATGGTGGCAAGGGCGGCCCCCAAGGCGGCCAAAGATGTCAGCATGGCCGGTATCGCCGGCACGCTCGGCATGATGGCGGAAGCATGCGGCACCGGCGCCGAACTCGACGTGGCGGCGGTGCCCCGCCCCGCCACGGCGACTATGGGCGAATGGCTGACGTGTTTTCCTGGCTACGGCATGCTGACGGCCGGGCCGCAGTCGCCCGCCCCGCAGCCCGCCGGAGTGGTGAGCGCCGAATGCGGTGTGCTGACAGCCGAACCCGGAGTGCGGCTGCGCTGGCCGGACGGGGTGATGACACGCGTGCTGGCGCCTGCGGTGACCAATCTGGGTCCGTCGTAAGGTTCACGCAATGACGTCGGTGATCCTGGCTGCGGTGGCTGCACACTTCGGGCGCGACCTGCCTCGGTGTATTGACAAGGTGGTCGGCATCGCCGCAGCCGCGCGGAAGGAGGGCGTCGACCTGCTGGTCTTCCCTGACGCCTGTCTCGGCGGTTACATCGGCGACTTCCGGACGCCCGACCCCGAGGATCCACCGCCCGCGCTCGACTCCGACGGACCCGAGATCGCCGCTGCGATCGCGGCGGCGGGACCCATGACAGTGTGCCTGGGGTACGCCGAAGCGGCCCCGGGCGGCGGCCGGTACAACGCCGCGATCTGCGTCACCGGCGACGGCGTGCTGGGCACTTACCGCAAGGTGCACCAGCCGGCGGGTGAAGCGTTCACCTACCTTCCCGGCGACGAATTCTCGACCTTCGACACTCCGGTGGGCAGACTCGGCATGCTGATCGACTACGACAAGACATTCCCGGAGGCTGCGCGCACGCTGGCCACCGCCGATGCGCAGATCATCACCGCGTTGTCGGCCTGGCCAGCGAGCATCACCGACCGCGCCTCGCGGCTGCCCGCCGACCGCCAGGCCCGGCTGTTCGACCTGTACGACTGTGCGCGGGCAGCCGAGAACCAGGTGGTGCTGGTGTCGTCGAACCAAACGGGTGTGATGGGTAATCTGCGATTTCTCGGCCAGGCCAAAGTGGTGGGACCGGGCGGTGACATTTTGGCCACCACCCGGGCCAAAGGCGGGCTGGCCAAGGCGGAGATCGACGTGGACGCCGAGATCAGCCGGGCCCGCAAAGTGCTCAATCATCTGGCCGAGCGACGGCCCGATACCTATCGGAGTGGGCTGTGACGATGCGCGTCGCGCTGCTCACCTATTCCACGAAACCGCGTGGCGGCGTGGTGCATACGCTGAATCTGGCAGAGGCGCTGGCCGCTCGTGGAGTGGCGGTGACGGTGTGGTCGCTGGCTCGCGCCGGGGACCGCGGTTTTTTCCGAGCTGTTGATCCCGCGGTGACGGTGAAATTGGTTGAGTTCACTGACCTGCCCGGCGACTCCGTGACCGACCGGATCGTGCGGTCCATTTCGACTCTGCGAGCGGCGTTCTGTGCCGACGACTTCGACATCATCCATGCGCAGGACTGCATCAGCGCCAATGCGGTGGGCCCGTGCATCCGCACCATCCATCACCTGGACCAGTTCACCACCCCGGTGTTGGCGCAGTGTCACGAGCGCGCCATCGTCGAACCGTACGTCCGGATCTGTGTCTCCGCGGCCGTGGCTGCCGAACTGCACGCCGGCTGGGGGCTCTCAGCCGAGATCATCCCTAATGGCGTTCAGGCGCAACGGTTCATCGACGCCGCTTCCGATACACCGGCGTTGGAGCGCTGGCAGACCCAGCTCGGTCGCTACGTGCTGGCAGTCGGCGGCATCGAACCCCGAAAAGGCACTATCGATTTGGTGGATGCCATGGGGCTGGTGCAGCAGCGAGACCCAAGTCTGTCCTTGGTGATCGCCGGCGGCGAGACGCTGTTCGACTACCGCGACTACCGGGCAGCGTTCGAGCAGCGATGCGCGCAGCGCGGTGTCGCGCCGGTGATTCTCGATACCGTCGAGGACGCGGAACTTCCGAGCCTGGTGGCCGCGTGCGAGGCATTCGCGTTTCCGTCCACCAAGGAAGGTTTCGGTCTGGCGGCCATGGAAGCCCTGGCGGCGGGGCGCCCGGTGGTTGCGCGGGACCTGCCGGTGCTGCGGGAGGTGTTCGGCGGCGCAGTGTCTTTCGCTGGTTCTGTATCCGGCTTCGCGGCCGAACTGCTGGCGGTCATCGACACGCCGCCGGATCCCGCGCCGGCATTGGCGTTGGCGACGAGCATGACCTGGGATGTCGCAGCTGCTGCGCACATCGACCTCTATCGGCGCCTGTGCTGAACTTCGATGCCGTCTCGGCGCAGGCAACCTTGCCCCACGCCAGTCGTCTCTTGGCGTTGGTGCGGGTGCGGGTGCGGGTGCGGGGGAGTGTTCGCCGAACGTCCGATTTGATCGGCCGGCAGATCGCCCTTGCCGGCACTCGGCATCGCCGCGCGCCGCGGTGAGGGGCAACCGACCTCGGCGTCCCTTGCCTGAGGCCACTTCGCACCGTTAGGAAACACTGATGGGTATCGAACAAAACAAGACGATTGCCCGCGAGTTGGTGCTAGGTCTGAGCCCAGAGCACGGCGACACAGCCTTTGACCTTCTCCATGAGGACGCCGTGTGGACCGTGATGGCACACCCTGAATCCTTCCCGGTCGCAGGTGACATGGCGAAGGCGGAGTTCGTCGAGCACATCAAGCGCTTCCGTCAAGCAATACCTGGCGGGATTCAAATCACCGTCACCGGGGTCACCGCCGAGGGTGACCGGGTAGCTGTCGAAGCGGAGTCGACGGCTACTCTCTCAAACGGCAGGATCCTTAATCAGTTCTACCACTTCCTCTTCGAGATCGAGGACGGCGAAGTGCGCAGGGCCAGAGAGTACATCGACACGGCGCACGGTGTCGCCGTCCACCGTGATTGACCCCTTCTTCGACGGGCGAAGTTGTCCCGTTCGTGACAGGCCGGCGTGGATCGATTGCCTAGCCGGTAGTGGCTGGAAATCAATGACGGCGTCGTCACAGTAACGAATTAATCGAGTTGACTAGCGCGGAAGCCGGACAGCTCTCCAGTTGTCCTAGCTTATGCCCCAAAACAAGGACCGTGAAACCAGAGATTTGTTATCTTCGCAGGGGAGGCGCCGACTCCGCTCGCGATTGGAGGGAAAGCATGGCACGCGTTGCCCAGTCGCCTCATGACAGCTGGACATGGATCTACCTGCGGCCGAACGCCAAGCTGACCTCCGGTGGCAACTCGAACCGCCGACAGGACCTCGTCGGTGCCTGACCGAGAACCAAGCCGATGAGCTACACGCGCCCGTCTATTTGCCGGTTGTGTCACAACGGCTGCGCGATCCTGGTGGAAGTCGACAATGGCAAGGCCGTGCGCGTTGTCGGTGACCGTGACAACCCGGTGTATGCGGGATACACGTGTCTGAAGGGTCGCCAGCTGCCACTGCAGCACAGCCATCCAGACCGGCTGCTGCATTCGCTCAAGCGGCGCCCTGACGGCACCTTCCAACCCATCCCGGTCGAGGAGGCGATGGATGAGATCGCCGAACGACTTGCACGGATCATCGACCGTCACGGTCCTGGTTCAGTGGCGAGCTACACCGGCACCATGGGTTACGTCGGTAGCGCGGCTACCGGACCCGTCGCGGAAGCGTTCATGGACGCCATCGGATCGCCGATGCGGTTCACTCCCAACACAATCGATCAACCCGGCAAAGCGATTGCGAAAGCTCTGCACGGGATGTGGATGGCTCCACCGCATGGGTTTCACGAACCGCGGGTGGCACTGCTTATCGGTGCCAATCCGCTGATCAGCCATTCGGCGGGAGCGCCGGCCGGGAATCCGCGAAAATGGCTGAAAACCGCGATTGCCCGCGGGCTCAAACTGATCGTGATCGACCCGCGCCGTACTGAGACCGCGCGCAACGCCTTCATCCACTTGCAGCCCAAACCCGGCCACGATATTTCGTTGCTCGCTTCGATGATGCGCATCATCATCGATGAGAATCTCTACGACAAAGACTTCGTTGACGATAACGTCTCCGGGTTCGACGAATTGCGTCGCGTCGTTGATCCCTTCGTTCCCACCGAAGTAGCACGGCAAGCTGACGTCATGGTCGAGGAGTTGATCGGCGCAGCACGGTTGTTCGCCGCCGCTGGACGTGGGTACACGATCGCCGGGACAGGCCCCAACATGAGCGGGCGGGGGACGTTGCTCGAGTATCTGATCCTGAACTTGGAGGCGTTGTGCGGACACTATCTGCGTGCCGGTGAGCGGGTACTCAATTCGTTGACATTCATGCAAGAGCAGCCCCCCAAGGCGCAAGCGATACCGCCGTTCCCCGGATACGGGTTCGGCGAGCAGATGCGTGTGCGTGGGTTGGGGATGACGCTCGCCGGCATGCCAACGGCCGCAGTATCGGACGAGATCTTGATCGATGGCGAAAAGCAAATACACGCTCTGTTTTCCATCGGCGGTAATCCGGTGGCGGCATGGCCGGATCAGCTCAAGACGATCGACGCGCTGAACCGGCTGGAGCTCCTCGTGCAGACCGATATCAAGATCTCTGCCACTGCCCGTCTCGCCGACTATGTCATAGCCCCCAAGGTCGGTCTTGAGACGCCCGGAATCTCGGCAGTGACTGAACTATTGAAACTCACAGCAACCGGCATCGGGTCGGCCGTGGCCAATGCCCAGTACACGCCCGCGATAGTGCAGCCGCCGGATGGGGCTGATGTTGTCGAGGATTGGGAGCTGTTCTACGGGTTGGCTCAGCGTCTAGGTCTCCAACTTACGCTCGACAAACTGGTTGCCCTGCCGCTGAGCGAAGCATTCCCACTTGACATGAAGAACAGACCCACCACCGACGACCTCTTCGACCTCATGACGCGTCAGGCTCGGATCCCATTCGCTGAGATCAAGGGTCATGTGCATGGGGCTGCGTTCACCGAGCCTGCTGTGACTGTGGCAGCCAAGGATCCTGATTGGCCCGGCCGACTCGAACTGGCCGACGCTCAGATGATGGCAGACCTCCGCGAAGTGGCACGAGAGCAGTTTGACACTGAAATCTCGCAATCAGCCACGGGTTTCGACTTCCGGCTGATAAGCAGACGTATGCTGCACGTCTACAATTCGTCGGCTCGGGACCTGCCCGGAAATGACGAATTTCACTACAACCCGGCATTCATGCATCCCGCCGATCTGAATCAGCTGGGCCTGACGCCTGGTGACGTTGTCCAGATCCGCTCTGAACGCTCCGCGATTCTCGGCGTAGTCCAGATCGACACCTCGTTGCGCCAAGGGGTGATTTCCATGACGCACGCGTTTGGTGACGCACCTCAGTACGACGATGCTCTCGGTCAGATCGGAAGTCCTACAGGGCGACTCAGTGCCAACGACCGCGACTACGAGCCTTACTCTGGTCAGCCGCGCATGAGCAACATCCCCGTCTCGGTACGAGGGTTCACGGAAGTCGCACTGAACTGACCAGTCATGCGGATACAGCCACCGGCTCACACCACCGACCAAGCGGCACACCGCTGTCCGCGCGGCGAAGGGGTCAGAGCACCGGCAGCAGGTGTCGTAGGATCGCCGCCGAGCTGGCGGCCACTTCGTCGACGAAGGCCGCGAAATCGAATCGCGAATCACGCCCGGCGAGATCGGACAGCGCCCGGATCAGCAGCCACGGAAGGCCGAACGCCGCGCACACCTGAGCGACAGCTGCGCCCTCCATGTCGACGGCGCAGCCGCCCAGGTCGGCGTACAGCCGCTCGCGGGTGCGCTCGTCGTGCAGGAACTGATCGCCGGTCAACACGGCACCGTGGGCGATGACGGGAGCGCCGCCGGCTCCGCCCGCCGCCCGCGACACCGGCGGCAGCGGAAACCCGGCGAGCCGATCACGGACCCGGGCATCCAGCTGCGGGTCCACCCGGTAACCCAGGTCTTCGGTGGGGTTGATGAACGGAACGTGACCGGCCTGGTAGAGCCGCAGCCCGTCGGCTTCGATGACGCCGGCATCATGATGGATCGCCCGGTCGGCGACAACGATGTCGCCGATGTTCAACGCAGGATCCAACCCACCGGCGACACCGGAGAACACGATTGCACGGCAACGGAAACGGTCGAGCAGCAGGGTAGCCACCACCGCGGCGTTCACCTTGCCCATGCCGCCGCCCACCAGGACGACGTCGTGCCCGTCGAGCTGGCCCGAGTCGAACCGGGCGTGCCCGATCAGCTCACTGCGGGCCCGGGTCAGCTCGCGACCCAGGTGGGCACGCTCCGGTTCGATCGCGCAGATCAGTCCGATGGTCACCCCACCATTGTCGACCCATTGTCGGCGACTTCGTCACCCGGGCCTCGGCCAGAGCCGGCCGACGGCCGCAAAACGGCAGTGTTGCGGCGTCATTGACGGTATTGGGGGCGGCCCGATGCGTCTGCACCGATAATTTCTCTATGCCCGAACCCTCCAAATCCTCCGATAGCTCGGAACCGACTGGTTCCCGTCGCAGTTTCCTACGCCACCCGCTGGTGATCGCCGGCCTCGCCGTACTGGTGATCGCCGCCGGTGTCGGCGCGTACTGGTTTCAGCCGTGGAAACTGTTCACCAACACCACGGTCGACGAGGCCCCGCCCACCGTGGCTACCGGCGAAGTGTCGCCCGGCCCACAGGTCGCCGCCACGGACGCCGCGACCACCGACGTGGTCGCACAAGGGGACCTGATCACCCAGGAGCACGAGACCACCGGAACGGTGCAACTGCTCCGGCTACCCGACGACTCCCTAGTGGTCCGTGTCGAGAACCTCAGCACCAGCGACGGCCCCGATCTGAAGGTGTGGCTGACCGATGCCCCGGTGACGCCGGGCCTCGAGGATGCGGGGGTCTTCGATGACGGCCGGTGGGTGGACCTGGGTCCGCTCAAGGGAAACCGTGGCAGCGCCAACTACCCGGTGCCCGCGGGCGCCGATGTCGATGGGCTGACCAGCGTGAGCATCTGGTGTGACCGGTTCAACGTGTCGTTCGGCGCCGCGGAGCTGTCTTCGGCGACCTGATCGCGGCGCTCGACGACGCAGCTGCGCCGAGCGGGATAGCACGCTAATAACGTCACAGTGACGAATTGACCGGGTGGAGTGCGCGGCGGCTGGGGGGCGGTGTCCGCCGGTAGCGTGGAACCATAGACGCCGGGGCGACGCGCTTTGCGGACCTACCGCGTACGGGAATCCGCGGCACGCCACAACGCGTCACAAGAAGCGCAGTCGACAGGCAGATGATCGACAACAGTCTGTGCCGGTCGCCGAATTGGTGAAAAGTCGGAGATCGACTGCAAACCCACACGGATCGGACTATGACGGTCGCAGCTGCGCCCAGGCTCGACTCTCAGCGCCTACTTGTTTGCCGATAAGCCACATTATGTCAAGTAAAGTGCGGCATATGACGTTGCCTCCCAATGCCATTCAGCGCGGCCCTATCGGCGATGCGGGTGTGTGACTGACCGTAGTTCCAGTCGCGGGATTCCTGTGAAGTCGGCGGGGTTGCATGTGTACAGCGGCATTGCATGTGCGATTGCGGTGGCCGCGATGAGCGCGTCGTAGGCGCGCGCGGCCGGCTTGCGTCCCGACGCGCGCAGCGCAGCCGCTACGGCTCCAAACGCCCGGGCGCAATCTCCATCGAACGGCAGGACGTCGAAGTCCGCCTCGGCCTGCTGTAGGTGCTGCTGCCGGGCGCTGCGCTCGGCATCGTCGTTGGCGACGTGTGGACCCACGGACAGTTCGGCCAGCGTTATCGCGCTGATCACCGATTCATCGGGAAGCTCGGCCGGGTCGGAGATCTGACCTAATAGGATCACAGTGGAGGTATCCAGCATCCCCCAGCTCTGGGTCTGTGTCATAGCGACGGGTCGATGAGGTTGTCGATGTCACGTCGGAGGGCATCCGGGTTTATCGGCGCAAGATTCTTGCGGCGACGAATCAGCTCCGCAGGTCTCGCGCTAGAACGAGGCAGCGGCCGTAGCTCGGCAACGGGTGTCCCGTCTCGAGTAATGACGATGCGCTCGCCAAGCTCGACACGCCGCAGAACGTCGCCTCCACTGTTACGCAGTTCGCGCACCGTGACCGTATCCATGTTCACATTGTATCACCGGTGAGACGTCCGCGTAGTCCACTTAGGGTGCGCCGTTTTGCACGCGAGAATATGCAGGGATCGAATATGCAGCATTACCAGTAAACCACTTCATATTGCACTGCGCACCAATGGGTTTCGACTCCACCATCACACCCCTGCCTCTGACCTAACTGATACTGCCCCGTTCCAACGCCCACCGATGCTGGAAGGGCAATACCTCGGCAGCGATCTCGAAATCAGCGTCGTAGTGGAGCAGTGTCACATCATGGGCGTTGGCAAGGGTGGCGATCAGGAGGTCGGCCATGCCGACGGCACGATGACGACCGGTGCCGGCCAGCGACCGCTGCGCATTCAATGCCGCCTGCCAGTGTTCATCGTTGGTCGGCAGGTACTCATATGCGAGGCGGCGATCTGACCATAATTGCGCATAGTCCGCGGCGGTCCGGGCGCTGTAGAGCGCCTCGGCATCGAGCTGCGCGGTGGTTGCGACCAATCCGGCCTCGATAAGCGGAGCAAGTCGGTCGGCGACCTCGGGGTGTGTCATCCGTGCCGCAGCACTGGTGTCGATGAGATACCGCGCTACTACCGCCACACGTCACCTCGTTGACCAGGGTCGGCCATCTCCCCCATACCGCCGGACTTTAGCCATGCGATTTGGCGCGCTCGAGCAGACGCCGCTGCAGCCTGCTGCAACGCGATGCGGACGGTATCGGATACGCCGGACGTCTTGAGTTCCTTCTGCGCGGCGGCCAACAAATCATCATCGAGGTCAATCAAACGCTTGGTCATCTCGCCACCCTCACGTATATACGAAGTCTTGATCAAGTATATACGCGCGCACCCTCGGTCGGCTACACCAGCCGTGAACGGAGAATATGCAGCAATCGAATATGCAGAGTTACCAGTACACTACGTCGTATTGCCCTGCTGCCCAACGGTTCTTGGTTACCGCGCAAGGCCGAGAAATGCCATCATCGCTCGCTCGACTTCGACGACTTGTTCCGCAGTCAGTCGACCGACTCGCGCGTGGACGTTCGATCTCCTGACAGTTGTGAGCTTGTCGATCATCACGTCACTGTCTTGGTCGAGTCCGGATAACCGACCGTCTCCGCCGGCTATCCGAATGCGCATCAAAGGCGCATCCAACAGAATGCTGGTCATCGGTGCCACAGTCACTGAACTCGTGGCGTCAAATAGGTCATCCTGAACGATCACTGCCGGACGCGGCTTCGCCGCGTAGACACCTCCCGCTACGGTCCAGACCTCTCCTCGGTTCACTCCTCGTCCCATGGCGTCGAAACAGCCTCGATGAAGTCCTGGTCATCGCTGCTTTCATCCGCCCGCGCCACCAGCGAGGATTGGCGATGAGCCTCGGCGGCAAAACTCTCGGTACGCACGTCAGGCACCCAGACCTGCAGCGGGCGCAGGCCCCGCTCCCGCATGCGCCGTCGGTACTCGCTGACCCTTTCTCTCACCGCCATGGCGACATGTTACATGTAACACTGAATCGAGGTAGCCGGACGGTCAGATTGGCCGCCCGTGGAGCTGCTCCAACCTCGACGCCGCACTTACTGCGCGCTGAAATATGCAGGAATCGAATATGCAGGGTTACCGAGTATTACTCGGTTTTCATCAGATGAATCACGGGCGTCCCGAATTCCCCTCACCCGCCAGAGCTCGATGAATCAGACATCAACCCTCTTGCGAATCCTCAATTTCGATTCGGGGCTAGTAACCATTATAGTCAAGGGCCTCGTCCAAGAAATCAAACTCCACCTGGAACCGCAACGACAGGTTGTTGATCTGGCAATGGAAATCGGCACCATCCTCTGCTTTTCCTATCCACAAGGATTTATTTTTGGAGGATGCTTTTTCATAACACTCGGTTGCCTGCCTCACAAGCTCTGGGCCCTCAGCCTTCGCATATATCGACAGGAATGCGCATGTGATATCTCGCGGGTCGAGCTCCATGTTATTCTCAGCTGCGGGCAGCCATTCTGTCAGGCTATCGAAACCATGCATCCAGCAGACACGATGTAGCGTTGTTCGGGGAAGCCACGGCAGACTATTCACGGCCCTCTTCGAATCTTCTGCGTCCCCCATAACGAACTGGCGGGGCATCACGCCGTTCTTAATCGCAAGTGGCCACGAATATACTGGCGGACTAGCGACCAACGCGGCAAAACGGTCATCATTAGCTGCATTCAACGTACTCTTCAAGCCGCCATAACTATCGCCAGATACCACTAGCCGTTTGGCGTCTACGTCAGGACGAGCGACGAGGAAATCGGTGACTGCATGATAGGCGCCTAACAAATCGGTCTTGGGAAAGTTCTTTGCTGTGATCTCGGGGTTATAGGACCTTGGTTGTACATCGTAAGGCAGATCTATCAGTAATGCATTATACCCTCGCTCTACGGCGTCTTTTCCCCCGAGGAAGAAGGTGTCCTCCTTGTGTGACTCACCGCCGTTGTGGAAAAATATTGTCGGCTTTGGCTTGCTACTGTTCTCTGCCTTAAGGAAAACGCCGGGGAATTTATACCCTTTGTATTCTATTTCCACATACTCATGTGGAAGCTGTTTGGACATGGCGTCAAGGTATTTAGTGAAGCAATGTACGGTCTTGAAATAGACTGGGAAGAACGATTCGTCCGCCGGGTCTATTGCGCAGTAGGCTGCTCGGTAGTACGCGAAGGCTCGCAAGAACGTCTGGCCAGCGCTGATCCTATGCCCTTTCTCCAGGCAGGCTTCAGCGATCGCTTCGTTCTTTTTTGCCTCATTTCCGAATTCCGTCGTCCAGCTCACCGCGGACTTCGGATCGATCTTGCGAGCGACTTTAAACAGCTCTCCTGGCGTACCAGCACCGTAAGCTATCCACCCCACGAACCATTGAAATATGAAATCGAGGTCTTCGTCTTCGGGGTCCATGAAAAATAGCCTGCTCTTCGGATTCATTCGTTGGGCTACAATGTCGCCCTTTTCAACTGATCCCATTTCTCCGGCTCCTTTGGTATTCCAAGGACATCAACCCTCGTTGATGCCGTTCGCTGATATGCTCACGCGCGCCAGGTCGACGCTCGCCGCAGCGGTGAAGATGGCCTCGCGTTGGGCGGCCGATAGCGTATTTCCTCATTCTTCATCCGCGGGCCTGGCCGCCAATCCCCGGTTGCGCGTGTCGATCTCGTCCTGGGTGGCGGGGGCCAGGAGCTCGCCCCCCGGTGCCGCGGTCGCCTGGTGGCGGATGACGTGGGGTCGCTGATCGCGTTCGTATTGCTCCCACGCCTGGCCGAGATCGCCGGGATGCTCGCGCAGGGCCTTCGCGAGGAACCAGGCGCCGGTCAGGGCCAGGCTGGTGCCGCGGCCAGAGAGGGTCGAGGCGCAGTATGCGGCATCGCCGACGAGGGCGACGCGACCGTTGTGCCAGCCCGGCATCTTGATCTGACTCTCGGAGTCGAAGTAGAGGTGTGTGTCCTGCACGGCGGCGTCGACCAATTCCGGGACTCGCCATTCGTGGTGACCGGCGAAGGCGTCGGCAAGTATTCGCTTCTTTATCGCGAGGTCGTGGTAGTCGTAGTCGATCCACGATGATCGAAACATGAAGAATGCCAGGGTCTTTTTGTTGTACGACATGATGCCGACTATGTGCCCCGGGAAGCTGTACATCGGGTTTATGCGGTCGCTCGGGTGATAGCCGGGTAGCCGGGCCATCGCGGTGTAGAAGCCGAGGTGGTGCAGGAACAGCCGTTCAGGTCCGAACGTGAGCCGCCTTACGGCCGAATGCATTCCGTCCGCCCCGACGACCAGGTCGTAGCGGTCGACCGTGCCCGAGGAGAACCTGACGTCGACGCCGGATTCACCGTCGTCGAGTTCGGCGATGGACTCGCCGAGCCGCAATTCCGTCGATGACCCCAGCCGGTCGCGTAGGAGGTTGGTGATGTCGTCGCGGGCAATCTCGATGTCATCGGGGCTGTCGTTGATCTCGTCCACCGGCAGCTCCGCCACCACCGTGCCGTCGCGATCGATGAATTGCACCCGCTGGGTCATGTCGATCCTGCGTTCACGAATCTGCCCGAGCAGCCCCATCTTGTCGGCCACGTCGAGCGCGTCGCCCCGAATGTCGATCGGCGGGGCGTTGCCCCCCAAGTGTTCCGCGCGCTCGACGATGGTGACGTCATGGCCGTCGGCATCGAGGTTGACCGCCGTGCTCAGGCCCGCGACACCGGCACCGGAGATGAGAAAGCGCACCTGGCAGCCCCCTCGTAGATAGGATCCTATGCGTATCCAATGAACGGTAGCGATCATCCTTAGGAAACGCAATGCCTCTTATCCCTGACGCCGCTCCGCAGCGTCGCCGCGGTCGCGCGCTCGAGAAAGCACTTCTGGCTGCGGCATGGGACGAACTGAATGAGCGCGGCTACGATGACTTCACCATCGACGGCGTCGCCGCTCGGGCCCGCACCAGTCGCGCTGTGCTGTACCGGCGCTGGCCGGGAAAGCCGGAACTGGTGCACGCCGCATTGATTGCCGCGATGAAAGAGGATCCAATCATCGTTCCCGACACCGGTAGTTTGCGCGGCGACGTGATCAATCTGCTCCGGCAGGCCAACAGCCAACGCGGCCATCTCGCCGTCACCGTCATGACGCGGCTCGGTGCTTTCTCCCGTGACACCGGCACCAACCTCGCCGACCTGCGCGACCTGCTGGAGGGCGAGCGCGGCGCCACCATGACCAAACTCATCGCCCGTGCGGTCGCCCGTGGGGAGATCCGGTCCGATCAGATCCACGGCCGAGTTGCGCAGCTACCCGCCGACCTGCTCCGTCACGACGTATTGGTCACGCTGGCTCCCCTGAACGACGCAGCGATCGAGGAGATTGTGGACACGGTGTTCTTACCACTCGTCCGGCTCGGCGCCGACGACAACATCTAGATCAGTGTCATCGGCCCACAGGCATTTTGCAGTGCAGGCCAACCTTGGCAGGTTAAATGCATGCACACCAACCATATTCGGCCTGGGGTGGCCAGTAAGGTACGCCGAATTGCCCCTGTGGCAGTGCCGAATGCCCTGCGGTTATTTTGCAACGGTAGACGCGGTGCTGCGGGGGCCGTCGTTTGTCCCGGAACCCGCGGGTCAGGTCGGAGGCAGGTCATTATTCAAGAAGCGTGGCAAAACAACGTCGCCGGCGGCGCGTGTTGCTCGGTCGGCGAGGTCAGCGAATGCGGCCCTGAGCTCCGCAGGACTGACCACCTCGATGTCAGCGTCCCACCGTGCGAGCGTCGCCGCCAGCCCGGCCCAGGACCATGCACCGAGCCGCACGCGGCTGCGGTTGGAATCCAGCGCCTCGACAACACCGTCGCGCACGTAGGGGATGATCTCGTGCGCTGGTCTGTCGAGGATGACCTCGGCGTGGCACGGCCAGGTGTTGATGCTGTCGGAACCTTTGAACCTGGCCTCGAGATAGGACGCTGGGTCCCCGCCGGGGACGTCGCGGGGTGTGAAACGTGGCCCAGTGGGGACGCGGGGTGTCATCCGGTCTACACGGTAGATTCGCCAGTTCTCGCGTTCCGGGACCCACGCCACGACATACCACCTCCCGCCCTTGGCGATCAGGTGGTGAGGGTGAACGCGGCGGCGATTGGGCTGTCCGGCGCTGGTCGAGTCGGTGTCGACCTTGGGTGAGAGATAGTCAAATCGGAGCTCCTCGTGGTTCTGGATCGCTGCGCTGATTGCAAGCAGGGTCTGTGTTTCCGGAGGTGGGGCTTCGTCGGTGGGCGGAGGTACGACGACCATGTCGAGGGCGTCAAGCTGTGTCCGTAGCCGGGCGGGCATGACCTGGCGCAGGGTGGCGAGCGCCCGAGTCGCGGCTTCGTCGATCCCCGCACCCGTCAACGACGCACCGCGCAGAGCGATCGCCAGGGCCACGGTCTGGTCGTCGTCGAACAGCAGTGGCGGCATCTGGCTGCCGGCGTCGAGGCGGTAGCCACCGTCAGGCCCTTTGGTCGTGTGGATCGGGTAACCCAGCTCGCGGAGGCGGTCGACGTCGCGGCGCACGGTCCGGGGGCTGACCTCAAGTCGCTCCGCGAGTTGCTCACCGCTCCACCCGCGGCGGATCTGCAGCAGCGAGAGCAGCGACAGGAGTCGCTGCGACCCGGAAGGAATGGAGCTGGCTGGCATGACTCCATCATCCAGTAGTAGAGGTCATTCACTGTCCTCTTCTGCTGCCACGATGGCGCCGCGTTCCGGAACAAGCCGGATGCCGATGATCAGGAGCCAGTACATGACAGTGACCGCAGTCGCTCACCTCAACTTCCACGGCCAGGCGCGCGAGGCGCTGGAGTTCTACCGATCAGTGTTCGGCGGGGAGGTCAGCATCGCTACGTACGGCCAGTTCGGGATCCCGGTGGGGCCGACCGACGTCGACAAGGTGGTGTTCGGACAAATCCAAGCGGGCAACGGGTTCCGGGTGCTGGCCTACGACGTGCCGGGTGAGGACGCTGTTGCCGGCCCATCCCCTACCACCTATCGCAAGAACGGCACGACCATCACCACCGAGACGTTCTTCCTTTCCGCACAGTCGCAGACTCTCGAAGAGGCCACGAGCTATTGGGATGGCCTGTCCGACGGCGCCAGCGTCATCGAGCCGTTCGGGCCGGCGCCATGGGGTCCCGGTTTCGGGATGCTCACCGACCGATACGGCGTCACCTGGATCGTTGACGTCGCCGCCGCTCCCTGACACCACAATGTCACCGTTCGAGGAGACCACATGCAGTTGCGCAACCTAGGGCAAACCGGTATCAAGGTCACGCCCTACTGCCTGGGCACCATGCTGTTCGGGCCGAACGGCAACGAGGATCGCGCCGATTGCGCCCGGATCATCCATCGCGCTGTCGATGCCGGTATCAACTTCATCGACACCGCAGATGTTTACGGAGGTGGCGTGTCCGAAGAGATCATCGGCGAAGCACTCCGACCCCGCCGCCACGAGGTCGTCCTGGCCACCAAAGTGAACGGCCAAATGGGTGATAATCCCAACCATGCCGGGAACTCTCGCCGCTGGATCGTCACTGAGGTAGAGAACTCGCTGCGCCGACTCGGCACCGACTACATCGACCTCTACCAAATCCATCACCCCGACCCGACCACCGACATCGAGGAGACACTCAGCGCGCTCACCAGCCTGCTCACCAGCGGGAAGATCAGGGCCATCGGCTCTTCGAACTTCCCGGCGTCGCAGATCGTGGAAGCACAATGGGTCGCCGAGCGCCGCGGTCTGTCGCGATTCCGCACCGAACAACCTCCCTACTCCATCCTCAACCGCGGCGCCGAGAAGGAAGTTTTTCCGATCTGCGAGAAGTACGGGATCGGCACAATGGTGTGGAGCCCCTTAGCGATGGGAATGCTGACTGGCAAATACCGCAAGGGCACGCATGTCGATACTCCGCGACTGCACTGGGTGCCGCGACATCTCACCGACGAACACACCCTCAACGTCGTCGAGGAGCTCATCGGGGTGGCAGCAGCCGCCGACCTCTCGATCACCGCGATGGCGATGGCCTTCGCGGTCGCACACCCGGCCGTAACCTCGGCGATCATCGGCCCCCGCACCATGGAACAGCTCGACGGTCTGCTGACGGCAGCCGAGACGGCGCTCGACGATGACGTCCTCGACCGCATCGACCAGATAGCCCCGCCTGGTTCTGATATCGGCCTACTCGACGTCGCGTACCGGACGCCCGCCCAGCGGGATCCACAGCTGCGACGTAGACGCCACGGCTCCCGGTCCGCCGCCTGACACAGCCGACGGCACGATTCACACGAAAGTCGCTGCGGACCAGGCTGTCCGGCCGCTCCCCTGGTCTTAGTGGGTGGCGCAGATCGCGGCGGTCTTGTCACGGCTGCTGGTCGGCGAGATGCCATGCGATCAGCGAGTGCGAAAGACCCCTGAAGGTGCGAGGGTCCATACCGGTGAGATCAGCCCAGCGGTCGAGGCGGTAGGTGACAGTGTTGGCGTGCAGGTGAACGGCGTTTGCCGTTTTGGCAATAGACATGTCAGCTGCAGCGAATGCATGGACGGTCTCTGCAAGGTGCGGGTGAGTTCGAGATGTTGCCACCGCCACTTGGAGGACATCGTGTAGCCGGTCACTGCCGGCGACCACTAGTGCTTCCAGCCAGTTGTCGGCAAACCATGCCACCTTGCCGGCCCCTGTTGTAGTACCTAGCGCGAGATGCGCGTCGGTGAGACTCGTGAGGGCGCCCGCGATTCCCCTTCTAGCCATACCAATTCCGAGCCGCCCGTCGTCCAGTTCCCGCGCAACGAGTTCGGTCCACGAGTCAGGATCAGGGGTTTGGGCCAGAAGCTCGAAGCGACCATCACCGGCTGCACGTGCAACCAGGGGGATGTGGGCTGATCCGACAGCCGAAACCGACTCGTAGGCGACCGCGGGCGCGCCGTCGCGAGGCTGCCAGGCGCAAGCGACGAACATCCCCGAGGGATCGAACCCCAGCCTGGCGGCAACGACCGCAGCTTCTGGGTGCGTACCGCGATCTCCCAGTAATTCGAGAAACTGATGGGCCAAGGTGATGCGTCCCGCATCGATGTCTCGCGCCGCTCTGCTGTGTGCGGCAGCCATCACCTCGGTGGTCCGACTGGTCGCTGCGAACATCAATCGACCCAGTTCGGGCATCACTATGGCGGTTTCGGCGGTGGCCCGCTCGGCGATCAGATTCCAGATCACCTGGTCCCCCGCCTGATAGGCAGCGATCACTGCGTCGATGGGCAGACCTTGTCCTGCGCGTTTCACACTCAGCTCAGCTGCTGCCGCCAACTCCGCGTCGCTGAGTCGGCGGCGCTGCGCCAGCGCGGTCAATCGATTCCGTAACTGTTCCGCCACGTGTGCAACATGCTCTTGATGGGGCACGGCGACGTACGCCGGGACTGCCGACCTGATGCTGTCGGTGACCTGACGAGACATCAGCGGCAACTGACCGATCAGCTCGTCGCAGAGCGACCTGACGGACGACCAGTGTGATGGTTCTTCATGATTTTCACGAGACATGTGCCCTCCTGGCTCAATCTTTGCCGAGTCTGACAATTGTGGACCAGGCGCTGCACCCCGCACACTTAGGTGATATCACGAAGACGCCACGGAATGGATTACACCGACACATGGGCGCAGTTCAGAATGTTCCAGCTCTCGGCTCCACGGTCGTCCCCCGGCGGGACAACCCGACCGAGGAGCGGTACGACCTGCAGGACGGCGCGGTTCAGCTCAGCGGACTGCAAGCCCTGGTGAGGCTGCCGCTGGATCAGCGCCGACTCGATCAGCGCCGCGGCCTCGACACCGGAATTTTCATCTCCGGTTACGAAGGCTCTCCCCTCGCCGGTTTGGATCTTCAGTTGACGCGGCAGTCGGCACGGCTGGACGACCATCGGGTGGTATTCCGTCCCGCCGTCAACGAGGAGCTGGCTGCCTCGGCAGTGCAGGGCAGTCAGATTGCATCGGCGTCCCCGCAGCGGGTGGGAGACGGCGTGGTCGGCATCTGGTACGGAAAAGCGCCCGGGCTGGACAGAGCGACGGATGCCATTCGGCACGGAAACCTCGGTGGAACCGATGGCAACGGCGGCGTTCTCGCACTTGTGGGCGATGACTCGATCGCCAAGTCGTCGACGGTTCCGAGCAGCTCCGAGCCGGCCATCGCCGAACTGGGCATGCCCTGCGTGGTGCCGGCGGACCCGCAAGACATCCTCGATCTCGGCTTGCACGCGATCGCGATGTCACGGATCTGCGGCCTGTGGGTCGCGATGAAACTGAGCACCAACGTGGTGGACGGGTCCAACGAAGTGGCCGTGGACCCACACCGAATCCTGCCCGTTGCACCGGATCGGACCTTCGACGGTCGCGAGTTCGAGCACAAAGTGACCGCCGACCTACTGCAACCCACGCTCGGCCAGCTCGAGTCCACCCAGGTACGCCAGCGGCTGGAGCTGGCACGACGGTACGCCTCGGCCAACCGGCTCGACCGGATCATCGGCGACCCCGACGCGAAGATCGGCGTGGTATGCGCCGGCGCAACTTATCTGGAAGTGCGCGAGGCCCTTTCGATCATCGGAGTCGATGCCGCAACGATCTCCACCAGCGGCCTGCGCGTGCTGAAACTCGGCATGGTGCACCCGCTCGAACCGGGCATCATCGCCGAATTCACATCCGGACTCACCGAGATTCTCGTGATCGAGGAGAAGAAGGCGTTCATCGAACTCGCTCTCAAGAATCTGCTGTACGGCACCCCGAATGCGCCACGCATACTGGGCAAGAGTGACGCCGAGGGCGGCGAGTTGCTCCGCGGCGATTCTGATCTGCCTGCCGACTACATTGCACCGCGTCTGGCCCACGCACTCATCCGGCACAGAGCCGACTCCCCCGCACGGCGCTGGCTCGACCAGCGACAGTCAGCCAGACGCGCACCGAAGATGCTGCCGATCCTGCAGCGGACCCCGTATTTCTGTTCGGGCTGTCCCCATAACAGCTCCACGCGAGTCCCAGACGGGGCACTGGTCGGTGGTGGAATCGGGTGCCACGGGCTGATCACTCTGCAACCTCCGGAGCGAGTCGGCAGCAGCATCGGACTGTCTGCGATGGGCGCAGAAGGTGCCGCATGGACGGGAATGTCACCATTTGTCACCCAAGAGCACCTATTCCAGAATCTGGGTGACGGCACTTATCACCACTCGGGCTCACTGGCTATCCGCGCAGCCATCGCAAGTGGAGTGAACATCACCTACAAGATCCTCTACAACGACACCGTCGCCATGACAGGCGGTCAGGATGCGGTCGGAAAGCTGCGCGTCCCACAGCTTGTCGACGAGTTGCTCGCGGAGGGTGTGAACAAGGTTGTCGTCACCAGCGACTCCCCAAAAGACAGCCGTCACGCTTTCGGCCGGACTCGACGGTTGCCGGGCAAAGTCAGCATCCGACATCGCGACGACCTCATCGAAGTCCAGGAAGAGCTGGCCGAGATCAGCGGTGTCACCGTCCTCATCCATGAGCAGGAATGCGCTACCGAGCTCCGCCGCAAACGCAAACGTGGACTCATCGAGGCGCCCGTGCAACGGATTTTCATCAACGAGCGGGTCTGTGAGGGGTGCGGAGACTGCGGCGACAAGTCCAACTGCTTGTCAGTGCAACCGGTCGACACCGAGTTCGGCAGAAAGACCCAGATCCACCAGTCTTCATGCAATCTCGACTTCTCATGCATCAAGGGTGACTGCCCGTCGTTCGTCGAAGTCCGGCCCCGCGCATCCAAGCGCACACCGTTCACGTCGGCCACCCAGCAGCTAAAAGATTCAGATCTGCCGGCGCCGATCCCCGTCGTGGGAGCAGACGACTTCTCGATGCGTATCACCGGCGTCGGCGGTACGGGGGTCGTCACCGTAGCCCAGGTCATCGGCGCCGCTGCGACTCACATGGGGCTCAAGGTCACCGGACTTGATCAGCTCGGACTGGCGCAGAAGGGGGGTGCGGTTGTCTCCGATGTTCGCATCTCGTCCACGCAACGGCCGGGAAGCAACCGAATCGGAGCCGGAGGCTGTGACCTCTATCTGGGATTCGACTCTCTCGTCGCGGCGACGCAGAGCAATCTCGAAGTCATTGCACCACAACGCACGTACACGGTGGTATCGACCTCAGCCACCCCCACCGGAGCCATGGTCACTGACATCAGGGCCCAGTTTCCACCGACCCAGGATCTGATCGATCGAATCGAGTGGGCAGGCACCCGCCCCGAGAACATCTTCGTTGACGTTCGCACCCAACTCCGCAAACCATTCGATGGCGATCAGTTCGCCAATGTGTTCTTGCTGGGGACAGCGGTCCAAGCCGGCCTGTTGCCGGTCACCCCCGCAGCCGTCGAATGGGCGCTGCGCCTCAACGGAGTACAGGTCGAGGCCAACCATCAAGCATTTCGGCAGGGTCGGCGCTACGTTGTTGACCAGGCTCGGAAAGACACGGCACGAGTGGCTGCGGCCGCTGACACGGCAGCCATCGTTGACTGTGACAGCGGTTCGTTACGAAACCTGCTCGTCCGCAACCTCTCCGAGCTCATTGCCTACCAGAACAATGCGTATGCGCGTCGCTATGCCGAGGCGGTCGAACGCATGCGAGCAGCCGAGATGCTGGCGTTGGGGTCCAGCACTGTCACCACGGAATACGCACGCCAACTCTATAAGGTAATGGCCTACAAGGACGAGTACGAGGTCGGTCGGCTCCATCTCGACCCCCACCTCGAGCAACGGATTCGCGAAGAGTTCGGCGACGGCGCCCAGTACTCGTTCCTCCTGCATCCACCCGTCTTCCGCGTGATGGGGCTGGACCGAAAGATCAAGCTCGACGCACGCTGGGCCAAAGCAGCATTTCGCCTCCTGTACGCACTACGCATTCTGCGAGGAACCCCTTTGGACGTCTTCGGGCTGGGCAAGGTGCGACGGGCCGAGCGGGCGCTGATCACCGACTACCTGCAGGCGGCCGACGAGGCGGCAGCACGACTCAGCCCAGAGAACGCAGACTTGATCCGCGAACTCATCTCGTTGCCGGAATGGGTTCGCGGATATGAAGAGATCAAGATGAGATCTCTTCAAACCTATTACACCCGACGGACCGCGATCATCGAACGTCTAACAGCGGATGCTGCCAACACCCCCACCACTTCGACCTCGAACACCTGAGGAACCTATGACCACAGATGCCGAATCCATCCAGAACCTTTACACCTCAGGCCAATACGAGATCGACGCAGACCGTTCCAGCATCTCCTTTCAAGGCAGATCACTGTGGGGAATGATGCCTGTCAGGGGCAGATTCGACGACTTCGCCGGTACCGGACGACTACGGGGAGGCGGCGAAGTGACGGGACAGCTCGTTATCGACGTACCGTCTCTGCGCACGGGGATGGCCAAACGCGATCGTCACCTCACCTCGCAAGATTTTTTCCACGCCGACCGGTATCCCATCATCACTTTTACGCTGGCGGAGGTGCGTTTCCTGCCTTCCGACATGGTCGTCGTCGAAGGAAGCCTGCAGGTCAAGGACGTCGTCAAGCAGGTCTCGCTTTCCGCCACATTGCACGCTCCGGACAGCGAATCAGTGCACATCGGTTGTCGGAAACTCTTTGACCGCACCGAATTCGACATTTCCGCCAACCAACTCGGGATGGTCTCAAACGAAGTGGTGATCGACGCGCAACTGCGCTGGACACGCTCCGACTGAACGCCGGATCACATCCCGCGGACAACACCCATCCGAAAGGCAACCCCAGTGCGAACGCCATTATCGAGTGTGGATCATCCGCCAGTCACGTGGCGGCCCACCCAAGAGGAGATACAGAACTCCCGGCTCGCACAGTTCTTGACATGGTGTGGCGCGAACAAGAGGTGTCACGCCATGACCTACCGGCAAGCATGGCATTGGTCAGTGTCCGAGCCGTCAGATTTCTGGGCAGCGGTGCGCGAGTACTTCGATGTCATCGGTGATGATCTTGATGGGCCCGCGTTGGCGGTCGACACCATGCCAGGTGCCGTTTGGTTTCCCGGGGCCCGACTCAACTTTGCCGAGAACGTGCTACGTCACGCGTCCACTCCGAGCATCGCGGACAGGCCTGCCATCATCACCCTGACCGAGGCCAACGAGGAGACGCAGATCAGCTGGCGTGAACTCGAGGCACGTGTCGCCGCGGTGGCTGGAGCGTTCCGCGACCTGGGTATCGGACCGGGCGACTCGGTGGCGGCGGTACTGCCGAACATTCCCGAGGCCATCGTTGCCCTGCTCGCGACGGCGGCGGTCGGGGCCCTGTGGACCATCAGCTCACCGGAGCTGTCTGAGCGTGCGACGCTCGACCGGTTGTCTCAGGTAAAGCCCAAGCTGCTGATCGGCGCGGCAGCGTATCGGTTCGGCGGCAGGGATATCCAGTGCAGGACGGCGCTCGATGGGCTCCGGTCCCTGCTCCCCTCGGTACAACTTGCTGTCCTGGTCGGTGGTGACCCGACAGACGTCGCGGGCCCGGGCAGCAGCTGGATCGACTTTCGGTCATTGACCGCGCATGTGGTGCCCACCCGCTACGAACGGGTCGCTTTCGAGCATCCGCTGTGGGTGCTGTTCACCTCCGGAACGACCGGCCTGCCGAAGGGCGTCGTGCACGGTCATGGCGGGATCACCCTGGAGGCCCTGAAGAGTGGAGCACTCAACCACGACATCGGCGTTGACGACATCTGCTACGTCGCCGCCAATACGTCGTGGATGGTGTGGAACGTCCTGCTGTGCAACATGGCCTGCGGCGCATCGGTGGTGACGTACTCGGGCTCGCCGATCTATCCTGGCGTCGATCGTCAGTTCGAGATTCTCGCCCGGACTCGTGCCACAAAGTTCGCCACCGGCGCTGCCTACCTGACACGAGTGCAGCAACAGATGACCACACCGCCCAAGGACACCTGGGACCTCAGTGCACTCACCCAGATCCTCTCGACGGGATCTCCACTACCTGCCTCGACATGGGAATGGGTGCACGAGAACGTGAAACGCCGCGTTCAGCTCGGCTCATCGTCCGGGGGTACCGAGATCTGCAGCTCCTTCATCGGGCTGAATCCGCTCGATCCGGTCTACCTCGGAGAACTCCAGGGGCCGGCGCTCGGTGCGGCGGTAGAGTCGTGGAATCCCCTTGGCGAGCCGGTGGTAGGCGAAGTCGGCGAGATGGTGATCAGGCGCCCCATGCCGTCGATGCCGATACGCTTTCTCGACGACGACGGAACACGCTACCGCGCAGCCTACTTCGAGCAATTTCCGGGCGTCTGGACGCACGGAGACTGGATCACCGAAACATCGCGGAACGGATTCATCGTCCATGGCCGAAGCGATGCGACGCTGAACCGCGCTGGTGTGCGATTCGGCAGCAGCGACATCTACAACGCACTCGACGACGTCCCCGAGGTTCTTGATGCGCTCGTCGTCGGCGTCGAGTCCGCAACGGCCGGAGGCTACTACATGCCCCTGTTCGTTGTTCTCGCCCCCGATCAGGACCTCGACGACTCCCTCCGAGAACGAATCCGAACAACCATCCGCCGTCACGCCTCGCCACGTCACATTCCAGACGAGATCATCCAGGTGCCGGCGGTGCCCGTCACACACACCGGCAAGAAGGCAGAGGTTCCCGTCAAGCGGATCCTGCAGACACCACCAGGTCTGACCGCAAGCGTTTCGCGCAACTCCTTGGCCGACCCCGACGCGGTGGACTGGTACATCGCCTTCTCCCGCCGTCGAGCCATTGACTGATTCAGCCTTGGGTGATCACACCGGCCCGCCTAGTCTGAGCGCATGCCCAAGAACCGCCAGGAAGTCCCCCACGCCGAGCGCAGAACGCTTGTTGTCGACGAGGCTCGACGGCAGTTCGCTGACAAAGGCTATCGAGGCACGACGGTGACGTCGATCGCCAAAGCGGTCGACCTCACCTCGGCGGCGATCCACTGGTATTTCCCCACCAAGGACGACCTGTTCGCCGCGGCCCTCGCCGCGATGTTCCAGGAGGCGACGACGCGGGTGTCCACTCGCCCGGAGTCGCGCGACGATCCGCGCGCCGAACTCGTGGGCGTGCTCGAGGAAATGCATCCCTACAAAGGACTCTTCCGGGAAGCCTATGAGCGCATGACGTTCTCGGCGGAGTTGCGTGAGACCTACTCCGACGTGATGGGCTGGGTTGACCAGCGACTCATCGCTGCGATTTCCCGCCGAGCCCCGGAAGGCGACATCGGCCTGCTGGCCGACACGGCACACGTTCTGCTGGAGGGACTTTTGGTCAGCGTACGAGAGATCGACCGGCCGATGGCCGACATGATCGACCTTCTGATCGACCCACTCGCCGCGGCCGCAGCGGCACGTTCACCGAGATGCACATGACCTATTGACTGTGACCCGCCTCTCATGACACCCTCTTAACTAGTAGTTAAGAGAGTGGCCGCGCGGTCGCGCGCATGAGAGAAAGCAGATGTAGTGGTCTCCCCAGCCAAACTTGCCCACGTCGTCCTACGTACCGGCGACATCGAACGAATGACCCAGTGGTACGTACAGGTTCTCGACGGCCGCGTCGTGTATGCCAACGATGCGTTGGCGTTCATCACGTATGACGATGAGCACCATCGAGTTGCTTTCCTCAACGCCGGTGCGACCGAACGCCCGGGCCCTACGCACTCCGGTCTCGAGCACATCGCGTTCACCTACTCAGAACTCGGCGACCTACTGGACAACTATCAGCGGCTCAAGAACGACGAAGTCACACCTTTTTGGTGCATCAACCATGGACCCACCACATCCATCTACTATCGCGATCCCGACAACAATCAGATCGAATTGCAGATCGACAACTTCGACACCGAGGATGCGCTAGAGGAATTCTTCGCCTCCGGTGCGTTTGCTGCCAACCCGATTGGAGTTGAGTTCGACCCCGACGAACTCCACCGAAGGCTGCTGGCCGGTGAACCGATCAGCGAGCTGGTGAAGCAGTCCGGCAATCCAGTTGCGCTCAAGGACATTCCGTGACCGCCATCGACACACCCGTTTTGATCGTTGGCGCCGGCCCCGTGGGCTTGGCTACGGCCTACGTCCTCGGCCGGCACGGAGTGCCCAGCCTGGTGTGCGAAAAATTCGACGGAGTCAATCCCCATCCGCGCGCGCACGTCCTCACCCTCCGCACCATGGAGATCCTCCGGGACTGGGGACTTGCCGACAAAGTTCTCGACGAAGCTGTCGGACCGGAATGGAAAAACGTGTTGTGGCGGACCACCTTCAGCGGGGAAGAACTCGGCCGCATCGTCCTGCCCACCGAGTCACAAGAGCATCTTGACTTCGTCTCACCGGTCTCGACGACCTCCTGTGCCCAAGATCGGGTCCAGCAGATTCTGCTCGACGCCGTACACGAGCAAGGAGTCGCGGAGGTCCGGTTCGGCACCGAGATCATTGATGTCGACGATAAGGGCGATGTGGTACACGCCCAGCTCCTGAAGGCCGGCAACGTGGCCGAAAGCGTTGCTGCCCGATATGCCGTCTTGGCCCACGGTGCGTCGGGCCTGTTGCGTGATCGGCTGGCCATCGACATGGACGGCATTCCCGAGTTCGGACGTCAAATCAATGTCTACTTCCACGCCGATCTCACGCGCTGGACTGACAACGATCCGGCTCTGCTCGTATGGCTACTCAACACTGCCGCTCCCGGCGGCATGATCGGCATGGACGGAAAACGGCGGTGGACCTACAACTTCGGGTACGACCCCGACACCGAGTCAGTCGCGGACTACACTCGCGCCCGCTGCGCCGATCTGATTCGCCAAGCCATCGGAGACGACGATGTCGAGATCGACGTTCAGTCGATCGGTACCTGGCGACTGGCTTCGCGCATTGCTCGTACGTACCGCACCGGGAATATCTTCCTGGCTGGTGACGCAGCCCATGAGTTCCCCCCGACCGGAGGCTTGGGCATGAACACCGGGATCGCGGACGCGCACAACATCGCCTGGAAGCTGGCTGGGACTCTGAACGGCTGGGCACCGGAGTCCCTGCTCAGCACCTACGAAAGCGAGCGAAAACCGGTAGCCGAGAGCAACGCCGAATTCAGCGTGCATAATGCGCTCAAGATGGCTGAATGCGGATTGGGCCCCACCACCGAAGCCATTGCATCGCTGCTCGAAAGTGGAAATGCAGCGACCGCGGCCGCAGAGCGTGCCCGTCTAGCCGAAGCCATCCCACGGCAGCGCGATCATTTCGGCTCTGTCGATCAGGAGATCGGACACATCTACGGAACCGACTGTGCGCCAATCGCTCCGATCTATCCACACAGTCGCGGGGTGGTGGGAGGCCGCCCGGTCCATCGATGGATCACACGAGCGGGCCGGAGAGTTTCCACCCTTGATCTCACGATCAGCGGGTTCACCCTGATCGCCGGTCCCGATGGGATGGCATGGGTCGGTGCCTTCGAACAGGCCGCTACCGGAATCCCTCACCAAGTGCTGGTGATGGACCGCGACATCGACACCGGCGGCGAGGATCCGTTCGGTATCGCCGAATGCGGCGCCGTCCTCATCCGTCCCGACGGGCACATTGGCTGGCGTGCCGAAGCCCGCTCCGGCACTTCGGTGGTCGACCTGGCACAGGCGCTCGACAAGATCTTCGGTGCTCATCAACTCATCAGCTGATCCGACAGAAATGCTACGTCCACATCCCAGCGTCACCCCGGTGGTGTTGGGAAATTCTGTCGAACCGCAATTTTGGAGAATGGAACAGCGTGCGCATCTATACCACCAGTGAAGGTCTCGCCAAGGAAAACACACCGGGCCATCTCACGCTGCTCGATCTGCCCTACGGGGACATCGGGGCCCTGCTGAGAGGCGCCGGTCTACAGGCCGTCGAAACCGCGTCAGTGCGATCCATGGTGCCGCTGGCTGAGGTCGAACTCGATGCGCCAGTGGCACGCCCCGGAAAGATCATGATCGTCGGCTACAACTATCCAAGTCACGGAGACGAGGTCCGCGAGGCACGCGGTGAGGTCGACCTCCCCGACGACGAACCGAACTTTCAGATCGTCGCGGGCTCGGCAGTGATCGGGCCATATGCTCCGATCGCTCTTCCGCGGACAGCGAGCGAGAAGGTCGATTATGAAGGCGAGGTCGCCGTAGTCATCGGAAGCACCGCCAAGGACGTCCCGACCGACACGGCCTGGGGCCATGTCGCAGGCCTCACCGTCATCAACGATGTCTCTGCCCGCGACATCCAAGCACGGGCCATGAGTGGCGACCTCACGATGTCGATAGCAACGGCCAAGAGCTTCGACAGCTTCAAACCCATGGGCCCGTGCATGGTGACCGCTGACGAGTTCGACCAGGGCAACCTCGCCCTACGACTGGTGACACGCGTCAACGGCCAACTGCGGCAGGATGACAACACGGGCACCTTCGTTCACTCGATCGCCAAACTCGTTTCTTACTTGTCGGCATTCACATCTTTGGAACCTGGTGACGTCATCTGCACCGGAACTCCGCGAGGGGTCGGCTTCTTCGCCAACCGATTCCTACAACCCGGCGATGTCGTCGAGGTCGAAGTGGACCGAATCGGCACGATCCGAAACATGGTCGTCGCACCCTGATCGCCCGTTCTCCACCGTCGCAATGCACGCAGTACCGCGGAATCTGTTGCACCAACCACACGTCCTTCCAGCAGAGAGGCACCAATCACTTTGATGAACAACCCATTCGACCTGTTCGCACTCCCCGACGAACATGAAGCGCTCCGCGAGGCGATTCGCGCACTCGCAGAGAAGGAGATAGAACCATTCGCCTCCGAAGTTGACGAGGACTCCCGCTTCCCGAGTGAAGCCCTCACAGCGCTGAACGCCTCGGGTTTCAATGCGATCCATGTGCCTGACGAGTTCGGTGGACAGGGCGCGGATTCCGTCGCGGCCTGCATCGTCATCGAAGAGGTGGCCCGAGTCGACGCCTCGGCATCTCTCATCCCCGCGGTGAACAAGCTGGGCACCATGGGGCTGATACTCAACGGCTCCAATGAACTCAAGCATCAGGTGCTGCCGGCCATTGCCGACGGTGAGATGGCGTCCTACGGTCTCTCGGAGCGCGAGGCCGGCTCGGATGCGGCGGCGATGCGAACGCGTGCAAAAAGGACCGACCACGGCTGGGTCCTCAACGGCACAAAGGCATGGATCACCAATGGTGGCAGATCCAGCTGGTACACCGTCATGGCAGTGACCGACCCGGACCGAGGCGCGAACGGCATTTCGGCGTTCATGGTCCATAAGGATGACCCGGGCTTCTCGGTGGGCAACCACGAGCGCAAGCTCGGCATCAAAGGTTCCCCCACCACCGAATTACACTTCGAACAGTGCGAACTCCCCCGTGAACGCATCATCGGGGAGCCCGGCACCGGATTCAAGACCGCGCTACAAACTCTCGACCACACCCGCCCGACCATCGGTGCGCAGGCCGTCGGCATTGCACAAGGCGCACTGGATAACACCATTGCGTACGTCAAAGAACGTAGGCAGTTTGGTAAACCCATCGCACAGTTCCAGGGCGTGGAATTCATGATCGCCGACATGGCCATGAAGATCGAGGCAGCCCGTCTGATGGTCTACACATCGGCGGCGCGCGCCGAACGCGCAGAGAAGAACCTGGGATTCATCTCTGCGGCGTCGAAGTGCTTCGCCTCGGACGTAGCCATGTCCGTCACCACCGATGCGGTGCAGCTGTTTGGTGGCGCGGGCTATACCCGTGACTTCCCCGTTGAGCGGATGATGCGCGATGCCAAGATCACCCAGATCTACGAAGGAACCAATCAGATTCAGCGCCTGGTGATGTCGCGGGCCCTCCTGCGCTGACGGCACAGTAAGACGAGGTAGATTCGTGACAGGTCCTGCGCCGCCGCCAACCAAGGCTACCGACACCGACAGCCGAACCGCTGTCGAGAAGGCATGTGTACTACTGTCGGCGTTCAATCATCGGCCCGGCAGCATTGTCGGAGTCAGCGAGCTGGCGCGACGATCGGGGTTGACCAAATCGACGGCGTTCCGGCAGCTCGCCATTCTCGAACGCGCCGACATGGTGGAACGTGTCGGACGCGGCTACCGCATCGGCCGCACTCTCAAGACCCTGGCTGGCAGCGCGGTCGAATACGAGCACAGCCCGCTGACTGCAGAGCTCCTGCCCTACCTTGTCGAAGTCTTCGAACACACGCGTCACACAGTTCAACTCGGCATCCTCGATGGAAACGACATCGTCTTTCTGAGCACCGTTCGGGGACACCACACCCTGGCCCCCCCGACCCACCCGCGGTTGCCCGCGCACACCACAGCAGCGGGCAAAGTGCTGCTTGCGTACCGCGGAATTGACGCCGCAGCGCCCGACATCGCAGCGTCGATGGCGGCTGGTAGGTCTACTGGAATACCCAGACAGCCAGTCGCATTCGACATCGGTGAGACCAACAAGACGGTGTGTTGCGTCGCTGCTCCCATCACCACCGGTGACAGGGCGCCCACGGCGGCGATATCGGTCTGTGCACCCAACGGCGCTCCTCTCCGTGGTCCCGCCAACGTGCTCGTCAGGATCTCGCAAGTGGCGTCGAGGCAACTTCACACCAGCCTCGCGGGCTGTCAATCGCCCTAGCGGATCACGCTGTTCACCCCGACCCCTCGTTTGCACACCCCGGCAGTCCTCCGGTCGTGTCACGTGCAAGAACTGCCGTACCGCCTGACGGCACAACATCTTTCCGAAATATGCGATGTGGATCACCATTGGTAATCGAGTGGGCTGCGCATCACGCCACGTGCTTCCCCATGGAGCCCGGGGCCCGCCAACGCTGCCGCCAACGACTCGCGAGAGAAACCCCGACACCAGCTGATCCGCGTATCGCGCTGTTCACATTCCCGAGGAACTGACATGCAAATCTTGATCCGCCGGTATCCGCCGGTTGAAGCAGAGCATCGCCCACGTACCCGTAGACACGCGAAACATGTTCTGCAAGAGCGGAACAAACGGTCTCTAGCCGCCGTCGCCATCTTCACGCGGGTACTGATGTCCTGTGCAGTCGCCATGACGCTGGCCGTCCCTGTCACATCGGCGCCAGCAGCCGGCGCTGACCCCGACTGCCCGCCGAACATCGGGTACCAACCGGAGTGCGCATACCGCCCCTTCTACACCCCACCTACTCCCCTGCCCGACGGAGTCGCCGGAGACATCATCCGAACCGAACCGTCGCGCATCGCACTCGACCCGGCAGGGCATGGAAACTATTCTGGAACCGGTACGCGCATCATGTACCGGAGCACCGACGGCCGCGGCCAACCGGTTGCCGTATCGGGGACCTATATCGAGCCGGACCGCCCCTGGGCAGGGAGCGGCCCGCGGCCACTCATCGCATTCGCCCCGTTCCATCAAGGGCTTGGCGACCAATGCGCAGTCTCGCGTCTGCTCAGCGAAGGCAGTTTTCATTACGGCGGGTTCTTGGATTTCGTATTCTACTTCGAGGCAGGGTTTGTCGCGACGATGCTCGATCGCGGTTTTGCCCTCGTAATCACCGACTACCAGGGCACCGGAACCTACGGGCCCCCCACCGCCGGTATCCGGGTCCCCACCGCAACCGCTGTCCTCGACTCCGCGCGCGCGGCCAAACGCTTGCCCGGAACGTCTCTGACTGCCGATGGACCCGTCGCACTGTGGGGATACGGCCCCGGCGGCACCGCTGCCGGCGCGGCGGCGGAGATGGCACCGAGCTACGCCCCTGAACTCGACGTCGTCGGCGCCTGGATCGGGGCGCCCATGGCCGATCCCTCGCTCAGTCTGGACTACGCCGACGGTTCCGCGATGGTCGCAACTGTGGGCTACGCGCTGAACTCCTTCGTCGCCGCGTTTCCCGAAGCCGCACCCAGCCTCCGCCAAGCTCTGACCCCCCGGGGCCTGGACTTCGTCAACAAGACCCGATACGAGTGCGCCGACGAGGTCATTCTGAAGTTCCAATTTCGGCACCTGCAGCCGTATTTCAACCAGGACATCCGGCAGATGTTCACCGCTGAGCCCGTCAGGTCGATGCTGGCTGCGCAGAAGTTGGGCACACTCAAACCCTCTGCGCCGGTCAACATCGACATCAACAGATTCGACCCTCTCAACCCGTGGGTGGGCGCACGACAACTCGCCTCGGATTGGTGCTCACAGGGCGCCGATGTTGAGTTCTGGACCAATCAGCAGCCACCGTTCCTCAACAAAGTGGGTGTGAATCACCTGCTCACCTACTTCGTCGACGGGGAACGCGGAATGCAGTGGATCGCGGACCGTTTCAACGGCGTGCCCACCACACCCAACTGTGATCGGCTGCCGCCCTTCGAGTTACCCGGTGGGTAGTCAAATGACTCACAGTCCGATCCAACCGAGGTGTGGTCATTGGTGGTGAGTCTTCTGCGATGGGCCGGCATGAGGCCGACCGCTTTCAAGCGGTGCCGACCGCATACACCCGGGGCGCCCAAGTTCACTAAGGAGTTGGATAGAAACTCCCCGTCGTATTCAGCGCGATTCAATTGCTGCATAGCGGGAGGAATACGGCGGGATCGAATATGGCGGGTTACCAGTCACGGTCATTGCCGCACTCGAGGTCATTGTTTTCGGCGTCCCGGGTGGTGATGCTGGCGCCGCAGCATTACAGATCGAGGACGATACGCAGGGCCGCATCGACGCGGCGCAATTCGTCGAAGCTTAGGGACCCGACGCTCTCGCCGAGCCGGCCCGGGTCGACCGCCGCGGTCTGCTCAGCAAGCACCCGCGTTTTCACTCCGCCGACTTCGACCTCTGGTCGGAAGCTGGCAGCACGAGCCGATGTGGATGTCGGCGCAACCAGCCAGGTGGACAGCGGCAGTTGATCAGACTGGACGGCTACGGCGTATCGGGAACCGGCCTGCTCGTGACCGCGACTCCCTCTCGCGGCACGCAACCGAAAGATCTCACCACGCACGTAGCGTCTCCATATCGCGCAGCACCTGGATGGCCTCAGCGCGATCAGACGCGTCTTCGGCGAGCCTTTCCGCCTCGGCACGAATCGCCGCGCCGGCCTTCCGTCGTGCGGCATCGATAAGAGCAGACCGAACGGCTGCCGACACGGCCGTACCGTCCCTGGTCAGTACGTCCAGCGCCTTCGATGTGTCTTCGTCGGTTCGGAAGGTAATGGTGTGAGCCATGGCAACAGTGTACGACGTTTTGTAAGACGGTTGCCGGGCTCCACGTGAGCGCAGTTTTCACATAACTGCGAAACCCGTGCCCTCCCTCTCTAGACCGTTCGGCTACCGTTCGACCACTGGATATCACATTGCTGCCCAACGGGTCTCGCCTATCAAGCTGTCCGTGTCGCATCGGACTTGACGGCTCATCATCGAACCTGGGCGCCCCGCGGCTGTCGGGTCGCGTGTCACCCGAGCCGCCGAGTGCTCCACCGCGACAGGTCTGCGTCCAGCACCGCAGAATCGCGTTCGGGAGACACCTCTCCGGTGATCTCGAGGTGCCGGATGCGGTCGAGTTGAAATCCTCGGATGCCTTCGCGCAGCCGACACCATCCCACGAACAGCCACGCATCACCTCCGCGCAGCAGACCCATCGCCTCCACGTCACGGGTGGTGTGGGTCTCGCCGTCCTCTCCGGTGTATTCCAACCGTACGACCCGGCGGGCAGCGATCGCCTCGGGAATCAGTGCGATCGCCGCCTCGGACGGCGACTGGGCGTCGATGACGAACATCGACGCCAACGCCTCATCGACTGGCGCGAGCTGATCCTCGCGGCTGATCGCCAGGACCTTCGCCCGCGCCCGACGCGCCGCCGAACCATACGGCGAGGTCTCCAGTAAGCCAAGTCCCGCGAGTACCGCCAGCGACTCCGGCACCGTGAGATTCAGCGGCGGCAGGGAGTGTTCCCGCAGGATCGAATACCCGCCCGACGCGCCATGGTCGGCATAAATCGGGACCCCGGCGAGCTGAAGCGACTGGATGTCACGCTCAATAGTGCGCTTGGACACGTCGAACTCCTCGGAGAGCCGAGCGGCTGACAGCGGCCGGCGTGATCCCCGCAGCAGATCGACCAGCGCGTACAACCGCTCGGCTCTCCTCATGAATGTGAGTCTCCCCGATCTCAGGTGAGGTGCGCGCGCGTCCCGTTCACCGACCACACCTCGCGGATCAGCCCATCGTCGGTGAAGTCGAAGACATCGATCCCGCCCGCAGCCAGATCCCCGGCCTGCATGTTCCACAGCATCCGCCCATGCGCGCCGTCTACGGCGCGCGCCACCTCGGTGAACACCACATCCGGATGGCGCTTGCGATACACCTCCAGAAACCGAGCGAAACTCTGCGCGCCCAGCACGTCGTCGCCCGGGTTGGACCCGTCGGTCTCGGAGATCAGGAAATGAATCCGGAAATCATCACTACAGATCCGACGCGCGGTCTCACTATCCGTGTTCCACATCTCCAACCACACCGCGAGCGCCGCATCCGCAGCAACCAAGGTCGTGTCAACCATGTTCTTGTTCATGCCACCAGCGTCCGGCACCGTCGCGACAACGGTATGTCGGTGTTCGAAGTCCAAGTCGAGGTGCATAAAACCTGCGTCTGGCAGGCCAGCTGATGACGCGCGAGGAGGCGCTGGCAATGCGGGGTGCGCGCGCAATCGGTGAGGTTCCGGCCGATACCGAGCCCGGCGTCGGCGGGTGATCCTGGCCGATACCTCTGCGTGGGTTGAGTACGACCGGGCCACGGGCAGCAAAGCCGACCAGCGGGTTGCCGAGTTGATCGCCACCGATGGGCCGCTGATGTTCACCGAGCCGGTGCTGATGGAGGTGTTGGCCGGCGCATGCTGCTGCGGTTCGGTTTAGCGCACTTCGATCCAGTCGCCGATTTCGACGCCGCGACGAGAATCTATCGTCGGTGTCGACAAGTGGGCGTCGCCCCTCGCGGGATGGTCGACTGCATGATTGCGGCGTGGGCGGACCGTCGCGGTCTGGCACTGCTCGCCGGGGACGCTGACATATCCCGCGTCGCCCGAGTCATCGGGATCGAACTGGACGAGGGGTCGTTGAGCGTTTGACCCTGCGGCTCTGCCGAATCCGACATTGCGCCGGTGATCCACCGCCAGTTCCAAGTGTGCGCGGGGCGCGCCCTTCACCTGATGAGTTGTCGTCCAGCGCCTTTGAGATGTCTTCATCGGGCCGGCAGATCACAGGGTCAACGACGTTCATGCTGCCGACGCCGACGGATGTGCGACGACGACCTTGCCCATCTGCTCCCCCCGCTCGAGGTGGCGGTGTGCATCGGCGACCTCGGCGAACGGAAACACCCGGTCGACGGTGGGCCGCAGTGCTCCCGTGCGCAGCCCAGCGTCCAGGAATGAGGCGATCCGTCGAACGGCGGCGGGATCGAGGGTGTGCTCAAAGCTCGCGTACCGGTAGATCGTGAGGGGATTCATCGGGAAGGACGCCGGTCGTGGGTCCAACCACCCCACCGTGACCAGGGTTCCCCCCATCTTCGCCGCGGTGGCCAGCTGGGCAAGCCCGGGGCCCATCACCGAGTCGACGACGATGTCCACGCCCGCACCGCCGGTGTGGGTTCTGGCAGCCTCGGAGACATCTGTGGCGTCGGGGCCGATTACAGTGGCCGCACCCGCGCGCAGTAGTGCGTCGGTTTTCTCGGGGCTGCGCGTGACGGCCAGTGGAATGGCGCCGATCTGGTTGGCGATCTGAATGGCCGCCAGGCCCAGGCCGCTTGAGGCGGCGGTGATCAACACATGGTCGCCGGGTCGCATCGAGGCCTTCTCGACGAGAGCGCCGTAGGCGGTGGAGTACGACACCCAGAGCGCTGCGGCGCCGACCGCGTCGAGGGCGTCGGGCCGCGCAATGACTCGGTTGGCCGGAACGTTCACATACTCGGCGTAGGTCCCGCGAGTGTCGGCGTCGGGCACGGCGGTGATGATGACGTCGTCTCCGATGGAGAAGTCTTCAACGCCTGGACCGACTGCGTCGACGGTACCGGTCCCCTCAACGCCGAGATGGGCGTGGGGCAGTCGGATCGGCGCGGGATACTCCCCTGCGCGCATCATCTGGTCGAGACGATTGATTCCGAAGGCCTGGACCTTCACCCGCAGTTCGGCCGCGCCCGGCTCGCTGATCGGTTCGTCGATGATCCGCAGGACATCGGCACCGCCGAACTCGTCGAACACTACGACTTGGGCCATGGTTGTCTCCTTCATGATTGGTCTGGCCGAACCTCCGCAACGGCGGCGGGCCGTGTCGCCCTATTAGTTATACACTCGCACAAGGAATACGCAACCACGCCAGGAGGTACTCGATGGCCGGACGGCCGGTAGACCACCGGCGACGGGCCGAACTGCTCGACGCCATCACCGACTACGCGGTCACGCAGGGGTTCTCGGAGCTGACCTGGCGCCCCGTCGCTGCTGCCGTCGGGGTCACCTCCAACACACTCGTGCATCACTTCGGCACGAAGGAGCAGATGTTTCAGGCGGTCCTGCAACGTCTGCGGGAGCGCCTCGTGGTGGCCACCGGTGACATGCTCACCGACACTCCCGACCTGGCGGCAGCGGCGCGCTCGACCTGGGAATGGACATCCGACCCGGATCGGGGCCCGGAGTTTCGACTGTTCTTCGCGGTCTACGGGCGCGCTCTGCAAGCACCACAGCGGTTCTCGGCGTTCCTCGAGCAGGTAGTGTCCGACTGGATGGGCTCACTGTGCAAGGTGCAAGGCCCCGACGTTGACCCGGCGACAGCCGCGCAGAGGGCGACGCTGGTGATCGCCACGATCCGCGGGCTCCTGCTCGACCTACTGGCCACCGGTGAGCACGACCGGGTCCACGACGCGGCTGAGGCCTTCCTCGAGAGCCTCTGACCATCGCGTCGGCAATCGCCCACCGCGAACAAGTTCGTGGAACGGGAGCATCTGGCAGATGTGTCCACACGGGCAGTCGCTTTGTCGCCGTTCCCATCCTGAACCGTGCTGGGGCCTATCGGTGGCGCTCAAACCGACGGCTGGCGCGGCGCCCTGACCGCTCGAAGTGGCCTGACTGCTCGGGGAACGCCACCAGGATGGACACTATGACGTGGCCCTTTCTGCAACGGTATTCAAAGTCGAACTTGGCGTCTCCGATATCGATCACGGTTACTACGCCGATCACACGCTGACCGTGGCCCGTCATCCCAGCGAGACCGATGAGCGGATGGTGGTGCGGTTGTTGGCGTTTGGGCTGCGCGCACATCGGCTCAGCGACGTCGACGGCGAGTTGGCGTTCGGGGCGGGCCTGTCCACCCCTGGCGTACCGGACTTGCGGCTCGCGGACTACACGGGCCGGATCCTGGAGTGGATCAACGTTGGCCAGCCCGATGAACGCGCCTTGAGCAAGGCGGCCAGCCAGGCTGACCAGGTACTGCTGTTCCCGTTCGCCGCCGGCGTGGCCACCTGGTGGCGCACCGTGAGACCCAAAGTGGGACGGTTGGCGAACCTGTCGGTGGTGCAGATACCGCATCCGCCGGTGCAGCAGCTGGCCCAGACCGTCGATCGACGGGTCTCGGCGCAGGTGATGGTGATGGAAGGTCTGGTGACCATGACCGTTGGCGGAGTCGACGTCACCTTCACGCCCGAGCCATTGGAGTGAACGTCTGGGGTGCTCCCGCCTCGCCTCTCCCCCGAATAGACCGTGCCAAGACCAATAGCATGTGGCCCAACGGGTTTGGACGTCCGACCGCCCCGCCGGACAGCCACGACGTCGAGCCGCATCTGTCCGTACCGTCAGGATCAGCGGCGCGGATCCCGGCCATTCCAGGCAACGAGGCGGTCGATGGCGGGGGCGTCGTCGGAGATCGGGACAGCCTCCGCGAACGGGACGGTGACCTCTTCGAGCCCCCTCGCGGCCGAGATCTCCGCATAGAGCGCTCGGCGGTTCTCGGCCGGGAGCATCTGGCGGGCTGCTCCGAGCGCCGCGGTGACGACCGTGACGTCCCAGTCGGGCTGCTGACCGGTCGCCGTCGCAAGGTCCCACGTGTGGACGGTCAGCTCGGAGAAGTAGGACGCCAGTACCTGGGCGCCGCTGCCTTCGATCCACGGCAGTGCCATGGGTCGTTCGAGCACGGCGTCTTCGCTCCAGGCATCCAAGGCTCGTCTCCCCGACTGCCTCCACGCATCGGACCAGCGGTCGTCCGGGACAGTGGTTTCGGAGACTGCGAAGGGATTTTCGCCGTTGCCGAGCGCAGCAACTCGGTTCAGCACGCCGATGAGGTGGGCGAGCAGTGCTCGCACGTCCATGTCTGTGCACGGCGTGGGGTCCGTCAGTTGCTCTGGCCGGACGCCGGCGACGACGAACCCACCGGTGGCGATGGCGCGGTCGAGCATTGGCCTGGGATCGTTGAGGTGGTCCGTGGTGACACTGGTCTGTGTGGTCATGACGGCATTGTGCCGACTCAAACCGGTCATCTGCTGGCCGGTTTGATATGGGAGTGTGGTTGGGTGCGAGCTGACCGGCTGATAGCCATCCTCCTGCTGCTCCAGCAGCGCGAGCAGGTCACCGCATCGGAGGTCGCCCTGGAGCTGGAGGTGTCCGAGCGCACCGCCCGCCGCGACCTCGAAGCGTTGAGCATCGCCGGGGTGCCGGTGTACTCCATGCAAGGCAGAGGGGGCGGCTGGCGCCTGCTGGGCGGCGCTCGCACCGACCTTTCCGGCCTGACCGCGAGCGAGGCTCGCGCCCTCTTTCTGGTAGCCGGGCCCGCTTCGACGGCAACCCCGGACGCGAAGGCCGCTCTGCGCAAGCTCGTACGCGCGCTTCCTGAGCCCTTCCGGGAGCAGGCCGCGAGAGCCGCGACATCAGTCGTCGTGGACCCGCGACACTGGGGATCCAGCCGGCTCGAGCCCCAACCGCCCCGGTTTCTCGACGAACTTCAAGAGGCGGTGATCCGCGGCGTCCAGGTGCGGCTCGGCTACGTCGACCGCAAGGGCTCGGAGACCGAGCGGACCGTCCACCCGCTGGGCGTCGTCGCCAAGGGGCCGACGTGGTACCTGCTCTCCCATACGGAGACCGGTCGACGGTCCTTCCGGATCGACCGTGTGTCATCAGTCGAGTTGACCGAGGACCCCGTCCAACGGCCCCAGGGATTCGACCTTGCTGAGAGCTGGCGCGAGATCGCCGACGAGGTGGACCGAAGACGCACCCCTCTCGAGGCCCGGGCCATCTGCGCTCCCGACGGTCTCGGCCTGCTCCGGAGGGTGCTCGGGGGTCGCCTCGAAGTTGGCGGTTCCACGCCGGACGGCCGGATCGACATCGTGATCCGCGGCCACGACGAGTACGCCCTGGCCGGCGAACTTGCCTGGCTCACCGAATGGCTCGAAGTCACCGGCCCGCAGGGCGTACGCGACCATCTCGCCGCGATCGGCGGCGCGCTTGTAGCGCGGTACAGCTGAGCGGGGTGGCCCGGACCGGAACGGTGGACGTGCAGATGTGCACCGGCGAACCCTGGAGCCTCTGTCGAGTACTACCCGAGTGGGATGCCGCGGCGGCGTGCGCTGGCTTCCAAGCGTTTCTGTTCGCGGCCCAACCGGCGACTGACTTCACGGAGGCCGCTGATCTGCTCGTCGACCCGCGCGCGTTTGTCGGCCAGCAGTCGGGCGCCGTCCGCGCAGTTGATGTCGCTGGCGCGCACCCCGTCGAGGACCTCCCGGAGCTCGCTCAACGAGAAACCCATCGCCTGCATGCTGCGTAACAGCTTCACCTCGTCGACCAGGGAATCCGGATACTCGCGATAGTTGTTGCCATCGCTGCGGGGAATCTCGCCGAGCAGGCCACGGCGCTCGTAATAGCGGAGGGCGTGGCGGCCGACGCCGGTGCGCGCTTCCAGTTCGCTGATCTTCATCGGGTATCCCGGCCTTGACTATAGACCTACGTCTATAGCTTAACGTTCGTCGATCCCAGTCGTGAGGAGTCGTATGTACCAGTTGGCCAGTTCCGCCGTCATCGTCGACTGTTCCCGGATACAGGCGTTTGCCTACGCGGCTGACCTCGAGAACTTCGGCGACTGGTTTCCCGGCGTGATCGCAATCGTCGGGCAGGACGAGTTGTCGTTCGCGACTGTCGGAAAAACCTACTCGGAGACTGTGGCAGTACCTCTACGCGGTAACCGGCAGGTGCTGATCCAGGTGGTGGAGGTCGAGGCGTCACGACGGCTGGTCACCGAGGGTGACCTGCCATTCCTACTGCCGCGCATGGAGATCGAGTTCCGCGACGTGGGCCCGGACGCGTGCGAGGTCCGTTGGCGTATGTGCAGCCGAAGCGATGGCGCGCTGACTCGACATCTCCTGCTGCCCGTGGCCGGGCAACTGATGCGTCGACGTGCGGAAAGGGGCCTGGGTCGCCTCAAGCGGCACCTCGAAGGCAAAGCACCGTAGCGCCTCACCAGATCCGCCTCAGCACTTCTTCACCGGCGGTCGTCAACGATGCACGGTCCACTGCTGGGGTCGAGCTTGCGTTCGAGCGCGCTCGAACTTCTACCGTCACGGCCATGACAACACCGACGGCAGCACAGACGTGGATCATCACCGGAGCCTCGAACGGACTCGGACGTGCAATGGCCGAGGCTGCCCTTGCCGCGGGCGATCACGTCGTGGCCGCGGTCCGTAATCCTGACGCCGTGGCCGACCTGAACACCACCTTCGGCGACCGCGTCACAAGCGTCCAGTTCGACGTCCGAGACACCACCAACGCCGCCAGCCTCGTTCAGGCCACTGTCGACCGTTACGGCCGACTCGACGTCCTGGTGAACAACGCGGGGCGAGCCATCGTCGGCGCCGCCGAGGAAGTCACCGACGCGCAACTGCGCGACCTGATGGACCTGCACCTATTCGGTCCCGCCGCCCTCGTTCGTGCAGCATTACCGATCATGCGGGCCCAGGGGGGCGGGACGATCGTGCAGATGAGCAGCCAGGGCGGCCGGATGTCGTTCCCCGGTGTCTCGACCTACTCGGCGTCGAAGTTCGCGTTGGAGGGATGGTCTGAGGCCCTCGCCGGCGAGGTCGCGCCGTTCGGGATTCGTGTGATGCTGGTGGAACCCAGCCGGTTCCGCACCACGTTCAACGCCGCGGACGTCCTCGACTTCACCGCCATCTCACCCACCTACCGGGAGGGTTTGACCGATGTGCGAGCCGACATGGCCACAGCGGACGGCAACCAGGAAGGCGACCCGGTGAAGGCCGCGCAGATCGTTGTCTCCCTGGCCCATTCCGAGGACGTGCCGCTGCGGCTGCCGCTCGGCGCCGAGGCCGTCGAGCGGCTCACAGCCACCTACCAGCGTGGTCTGGATGGGGTGAGCCGGTGGGCTGAGCTGGCTCGCAGCGCCGACTTCACCGACGTCGCCGCTTCAGTACGTCCGATCTAGGATCGGGTATGTCCACCGACGACCTGATGAGCAGGGCGCTCGCCGCACTCGGCGAGATCGACGGCCCGATGTCAGTCGAGGTCATCCACCGCCTCGCCGACACCAGTGAGGTCCGCGCGCCGATGAGTATCACCGAGGTCGCCGAGCTGCTCGACGTGTCTGCGCACACCTTGCGCTACTACGAACGTGCCGGTCTGGTCGCGGTTGACCGCGACAGCAGCGGCCACCGCAGCTACCAGCCCGAGGCGGTGCGTCGGCTTGTCTTCCTCACCCGGATGAGGTTGTCCGGCATGGCTATCCGCGATCTGCAGCATTACATCGAGCTGGTCGACAGCGGCGATCAGACGGTACCTGAACGGCTCGACATGCTCCTCGAACACCGCGACACCATCCGCCGCCAGATTCGCGAACTCACCCTCTCCCTCGCCGCGACCGAATACAAGATCACCACGTACGGAGGCACCACCGGCGACACCCGCTAACCGTGGAACCCACCGCCCGATCACTCGCGGCACAACCCCTGCCGAACCACACGGCGACTGAACCGACAAGTGCGTGGGAATTGTTTCGCCTGACGGGGTCTGAGGACCCTCGTCGTCGGGCAAGATCGACCCATGCGAAATCTATATGTCCGTTCGACCATCGCCACTCTCGCCGCCGCCCCCATTGCTGCCGTGTCGCTGTTCGGGGCCGGAATCGGGTCCGCACAGCCGCTGAACTGCATCAACGGCCAGTTCTGGGATCCGATCACCAACACCTGCCAGACGCCGCGTCCGGCGGGCGATTGTGCACCCGGTGAGTACTGGAACGCCTTGTCCAATGTCTGCCGGCCTCTGGGGCAACTCTAGTCCGCTGCCCTGCCCAACGAGCCGCACTGTCAACCGTCCATCCGGGCGTGGACATCCAGTCAAGTTCGCGTCCGAGATCGAGGACGAACCGCAGCGCTGGTCTGGATAGTCGGCCGTTGCTTATCCCCATTCCGCCCAGGGTTTCTCGCGTGTTAGGCAATATCGGGTCGGGCGTCACATCGAGCCGCCGAACGACACAACAACGGAGAGTTCGCCGCATCTGGTCCTCATCGGGCGAGCCGGAGCCTACGGCGACATCTTGCTCCGAGTGCACGATCGAGCTGGTTCCGGCGATGAGCAGCACGGTGGGCGCGTAGTGGAGCAGCCACGACAGGCCGACCTGGGCGGGGCCAGCTTCCGGAATAAACTCCGCGCCGTCGAACTTGGCTCAGGAGTTGCCCTTCCCCGACTCAGGAGCAGCCATGACCCGTCCCGTCCGCGTCGCCGTACAGATCCAGCCTGGCGGCACGCCCGACTACCGCACGTGGCGCGACGCCGTCCTGGCGGCCGACGACCTCGGCGTCGACGTGATCTTCGGCTATGACCACTTCCACCGCCCGGCGATGAAAGCCCTCGTCGACGGCAAGCCCGTCATGTTCGACGAGCAGCCCGACGTCGCCAACTTCGAGGGCTGGACCGCGCTCGCGTCATGGGGTGAGATCACCTCCCACGCCGAGATCGGGCTGCTCGTGACCGGTGTCGGTTACCGCAACCCGGACCTGCTCGCTGACATGGCACGCACCGTCGACCACATCAGCGGCGGCCGACTCATCCTCGGCCTCGGAGCAGGGTGGTACGAAAAGGACTACACCACCTACGGTTACGAATTCGGAACCTTCGGCTCCCGCTTCGATCGGTTCGACGAGAGCCTGATCCGCATCGAGAACCGGCTGGCTGCGCTGATTCCGCCGCCCGTGCGCAAGCTGCCGATCCTCATCGGCGGCACGGGGCCCAAGCGATCGCTGCCCGCCGTAGCCCGCCACGCCGACATCTGGCACGCGTTCCAGGACCTCGACGCGTTCCGCCGGTCCAGCGACCGTGTCGATGAGCTGGCGGCCACGTTCGGGCGCAACGGCGCCGATATCGAACGCTCGACGCTGTGGAAGGACGCCGACAGCGCCGATGCTTTCCGCGAGGCGGGCGTGACTCTGTTCCAGACCGAACTCACCGCGGACGACGGTTACGACCTCACATCCCTCAAGCAGGTGCTCACGTGGCGAGACGATAGGCGTCGATGATCAACTGGCGGGGCGTCTCGATCGTCACTCGACGCGGTGCGACGGTGACTCTTTTGTAGGCTTTGACCCATGCCGTATGAAGGCGGCGATATTTTCGCTGGTTACACCATTCAGCGGCTGCTCGGCAGTGGCGGTATGGGCGAGGTATACCTGGCCCGTCATCCCCGCCTCCCCCGACTGGACGCGCTGAAGATTCTGTCGCTGGAAGCTACCGGCGACGGGGACTTTCCTGCGCGTTTCATCCGTGAAGCGGAGCTGGCGGCGACGTTGTGGCACCCGCACATCGTCGGGGTGCATGACCGCGGCGAGTTCGACGGTCATCTGTGGATCTCGATGGACTACGTGGAGGGCACAGATGCCGGTCAGTTGTTGACCGAGCGCTACCCGTCCGGAATGCCCTACGACGACGTCGCCGAGATCGTGACGGCCGTGGCGGACGCGTTGGACTTCGCGCACGAACGCCGGCTGCTGCACCGGGACGTCAAGCCGGGCAACATCCTGGTCGCCAACTCGTCGGCCGGCGCCCGGCGCCGTATCCTGCTCACCGACTTCGGTATCGCGCGCGGGGCCGACGACGTGGACGGGCTCACCGACGTCAACGTCGCGATCGGCACCGTCAACTACGCCGCCCCCGAACAACTCGTCAGCAATGACATCGACGGCCGCGTGGACCAGTACGCCCTGGCGGCCACCGCATACCACCTGCTCACCGGGGTGCCGTTGTTCTCCCACGCCAACCGCGTGGTCGTCGTGGGCAACCACCTCAAGACCCCACCCCCGAAGCTGTCGACCCGCAGGCCCGATCTGGCCTGGCTCGACGCCGTCATGGACAAGGCGCTGGCCAAGGATCCCGACAACCGCTATCCCACCTGCAGCGCCTTCGCGCGCGCATTTGCGGGTGAGCCGGACGTGGCCGATCAACCGTCCGACACGTTGGTGCACACCGCTGCGTTCGACGTCGCCCGTGACCTCGGCGATGATTCGCCGCCCCATACCAGGCGACTGACCAGGATGTCGGTCTACGGCGCGGCCCGCGACGTGCACAAGAAGCAGGCTGGAACCGACGACGATCAGGAGGTCTGGTCCTTCGTTGTCGAGCAATACGGAGCAACCGGCCAACTCGACTCCACGGTGCCGGTCGAATTGCGGGGGACGTCGATCACCGGGCACCTCGCAGATGGTGATGTCGTCGAGGTCCACGGCATGTTCGACGGCGATACCCTGCTCGGCGAATCCGTCCAGAACCATTCGGTCCGGCCCCCTGGGCGTCCGAAAGGGCGCTCGATGGCCGTGACGCCGGCGGACGCAGCGCGTGGATCCACGCGCCGAGCGCGCCTGGCGGCCGTGGTCGTGGCCGTCGTTGCCGTGGTGGTGGTCGCGCTGGCGGCAGTGTTGACCGACGGGTTCGGTCTGTGGTCACACCGAGCGGGTCCCGGACCGATCGTCACCCCGGTGAGCGCCACCGTCTTCTCTCCGGGAGGTTCGCCGGATCATCCGGCCGAAGCCGAGTTGGCCATCGACGGCGACGCCGGCACCGCATGGCGCAGCGACACCTATGTCGACGCGACCCCCTTCCCCGCCTTCAAACAAGGCGTGGGTCTGATCCTGCAGTTACCCGAGCCCACCGAGATCGGCGCTGTGCAGGTCGAGCTGGCAAGCACCGGGACCGATATCCAGATTCGTGCAGCTGACAGCTCATCTCCCGGAAGTCTCTCCGACACAACCGAATTGACACCCCCGATGCCGGTCCAGCCTGGCGAGAACCGGATCGTGGTCGACGATCACACCCCCACGTCGTACGTGTTGGTGTGGATCCCGAAGCTGGGCACCCTGGACGGACAGAGTCGTACGGAGATCTCCGAGATCACCATCGAAGCCGCCGCCTAGCTGAGGCCGCCCCGACTGTCGGTCTAGAACAGTTGCGGCGTCTGCGGTGTCACGTCGTCGAGAAACGCGCCGATGAGAGGCGCCAATCGTTCCGACTCCCCCGAGATGGCGATGTGCGACATCGCCGGCAGCACCACAAGACGGGCGGCAGGCGCCTTCTGCAACGTGCCCGTCGCCGCTGCCTGCGCGTCACCCCCACCGCGTAGCTTGAACATCTCCAGTGCATGTTCGGGTTTCACGCCGTCCGCATCGCCGACGATCACCATCGTCTGCGCGGAGATCGAACGCATCTGGTCGTCACTGATGTTCTGGTCGTTGATGTTCAACACCTTCATCTTCTCGATGTAGGCATCGAATGCCGCACCATCAGGGGTATGGACTTTGAAGGCTTTCTCGACGGGTGTCGCGGCGAACGCCTCGGCGTTCAGGCCCGCGATGGCCTCGAACACCGACGGGTACCAGCCATCCCTGCGGAAAGTGGCCGACATCGAGACCAGCTTGCTCACCAGCGACGGGTGACGGATCGCCAGCTGCAGTGCCACCCCGCCGCCCTGCGAGTAGCCCATCACGTCTACGCGTTCCACTCCCAGTGCGTGCAGCAACCCGGCAGCATCGTCGGCGAACCGTTCGTACGACATCTCCCGCGGGGTGTCCGGGGTGCGGCCGTGTCCTTGCTGGTCGAACACGATCACCGTGCGAGTGGACACGAAAGCCTGCGTCCACGCAGCCATCGAATCGGCGGCCATGAATGCGCCGGGGATCAACAGCAACGGAGGCTTCGACGTTTCACGTTCGCCGTGGACCTCGTAGTAGAGGTGGAGCCCGTTCACCGATAGGTGACCGGTACGGGAACGCTCGGCGCCCATCGCTTCTCCTTTCGCCGCATGCTGCTTCGTTCCGAAGGGATAGACCTCGTGGAAGGAACAAACTCATCGTTCGCCGTGTCATCCCGTGTCATGGGGAGTTGTCTAATGTCGTCACATGCCAACGCCGCGACGAACCGACAGGCCGCCACCGGCAACCGGCGGCGGCGAGCGTGACGTACTGCTGGGCTTCCTCGACTACCTCCGGGATTCCGTCGCCCGCAAGATTCGCGGTGCGCCGGAACCGCAAGTACGCCAACCGGGCGTCCCTTCCGGCACCAACCTGCTCGGTCTGCTCAATCATTTGATCCATGTCGAGCGCTTCACCTTCCTCGGCGAGGATGTCGGCGACTGGTCCGCGACGTTTCACGCTGATTCCGACACCGCCGTCGATTCGTTGATCGAGGAGTACCGACGCGTCACGGCCGAAGCCAACAACGTCATCGTCAGCAACCCGGATCTCGAATCGCCCTGCGCGCGGCCCGCGCGCAGCGGTCGGTCACCGTCGGTGAGGTGGGCACTGATCCCCCATGATCGAAGAGACCGGCCGTCACGCCGGACACATGGACATCCTCCGGGAACTCATCGATGGGAGAACCGGCCGCTGAGATCGTCGAGATCTGAGCGGCTCTGGTCGGGCACCCGCGAGGCGCTGAATTGCCCGCGCCATGTCGCAGAAGTTGCCAGCAGCACGCCCACACGTCGTAAAGTGGCGAGAGAAACGCAGGGAAAGAGACCCCGGGTAGGTGAGACTCGTGCAGGAAAAGCCCGGGCCGCCCGCCGGTAGATGTCTGATCAGCGCGGACGACCTCGACCAGGCTGAAGAGCAGATCGGGGCTGCGTTCGGGGCAATCCGCATCGAGAAGTCGGCGTCCGGTGGCATCACCCGGACCCGGGTGTGGCGCAGCGATGTCGGAGCGCTCAGTATCGACGACTCCGAGTACACCTACGACATGAGCTACGAGATGGCCGCCCCCGAGAACATTTTGCTGTGCAGGGTGCATTCGGGCGTGCTCGAGGAGACCCCACTGCGGGGGCCGGCGCGCAGCCATGGAACCGGCGCGGTCGTTGCATTCGGCACCGCCGCGGGACGCCCACTGGTAGGACGGTGCCGACACGCGCGCTACCACATGGTCAACGTTCCACGGCGCGCTCTGGCTGAGGCTTTGGGCCGGGACCCGGATGCTGCGCCGGCGTACCTGACCGATTCGGCGCCAGTGTCCGCGGCCGCCAATCAGCATCTCGTCGACGTCATCGACCATATTCGTCACGGTCTACTCGGCAATCCGTTCGCCGCGGTGGAGCCGCTCATCTCCAGCGGTGTCGCCCGGTATCTGGCCGCCAGCATGTTGGCAGCGTTCCCCAACACGGCGGGCGACCCTCCGGGGCCGGTCGGTGACAGAGACAACCACGACAGTGACAACCACGATGCGCTTCGCCGTGCCACCGCATTCATCGATGACAACGTCCACGACGACATTTCACCGGCGGATATCGCTGACGCGGCGCGGGTCTCCGCGCGCGCACTGGAAACGCTGTTCGTCAGGCACCGGCAACGCTCGTCGACCCAATACCTCCAACAAATCCGATTGAGCTACGTCCACCGCGATCTCGCGACGGCTGACCCCGGAGTCACCAGCGTGGCCGGGATCGCCCGCCGGTGGGGTTTCTGGGATCTCGCCCACTTCCGGAGCAACTACCTCGAGCTCTATGGGTGCGCGCCCGAACACACCCTGAATCGCTAGGCGGGAGATGGCCGTGCCGTTGGAGGTCGGCTAGCCTGACGGACCGTGAACTCTTCCCGTGTGTCCCCATCGGTCGCCGTCGTGGCGTGCGCCGCTTCGCTTGTCCTGACTCTCGCCGCATGCGGCTCCGAATCGAGCGCGTCGCCGACCGATACGACCTCGCCGACCACACCCACCGCCGAGTATTTCCCGCCGCCGATCGCCGAGACTCCGGCGGCCGCAGGCAGCGGGTGCCCGGCGACGGCACCGGAGCAGAGCGCAGCGCCGGAATGGACACTGCCCGGCGCGAGCGGCAGCGTCGCGGTCACCGGTTCGACGGATACGACTGCTCCCGTCATCGACGTGACCGCACCGTTCAGCGTCGGTGAGACCCAGGTGCACACCCTGCAGGCCGGCGACGGGCCGGTCGTGGCCGACACAGCGACGGTCGCGGTCTGCTACATGGGAGTCAACGGCCGCGACGGATCAGTGTTCGACAGCAGCTACCAGGGCGGTCCACCCGTCGAGTTCCCGCTCGATGGGGTCGTGCCGGGCTTTCAGAAAGCCATCGCCGGACAGACGGTGGGTTCCACGGTAGGTGTTGCGATGACCTCGGCAGACGGCTACCCGGAAGGTCAGCCCGGCGCTGGCATCGCGCCGGGTGACACCCTGGTCTTCGCGATCAAGATCCTCGACGCCACGAGCTGACCCTCGGTAGCCGTGGTCGGTCGGCCCCACGCGGCCGCTCATGACTGCTGTGACAGAAAGTTCTCGAGCTTGTCGAGTTGTTGCTTGTAGCCCCACTTCATGCCGAACGCGGCCATCTTGGCTTTGTGGCCGATCTTGCTGACCGCGATGTGAAGGTGCACAGTGGTCATCTCCTCGCGCTGGACGAAGGTGACGTCGTTGGTGTGGTGAATCGTCGAACCCTCCTCCTCCCCCTCTGTCCAGGAGCGAGCGTCGTACGTCAGCCGCGCGTTGTCTTCGATGCGGGTGAAAGTGCCTTCCATGGGCCAGCGCGTCCCCCGGTACTTGCCCATGGCCGCGCCGGCCTCCATGACGACGTAGAGCCGGCCGCCAACACGGAGGTCGACGTCGCATTGGGGCACGAGGGTGTTCTCGGGGCCCCACCACTGCCGAAGGATTTCAGGTTGCGTCCATGCGCGCCAGACTGTTTCGACCGGGGCGCGGTATGAGCGTTCGAATTTCAGACTCTTGGTCTTCTTGAACATCTGCAGGATCATGAATTTTCCTCGGGTTACGGAATCAGCCGACGGATCGTGCGACGATGTCCACGATCCGGGCTTCGGCGGGTTCGTCGATTTCGGTTAGGAACCAATCCGATCAACTTGTGCGGTGCCCCCTCTTCGGGCGCGAGTGCGGCTTTCTCGGTCAGGCCGAACGACACGTAGTCGTCGGCGTCGACGCGGAAGAAGCAAATCACGGGACTGCTCTTGCTTTTCGCATATCCCGGCATGCCGTACCACAGCCGCGGCTTGAGCTCGGGGGCGGCTTTCATGATGATCTCGTGCAGCCGCGATGCGACGTCGCGGAACGCCGGCAGTTCGGCGATCTTGTCACGAACGACGTCCTCGTCGGTTTTGTGATCACCGGTCTTCTTCTGGCTCATCAAGTGTCCCTTCACGAGTGACGGAATCGAGATAGCGGCCCAACGAATCGAGTCGGATCTCCCAGAGCCGTTCGAACGACTCCGCCCAGCGACCGATCTCCTCGAACGGCGCGACCTCGAGGTGATAGATCCGGCGCCGCGCCCGCGCTTCGCCGGCGACGATTCCCGATTCATTGAGCACTCGCAGGTGTTTGCTCACCTGTGGCTGGCGAATACCCAGGGTCTCAGCAATGTCGCCGACAGACTGAGGCCCGGCGCGCAACAACTCGACGATCCTCAGACGACTCGGTTCACCCAGTGCCTCGAAGACCGTCGCCTGCATGGAGCAAACGTAGGTGTCGTGACATATTCCTGTCAAGGAATATGTCACGGGCCCTCGGCGCGTCGGCATCTTCTGGCGAAGTTCGGGTACTCCGTGTCGTCCACCCGTTACCGGCGTTGAGGATCCGACGTGAGTGAAACCAGCCAGCGCCAACTCGGCGATTCCGACAGCCCGATCGAGGACGAACTCGAGGAGACCTTCAACAGAACCCTCAACGAGGGCACCCAGCGCCTGCACCGCAGCTGGCACGAAGTGCTGGTCACCGGGTTCTTCGGGGGCACGGAGGTGGCAATGGGTGTGCTCGCCTATCTGGCCGTCCTGGAAGCTACGGGCAACCAGCTGCTCGCGGGTCTGGCATTCTCGATCGGGTTCCTGGCCCTGCTCCTGGGCCGCAGCGAGCTGTTCACCGAGGGCTTTCTGGTCCCGGTCACCACCGTTGCCGCAAAGCGCGCCAGTGTGCGCCAGCTTTTCAAGCTGTGGGGCGGAACACTGGCGGCCAACCTGGTGGGCGGCTGGGTAATCATGTGGCTGATCATGGCCGGGTTCCCCAAGCTGCACGCTCAAACCGTGGAGTCGGCGTCGCACTTCGCCACCGCCCCGATCTCGATGGAAACCATCTCGCTGGCACTGCTCGGCGGGATGGTGATCACGCTGATGACCCGCATGCAGCACGGCACCGATTCGGTTCCCGGGAAGATCGCCGCGGCTGTCGCAGGAGCATTTCTGCTCGCCGGATTGCAGATGTTCCATTCGATCCTCGACTCACTGCTGATCTTCGGCGCGTTCATCACCGGCCATGCTCCGTTCGGCTACCTCGATTGGCTGGGCTGGTTCGGCTACACCCTCGTCGGCAACATCGCCGGCGGCCTGATCCTGGTGACGCTTCTTCGCCTGGTGCGCAGCAAGGACCGCTTGGAGGAAGAGCGCAGTGAAGCCGAAGCCGAACGTTGACTTACCGCGCCTTGGCGCCGGCGCCATCCTGAATGGTGTTGCGGTGCAACGAAAGAGGCGGTCAGGCGCCCTGAGGCTACGCTGAACCGATGGCACTGATTCCCTCCGCGACCGATTCAGCGGTCGACTCGGTTCATCCACTCGTCCGCAAGGCCGCGGCATGGTCCTGGCGACTGCTCGTCATCGGCGCCGGCGTGCTGGCGCTGATCTGGATAGTCGGCCAGATTCAGGTGATCGCTGTGTCCCTGGCGATCGCCGTCATCCTCACCGCGCTGCTGTTGCCACCGGTTGATTGGCTGGACCGGCGCGGTGTTCCGCGTGGCGCGGGCGTGGCGCTGGTGCTTCTCGGCGGCACCGCAGTGCTGGGCGGTGTCCTCGCCTTCGTCATCAGCCAGTTCATCGCCGGGTTGCCCGCTCTGGGTGGCGAGGTCACCAGGAGCATTGACTCAGCGCGGGATTGGCTCGTCGAAGGTCCGCTGGGCATCAGTAGCGAACAGATCGACAGCTTCGGCAATTCGGCGATCGAAGCAGTACGCGACAATGAGGAACGGCTGACAAGTGGCGCGGTGGCCACGGCGACGACAGCCACCCAGATCGTCACCGGCGCCTTCCTGGTCCTGTTCGCGGTGATCTTCCTGCTGCACGGGGGGCGCAACATCTGGCAGTACGTGACCAGGCTGGTGCCGAGCGACTCGCGGAACCGCGTTCGGGACGCCGGCAAGTCCGGCTTCAACTCGTTGACGGGGTTTGTGCGCGCCACGTTCATCGTCGCTCTGGTGGATGCGATCGGCATCGGCATCGGCCTTGCCGTGCTGGGTGTACCGCTGGCGCTGCCGCTGGCCTCCCTGGTGTTCCTCGGCGCGTTCGTCCCGGTGATCGGGGCCGTCCTCACCGGTCTCCTCGCCGTGGTGGTCGCGCTGCTGTCGAAAGGTTTTTTCGTCGCGGTGCTGGTGCTGGCCATCGTCCTGGCGGTACAACAACTCGAGGGCAACATCTTGCAGCCGTTGGTGATGAGCCGGGCGGTGAAGATCCACCCGCTGGCAGTGCTACTGGCGATCTCGGCGGGGGCGGTGCTCGCCGGTGTGATCGGTGCGCTGCTTGCGGTGCCACTGCTGGCTTTCGTCAACAGCGCCACCGAACGGCTGCTGGCCGATCAACCTTCCGACGTACCGGCCGACGAACGGGTGGACGACATGTCCGACGTCGCGCCCACCGGAGGCGACGACGTCGGCGCGTAACACGGTCGTTCAACTCCGGCCGCCCTGGCCCGACCCAGGCGACGGTTTCGGCCGCCTGCGATCTGTGGTTGTCTTCGGGAGACGGAGCTGCAGGACAACGAAGGGGTCGAATCTTGGCGATCGGGCGATCCAACGAACCGTCCAATCCGTACGGGGGCCGGCCAGGCGGCGGTATCAGCCTGCCGGAGTTCTATCGCCCGTGGCCGGCGATCAGGAATCGCAACATGTTCCTGCCCGGAACCGAGGTGCTGCCTGAGAACGAGATGCGGGTGACGTTTCTCGGAAGCTCACCGTGGCCGCCGAACTCCCTGCAGAAGGGCACCTCGATGCTTGTCGAGCTGGGCAACGGCACCGCGCAGCCGCGCCGCTTCTTCTTCGATCTCGGCAACGGCAGTATCGGCCACGCGATCGCGATGCAGGTGCCCGCGGCGCTGATCAACGACATCTTCATCAGCCACCTGCACACCGACCATTTCGCCGACCTGCCCTACATGTACCCGTTCCGGGCGTTCTCGGGTGGATTCGAGCCGCTGCGCGTCTACGGCCCGTCGGGGCGAACACCGGATCTGGGCACTGCCGCGATGGTCGAGAACATGCGCAAGATGAACCGTTGGCACGAGGAGAATTTCAACGCCTGCCCGGTCGGTGACGGCCTCGAGATCGACGTGACCGAGTTCGACTGGACCGAGCGCAACGGGATCTGCTATCAGCGCGACGGTGTGACCGTGCGGCACTGGCCGCGCTCGCACGTCAAGGACGGGGCCTCCGCCTACCGACTGGATTGGGAGGACGCCGACTTGTCGTTCGTGTGGACCGGCGACGGTCGCCCCGACGAGTTGTCGGTGCGCTACGGGCAGGGGGCGGACCTCTTCGTCACCGAGGGAACCATCGACACCCCATGGCTGACCGGCCTGAAAGTGGGCGCGCCGGCAGAACTGTGGGAGTACGCGATGGACATCTTCCACACCCCCTATTACGCGGCAGGCTATATGTTCGCCCAGGCGCAGCCGCGAATGGCAGCCATCTGTCATTTCGAATGGGGTGACGACCAGTTGATGGCCGAATCGGTGGCCGAGGTGCGCGCGCACTGGGATGGCCTGTTCATGTTCGGGCTGGATCTCAACGTCGTCAACATCACCAAGGACGCGATCTGGTCGCGTAAGGCGGTGATTGCCGACGGGGCCTCCCCCGCCGCCATGGATCCTCGCTGGTTCCTGCAGCCCGGCCAGGAGCTGCCCGAGACCATCGCACTGCCGGAACCTCGAAACCCGCGAGAGGACCAGCAAGAGCAGTTCGTGCGCGACCTGGAGATCGATCCGCGCCTGTACTACCCCGAGGATGTCTACCGCGCACCCACCCAAACCTGGCCTGGAGTCACCCTGAACCCTCGGGAGATGCTCGCCGAACGGGGAATCGAAGTCGAACGCGGTTGGCGCGCAAAGTGATCCGTTCGGATCCGGCTCTGCTGGCGCCGGCGCCGGATAACCACCGGCTGACGGAGGGTTCGGGAACCCCGGTGCCTGTCACCGTTCTCACCGGCTTTCTCGGCGCCGGAAAGACCACCCTGCTCAACCGGATCCTGACTGGATCACACGGTCTGCGAATTGGAGTCCTGGTCAACGACTTCGGCTCGATCAACATCGACGCCGCCCTGATCCAGCACGCCACCGACAATGCCATCAGCCTCACGAACGGCTGCGTGTGTTGTGAGATCCGTGAGGACCTCGTTGCTGCATTGCGGCAACTGCTCGACAGCGCTGAGCTCATCGACTACGTCCTCCTGGAAGCCAGCGGTGTCGCCGATCCCGCGGGAATCACCATGACGCTGCTGGACGCCCGCTACGCGCAGTTGCTTCGGGTGGACAGCATCGTGTGCGTAGTCGACGCTGAGGGTGTTTTCCGCGAATCCGACGAGGCGTCACTGAACTCGCTCAAACTGCGCCAAATCGCCTTCTCCGATCTTGTCGTGGTGAGCAAGGCCGATCTGGTCAGCCCACTACACCTCGAGGTCGTCACCGACTGGATCGACCAGCACATCAAACGGATTCGTGTCATCACCACCAGCTACGGGAACGTCCCGCTGGAGGCGCTGTTGGGCGCTGGCCGCTTCGACCCGCGTGTGCTTCCGGGTTCCGACGCCGGACCGGCCACGTCCGTGCCGGACGGCGCCGAGGATCTCGAGCGCTGGAGTCACCGCAGCCGCAAGCGTTTCCGGGCGGACCTGCTGCGGCGGATGATCAGGCGTGAGCTCCCCGGATCGGTGTACCGGTGCAAGGGGATCGTGTACGTCACCGATTGCGACGGTCCGCAGGTCCTGCAGGTGGTCGGAAGGCGCTGTGAGATTACCGAATTCGACGGCGACGGGTCCTCGGGCGGCACCAGCCGGATCGTCGCCATCGGGCGGCGCCTCGACGGACCGCATCTCAACGAGCTGTTCACCAGCTGCGAGGAACCTTGACCGCGGCCTGTTCAGCCTCAATCGCGCTGCTGGCGATTGACTGATCACCCGGTCAGAACACCATCCACAGTCCCAGGGCGATCAGGAACGCGGTGAGCCCGAGCGTGGTCTCCATCACCGTCCACGTCTTGAGAGTCGTCTTGACGTCCATGTTGAAGAACCGACTGACCAGCCAGAAGCCCGAGTCGTTGACGTGGGAGAGCACGGTCGCGCCGGCAGCGATGGCGATCACCAGCAGCGTCAGCTTCACATTGCTGAGGTCGGCTTCGATCGCGGCGGCGCTGATCAGGCCCGCCGTCGTGGTCAGTGCGACGGTCGCCGACCCCTGCGCCACGCGCAGGATCGTGGAGATGATGAACGCCTGAACGATCAGCGACATCCCCAGCCCCGAGAGCGAACCGCTCAGAGCGTTCCCGATACCGCTCAGTCGCAGTACACCGCCGAACATGCCGCCGGCGCCGGTGATCAGGATGATCGCGCAGATCGGCCCCAGCGCCTTGTCGAAGATCGTGCCGACGTCGGCCATCGAGCGGCCACCGCGCAACCCCAGCACCAAGGTGGCCACGACGACGGTGATGAGCAGGGCCACACTAGTGTTGCCCAGCAGCTTCAGGTACTCCGCCCAGGTGACGCCGTCCTCGATCACGCCGGCGGTCATCAAGGTGTCGAGCACGGTGTTGAAGGAGATCAACACGAACGGCAGCAGCAGTATGCCAAGGACGGTCCCGAATGCCGGGGCTGTGCGGGTCATGGTGTCTCCTGTGGCCGAGACGCCCGCGCCGGTGCCGTCACCGTTGGTGGTCTCGTCGCGGCCGCCGTTCATCTCTCCGAACAGCGACGCCGGGACGTCGACGTGGATCTTGCGCCCGATCGCCTGGGAGACGAGATAGGCGCCGATATACCACGAGAGGACGGCGATGGGGGCGCCGAGGAGAAGCGTGACACCGATGTTCGCGCCGAACGCTTCGGCTGCTGCGACCGGACCCGGGTGCGGCGGCACCATCGCATGCATCGCGGCGAAAGCGCCGGCGGCCGGCAGGGCGAACAGCAGGAGCGAGCCGCCGAAACGCCGCGCGACCGTCATGATGATCGGCAGGAAGACGACCAGGCCCGCGTCGAAGAAGATCGGAAAGCCGAAGAGCAGCGCGGCGACGCCGAGCGCGAACGGCGCCCGTTTCTCCCCGAACCGGCCGATCAGGGTGTCGGCGAGGACCTGGGCGCCGCCGGTGATCTCCAACAGACGGCCGATCATGACGCCGAAGCCGACGAGCAGCGCCACCGAGCCGAGTGTGTTGGAGAAACCGAAGGATATGGCGCTTGGCACGTCCGCCACCGGGATACCGGCCGCCAGCGCCGTGAGCACGCTCACCAGGACGAGCGCCACGAAGGCATGCATGTTCACCTTGATGATGAGGAACAGCAGCACGGCGACCGCCGCCGCGGCGATCAGTAGCAGGGTGGTCGTGCCGTATGCCGGATCAATTGCTTCCACGAGGCCTCCGAACTGTCAGTGCCCGGCTCGTTCCGGGCGTGTCACGACCGTGAGTTGTGTGCATCGCCCAGCTCACCCGATGGTTCATCGGTCTGACTGTTCGCTTGCGGCGATATAGGTGTCGACGATGGCATCGATGTTCTGGTCGACGTCGATGTCGATGCCCTGTTCGTCGGATTCCAGCGGCTCGAGGGTTTTGAACTGCGACTCGAGCAGTGATGCCGGCATGAAGTGCCCGGGGCGGCTGGCTTGTCTCCTGCCGATGACCTCGGGGGTACCGGACAGGTGCAGGAACTCGATTGCCGCGCAGTGCCCACGGAGTTGATCGCGGTACTTGCGCTTGAGTGCCGAACAGCTCATCACTCCCCCATCGGGGTGGCCGGCCAACCATTGCCCGATCGCATCCAGCCATGGATGGCGGTCATCATCGTCGAGTGGTTCGCCGGCCGACATCTTGGCGACATTGGCGGGCGGGTGAAAGTCATCGGCGTCCGCGAACGGCACCCTCAGGCGCTGAGCCAGCGCTGCGCCTACGGTCGACTTGCCTGAGCCCGAGACGCCCATGACAACGATGGGTGATGCCATCCCCTCCACCTACTTGATCGTGTTTGGTGTCACACAAAGAATGGATCAAAAAGCATACGAATGCAAGATGTTTAGTAAATAAGCAGGTTTTTGAGCGCACAAAGCAGGAATAACACGATGTGTTGCGGCCAGATGGTCGACTTGTCCGTGCTGACCGTAGGTACCCCACCTGGGGGCTTTTCATCCGTTGCGTCTTGGTGTTGCGCTCAGCCGAGGTATTGGGCGATCTGGATCAGGTTGCCGCAGGTGTCGTCGAGCACGGCCGTCGTCGCCGGACCCATCGGCGTCGGTTCCTGGGTGAAGGTCACCCCGCACCCCCGCAGACGCTTGTACTCTCTGGCCACGTCGGCGACGGCAAACGACGTGAACGGGATGCCGTCTGCCACCAGCGCTTCCTTGAACGGCTTGGCTGCGGGATGTTCGTCCGGTTCCAGAACGAGTTCGGTGCCATCGGGATCTTCCGGCGACACCACGGTGATCCAACGATGCTCGCCCATCGGCACGTCGTGCTTCGCGGCGAACCCGAGCGTCTCGGTATAGAAGCGCAGCGCCTTGTCCTGGTCGTCAACGAACACGCTTGTCAGATTGATTCTCATCGGTCTTCCTTTCCTGGCGGCTCGAGCCAGCGCGCGACGATCGGTTCGAGCGGTGCGGTGTTGATGTAGTGGAACTTGTACCGGCCTTGGCGGCGCGTCTCGACCAGCGCCGCCGCCTCCAGGACGTCGAGGTGCTGCGAGACCGCCTGCCGCGAGGAGCCCAGACCGTGCTTGGTCGCCAGCCGCGAGCAGATCTCGAAGAGCGTCTGCCCGTTGCGGTCTGTCAGCTCGTCGAGGATGGTGCGGCGCGTGGGGTCAGCCAGTGCTTTGAAGACGTCGCCCACGCGTGACACGCTATGCAAGCAGATACTTGCCTGTCAACGATGTGACACGGGTACGCGGCAGGCCATGATGGAGGTCATGGAGTCGACCCGTGTGGACCGGTGGTTGTGGGCGGTCCGCCTGACAAAGACCAGGCCGGACGCCGCTGCAGCGTGCCGGGGTGGCCATGTGCGGATCAACGACCGGCCCGCCAAACCCTCCGCCACGGTGTCTCCCGGTGACGAGGTGCGCGCCCGATTGGGCGACAGGACGCGCATCGTCGAAGTGGTGCGGGTGATCCAGAAGCGGGTTGGGGCAGCCGATGCCGTGACGTGTTATCTCGACCGCACCCCCGCCCCGGCGGCCACTCCTCAGGTGCCGCTGGCGGTCCGGGACCGCGGTGCCGGCCGGCCGACCAAGCGCGACCGCCGCCTGCTGGACAAGTGGCGGGCAGCCCAGCAGTGATCATGCCCGCCGTGGTGGCGTTTCTTACGTAGATGTGACCAGCGCGGCGATTCGCGCTGTGGAACGTAACGGCAAATCGTCACATGACGAACTGACGGATGGCACTGCTTTCAGCGGTCCGCTCGTGATGCGGTGGATGCGAAGCAGTGGCATCCGATCCAGTGAACCTGCGCTGACCGCACACCTTTTCGTGAGGTACGCGCTGTCGTGCGCGTCCAGAGAGAACGGCAACAAATCACATGGAATTCATGCTCAGTTTGAGCCGCCGGCTACAGGCCGGCGCGCTTGCAGCGCTGCTGCTGACGGGATTGGTCGCCGTCGCAGGCACGCCGGCCACCGCGGGTGCCTACTCACGGCCCGGTCTGCCGGTGGAGACGTTGATGGTGCCGTCGGCGGCCATGGGCCGTGACATCCCTGTCAGGTTCCAGGGCGGCGGCACCAAGGCGGTCTACCTGCTCGACGGGTTGCGTGCCCGTGACGACAACAGCGGCTGGGACATCGAGACCGCGGCGTTCGAGAACTACTTCGAGTCGGGACTGTCGGTCGTGATGCCCGTTGGCGGGATGTCGAGCTTCTACACCAACTGGCAACGTCCGGCTGTCGGTAACGGCAACACCTACAACTACCAGTGGGAGACCTTCCTGACCTCTGAGCTGCCCGCCTATCTGGCGGCCAACAAGGGCATCTCGCCCAGCGGCAACGCCGTGGTCGGCTTGTCGATGTCGGGTAGCGCGGCGCTGATCCTGGCGGCCTATCACCCGAACCAATTCCGTTACGCGGCTTCGCTGTCGGGTTTCCTCAACCCGTCCGAAGGCATTTGGCCCACCTTGGTCGGGTTCGCGATGCGCGACGCCGGCGGCTTCGACGCCACCGCGATGTGGGGTGCTGGTGGCGGTCCGGCGTGGCAGCGCAACGACCCGACGCTGCAAGCCGGACGGCTGGTGGCCAACGGCACCCGGATCTGGGTGTACACGGGCAACGGCAGGCCCGGTGACCTCGGCGGCGGCGGCGACATCCCCGGCCAGCTGCTCGAGAGCATCACTCAGGACAGCAACAAGGCGTTCCAGCGCCGGTACGAGGCCGCCGGCGGCGGCAACGGCGTCTTCAACTTCCCCGCAAACGGCACCCACGGCTGGGGATACTGGGGTTCGCAGCTCAACGCGATGAAGCCGGACATCCAAGGCACGCTGGGCGTCTGACGTCCGAAACGTGTCGACCACCGCAGATCCAAAGATCTGCGGTGGTCGAAGCCCTGTCCGCGCGGACGCGGTCAGGACGGGTGCGTGGCTTGCCACCGCGGCGCCGGTCGACCTTCAGATGGGCCGCAGCCCGCCCGTGTGCTCGCCGCCACTCCCTTGTTGTTGAAGAAGATCTTGGCTCAGTTCGGCCAGTTCCAGGCCGGTTGCCCGTAGTAGGCGTCGGTGGCGGTGTGCTCGGAGTATGAGCGTCGCCCGACATCGTCCATCGAGTCGGTGGAGTCGGCTCGCACGACTGCGGCCGCGGCGACCGCAACCGCGAGCAGCAGACCCAGCAACGCCACAACCACACCGATCTTGTCCATCACCCGCGTGACGCTCGTGCGTTGATTACGGTCGCGCGGCATCGGGGCGTCCGAGTTGCTGTGGGCAGTAGGTACGCAACACAGACGTCAGAAACTGCCACGCTTGCTCGGTGGTGGCTCCGTGTTCGAGTTGGCCGTGAATGAAAGTGGCTGCAGCATCGGCATCCTTGTCGACTCCGCGGTCCAGCCGCTTGCAGGTGATCGTGCCGATGAAGGCGTTGTAGTCCTTCTGACCGTAGATGCCATAGGTGTGCAGCTCGTCGGTGAACGTGGTGTCGGAGTCGGCGGCCGCGGGCGCTGCCGGCACCAGAATGCTCAGCACCCCGGCAGCCAGCATCATCGCGTTCAGTCGCCTCACAGCGTCACCCCCGCTGTCGGATCCGTCTGGAAACGATCAGTTTTCGGCCACGGGGAGGCTATCGGGCGCATCCGGACTCGTTGCGGCCACCAGAACCAGCGACCCAACAGGGTAGCGATCGAAGGTGTCATGAAGGACCGGACCACTAGGGTGTCGAATATCAACCCGAGCCCGATCGTGGTGCCGACCTGGCCGATGACCCGCAGGTCACTGATCGCCATCGTCATCATGGTGAACGCGAACAGCATGGCCGCGGCGGTCACCACCCGACCACTGCCGCCCAGGGTGCGGATGATGCCGGTGCGCATGCCCGCCGGCACTTCCTCCTTCAATCGGGAGACCACCAACAGGTTGTAGTCAGCGCCCACCGCCAGCAGGATGATCATCGCCATCGGCATCACCATCCAGTGCAGTTCCAGGCCAATCAGGTGCTGCCACAACAACACCGAGATGCCGAACGAGGCACACAGCGACACCGCGACCGCACCGACGATCACCGCCGCGGCCACGATTGCCCGGGTGATGATGAGCATGATCAGGAAGATCAACCCAAGCGCGGCGATTCCGGCGATCAGCAGATCGTAGCGGGTACCGTCGGCCATGTCCTTGAAGGTCGCCGCGGTGCCGCCGAGATAGATCCGCGCGCCCTCCAGCGGGGTGCCCTTCAGGGCCTCCTTGGCCGCTTCCTTGATCGCGTCGATCTTCGCGATGCCCTCGGGCGACATCGGGTCACCTTCGTGGGCGATGATGAACCGCACCGCATTTCCGTTCGGTGACAGGAACTGCTCCATCCCGCGCTTGAAGTCGGCGTTTTCGAATGCCTCCGGGGGCAGGTAGAACGAGTCGTCGTTCTTGGCCGCATCGAACGCCTCCCCCATCACCGCGGAGTTCTCCTGCATCTCGATCATCTGCTGCTGCATCCCGTTCTGGGTCTGGTACAGAGTCAGCATCATCTGCTTGACCGACTTCATCGTGTCGATCATTGTCGGCATCAACGCCACCATCTGCGGCATCAGCGTATTGAGGCGCTCCATCTCCGGGATCATGTCCTGAACGCCGTCGGTCATCGCGTTGATGCCGTCGAGCGCATCGAAAATCGACCGCAATGCCGAGCAGACCGGGATGTTGTAGCAGTGCGGTTCCCAGTAGAAGTAATTGCGCAGCGGACGAAAGAAGTCGTCGAAATTGGCCATCTGGTCCCGGACTTCGGCGAGCGTCATGCTCATGTCCTTCATCTTCACCACCATGTTGTTGGTGGTGTCAGCCATCTGCACGGTGATGGACTGCATCTGCTCCATCGTGTCGATGTTGATCTGCATGTCCTCGGCCTGCTTGAGCATGTCGGCCGTGCGCTCGCCCTGATACTGCTCGTTGAGTTTGCTCAAAGTGCTCTGCTGTGAGATCGCGTACGGGATCGTGCTGCGCTCGATGGGCCGACCGTCAGGGCGGGTGATCGTCTGCACCCGGCCGATGCCCGGAACCCGGAAAACCGCCTTGGCGACTTTGTCGATGATCAGGAAGTCCGCCGGGTTCCGTAAGTCATGGTCGGTCTCGATCATCAGCAACTCCGGGTTGAGCCTGGCCGGCGAGAAATGCCTTTCGGCCGCGGTGTACCCCTGGCTCGACGGGATGTCCGAGGGAAGGTACTTGCGGTCGTTGTAGCTCGTCTGATAACTCGGCAGGGCGATCAGGCCGATCAGCGAGATCGCCAGCGTGGCAACCAAAATCGGCCCGGGCCAGCACACCACCGCAGCACCGACCTTGCGCCAGCCCCGAGCTCGCAGTGAGCGTTTGGGGTCCAGCATCCCGAACCGGCCGGCCACCACGACCAACGACGGGGCGAACGTCATCGCGAACGCGATCAGCACCAACATACCGATGGCCAGCGGAACACCCAGCGTCTGAAAGTACGGCAACCGGGTGAAGCTCAGACAGAACGTGGCGCCCGCGATGGTCAGACCCGACCCGACGATGACATGGGCGGTGCTTCCGAACATGGTGTAATACGCAGACTCTCGATCCTCACCGATGCCCCGGGCCTCCTGATATCGACCGATCAGGAAGATCGCGTAGTCGACCGCGATCGCGATGGCCAGCGTGACCAGCAGACTGGTCGCGAACGTCGACAACCCGATGACGTCGTGATAGCCCAGGAAGGCGATCGTGCCGCGCACCGTCATCACGCTCACCCCGAGCGTCGCCATGATCAGCAGCGTCGTGACGATCGAGCGGAAGAAGCCCAGCAGGATCACCGTGATGACTACCATCGTCAGTGCCTCGACCATCCGCATGCTGGTGTGGCCGGCCTCCTGTTGCTCTGCGGCCAACGCGGCGCCACCGGTGACGAAGGCCGTCACGCCCTCGGGCGCCTCGGTCTGCTCGATGATGCGGTGCACGGCGGCCACCGATTCGTTGGCCTTGGCCTCACCCTGATTCCCGACCAGGTTGATCTGGACGTACGCGGCCTTGCCGTCACCACTCTGCACGCCCGAGGAGGTCAACGGATCATTCCACAGATCCTGGACGTGCTCGACGTGTGCGGTGTCGGCCCGCAGCGCAGAGATCAACTTGCCGTAGAACTCTCGGGCCGGCGGCCCCAGCGGCTCGGTCCCCTCCAGCACGATCATGGCCGAGCTGTCGGAGGTGTACTCCTCGAAGACCTCACCGATCCGCTGCGTCGCCACGGCCGCGGGCGCACCGTGGGGGCTCATCGACACCGACCGCATCTCGCCGACCTTCTCGAGCTGCGGGGTGGAAATGTTCAGGAAGGCCGCCAGCGCAATCCAACCTACGATGATCGGGATGGACAGGTTGCGAATCACGTAGGCGATGCGGCCCAAGTGGGCGCGGCGGTGGATCGGCACCGGGATCTCCTCGGTGACCGTATCCGGCGTCGGGGCGCTCACGCGGACTTCACGATGCAGTAGGTCTGGGCGTTGTATCCGTCAACCACGCGCTCGGCGCGCAACTCGTCGTCGACGTACACCCGGCACCCCAGCGAATCAGCGTCACCCTGGGCGATCAGGGTGGCCGAGGCCGAGGGGTCCGTCGTCGAGAGGGTCAGCGACCAGGGCAGTACGGCTTGGCTGGCCCGTTGGGGCGCCGCGTGCAGATCCAGATAGTTGATGTCGACGACGGCTCCTGGCGTGCCGAACACCTCGTAGCGCACCACCTTGGGGTTGAACCGTTCGGCGTCGCCGGCGAAGTTCTGCGGTACCACCAGCACCGGGTCCCTCCCGAAGATTCCCCGGATCTGATCGACAGCCGTACCCCCAGCCGCGATCACCACCACCATCACCAGTGGTAGCCAAATGCGTTGGAGCACTCTCATACTCGCGATCTCCCTGTGACGACTGCCGAAGGCGTTCCCAGTCGAACGACTGCTTGAACTTATACAGTCGGCAGAGTTAACTCAACCCATCGGCAGGAGCTGTGAACGCACTTACGGACGCAATCAAACGTGGCCCAGATCACGGAGGGGCCCTGCCGGTACTGTGCCCAGAGGAGGTCTCAGCGATGGCAAAGCCGGTGGCGGCGCGCGGCTTCGCGCGTGACCGTGTCGTGGATGCCGCTCTGGAACTCTTCGCCCAGCGCGGCATCCGTGGCACCTCGATCCAGATGATCGCGGCACGTCTGGGCGTCACCAAGGCCTCGGTGTACTACCAGTTCCAGTCCAAGGACGACATCGTGCTCGCGGTCGCCAAACCGCTTATCGACGACATCCGACACATCCAGCGAGTTGCGGCCATGCTTCCGTCACATCAGGCGCGCCGCGATGTCGCGCTGAGCGGACTGATCGACCTCGCGATCCGGCATCGACAGGTCGCCAACGTGATCTACGGCGACCCGTGCATGCGGCAGCTGATGAACAACCGCCCCGCCCTGCGCGAGACCATCGACGGGTTCACCGGACTGCTGTTCGGCCCCGAGAGCACCGAGACCGAAGTGGTGGCCATGACGCTGCTCACCGCGGGCATCTACGGGTGCACCGCAGACGTCCGCCTCGACGGGATCAGCGATGACGCTCTTCGCGCGAAGTTGCAGGAGGTCGTCAGGAGATTCGCTTCGACGGTGTAGTCGCGTCATGGTGCCCAACGGCTCGTAGGTCTCAAGGAGCTGAAACCCCACTAATCCTGCTCAGCACCGAGCTGCACGATGATTGCCTTCGAGCTTCTCCTGACCACCGTCAGCTGTGCCGCAATACTCGCCGAAGATCGCCGTGTCGCGGTCGCGGATTGGAATCCCGGCGATACGTCCGACTGTGACGGTCGTTCCGTTGTGTCAGCAGAAAGTTGGACACCGCCCACGAGGCGGAAGATCCGGTCCAGGCCGGGCGAACGCACTGGGTCCGGCCTGGTCCGGCAACTAGTTCGGATCCGTAGTCGACGCTACTTCTCGATCACCGGTCCCGGCTGCGGCCGGGATGGCTGGTCGTCGCATGTCGCCCAGGTGTAGCGCTGCTCGGTGTTGGTGTGACTGTCTCCGAGCATGAACGCCCGGTGGTGACGGCGGTTGGTACGGGCGATGGTGGCTAACCACGTGGCGACGGTGCTGATGCGATTGCTGACCCCGGTGAGGAACGCAATGTGCAGTAGGCCCCATGCCAGCCAGCCCGGGAAGCCGGCGACCCTGATGGGCCCGACCTGCAAGAGGGCGTTTCCACGGCTGATGTACGCCGCCGAACCCAGGTCGCGGTAGCGGTACGGCTTGCGGGTTCTGCCCTCGAGTTCGCGCCGGATGCACGCGGCGACGTGCAGTCCTCCCTGCATCGCGTTCTCGGCGACGCCGGGAAGCCCATCGCGACCGACGAGATCACCGATGACAAAGATCTCGGGACGTCCCGGCACCGACAGGTCGGGTTCGACGTGAATCCGACCGGAGCGGTCAGAAGCGGCGCCGACGACGTCGGCGAGGTGCCGCGCGAAGGGCACGGCTTCGACTCCAGCGGTCCACAGCACGGTACGGGCTGCGTACTCCTGGTCTGCACCGCCGGCCTTCGGCGAGACGGTCACGCCGTGCCGGTTCACATCGGTGACATGCACCCCCAGCCGCAGCTCCACGCCGAGGCGCTGCAGGGTGCTGGCGGCCTTGCCGGCCAGATCCGGTGCGAAGCTCTTCAGCACCCGATCTCCACCGTCGAACAGCAGCACCCTGGCGTCCTCGGGATCGATACTGTGGAACTCGTTGGACAGCGTCCGCGTCGCCATCTCCCGGATCTGTCCGGCCAGTTCCACCCCGGTGGGACCACCGCCGGCGACGGCGAAGGTCAGCCAGCTGTCACGCTCAGCGCCCGGCGGAAGGGTCTCGGCGATCTCGAACGCGGTGAACAACCGCTGCCGGATACTCAGCGCGTCATCGAGGGTCTTCATCCCCGGCGCCCACTGTGCGATGTGTGCGTTGCCGAAGTAGGACTGTTGCATACCGACCGCGACGACGAGCACGTCGTAGTCGACGGTGAACGTGGTCTCATCGGGTCGGCGCGCGGTCACCCGACGCGAGTCCGCGTCGAGTTCGAGGGCCTCGCCGAGCAGCGTGGTGATGTTGCGGTGGCCGGCGAACTGCTCGCGCAGCGGGCGGCTGATCTGGCCGATGCTCAGGGTCCCGGTGGCGCACTGGTAGAGCAGCGGCTGAAACAGGTGACCGGCTGCGCGGTCGAGTACGGTCACGTCGACGTCGGTGCCGCCCAACCTTCGTGCACAGAACAGCCCGCCGAAGCCGCCCCCGATGATCAGTACCCTGAGGCGTCGGTTCGTCATGACACCCGACCGTAGTCTTCCCCCAAATCGGCTCGACGCATCCTCGGGAAGACGACAAACTGGGCACGGTGTTGACCTCCGACCAGATCGCCGACCGGACGGCCCGGGCGGTGGCGGCCGCGACGGCCGCCGGCCACGACTTCGGGCTGCGTGTGGACGAACCCCGGGTGCTCTACGACGTGTTCTCGGTGATCGTTCATCTCGCTCCGGCTCCGGTGGTGGTACGCGTGCCGACGGTTCTCCCCCGGTCCTACCTCGAATCTCCCGCGCGCCAGACCGCCCAGCAGCGCTCGGAGATCGCGGTGACGGGTTGGCTTGCCGATCGCGGCCATCCCGTGGTCGCCCCGAGTCCTCTGGTTCCGCGTGAACCCGTTCGGCGGCACGGATTCTCGATGACGTTCTGGGATCATGTACAAGAGATCCCGGATGCGGTGATCGATCCCGCGCGACGCTTCGAGGCTACCGCTCGTCTGCACGCCGCGTTGCGCGGCTACGACGGCCACCATCTCGGCTTCTGGACGCCGTTCAACGACTACATTCCCGACGGTCTTCACGAACTCGGACAGCGACCGGACCTGCTGAGCGTTGCCGATCATGCCCGGGCGCAACGGGAATGGTCGCTGCTCGCTTCGGCCCTCGCGTCTCGGACGGCCTTCGCGGAGGCATTCCCCGGGGTCGGCTTTCAAACGATCCACGGTGACGCGCCGTTCCACAACCTGATCAACACCGCCGACGGTGAGTTGTGGTCCGATTTCGAACTCGTCACCACCGGCCCGGTCGAGTCCGATCTCGCGATGGCAGGACCCGAGGGGGTGGCCGTCTACAACGATGCGGCAGCCCGCCTGGGGTTGCGTCCGGTGCACGAGCCGGCGCTGCGGGTCACGGAGGCGGCCGCTCTTCTCGCGGCTGTTGCGTGCCTGGGTTTGGCGCCGCAGCTGCCGATTCTGGTGGATGCCGTGAAACCGATCGTTGACCAGTGGCGCGCCGGCCCGTCGATCGCCGAGATGATCGAGTGACGATGAGTGGGATGCCCGAACAGGAGTTCCTGCGTCGGACCCGGGACGGCTACGACCGCACCGCGGTGCCGTTCGCCGAACGCTTTCAGCGCCACCTCGACGACAAACCGGTGGACCGGGCGATCCTGGCCGCGTTCGCCGGCCTCGTCGCGAGAAGGCCGAGTGCCCGCGTCGTCGACATCGGCTGTGGATCGGGGGTCGCCACCGCCATACTCGCTGACCTGCAGCTCGATGTAGTCGGAATTGATCTGTCCCCCAACATGGTCGCCGAGGCACGCCGGCGACTGCCCGGGCTCGAGTTTCGCGTCGGCTCGATGACCGACATGGAGCTGCCCTCCGAGAGCGTCGACGGGGTGTGTGCGTGGTACTCGATCATTCACCTCCCGGATGAACACCTGCCCAGCGCGATGGCCGAGTTCCACCGGGTGCTCGTCCCGGGCGGACTGGTACTGCTCGCGTTCCAGGTCGGCGACCAACCCAGAGTGCTCACGGACGCCTTCGGCCACAGCGTCGATCTGACGTTCCACCGACGGCAACCCGAAGCGGTGGCGGCCATGCTGACCGACGCCGGGTTGCCGGTGTGGGCGCAGACGGTTCGGCAGGCCGACGACGACGGTGTCGAATCAACGCCGCAAGCCTTCCTGATCGCCCGCAAGCGATAGGGCTACCCCGTCGCCGCGAGCAGACGAGCGGCCCCTGGGCCGTCGAGAGTGCAGTCCGGCGTCCGGCGTCCGGAGGTGACGAGCAGGAGGTCTATCGCGCGTCCTCGGGCCTCGGGACCGTCTCCGATCCCGACGCCAGTATCCGTCGCGACGAGTCGCAAGCCCTGCACCCTCTCGCGCCCACCCTGGAGTGATGCCGCAGTCCTGGCTTGATAGGCCAGCGCCGACGCCACTGCGGCGGGCGGGTAGGTGGCCGCGATCCCCAGCGGTCTGCGGATATCCTCGCCGTGGACGATCGCCTCCACGAGTCGAGTAGCCACCCGGGCGGCCGGTGGCGTGAGCGTCAGCCCGGTGGCGGCGTCCATGGCGTCGAGTGTGGCTGGTGGATCGTCGCGTCGCTCCGCTGCGACCCCGGCGGCGTTGTCACCGTCGAAGTCGAACCGCGCAGCGATCATCCGTCGGACGAAACGCAACCTCGACGTCTTCGCCGTGTCGAGCAGATGAGCAAGCACATCGTGCACGGTCCAACCCGCACACAGCGACGGCGTCGACCACGCCTCGGCTGGAAGGCCGCGCAGGTCGGAAACCAGTTGAGCGCGTTCGGCGTGCACGATCGACCACACAGTCGAGGCATTCAGTGTCATCGGCGTCATTGGGTTCATTGCGTTCTCCCGGAGTCGGCGGGCATCTCGACATATCGACTCCGCCGCGCCGGCGGAGTCATCGCGAGCCGATCCGGCGAAGCCTTAGCCTGGGTGTTGATGTCCGACGAGGATCGTGTCCGATGGGACCGGCGCTACGCCGACCGTGGTTCGGTGACGGTCGACGACGTCGCTCTGCCTGCCGTGTTCCAGCCGTTCGCGCAGGAGTTCCCGACCGCAGGTCGCGCGCTTGATCTCGCGTGCGGAGGCGGTGGAGCCGCGGTGTGGTTGGCACAGCGTGGAATGGACGTCTGGGCTGTGGACGTGTCCCCGGTGGCGATCGCACAGGCCCGCGAACTCGCCGAACAATGCGGCGTGGCTGCTCACTGCCACTTCGAGGTCTGCGATCTGGACCACGGTCTGCCCTCGGGACTGTCCGCAGACGTGGTGATCTGCAACATGTTTCGCGACTCTCGCCTGGACCGCTCCGTCATCGAGCGGCTCTCGCCTGGCGGACTCCTCGCTGTCAGCGCGCTCAGCGAAGTCGGGGCATCACCGGGACCCTTCCGGGTCACGTCCGGCGAGTTGCGACAGGCGTATCGCGCACTCGAGGTGATCGCCACCGAGGAAGCGCACGGTCAGGCGTGGCTGCTGGCCCGCGCCGGGCCAGACGATTCACCGGCCCCGCGGTGACATGCCGTGCCGGACGTTGGGGATGATCGACCGGTGCACCAGCCACCACTGACGGTCCCGGCACTGCTCGCGAACGCGGTTCGGGAGTTCGGTCACCGCACCTACCTGGTGACCCCCACAGAGCGGCTCACCTACTCGTCGGCCGATCGACGCTCGGCCGAACTCGCCCGGTGGTTGCTCGCGCAGGGTGTCGGCAAAGCCACCCGCGTGGGCCTGTTCTTCCCGAACGGCGCCGAATGGGTGACCTGGTGGCTCGCGGTGTCGCGGATCGGGGCGGTTGCAGTGCCGTTGAGCACGATGTACCGCCCGGCCGAGATCGCCAAGGTGGTACGGCTGGCCGACATCGGACTGCTGATCGCCCCCGACCGGGTGCTCGACATCGACGTCGCGGAGCGGTTCGAAACGGCTTTTCCGGAGTTGACCACGCAAACTTCTGAGCGCCTGGCGCTCGATCGGGTGCCGTTCCTGCGGCGGATCGTGCTGACCGGCAACAGTCGGAGACAGTGGGCGGGCAGTCACCGTGACACTGACGCGGAGCGGGTCCCCGACCGCGTCCTCATCTCCGCCGAGGCGGAGGTGTCCCCCGCTGACCTTGCGATCATGGTGCACACCTCTGGATCCACCGCCGACCCGAAGGGCGTACTACACACCCACGGCACAGTAGCCCGGCAGACCTCGACATGGCCCGCAGCGGTCCGCGCGATCACCGGATCACCATCGGCGCCGGTGATTCTGTGCGCGATGCCGTTCTTCTGGATCGGCGGCGTGCTCGCAGCCACCGGCGCATTGCACGAACCCGTGACCCTGCTGGTGATGCCCAGGCTCGACGCCGGGATCGCGCTCGACCTCGCCGAGGCCGAGCGAGCGACCGGGATCGTGGGCTGGCCGGCGTTCACCCAGCGGATGCGGGAGCATCCCAGCTTCGCCGGACGGGACCTGTCTGCCGCGCCGATGCTGCGCGACGGTCCGTTGGACATCGCCATGACCGACGTCCCCGACGGCTTCCCGGTCCATCGCACGATGTCCGAGACCGCCGGCGGATTCGCCTACACGGAGATGAAGATCGTCGACGAGAGCGGGCTGCCCGTCGGTGAGGGAACGGTCGGCGAGTTGTTGGTCCGGGGCGTCGGCGTGATGGCGGGATACAACAAGCGGGAACGCAGCGAGACGTTCGATGCCGATGGCTGGTACCACACCGCAGACCGGGTCTACCGCAACGCCGATGACCCACGGCTGTTCTACGTCGGCCGTTCCAGCGAGCTCATCAAGACATCCGGAGCCAACGTCTCACCGTTGGAGGTCGAGGCGGTGATCGAAGGTTTCGACGACGTGGCGCAGTGCGTGGTGCTGGGTGTCGTGCACCCCGAGCGCGGTGAGGAGGTGTGCGCCGTGCTCGTGCCCACCGACGGTGACCTCGACGTGGAGTCGCTGGCCCGCCGTACCCGCGATGCGCTGTCCTCCTACAAGGTGCCGACGCGCTGGGTCACCGTGTCCAGCGCTGAGATCCCGACCCTCGGCAGCGGAAAGCTCGACCGAAAAGCACTGCGCGCCTGGGTCGCCGACAACCAGCGCTGAAACATCGCAGGAACCAGCCGGGCGCTCAGTTCTGCCGCGGGAGCAGTTCCCCGACGAAGGACTCGAGGTCATCGGCGAACCCGGGCAACTGATCAGGTGCGACATCTGCGCCAGGCTGACCCCGAACCGAACCTTCACGCCTACCTCCTGGCTTGCACTGTCGCGCCTGGGCAACGCACGCCGATGTAGTTTTGTGCCCATCGCGGGTGGCGAGCCGGCTCAGGGTGATGGGATCGGCAGTCGTCGGCGGTGACAGGATGGCCACGTGGCAGAACGCATCACGTTCCCGAGTAGCAGCGGTCCGGCGTTGGCCGGTCTGATCGACCCACCTGCGGGCGAGGTCCGCGGATGGGGGGTGTTCGCCCACGGGTTCACCCTCAGCAAGGACTCGCCGGCCGCGAGCCGGATCTGCAAGCAGCTGGCCAGCGAGGGGATCGGCATGCTGCGGTTCGACAATCTCGGACTCGGAGATTCCGAGGGCGACTGGGGCGACGGTTCGTTCTCCCACAAGGTGGCCGACACCGTGCGCGCGGTGGAGTTCATGAACGAATCCGACCGTGAGGTCCGGCTTCTCGTCGGGCACTCCTTCGGGGGGTCAGCAGTGATCTCGGCGGCGCACAGCTGCCCGAGCGTCGCGGCGCTCGTCACCGTCGGCGCACCCGTCGAACCCGCGCACGTCGAGCACAACTACGACGCCCTCGTACAGCGGATCGAAGCAGAGGGTGAGGCGCCTTTTCTGATCGGGGGCAAGGCGCTCACACTTCGCCGGCACTTCATCGAAGACATTCGCGCCACCGATCTTCGCGAGTGCATCAGCTCCCTGCGGCGCGCTCTTCTCATCATGCACTCCCCCACCGACAACACGGTCGGCATCGAGAACGCGAGCGAGATCTTTCGCACCGCGCGGCACCCGCGCAGTTTCGTTTCGCTGGAAGGCGCCGACCACCTGCTCACCGAGAAGAATCAGGCGGCACGGGCGGCCCGCATCATCAGTGCGTGGGCCGACCCGTACCTGTGAGCGCCTGACTCAGTCGTCGCTGCCCGAATCCGAGCCGCTCTTCTGCGAATCCGAGGCGGAGTCGCTTCCCTTGCCGGCCGGGGAGTCGTCGGACTGGCCGGCCTTGGAGCCCGGCTTCTTGAAGCCGTCGGTGACCTTCGAGATGGTGGAGCTGATGCTGCTGCGCACCTGCTTCACGGTTTCGCTCGCGGCGCTCGGCTTGCGATGTTTGGGCCCGGTCTTGGTGGACTCCTCGGCCTCGGCCTCGGCCTCAGCCTCGGCCTCGGCTGCAGTGTCGGCGACGTCGGCAGTGTCGGCATCAGTGTCGGGGGCGGTCGGGTCCGGGGCGCTGGACAGCTGCGTCGTCGCGGCGTCGGTTCCGGTGGTCTGCACCGACTCGGAATTCTCGACCGTCTCCGGCGCCGCTGCGGTCACCGACTCCGTGGCGTCAGGGTCTTCGAAGACCGGCCCGGGCACCGGTTCGTTGTCGGGATTGGGGACGAACGGGGCACAGATCGCGCACTGCGTACCCAGCACGAAGGGGTTGAAGGCGGTGTTGAGGCCGGTGCCGAGGCTGACCAGGCTCCCGGTGACCAATTCCGGTGTCACCGGTTTGATCGAGGACACATCCGGTGTCACGGTCAGGCTGTTGTAGAAGCTGGTGAACGGTTCTGTCGCATCCAGCTTGACGGTCTGACCGGACCACGGCACCTCGGGTCCGTCCTCGTCCTTCACATAGCACTGGCCGGCCTCGTCGCAAGTGATGCCCGCGCGGGTCTCCGGATAGGTGTAGCCCTCCGGCGAAAACAGTGCTGCGACATGACGAAGATCAAACATTTTGCTCAGAATTCCGACGGGATCGTCACACGCGCCGGGACCCGTCCCGGTGCACCCGGTATGCATCGGCAGTTGCGAGGCGGCGATCGCTGCGAAAATGTTGCCCAGCGGCACGGCCAGGGCCGGGAACGGAATCAGGATGTTCGTGATCGCCTGGTATCGCGACGGGTCGGCGGGGTCGGTGCCGAGGATGTTGGTCTGGCTGTAGAGCCACCAACTCCCGGTGTATCGCAGGTTCCTGCCCAGGCCCGGGACGCTGCCTTCGGGCTGTGTCAGCGTGACACCTTCGTAGGTGGGTTGGAAGCTGAAGTCACCCTCGGGGTCAGACCCCAGTTGCACGTTGCCCTCCCCCAGTGCGGTGAAGAAGTTGAACGGCGTGTTCGCAAGGGCGATAAATAGATTCGCCGGAATGTTGAAGAGCTCGCTGCCGTCGGAAGTGGTGGCGAACGGCGCCGCGTAGGGCAGCTCCGTCGGCTCGCTGCACAGGGCGCTCGTGTCACCCTCTGCGCAGGTCTGCGCGGCCGCGGCCAAACTGACGTCCCAGCTGGCCGACCGTGATTCGGGCTGTGAGGGGGCGATCGGCGTCGCGGATATGACGCTGGCACCCACCAGCGCGACGCCGGCGGTGAAATAGGAATGTGCCAATGTGGGCATGAGGCTTCTCCATGTTGCTGTGCTGGGCCCCGACCCGCACAGAACGTATCCAAACCGTGGCCGATTTGTCTACCTGACGCGACGAAATTCATCGTCACAATACATTTGCTGACGAGGGCGTTAGTTAATCTCTGTAGTCAACACAGCAAACCGATGGCGGATGGACCACGCAATTCGCGACCGTTGCCGGTCGGCGCCTACCGAATTCGCAGCGCCGGGAGCGATCGGCGGGGCACTACAGCAGGTCAGCTGCCGCCCTCTTCGGCCGGTAGCGGCGGGGGCAGAGGCGTGGTCGGTGTCGTCGGAGTGGTCGGCGTCGCCGCCTCGCTCGGCGTCGCGGATCCGCCCGCGCGGTGGAAGTCCAGCATCGGCTCGTCCCGGATCACCCGCGTCCCCGCACTGACGACGAGAGCACTCGACGTGACCATGTATTCGATGCCGTCGTTGGTGGCGGTGAAGGCACCGTCGGAGGAGCGTGCGGCCGGCACGATCAATCTCGCGCCGTCGCGCACCCGCACCCCCCGGTACTCGTACTCACCGTCGACGCTCTGGCAGATCGCCACCCGGGAACTCGCGGTGCTCCCGAACACGACCACCGTGTCCGGTGCGCTGCACCGTGCCGTCGAGTTGACGTAACCCTGGCTGTCGTAGGCAGGCGCAGACGACGCCGGAGGTGCTGCGACGAGAAAAAGCGCCGCGCAGGAAGCTGTCGTGAGGACGACGCGGGCGGGGAACACGGGGTAGGAAGCCATCACGTTCCACGAGACCACGTGCCGGCTGATCACGCTGTCCGCGACCCCTGATGATCACTGCATTGTTCGTGCTTTGAGACCGGACCGTAATGACTCGGCACGTCGCGGCGATGAAATTGACGATGACTCCACGAAAAGCCGTGAAGCACCGCGGCGCCGCGGGCAGAGCACTGGTCCTCGCCGTCGTGCTGGCTGCTGCGCTCGTGTTGCCGGGTGCGCCAGCGGGACCTGCCCACGCAGCCCCGCCTCTGGTCGCCAAGGACTTCTCCAAGCCGGCAATCGTCATCCTGGGCTACGGGCTCAAACCGAACGGCACGATGCGCCTGATTTTGCACACCCGGATTCTCGCCGGGTTGGCGGTGGCCCAGATCTTCCCCCAGGCGCCCATCATCGTGACGGGCGGCAACCCGCGCAACGGAAACACCGAAGCGGGCCAGATGGGCAAGATGCTGCGTCTGTACGGCACTCCCGCGGAGCGGATCATCGTCGAGGACAGAGCCAACAGCACGGTGCAGAACGCCAGGTTCTCGGTGCCGCTGGCCAAGCAGGCGGGCACGTCGGGAATCATCCTGGTGACCTCGTCATCCCATCAGGACCGTGCCGACGGCAACTTCGCCGACGCCGGTGGCAACGTTCTCGCGACGGTGAGTTTCCCGGACCAGAACCCGTCGACCAACGTCACGCAGTTCGTCCGGGATGTGATCAGCCCGTTCGTGGCCATCAGCTAGTGGGTTACCGTCCCCTCTCGTGGACGCTGAACCGCAATTACGCCCGCGCCGCTGGGGGCTGGGCGCGTTCCTGCTCGTCGAAATGGTGTTCCTGGCGTCGTCGCTGTTGCTCGGCTTTCTGCTGGGAGGTCAAGGGAGCCTTGCGATCTCGCAGGCAGTGCTGATCGTCGCCGCGCCCACGCTCCTGGCGGCCGGCGCGGCGATCCTGATCACGACAGTTCGCGGGAACGGCCCGCGAATCGACTTGAAGCTGCGATGGTCGCGGCGCAGCGCGGGATTGGGCCTGCTGTTCGGCGTCGTCGGGTTGCTGTTCACCCTTCCCGCGGCACTGCTGTGGGTCTGGATCGTCGGAGAGGATGCCAACTCCGCGGCAGGCGCGGTGTTCGGCGGCACCCGCAGTACCTGGGCGTGGGCCGTGGTCGTCTTCGTCGTCATCGTTTTCGTCGCCCCGTTCTGTGAAGAGATCGTCTACCGGGGACTGCTCTGGGGTGCGGTGGATCGGCGCTGGGGACGCTGGGTCGCACTGGCGGTGACCACCGTGGTCTTCGCGATCGCCCACCTGGAGTGGACCAGGGCGCCGCTGTTGCTGGTGGTGGCCCTCCCGATCGGGTTGGCGCGACTCTATGCCGACAACCTGACGGCGAGCATCGTGGCCCACCAGGTCACCAATCTGCTGCCGGGGCTGGTCCTGATGTTCGGTCTCGCCGGCGCCATACCTCAGGCGTGACCGGCTTCAGCCCCACACGCCTGCGAGATAGTCGGTGCGACAGGCACGTCGGGCGAGTTTGCCGCTGGTGGTCCGCGGAATCGAGCCGGCCGGCACGATGCGCACATCGACGACCGGTACCCCGTGCTCGATCAGCACGGCTGACTTGATCGCCTCGATCGCCGACGTCGGATCCACCCGGGCGGTGTTGGCGGCGCGCTCGGCCACCACGACGAGGCTCTCACCGGTGTCTCCGGCCACGGTGAACGCCGCGGCATAACCACGCCGGATGATCGCCGATGCCTCGGCGACGGTGGCCTCGATGTGCTGTGGATAGTGGCTGCGCGCGTCCACCGTGATGATGTCGGCGATCCGGCCGGTGACAAACAGCTCCCCGTCCAGGCGAAACCCCAGATCCCCGGTCCGTAACCAGGTCCCGGGATCACCGCCGGGTGCATGGCCGGTCGTGCGTAGCTGCGCGTGGAAGGTGCGTCGGGTCTCCTCCGGCCGACCCCAGTAACCGCGGCCGACGTTGTCGCCTTGCAGCCAGATCTCGCCGACCCGGCCGTCCGGCAGCGGGCTGCGGGTCTCCGGGTCGACGATCACGCATCGCTGGGACCGGGCGACATGACCGCACGAGACCTGGGCCGTCGCCCGGGGGTGACCGTCGTCGACACGAACCGCCCAGCCGTCGGCGAGGCGCCGCCGGTCGAGGTGCACCACCCTCGCCTGTGCGTCAGGCTCGATGGTCGAGACGAACAGCGTGGCCTCGGCCAGTCCGTAGGAAGGCTTGAACGCGTTGGGAGACAAGCCGAACGGCGCGAAAGCGTCCTGGAAGGTTCTGATCGCCTCGATGCTGACCGGTTCGGAACCCACGATCAGCACCACGTTGCCCAGGTCGATTCCAGAGCCCTCGGCGGGAACTCCGCGGGCAGCGGCCCATTCGTAGGCGAAGTTCGGTGCGGCGGTCACCACCCGGCCGATTCGGGATCCCGCGGACAACGCCTCGATCCAGCGCAGTGGTCTGCGGATGAATGCCGTCGGGGACATCAGGGTGGAGTGACCACCGTAGACCGCGGGAAAACCGATCATCGACAGTCCCATGTCGTGGTAGAGCGGCAACCAACTGACACCGTGGGTGTTTCGGTCGAGCAGGTCGATCGACAGGATCATCTGCAACAGGTTCGTACCCACCGCGCGGTGAGTGATCTCGACGCCCACCGGGGGGCGGGTCGCGCCCCCGGTGTACTGGAGGTGGGAGACGTCGTCGACGCCGATGACCGTCGCAGCGAAATCACCGGCCGCGGAGTCGGGTATCTCGTCGATCACGATGACGTCCGGCCGCCGCAGTTCGCTGACCCTGTGATCGAAAAATGCCTCGACCTCGGCGCGCACGGCCGTCGTGGTCAGCACCGCCGTGGGACGTGCGTCCCGCAGCGCGGTGTCGAGCCTTTCGGCGTGGCCGGGCAGTTCGGGAGCGAACAACGGCACGGCGACGGCTCCGGCCCTGATCGCAGCGAAGAATCCGGCCACGTAGTCGAGACCTTGAGGCGCCAGAACGGCGACCCGGTCCCCCCGCGAGGCCACCTTCTGAACACGCGCGCCGATGGCTCGCATGCGCACACCCAGTTCGGACCACGTCATCTCCACCGCACGGCCACCACCGATGCCGGTGAAATCCAGGTACCGGTACGCGATCGCATCACCGACGTTGGCGATGTTGCGGTCGATCAGCGAGATCAGGGTGACACCGGGTGGCAGTACGATCTCGCCGTCGGCATCCAGACAGTCCTCGATCTGCAGCAGGCCTTCACCGCCGACGACGTCAGGACCTGCACCGCGGCTCATCCCTGCAGTCTAGGCGTGGGAGCCCGGTCGTCGGCCCGGCACCCACACCGCCTGCGCAGCAGACGATCTCGGTGACGGGAAGCGCAGATTCCGCGCAGAGAACGTAGTCGCGTCGCGCAGTGGGATCAGGCCGCGATCAGGCGATGATGCGCACCAGGTAGGGGGCCATGTCCTTGGTGCGGACCGGCGAGACGGCCACCCCGGCGTCGGTGGTCTCGACCATCTGCCCGTTGCCGATGAACAGCGCGACACTCTGCGTTCCCTCGGGTCCGAAGAAGATCAGGTCGCCCGGCAGTGCCGCGGCCGGCGCGACCTTCTGCCCGACCTTGTACTGCTCGCCCGACGAACGCGGGAGCTTCACCCCGGCACCGGCGTAGGCGTACACCATCAGACCTGACGCGTCGAAGCCGACGACCTCGACGCGGCGCGGCTCCGGTGCCGGCACGCCGGCGCCCGGCGCGACGCCGGGCAGATTCAGCCCGGGCACCAGGTCGGCCGCAGCCGCATTCGGCTGAACCGTCTCAGCCGCATTCGGCTGAGCCGTCTCATCGGTCTCCACTGCGACGGTGCCCTTGCTCGGTCCCGACGCGCCGCCGCCGCCGTAAGCGAACGGGACGCCGCGCTGGGACATGGCGCGGGCGATGACCAGTTCGACCGCCTTCTGGTTGGTCGCCGATCGCGTGATGTCAGCGGCCGCAAGGCCGGGCGTCGCCACCAGGACGGCGAGGCCGAGCAGGAGGGCTACAAACACACGGACGCGTCGCATTGCACTTCCATCGCTTTCCGGACACCAGCGCCCGCGGGCGCTGGACTCAATGATTCACAACAGTCACTATGACCACTTCTACACCACCCGTATGCGGGTTTTGACGTCGTCGCAGGACGGTGAACCAAGGAGATGCGGTTCCGGAACCGAACGGTGACCTATGGCGGCGCGCTGCCGTTTAAGGTGTGCGCTGGCTCACGCCTTGAGTGCGGCGAGGGCCGCGTCGTAATCGGGCTCCTGGCCGATCTCGGGCACCAATTCGGTGTAGGACACCTTGCCGTCGGCACCGACGACGACCACAGCGCGACCCAACAGACCCGCCATCGGTCCGTCGGCGATGGTGATGCCGTAGTCGTCGCCGAAGCTGTCCCGGAACGCCGACGCCGTTGTCACGTTCTCGATGTCCTCGGCACCGCAGAACCGCTTCTGGGCGAACGGGAGGTCCTTGGACACACACAGCACCGACACCCCGCTCGCCGCGGCGCGCTCGTTGAACGTGCGCATGCTCGCCGCGCACACGGGTGTGTCCACTGACGGGAAGATGTTCAGCAGCAGGGGCTTGCCGCGGAACTGCTCGGCACTCACCTCACCAAGATCGGTGCCCGTCAGGGTGAAGCCGGGCGCCGGCGATCCGACAGCGGGTAGTTCTCCGACGGTGTTGATCGCGTTTCCGCGCAGTGTTATCTGAGCCATGGCCACAGTCTGCCAAGCGCGACCCGCGCCGTCGCGCGGGGGTCGCGCTGCTCAGGTCCGATGTGGTGCGGGATTGCCGTACGCGCGGGCGATGTCCGGGGAATCCAGCCAACCCGAGTAGGTCGGCTGCTGCGGCCACCCCTCGGGAGAATCCTGCCAGCTCTCCTGCCGGCCCCACGGCAGGACGTCGATCAGCGCAAACGTGTGGCTGAGCTGCTCGGTGCCCCGCCCGTTGGTATGCCACGTGCGGTACACCGTGTCGCCGTCCCGCAGGAACACGTTCACCGCGAAGCCGGTACCGGGTGCGGCATCGACGTCGGCGGCGAACGGGCTCTCCGACGACGAGTACCACTCCATCTGATTGCCGACCTTGTCGCGGTAGGCCAGCGCCTCCTCGATCGGTCCCGCGGTGACGATGACAAAGCGTGCGTCGTAGCTGTCCAGGAATTCCAGGCGGGTGAACTGCGAGGTGTAGCCCGTGCAGCCGCCGCACTGCCACTCGGCGCCATCGGTCCACATGTGGTTGTAAACGATGAGCTGCGAGCGACCCTTGAAGACGTCGGCGAGCCGGACGGGGCCCTCGCTGCCGATGAGCGTGTAGTCGGGCATCTCGACCATCGGAAGCCGGCGCCGTGCTGCGGCGATCGCGTCCAACTCGCGGGTCGCGGCCTTCTCGCGCTCCCGCAGCTTGTCGAGTTCCTCACGCCAACTGTGGGCGTCCACCACGGGCGGCAGGGCGGTCGTCTCGGTCATCTGGGCACCTCCGGCAGGTTGTGGTCCGTGTGTTCACCGGTACAGACCGACGGTAGGGCGATAACTCATCGCTGAAAGGATGATCGGCATGACTCAGAGGAATTCAGCCCCGCGTATCGGCCCGGCCGATCCCGGATCCTGGTCCACCCGGCTGTGGACGGAGATCGAGCCGACGTTCGAGTCGATCACCGCGCATCCGTTTGTCACCGGGCTCACCGACGGCAGCCTGCCGGCCGACGCCTTCGCCCAGTACGTCGCGCAGGACGTGCACTATCTGCGGGCGTACGCGCGCGCCCTGTCCGTGGTCGGGGCGAAAGCGCCCACACTGACCGAAACCGCAATGTTCGCCCGCCATGCCGCCGAGGTCTTCGACGTCGAACTCGCGCTGCACGGCGAACTCCTACCGGCGCTGGGGCTGAGCATCGAGGCGGTCGACGCCGCCCCGGTCACGCCGACCACCCAGGCCTACACCAGCTATCTGCTGGCCACCGCCTACGGCGGCACCTTCGCCGAGGGGCTGGCGGCGGTGCTCCCCTGCTACTGGATCTACGCCGAGGTCGGCGTCCGGCTGTTGGACAAGGGCTCCACCGATGCTCGGTACCAACTCTGGATCGACAGCTACGCCGGAGAGGACTTCGTCGCCACCGTCACCGAGGTGCTGGGTGTGACCGACCGGACCGGCCAGGAGCTGACGCCGGCCGACGAAGCAGTTGCGCGCGCGCATTTCGTGACCACGTCGCGATACGAGTGGATGTTCTTCGACGCCGCCCATCGACGCGAAGCCTGGCCAGTCTGAACGACGCTCGCAGGCGCACCGGGCTCCCGGTGGCTATGCTGGCGGCTTTCCCCTCGAGCGAGGAGGTCGACAGCCATCATGCCCGCCGACGCGACCGCACCGCCTCCCTCGAAGGCTGCGGCGGGCCACATCAGGCTGACCTCCCACAGCGCCGGCACCGCCGCTCCGGCCATCCGGTGGGGTGCGACGACCGCGGTGCTGCGCGGCCCTGTCGTCGGGACGACCGGCAACCGTTCGCATCGCAACGTGATCGGAACCCATAGCGGCGCATACGGCGTCTACCGGGCGCTGGCCGTCGCGGCGGGCTCGTTGTCGCGCGACCACCGCGCCGACCTGACCAACACGTCGCCGACCGACGTCTTCGGTCCGCATTCGCAATGGGCGGACCCGTCGGCGATCGTCAGCCTCGACCCCTGGGGAGCCATGGTCGCCGAGGCCTTCGCCGACGAACTCGCCGGCGGCATCGACATTCGTCCGACGATCGCGGTCACCAAGGCGCAGGTGATCCTGCCCGAGATCAGCGACGCGATCCTGCGAGGGCGGCTGCGCCCCGACGAGACGGTGCTGCTCTCGACCGGTGCCGCACAGGTGACCAAGGCCGCCATCGAGCCGGTGTGGCATCTGCCCGGAGTGGCTCGGCGCTTCGGTTGCAGCGAAACCGACTTGCGCCGAGCGCTTTTCGAGGAGACCGGCGGAATGTACCCCGAGCTGGTGACCCGTTCGGATCTCGAGGTGTTCCTTCCGCCCATCGGTGGCCAGACCGTCTACATCTTCGGCGACCCGCGCGGCCTCGCCGATCCGGCGGTCGAGCTCACCGCACGCGTGCACGACGAGTGCAACGGCTCGGATGTGTTCGGCTCGGACATCTGCACCTGTCGGCCCTACCTGACCCACGCCATCGAAGAGTGCATCCAGGGCGCGCAGAACGGCGGAGTCGGACTGGTCGCGTACTCGCGCAAGGAGGGCCGCGCGCTCGGTGAGGTGACGAAGTTCCTGGTCTACAACGCCCGCAAGCGCCAGATCGGCGGCGACACCGCAGACCAGTACTTCGCCCGGACCGAATGCGTGGCCGGTGTGCAGGACATGCGATTCCAGGAACTCATGCCCGACGTGCTGCACTGGCTCGGCATCCGCAAGATCCACCGGTTGGTCTCCATGAGCAACATGAAGTACGACGCGATCACCGGCTCCGGCATCGAGGTCGGCGAGCGGGTGTCCATCCCCGATGCGCTGATCCCCGCCGACGCCCAGGTGGAGATGGACGCCAAGACCGCGGCCGGGTACTACACCCCCGGCGTGGCGCCCGACGCGGAGGAACTCAGGAAGGCCAAGGGCAGGGGGCTGGAGCCGTGACCGGTGCCGTCGACGCCGAGCAGCGCGCCGCACACCCCGCCGATGCCGCCGCCATCCTGCGAAGCACCGACGAGGTCCGGACACGCTCCCGTCAGCTCCTGCAGCGGGCCCGCTCGGGAGAATCGCGCTGGTTCACCGTCTGCGACGACGGATTGGGCGGCGCCGCCGATGCCGTCGCCGCTGTCACGCGCACCCGCTACCCCGACCTGCAGATCCCCTACCACAGCAGGTGGCGTCACTTCGAGGTCGGCGGAGTGGACCGCCGTGCCGAACTCGACGCCCGGCTCGCGCCGTGCAGCCCGCAGGAGAGGGTGCGCGCGATGATCGATCTCGCGGTGGTCAGCGTGCTCCTCGACGCCGGGGCCGGGCCGAGATGGAGCTTCGTCGAGGATCGCGACGGCGTCGATGCGCGGTTCACCCGATCTGAGGGGCTGGCCGTCGCCAGCTGGCACGGGTTTGTCGCCGGCGCTTTCTCCGGCGATCCGGACCGGCCGCTGCAAGTCGACGCCGTGGCCCTGCGCACGCTGACCGAGGAGCGCCTCGCCGGGGTGCTGCAGGCGACGCCGGACAACCCACTCGTCGGGCTCGCCGGGCGCGTGCAGGTGTTGCGTCGCCTCGGTGACGTGCTGGCCGCCCGGCCCGCCGTGTTCGGCGTCCCGGGCAGGCCCGGTGGGCTGTTCGACGCGCTGCACGGCGCCGAAGGATCCGTCGACACCCAGCAGATCCTGGCGCTGCTACTGACCCACTTCTCTGCGATCTGGCCGTCCGGCAACGTCATCGGCGACCATCCGCTCGGCGACTGCTGGCGGCACGGGGCGGTCCCCGGCCCCGGCCTGACCGCGGGCTGGCTGCCACTGCACAAGCTGTCTCAGTGGCTGACCTACTCGCTGATCGAACCGTTCGTCTGGGCCGGGATCGCGGTGACCGGTGTCGAGACCCTGACCGGACTGCCCGAGTACCGCAACGGGGGCCTCCTACTGGATGCCGGGGTTCTGGAACTGCGGGACCGCGGCCATGCCACGCGCACCTGGAACCCGGCGGACGAACTCGTGGTCGAATGGCGCGCGCTGACCGTCGCGCTGCTCGATGAGTTGGCGCCGCTGGTGCGTGCCCGGCTGGGACTGGATGCCGATCGGATGCCGCTGGCCTGTGTACTCGAAGGTGGCACCTGGGCCGCCGGACGCGCGTCCGCGCAGCGCCTGCGCGATGGTCTTCCGCCGCTGGCCATCGCCAGTGACGGCACGGTTTTCTAGAACGGGCAGGAGAGGACATGGCCCTCGGGGCAGGCGGGGTGCACCTGATCGAGCATCCCCTGATCCAGCACAAGATCACCTTGTTGCGCCGCAAAGACGTATCCACCAACACCTTTCGCCGGTTGGTGCAGGAGGTCTCGGTGCTGATGGCCTACGAGGTGCTGCGGGAGATCACGACGCAGGAGGTCGAGGTCGAGACCCCGCTGGAGCGGACGACGGGGCGGGTCATCGACGGCAAGAAGTTGGTGTTCGTGTCGATCCTGCGGGCCGGCACCGGCATCCTCGACGGCATGCTCGAGGTGGTCCCGTCGGCGCGGGTCGGCCATATCGGCCTCTACCGGGACCCGAAAACCCTTGTCGCGGTGGAGTACTACTTCAAGATGCCCGGTGAGCTGCGGGAGCGCGACGTGATCGTGGTCGATCCGATGCTGGCGACCGGCCACTCTGCGGTGGCGGCGGTGGACCGGCTGGCCGAACACGGTCCCAAGTCCATCAAGTTCGTCTGCCTTCTGACCTGCCCCGAGGGCATCGCCGCGATGGCCGATGCCCATCCCGGAGTGCCGATCTACACCGCTGCGATCGACCGGCAACTCGACGAGCACGGCTACATCCTGCCCGGGCTCGGAGACGCGGGCGACCGCATCTTCGGCACCAAATGACGCCGCCCGGCGCGGTGACTCCCACCGATGGTCCGCATGCGAATCGTTCCCACCCGCCCATCTCGGGCCGTACTGTGAGTTATGGCCATCATCGAAGCTGACCTCCAGCCCCAGACGCCGTTCGAGCAGGATGTCGCCGAAACACAGAGCTACATCGACAGTCCCCGCTTCGAAGGCATCACCCGCCTCTACACGGCCCGGCAGGTCGCCGAGCAGCGGGGCACGATCCCCGCCGACTACGCGATCGCCCGGGAAGCGGCCACGGAGTTCTACCCGCACCTGCGGGATCTGTTCTCGCGCGGCAAGAGCATCACTACGTTCGGGCCCTACTCTCCCGGCCAGGCCGTGGTGATGAAGCGGATGGGCATCGAGGGCATCTACCTCGGCGGCTGGGCCACCTCGGCCAAGGGGTCGATCAGTGAGGATCCGGGACCCGACCTCGCCAGTTACCCGCTGAGCCAGGTGCCCGAGGAGGCCGCGGGCCTGGTGCGTGCGCTGCTGACCGCCGACCGCAACCAGCAGTACCTGCGGCTACGGATGACCGCAGAACAACGCGCGGCGACGCCCGCCTACGACTATCGGCCGTTCATCATCGCCGACGCCGACACCGGCCACGGCGGTGATCCGCACGTGCGCAACCTGATCCGGCGCTTCGTCGAGGCGGGTGTGCCGGGGTACCACATCGAGGACCAGCGTCCCGGCACCAAGAAATGCGGCCACCAGGGCGGCAAGGTTCTGGTGCCCTCCGACGAGCAGATCAAGCGCCTCAACACCGCGCGGTTCCAGTTGGACGTCATGCGGGTGCCGGGCATCATCGTCGCGCGCACCGACGCCGAGGCGGCGAACCTGATCGACAGCCGCGCTGACGAGCGCGACCAGCCCTTCCTCCTCGGCGCCACCAATGTCAGGATCCCCGCCTACCGGTCGTGCTTCCTGGCCATGATGCGGCGCTTCTACGACAAGGGGATGACCGAACTCAACGGCCACCTGCTCTACGCGCTGCCCGCCAGCGAGTACGCCGTCGCCGAAGCGTGGTTGGAGCGCCAGGGGCTGCTGCTGCAGATCGACGAGGCCGCCGCTGCCTGGCAGGACAGCGCGGATTCGTCCACGTCGACCGTCGACGCGGTGTTCGACAAGGTGGAGTCGAGCTTCGTCGATGCCTGGGAGGAGGACGCCGGGCTGAACACCTACGGCGGCGCGGTCGCCGACCTCCTCGAGTTCCGTGACCGCGAGGGCGAACCGTCGGACATGAGCGTCGCGGAATGGCGCGAGTTCGCCCAGCATGCACCGCTGGCCTCGGCCAGAGAGAAGGCCAGGGAACTGGGCGCCGATGTGGCGTGGGACTGCGAACGGGTCAAGACGCCCGAGGGCTACTACCAAGTGCGCGGCGGCATCCCGTACGCCATCGCCAAGTCGCTGGCCGCCGCCCCGTTCGCCGACATCCTGTGGATGGAGACCAAGACCGCCGACCTGGCCGACGCCAAGCAGTTCGCCGACGCGGTACACGCGGTCTACCCCGATCAGATGCTCGCCTACAACCTTTCGCCGTCATTCAACTGGGACACCACCGGCATGACCGACGAAGAGATGCGGGCCTTCCCCGAGGAACTGGGCAAGATGGGGTTCGTCTTCAACTTCATCACCTACGGCGGTCATCAGGTCGACGGTGTCGCCTCCGAGGAGTTCGCCACCTCGCTTCGCCAGGAGGGCATGCTCGCCCTGGCGCGGCTGCAGCGCAAGATGCGACTCGTCGAATCGCCCTATCGCACACCACAAACCCTGGTGGGCGGGCCACGCAGCGATGCCGCGCTGGCCGCGTCCTCCGGGCGGACCGCGACGACGAAGTCCATGGGCAAGGGCTCCACACAGCATCAGCACCTGGTACAGACCGAAGTGCCCAAGAAGCTGCTGGAGGAGTGGCTGGCGCTGTGGAGCGAGCACAACAAGCTCCCCGAGAAGCTGAGCGTGCAGCTGCGGCCACGGCGCGCCGGCTCGGATGTGCTGGACCTGGGTATTTTCAGTGACGGCTTCGGAGAGGGTTCAGAGCCGCTCGCCAACGTGGTGGTCGATCCGATCAAGGATCGGCACGGACGCAGCATCCTCACGGTGCGCGACCAGAACACCTTCGCCGAGCAACTCCGGCAGAAGCGGCTGATGGATGTCATCCATCTCTGGCTGATCCATCGGTTCAAAGCCGAGATCGTCTACTACGTGACGCCGACCGAGGACAACATCTACCAGACCGAGAAGATGAAGTCCCACGGCATCTTCAGCGACGTCTACCAGGAGGTGGGCGAGATCATCGTCGCCGATGTGAACAAGGACCGGATCGAGGAACTGCTCGCTCCCGACCGGGAAGCTCTGCGCAGGCTGATCAGCAAGCAGGACTGACCACCCTTTCGCCGGAACGGTATTCCGGGAGCGAAACCATGGGTGGACGCGACCTGGAATACCGTTCCGGCGGAGTCAGGAAGCTGCGGCGGCGCGGCGCAGTAGATCGCGCCACCGGCCGATCGTGGCCGGGTCGGTGACCGCGTAGCGCGCCAGCCGGACGGGGTCCGGCGCCGCGGGCATGGGAGCCGCGGGCAAGCAGCCGTCGACGGGCATCAGCGAGCGGGCCTCGGCGACGACGTCGCCGTCCGCCGGCGACACCGCGGCAGGCCCACAGGCGAACGGCAGGTCGGGCAGCGCCGCGGCGAGGGCCACGTCACCAGCCAACCCGATGCTCGTCAGCGCGGAGAGGTTCACGACGCAGGGCAATCCGAGCGCGTCCGCGCGGCGCATCGCGCGGCGCACCCCGCCGAGCGGCCCGCAGCGCAGTACCGCGACGTCGGCGGCATCGACTCGGCCCGCTTCACTCAACAGCAGCGCGTCCACGGCGATCGGGACGTCGACGCCGCGCCTGACGGCAGCGGCGAATTCGACACTGCCGCCGGACAATTCCACCATCTCGAGTCCGGACGCGACCGTGTCGAGGTGGACGATCGTCGCGATCGCCTCGTCGACATCGGTCGTCTCGACCACACAACGCACCGACGCGCCGGGCCCCTGCGCATCACGCGCCGCAGCCACCCGGGCTGAGTCCTGGCCGCGTGAGTCGCGACGCGCGCCGACCACCACCCGGGCGCAACCGCAGCCTCCCGCACCGGCCAGTCGGTGCGCGGTGGCCGGATCGACCTCGGGGATCGCGGCGGCGACCGGCACGCGCCCCCGTACCGCGTCGGGCCATCCGACCGTGCTGGGTTCCATCGCCGCGGTCAGCCAGCGGGCTGCCAGAGCATCGTCGCTGTCGGCGGGCGGGCTGAACTCGCCCCACCCCTGCGGCCCCTCGACCAGGACGCCTTCGCGCACGCCTCCGGCAGCCGGAATGGCGAACACGGGAGCGTCGTCGAAATCGATGAGTGTTCTCACTGATCGGCAACGCTATCCGGTGCCGGGGTCGGCCGGTGGGGCGCGGTCCCGTTCGCCGGGATGCGCCGCCGCGACGACGCCCCGGTTAGCCTGTACGCCGTGGCCGACGCCCCGTTCCTGTTGCTGTCGATCCGCGGCGAAGACGAGGCCGCCGACGACGAGTACCGGGCCATGAAGCGGTTCGCCGGCGTCGACGAGCGCGGCATGCATCGAATCCGGCTGACCCACCGCCCGCTGGGCGAGGTCGACCTGTCGCGATGGTCGGGCATCATCCTCGGCGGCGGGCCGTTCAACGTCAGCGACGAACCGGGCGCGAAGTCGCCGACCCAGAAGCGCGTCGAGGCGGAGTTGGCCGAGCTGCTCACTGCGCTCATCGACCGGGATTTCCCGTTCCTCGGTTGTTGTTACGGCGTGGGGACAGTGGGCACAGCCATCGGCGCCGTCGTGGACCGATCCCATAGCGAGCCGGTGGGACCCGTCACGGTCGAAATCACCGCGGAAGGTCGCGACGACCCGCTGTTCGCGGGACTGCCGGACGTCTTCGACGCCTTCGGCGGCCACAAGGAGGCGGCCTCATCGCTGCCGGCGCACGCTGCCCGCCTGGCCACGTCCGCCGCCTGCCCCGTCCAGGCGTTCCGCGTCGGCCGCAACGTCTACGCCACCCAGTTCCATCCGGAACTCGACGTCGACGGAATATGCACCAGGATAGACGTGTACAAGAATCACGGGTATTTCGCTCCGGAGACCGCCGACTCCCTCAAAGACGCTGCGCGGCAACGGGTCGTCGAGCATCCCATGGCGATCCTGCGGGGGTTCGCGCAGCGGTACACCCGGTCCGGCTAGCGCCGGTCCATTCAGCGGCGCCGGGCGTCCCGGGCCGCGGGTCAGGAGTCGGGAAGCTCGAACTGGGCCCGGGCCACCTGGTCGATGAACGGCGCCAGTCGTGAGCGCAGCCGGTTGTGCTCGGTGTCCTCGTCGTAACCCTGGTAGGCGGCGGTGTCCTCGAAGTCCGCCACGATCACGAAATCCCAGTTGCCCTCGCGCAGACCGGCGTCGCTTCCCACCGTGTACCGCCGGGTTCCCGGGCAGTCCAGGTTGCGCAGACCCTGCTGAATCTGCTCAACCTCGGCGACGTCGTAGCCCGTTTTCAGCTTGGCGAGAACCACGTTTCGGATCATCCGGGCACCCTAACAGCGCCCGATGGCGGATGACCTGACGACAAATACTTGACTCAATCCAAAAAAGAACGTAGAACGTAGGCATGCCCTCCGACCATGCGGATCAGCTCCGCCTGGCGGATTTGCGGGTGACGCGACCGAGGTTGGCCGTCCTCGAAGCCGTCAGAGCTCACGCCCACGCCGACACCGACACGATCTTCGGTGCCGTGCGAAACGTCCTTCCCGAGGTGTCCAGGCAAGCCGTCTACGACGTGCTCGCGGCGCTGACCACCGTCGGCCTGGTGCGCAAGATCCAGCCGTCCGGCTCGCTCGCGCGCTACGAATCACGGGTCGGCGACAACCACCACCACCTGGTGTGCCGCTCCTGCGGCACCATCACCGACGTCGATTGCGCTGTGGGCCAGGCTCCTTGCCTGACCCCATCCGATCCGGCAGGCAGCTTGGACGGGTTCGTCGTCGATCAAGCCGAGGTCGTCTACTGGGGCCTGTGCCCCGATTGCTCGCCGCAGCAGACTCCCCGATCACACCCGTGATCAGCCCGTTTCACCACCACCACGGAAGGAAATATTTTGCCTGAGGATCGCCCCATCGAAGACAGCCCCCCGATCGGCGAGGCGCAGACCGACCAGACCGAAGGTGGGTGTCCCGCCGGGTTCGGCCGAGTCACCGCACCGGTGGAAGGCGGGAGCAACCGCGACTGGTGGCCCAATCAGCTCAACCTGAAGATCCTGCAGAAGAACCCGGACGTGATCAACCCGCTCGACGACGGCTTCGACTACGGCGCAGCGGTGCAGAGGCTCGATGTCGCCGCGGTGCGCGCGGATCTGGTCGAGGTGATGCACACCTCGCAGGATTGGTGGCCGGCCGACTTCGGGCACTACGGCCCCCTGTTCATCCGGATGGCCTGGCACGCCGCCGGCACCTACCGGGTCAAGGACGGCCGTGGCGGGGGCGGCGCCGGCATGCAGCGTTTCGCCCCGCTGAACAGCTGGCCGGACAACGCGAGCCTGGACAAGGCGCGGCGGCTGCTGTGGCCGGTCAAGAAGAAGTACGGCAAGAATCTGTCGTGGGCTGACCTGATCGTCTACGCCGGCAACGTCGCACTGGAGGACATGGGCTTCCGCACGGCCGGCTTCGCGTTCGGCCGCGAGGATCGCTGGGAGCCCGAGGAGGATGTGTACTGGGGCCCCGAGCTCGAGTGGCTCGACGACAAGCGCTACACCGGCAAGCGCGATCTGGAAAACCCGCTGGCCGCGGTGCAGATGGGCCTGATCTACGTCAATCCCGAAGGCCCCAACGGCAATCCGGATCCGCTGGCCTCGGCGCTCGACATCCGCGAGACGTTCGGCCGGATGGCGATGAACGACGTCGAGACCGCCGCGCTGATCGTCGGCGGCCACACGTTCGGCAAGACGCACGGCAACGGTGACGCCGAGCTCGTCGGCCCGGAGCCGGAGGCGGCGCCGCTGGAGGAGATGGGTCTGGGCTGGCGTAACCCGCAGGGCACCGGAGTCGGCAAGGATGCCATCACCAGCGGCCTCGAGGTGATCTGGACCCATACCCCGACCAAGTGGGACAACAGCTTCCTGGAGATCCTCTACGGCAACGAGTGGGAGCTGTTCAAGAGCCCCGCCGGAGCCAACCAGTGGCGGCCGAAGGATGGTGGCTGGGCCAACTCGGTGCCCGCGGCCTTCGGCACCGACAAGACGCATCCGTCGATGTTGACATCGGACCTGGCGCTGCGGATGGACCCGATCTACGAGCGCATCACCCGGCGGTGGCTCGATCACCCCGACGAGCTCGCCGAGGAGTTCGCCAAGGCGTGGTTCAAACTGCTGCACCGCGACATGGGTCCGGCCGTCCGCTACCTCGGCCCCGAGGTACCGCGGGACACCTGGGTCTGGCAGGACCCGGTGCCGGCGGGCACAGCCCTGTCCGACGATGAGGTGGCCACCCTCAAGGCTGCCGTCGCCGATTCGGGTCTGACTGTGTCGCAGTTGGTTTCCACCGCGTGGAAGGCCGCATCGTCGTTCCGCGTCAGCGACAAGCGTGGCGGTGCCAACGGCGGCCGGATCCGGTTGCAGCCGCAGCTGGGCTGGGAGGTCAACGAGCCGGACGAACTGGCACAGGCGATACGCACGCTCGAGGGGATTCAGCAGGCCTTCAACTCTGAAGCCACGGCGGTCTCGTTCGCCGATCTGGTGGTTCTCGGCGGTGTGGTCGGAGTCGAGAAGGCGGCCAGAGAAGCCGGGTTCGACGTAGCGGTGCCCTTCACCTCCGGACGTGGCGACGCCACCCAGGAGCAGACCGACGCGGAGTCGTTCTCCTACCTGGAGCCCGAAGCCGACGGCTTCCGCAACTACCTGGGCAAGGGCGGCCAGCTTCCGGCAGAGTTCCGGTTGGTCGATCGGGCGAACCTGCTGGGCTTGTCGGCTCCCGAGATGACGGTGCTGGTCGGTGGTCTGCGGGTGCTGGGCACCAACTTCGGTGGCACCAAACACGGTGTGCTCACCGACAAGCCGGGTGCGTTGACCAACGACTTCTTCGTCAACCTGCTCGACATGGGCACGGAGTGGAAGCCCTCACCCGCCGACGACGGAACCTACGTGGGTAGCGATCGGGCGACCGGTGCCCAGAAGTGGACCGGCACCCGGGTGGATCTGCTCTTCGGTTCGAACTCGCAACTGCGGGCGGTTGCCGAGGTGTACGCCGAGGATGACGCCAAGGAGAAGTTCGTCAGGGACTTCGTCGCCGCGTGGTCGAAGGTGCTCGACGCCGACCGTTACGACGCCGGAAAGGGTCTCGAGTAACAGCGTGGAAGGACAGGGGCGCCCGGTTGACCGGGCGCCCCTTCCTTTGCGTTGAGTCTGCGTGCAGGGCGGGAAAGTCCGACCCCCGCCCGGAACGCAGAGTCAACGTCCGCGGCGCCAGGCCGGGTTGAGCGCGGCGCCGATCAGGGGCGCGAGCTTCTCGGCCATGTAGGTGTGCCCGGCGTCGGTCGGGTGCACGCCGTCGGCGCCGATCAAACCGGGTTGGTCGACGAACCAGCGGGCGGCGATCGGGTCGACGAAGGTCGCCCCGGCCAGTTCGGACTGATAACCGAGCACATCGCGGATGCGCGTGATCGCCGGCGGCGGATCGGCTGTCGGCCAGGGCGGCCCGATCACCAGGAACTTCGCCGAATGCGCGATCTGACGCGCCATCTTCAACGTGCCGTACATCGCGATCGACAACCGGGTGGGATCGACGTCGATGTCGTTGCGGGACCCGAAGAACACGACCAGCGCGTCGGTCGGCTTGACCGCCCTGACCGTCAGATCCTCGTACACGCTGCCGCGGTTGCCGCGAGTGCAGTATCCGGCCCCGCCTTCGGCGGCCACCGTCGGCGTCACCGCGATGCCGTGCTGGGTCAGGGCCCGCCACACCTGCGGGGGCCACCCCTTGGCGCCGATGCCGCCGTCGTCGTCCCCGGTCGTATAGGAGTCGCCGATCACCGAGATGCGGTTGACGGCGAAATCGGTGAGCCGGACATCGTGATGCCGTAACACAGGAGCGTGTGCGGTGAAGGCGCCGAAGGACACGGCGGCGGCGAGCACCAAAGTCAACAGTCGACTCACCGGAACAGCGTAGGGTCGCCCGCGTCACCGGCGGTGGTGACGCGCCGCAGGCGCCCGACCAGGTTATCCGGCGCGCGCCGCGACCGACTGCAGCCGGTTGTGCGGTGGGTCGGCGGCCGAGCGCTCCTCGGGGGCCTTGGTATCGACCATGCGCCGCATCCAACGCCGCGCGGGCTCCTCGACAAGGTGATACAGCAACGCCGCGCCGATGCCTGCCACAGCGATCAGTCCGAGCACCACGAGCTTGGCCGACCAGCTCGGCGTCAACGTGATGTCGAACTGCATCACCGCCCAGTTCCACGAGGTGTGCACGAGCTCGTGGACCATGTACAGGCTGAACGAGATGTGGCCCAGGTACACGATGATCGGGGTGGACAACAGCGCGGGCAGGGTTCCCACGCCGATCGCCATCGTGACGACCAGCGGAACGAACAGCACATCAACGAGGCCACTGGCGTCGTGGATCGACGCGGGCGGGTGGGCGTCGAGCAGATACAGCCCGCCGATGATGGCGCCCCCGAGTACCAGTGACGCCACACCGGAGGCCTGCCGGGTCCGGTGGGACAACTGGAGCTTGCGCACCGCCGCGCAGGCCAGGGCACCCGCGGTGAACTGCATGACGATCCGCGGCAGCCAGCTCCACGGCGTGTAGAACACGCCGCTGGCCAGCAAGAGCAGCACCGGTGGCAGCGATGCGGCGACCGCGAGCCACAGCAGTCCCCGCGCCCGGGTCGCTGATGCGATCCGGAAGACAACCAGCACCAGCGCCCCGAACAGCAAGTAGGCCAACCATTCTGCGCTGATCGACCACGCCGGACCGTCCCAGCTCGAGCCGTCGAAGTAGGGCTGGAACCAGAGTTGGACCAGCAGGACCTGCCGGATCCAGCTGATCGCGTTGAGTTGCTCGACCACCGGGGGCTCGGCGGGCACGTGGCCGACGTTGAGCGTGAAGATGATCCATGCCGCGGCGAGGTGCATCGTCACCAGGTACACCGGCCACACGCGTGCCAGCCGTAGCCAGAGGAAACGCAGGGTCGCCCGGGTGGACCAGGCCTGCCCCATCCGGTCGAGGTAGTTCCAGGTCAGGACAAACCCGCTGAGGATGAAGAACAGGTCCACCCCCTGCGCGCCGGCGTTGAGCATCGGGGCCAGCGCGCTGCTCACCGACGGCGACGCCTGGGCCAGCAGCGGCCGGAAGTGGAAGAGGACGACCCAGAGGGCGGCGATGATGCGAAGGCCGGACAAAGCCTTGATCTCACCGGTGCGCACACGACTCTTTTCGTCAGGATTCTGCGGTGTCGTCGATGCTCGTCGGTCGTGAAAACGGCGCAGGGCCGCCTCCCCCCGATCCCGAACGGCAACCGGTCGGAGGTTACCAGCGGCCCCCAGCCCCGGTGGTCCGCAACGCCGCGTCGAGGTGTTGCCGACGGGACCCGCGGCCCAGGGTATTCTCGGGAAATAGTCAATCGAGGGTGGTGCGCGCCGCGAATGCGCGCCAAGGGGGATTCGGGAGCGCATGCGCGTGCCTGATGACGGCGAGGAACTGTCGCTGCTTCTGGTGGAGGACGATCGGGCGGACGCCATCCTGGTCGAAGAGCTGATCGCTGATGCGAGCTTCGACACCCGGGTGGTCTGGGCAGAGTCGATGGCCAAGGCCGAGCACGAGATCGCCCGCGCCCGGCCCGACTGCATCCTGCTGGACCTGCATCTGCACGACGCCGACGGGATCGACGGCCTGACCCGCATCGCCAAGCAGGACGCGACCATCCCCGTCGTGGTGTTGACCGGCCTCAACGACGAACACGTAGGGATCTCGGCGGTGGCCACGGGCGCCCAGGACTACCTGGTGAAAGGCCGGGTCGACCCCGAGGTGTTGCGCCGCGCCGTGCGCTATGCCATCGAGCGGAAGCGCGCTGAGCTGACCGCCGTCGACCTGCATGCCAGTCAGCTGCGTGCCAGGGAGAACGCCCGGCTGGAGCGCGGCCTGCTCCCCTCCCCTCTGCTGCTGGACAGCCCCGGTGTCGAGATTGTCACCCAGTATCGGCCGAGCCGGGAGAACGCCCTGCTCGGAGGTGATTTCTACGACTTCGTGCAGACTCCGGACCGCACCGTCCACGTGATGATCGGCGATGTGGCGGGTCACGGAGCGGACGAGGCTGCGCTCGGGGTGGCGTTGCGGATTGCTTGGCGCGCATTGACTTTCGCCGGTTTGCGGGGTGCGGATCGGATGCGTCAGCTGGAGCGGATCCTGCGTGCCGAACGCGCAGGCAAGGGGATCTTCGCGACGGTCCTCAGCCTGGCTATCCCGCCGGAGGGCACGCTGCTGACCGCAGTGCGTGCCGGTCACCCCGGGATGCTGTTGCACGGTGGAGGCACAGTGGAGTGGGTCGAGCCCGCAGGCGGTCCGGCGCTGGGTCTGCACGCCGGCGACTGGGCGCCCCAACAGGTGGATCTGCCCGAGGGCAAGGGACTGGTCCTGCTCACCGACGGACTGTTCGAAGGGCACGTCGGGCGGGGCAACCAACGGCTCGGTGAGGCGGGGTTGCTCGAACTGGCCCGCTCACTGGCCACCCTGCCCGGCCGCGCTTTTGTCGACGCGCTGATCGATGCGGTCGAGGAGCAGGCGCAATCCAGCGGTGGGATCGCCGACGACATCGCGGTGGTGCGGGTGGAGCGGGTGAGGCGATGAGCTCACGGCGCCGGTTGCGGGCAACGCAACTGACTGTTCAGGGCTGGCAGTACCTCGTGCTGTCGGTGATGGGTGTGGTGGTGCTGGCCGGTGGAATCACCGTGGCGCTGCTGTTGAGTCGAACCGATCAGGTGTCCGGTCAGCTCATCGAGAACATCCAGCCCGCGCGAGTGGCGGCCTACCAACTGCAGGGCGCGCTGCGCGATCAGGAGACGGCGGTGCGCGGGTATCTCATCACCGCCGATCCGCAGTTCCTGACTCCGTACGACGACGGCCGGCTGGTCGAGCAGCAGGCGGCGGCCGATATCCGGATCCTCGAGCAGGACCGTCCGGACCTGCTCGAGGATCTCGATGCCATCGAGCAGGCCTCCGGGTCCTGGCGCGCGTCGTATGCCGAGCCACTGATAGCTGCCGTCCGGTCGGGTGACGTCACCGTCATCGCCGAGGAGTCCCGTGCGCTCGGCAAAGCTGAATTCGACCGTCTGCGCACACTTTTCGATGTTCAGAACGATGGTCTGGAGAAGGCCCGCAGCGACGGTATCGCGGAGCTCGAACAGATCCGCTCCTGGCGCAACGGCGTGCTGGTGGCGATGCTGGGCGCCTTCGTGGCGACGATGTTGTTGTTGGCTGTGCTGCTGCGCCAGGCAGTGTTGCGACCGCTGAACGCGCTGGCGATGTCGTGCCGTCGTATCGCACGCGGGAACTTCGGTGAACCGATTCATCCGATGGGCCCCAAGGACATCCGGGGCATCGCCCTCGATGTGGACGAGATGCGCGAGCAGATCGTCGAGGAACTCGAGGCGTCGCAGGCGGCGACCGAGGCGCTCGATGTCCAAGCCGACGAGCTCCGGCGGTCCAACGCCGAACTCGAGCAGTTCGCTTATGTCGCATCCCACGATCTGCAGGAGCCGCTGCGTAAGGTCACGTCGTTCTGCCAGCTGCTCGAGAAGCGCTACGGTGACCAACTCGACGAGCGCGGGATCGAGTACATCGGTTTTGCGGTCGACGGGGCCAAGCGGATGCAGGTGCTGATCAACGACCTGCTCACCTTCTCGCGGGTCGGCCGGCTCAACGCCACCGAGACCGACGTCGACCTGGACGCCACGCTGGACGCCGCGCTGTCGAATCTGGCCACGTCCGTCGAGGAGACGGGCGCGGTGATCGAGCGTCCTCCGGACGGCCTGCCGACGATCAAGGGCGACCCCACGCTCTTGGCGATGCTGTGGCAGAACCTCGTCGGCAACGCCATGAAGTTCCGCCGCGAAGACGAGGTCCCGCGCATCGTCATCGAATACCGCGAGGACACTGAGGGAGAAGGTCAGAACTGGTTGTTCTCGTTGGCGGACAACGGGATCGGCATTCCACCGGAGTTCGTTGACAAGGTCTTCGTCATCTTCCAACGGTTGCACGGACGCGACGCCTACAGCGGCACGGGCATCGGGCTGGCGCTGTGCAAGAAGATCGTGGAGCACCACGGTGGCACCATCTGGATCGACACTTCCTACACCGAAGGCACCCGCTTCCGCTTCACCCTCCCAGTCGCAACCGCTGACACCGAGACCCCAGTACTGGAAGGATTCCCCACATGACACCGGCTGAGCGCGCCATCGACGTCCTGCTGATCGAGGACGACCCGGGAGACGAACTGATCACGCGGGAAGCCTTCGAGCACAACAAGATCAAGAACAACCTGCATGTCGCTCACGATGGCGAGGAGGGGCTGGACTTCCTCTACCGGCGCGGCGCCTACGAGGGCGCCCCCCGCCCGGACCTCGTTCTGCTCGATCTGAACCTGCCGAAGTACGACGGGCGGCAGCTGCTGGAGCAGATCAAGTCCGATCCGGATCTCAGCCACATCCCGGTGGTGGTGCTGACCACGTCGTCGGCAGAAGAGGACATTCTGCGCAGCTACAAGTTGCACGCCAACGCCTACGTGACCAAGCCGGTCGACCTCGACCAGTTCATGAACGCGGTACGCCAGATCGATGAGTTCTTCGTGCAGGTGGTTCGGCTGCCTCAGTTCTGACATGGAACTGCCACGCCCCGATTCCACAGTCCCCCATCTGGCCGATGTGGTGCCCTCGGTACTGGCCGCGATGGGGGTCGCCGAGTTCGAGCCGCGCATCCCGCTGGCCGCCGACGTCGGCGGAGCCTGCGTACTGCTCATCGACGGGCTGGGCGCGGAGCTTCTGGACGCCTGTTCGGCCGACGCCCCGGTGCTCGCCGGCCTGCGCGGGCCGACACTGCAGGTCGGCTTCCCCTCCACCACGGCGGCAGGTCTGGCCTCGGTGGGGACAGCATGCCGGTCCGGCGAGCACGGAATGGTCGGGATGACCTTCCGGATGCCCGACATCGGGGTCATCAATGCGTTGCGGTGGCGTCCGCACCCCTGGGGTGAGGATCTGCGTGATCGGCTGGTCCCCGAAGCGGTGCAACCCCGCTCGACGGTGTTCGAGCGGGCCGCCGCCACCGGCGTGCGCGTCAGCGTGGTCTCAGGTGCCCAGTTCACCGGATCGGGTCTGACCCGCGCGGTGTTGCGGGGTGGTCGCTACATCGGCGTGCACGCCCTCGGGGATCTGGCGGCCACCGTGCGGACGGCGATCGCTGACGGCGGATTCTGCTACGGCTATCACGCCGACCTCGACTTGGTGGGCCACCTCCACGGACCCGGTTCACCGGCATGGCGCATGCAACTGCGGCAGGTCGACACGCTGGTCGAGTCCATCATCGAGAACCTGCCGAGTGGCGGCTTGCTCGCCGTGGTCGCCGATCACGGGATGGTGTCGCTCGACGAGACCGAGGTGGTCGACCTCGACGCCACCGAATCGCTTCGCGACGGCGTGGAGGAGGTCGGCGGAGAGGTGCGTGCCCGTCATCTCTACACCCGCGCCGGGGCGGTCGAGGACGTGCTGGCGTTGTGGCGCGAAGTTCTCGCCGATCGAGCCTGGGTCGTGAGCCGAGACCAGGCCATCGCCGCCGGGTGGTTCGGTGACCGGATCGCCGACGACGTCCGGCCGCGGATCGGGGATGTGGTCGCTGCCGCCAAGGGTTCGTCGGGGATGCTGCGTCGCACCGCTGAGCCGGTCGAATCTTCGCTGGTAGGACAGCACGGGTCGCTCACCGCGGCCGAGCAGATGATCCCGCTGCTCTTGGCCCGTGGCTGATCGGGCCTGATCCGCTGTGGTGGACCGCCGCGCCCCACACCCCTGAACGGCGCGCGCGGACGCTGGCAGCGGCCATTTCCACTGTCCGCTGAAGTTCGAAACTAGTTGCAGCTCAAGCATTTTGACTGTCTATCGGCGATGGGCGCCGCAGCCGGTCAATGAAGTCCTAGCGCAACGGTTTTCGTGAGTCACTCGTCACAGCTGAGTCAATTGTGAATGCCGTCACAGATTTTGGTCGTTTTAGAGACCCGCTGTTAATGTCCCGTCGCATGTTTGCTCTCGCAACACTCTTGACGCTTGTCAACCAAGTGTCGGGCACGCCGTACGTCACCGGTGGTGACAGCCCAGCGGGGACGGACTGCTCCGGCTTGGTGTCGTGGGTGACCAACGCCGCGACCGGCAGACCCGTCTACGGAGACCGATTCCACACCGGCAACATCGAAAGCGCACTGCTCGCCCGCGGCTTCCAACACGGGTCACAACCGGGCGCGCTGGTGGTCGGCTGGAACAGCGGGCACACCGCCGTGACGCTGCCCGACGGCACTGCGGTGTCCTCCGGTGAAGGCGGCGGGGTGAAGGTCGGTGGCGGCGGCGCCTATCAGGACCAGTTCACGAACCACATGTTCCTGCCCATGCCGGCCAACGAGCCACCCGCCGCCGACCCGCTGCTCGCACCGCCGATGGAGCCCCCGC
>NZ_CACSIP010000016.1 GCF_902705885.1 Mycolicibacterium austroafricanum | reverse complement strand
CGGGTGTGTTGTTTGAGAACTCAATAGTGTGTTTGGTGGTTTTTGTTTGTTTTTTGGTCATGCCTGCATTTTCCCGTTTGGGGGTGTGACTGTTTTTGATGCCAGTTTTTGGTGTCTTTTTGTTAGGTCAGGCTTGTTCTGATTCGAATTCTGCTTGTGCTTTTGGGTGCGAGAAGTTTTTGTTTGGAGAGTTTGATTCTGGCTCAGGACGAACGCTGGCGGCGTGCTTAACACATGCAAGTCGAACGGAAAGGCCCTTCGGGGTACTCGAGTGGCGAACGGGTGAGTAACACGTGGGTGATCTGCCCTGCACTTTGGGATAAGCCTGGGAAACTGGGTCTAATACCGAATATTTCCTGCTGGTTGCATGACTGGTGGGGGAAAGCTTTTGCGGTGTGGGATGGGCCCGCGGCCTATCAGCTTGTTGGTGAGGTTATGGCTTACCAAGGCGACGACGGGTAGCCGGCCTGAGAGGGTGACCGGCCACACTGGGACTGAGATACGGCCCAGACTCCTACGGGAGGCAGCAGTGGGGAATATTGCACAATGGGCGCAAGCCTGATGCAGCGACGCCGCGTGAGGGATGACGGCCTTCGGGTTGTAAACCTCTTTCAGTAGGGACGAAGCGCAAGTGACGGTACCTGCAGAAGAAGGACCGGCCAACTACGTGCCAGCAGCCGCGGTAATACGTAGGGTCCGAGCGTTGTCCGGAATTACTGGGCGTAAAGAGCTCGTAGGTGGTTTGTCGCGTTGTTCGTGAAAACTCACAGCTTAACTGTGGGCGTGCGGGCGATACGGGCAGACTGGAGTACTGCAGGGGAGACTGGAATTCCTGGTGTAGCGGTGGAATGCGCAGATATCAGGAGGAACACCGGTGGCGAAGGCGGGTCTCTGGGCAGTAACTGACGCTGAGGAGCGAAAGCGTGGGGAGCGAACAGGATTAGATACCCTGGTAGTCCACGCCGTAAACGGTGGGTACTAGGTGTGGGTTTCCTTCCTTGGGATCCGTGCCGTAGCTAACGCATTAAGTACCCCGCCTGGGGAGTACGGCCGCAAGGCTAAAACTCAAAGAAATTGACGGGGGCCCGCACAAGCGGCGGAGCATGTGGATTAATTCGATGCAACGCGAAGAACCTTACCTGGGTTTGACATGCACAGGACGCCGGTAGAGATATCGGTTCCCTTGTGGCCTGTGTGCAGGTGGTGCATGGCTGTCGTCAGCTCGTGTCGTGAGATGTTGGGTTAAGTCCCGCAACGAGCGCAACCCTTGTCTCATGTTGCCAGCACGTTATGGTGGGGACTCGTGAGAGACTGCCGGGGTCAACTCGGAGGAAGGTGGGGATGACGTCAAGTCATCATGCCCCTTATGTCCAGGGCTTCACACATGCTACAATGGCCGGTACAAAGGGCTGCGATGCCGTGAGGTGGAGCGAATCCTTTCAAAGCCGGTCTCAGTTCGGATCGGGGTCTGCAACTCGACCCCGTGAAGTCGGAGTCGCTAGTAATCGCAGATCAGCAACGCTGCGGTGAATACGTTCCCGGGCCTTGTACACACCGCCCGTCACGTCATGAAAGTCGGTAACACCCGAAGCCGGTGGCCTAACCCCTTGTGGGAGGGAGCCGTCGAAGGTGGGATCGGCGATTGGGACGAAGTCGTAACAAGGTAGCCGTACCGGAAGGTGCGGCTGGATCACCTCCTTTCTAAGGAGCACCACAAGACTCAGGCCGGCCCGCATATCGCGGTTCACCGAGTTCTGGGCGATTCTGTGGATGGCCTTCGCCTGTAGTGGGTGGGGGTCTGGTGCATAAAGCGAGATAAAACAAGCAACTGACCGGGTCGGGACGGCCCCCCTTTTTTGGGGGGGTGGTATTCCTGGTCGAAAATGGCTGCCGGACACACTATTGGGCTTTGAGACAACAAGCCCGTGCCCTTCGGGGTGGCTTCACGTTGGTGGAGTCGGAGTGTTGTTGCCCTGCTTTGGTGGTGGGGTGTGGTGTTTGATTTGTGGATAGTGGTTGCGAGCATCTGAACGCACAGGTTTTGTGGCTTGTGTGTTTGGTGTAATGCAAATTTTTCTGATACCCGCGCATGGTCTGGCTCCTTCTTTGGAGGGGTTGGGGTGTGTGTGGGTGATGACTCATTTTTTTGGTTTTGTGTTGTAAGTGTTTAAGGGCGCATGGTGGATGCCTTGGCACTGAGAGCCGATGAAGGACGTGGGAGGCTGCGATATGCCTCGGGGAGCTGCCAACCGAGCGTGGATCCGAGGATGTCCGAATGGGGAAACCCGGCGCGAGTGATGTCGTGTCACCCGTACCTGAATACATAGGGTGCGGGGGGGAACGCGGGGAAGTGAAACATCTCAGTACCCGTAGGAAGAGAAAACAAAAGTGATTCCGTGAGTAGTGGCGAGCGAAAGCGGAGGATGGCTAAACCGTGTGCATGTGATACCCGGCAGGGGTTGTGTGTGCGGTGTTGTGGGGTTCGTCTTCTCAGATCTGCCGGTCTGGGCAACAGTGATAAAGGTTCGTGTTAGTTGAAGTGGCCTGGGATGGTCTGCCGTAGTGGGTGAGAGCCCCGTAGACGAAAACATGTTCTCTGTTGTGACGGTGTCCCCGAGTAGCAGCGGGCCCGTGGAATCTGCTGTGAATCTGCCGGGACCACCCGGTAAGCCTGAATACTTCTCAGTGACCGATAGCGGATTAGTACCGTGAGGGAATGGTGAAAAGTACCCCGGGAGGGGAGTGAAATAGTACCTGAAACCGTGCGCTTACAATCCGTCAGAGCCCTCCTTCGTGGTGGGGTGATGGCGTGCCTTTTGAAGAATGAGCCTGCGAGTCAGGGACATGTCGCGAGGTTAACCCGTGTGGGGTAGCCGTAGCGAAAGCGAGTCTGAATAGGGCGTATCCGATCCGTAGGGGTTGGTGTAGTGGTGTGTTCTGGACCCGAAGCGGAGTGATCTACCCATGGCCAGGGTGAAGCAGCAGTAAGATGTTGTGGAGGCCCGAACCCACTTAGGTTGAAGACTGAGGGGATGAGCTGTGGGTAGGGGTGAAAGGCCAATCAAACTCCGTGATAGCTGGTTCTCCCCGAAATGCATTTAGGTGCAGCGTCGCAGTGTTCGTGTCGGAGGTAGAGCTACTGGATGGCCGATGGGCCTCACAAGGTTACTGACGTCAGCCAAACTCCGAATGCCGACACGGTGTAATGCGGCAGTGAGACGGCGGGGGATAAGCTCCGTGCGTCGAGAGGGAAACAGCCCAGATCGCCGGCTAAGGCCCCTAAGCGTGTGCTAAGTGGAAAAGGATGTGCAGTCGCAGAGACAACCAGGAGGTTGGCTTAGAAGCAGCCACCCTTGAAAGAGTGCGTAATAGCTCACTGGTCAAGTGATTGTGCGCCGATAATGTAGCGGGGCTCAAGCACACCGCCGAAGCCGCGGCAGCCAAACTTGTTTGGCTGGGTAGGGGAGCGTCCTGCATCCGGTGAAGCCACAGAGTGATCTAGTGGTGGAGGGTGTGGGAGTGAGAATGCAGGCATGAGTAGCGATTAGGCAAGTGAGAACCTTGCCCGCCGAAAGACCAAGGGTTCCTGGGCCAGGCCAGTCCGCCCAGGGTGAGTCGGGACCTAAGGCGAGGCCGACAGGCGTAGTCGATGGACAACGGGTTGATATTCCCGTACCCGTGTGTGGGCGTCCCTGACGAATCACCGGTACTAACCGCCCAAAACCAGAGACACTGATCCCTTCGGGGTGACGGTTTCTGGGGCTGCGCGGAACCTTCGGTGGTAGTAGTCAAGCGATGGGGTGACGCAGGAAGGTAGCCGTACCAGTCAGTGGTAATACTGGGGTAAACCTGTAGGACGAACGATAGATAAATCCGTCGTTCATGTGTCTGAGAGGTGATGCATAGCCGATTGAGGCGAATTCGGTGATCCTAAGCTGTCGAGAAAAGCCTCTAGCGAGCACACACACGGCCCGTACCCCAAACCAACACAGGTGGTCAGGTAGAGAATACCAAGGCGTACGAGTGAACTATGGTTAAGGAACTCGGCAAAATGCCCCCGTAACTTCGGGAGAAGGGGGACCCCCGTACCGTCAACACCCTTGCGGTGGGCAGCGGTGGGGGGTGGCACAAACCAGTGAGAAGCGACTGTTTACTAAAAACACAGGTCCGTGCGAAGTCGCAAGACGATGTATACGGACTGACGCCTGCCCGGTGCTGGAAGGTTAAGAGGACCCGTTAACCCCTCGGGGTGAAGCGGAGAATTTAAGCCCCAGTAAACGGCGGTGGTAACTATAACCATCCTAAGGTAGCGAAATTCCTTGTCGGGTAAGTTCCGACCTGCACGAATGGCGTAACGACTTCTCAACTGTCTCAACCATAGACTCGGCGAAATTGCATTACGAGTAAAGATGCTCGTTACGCGCGGCAGGACGAAAAGACCCCGGGACCTTCACTACAACTTGGTATTGGTGCTCGATACGGTTTGTGTAGGATAGGTGGGAGACTGTGAAGCGGCCACGCCAGTGGTTGTGGAGTCGTTGTTGAAATACCACTCTGATCGTATTGGGCCTCTAACCTCGAACCGTATATCCGGTTCAGGGACAGTGCCTGGCGGGTAGTTTAACTGGGGCGGTTGCCTCCTAAAAAGTAACGGAGGCGCCCAAAGGTTCCCTCAACCTGGACGGCAATCAGGTGTTGAGTGTAAGTGCACAAGGGAGCTTGACTGCGAGACGTACATGTCAAGCAGGGACGAAAGTCGGGACTAGTGATCCGGCACCCCCGAGTGGAAGGGGTGTCGCTCAACGGATAAAAGGTACCCCGGGGATAACAGGCTGATCTTCCCCAAGAGTCCATATCGACGGGATGGTTTGGCACCTCGATGTCGGCTCGTCGCATCCTGGGGCTGGAGCAGGTCCCAAGGGTTGGGCTGTTCGCCCATTAAAGCGGCACGCGAGCTGGGTTTAGAACGTCGTGAGACAGTTCGGTCTCTATCCGCCGCGCGCGTCAGAAGCTTGAGGAAACCTGTCCCTAGTACGAGAGGACCGGGACGGACGAACCTCTGGTACACCAGTTGTCCCACCAGGGGCACCGCTGGATAGCCACGTTCGGACAGGATAACCGCTGAAAGCATCTAAGCGGGAAACCCCCTCCAAGACCAGGCTTCTCACCCATTAAGTGGGATAAGGCCCCCCGCAGACCACGGGATCGATAGACCAGACCTACACACCTAGCAATAGGCGCAGGGAACTGGCACTAACCGGCCGAAAACTTACAACAACAACAAAACCTCGCAACCACACCACACAAGAATCAACCACGATTCACACCCCACCACCAAAAAACACCCCCACCCCACAACACCAGGGGTGGCACTCAAAAACGAGTGAATAAAGTTACGGCGGTCCATAGCGGCAGGGAAACGCCCGGACCCATCCCGAACCCGGAAGCTAAGCCTGCCAGCGCCGATGATACTACCCACACGGGTGGAAAAGTAGGACACCGCCGAACACATTTTAAGTCCTTTGCCCCCCAATTCTATTGGGGGGCAAAGGCATTTCTGTACCTATTCTGGTTCAGTCGAACAGCGTCGCCACAGGTGCGACTTTCTGCTTCTCCATGTCGAGAAGTGCCTTTTTTCTTTCGAGGCCGCCGCCATATCCGGTGAGGCTTCCGTTCGCCCCGATGACGCGATGGCATGGCACGACGATGCCGATCGGGTTGTGGCCGTTGGCGAGTCCGACGGCCCGGAAGGCGCCCGGGGCGTCGAGCTGCTTGGCGATCTGGCCGTATGACCGTGTCTCTCCATACGGGATCGTCATCAGTGCCGCCCATACGCGGCGCTGAAACGCAGTGCCCACGAGGTCCAGCTCCAGCTCGAACTCTGTCCGTGCTCCGTTGAAGTACTCCTCGAGCTGAAGGACGGCCTCGGCGAACGCACTGTCGTCACGCTCCCATCCGACGCGGTTGGGTTCATAGGTCTGATCCACCATGCGCAGGTGCCGTAGCCGCCCGTCCACGCCGGCGAGCGTCAGCGTGCCGACCGGACTGTCCATGGTGCGGTATCGGATAGGTTCCATCATTTCTCCTTCGGTGGCCATTGGTTCACGGCGTGGTCGAGTGCGGTCCAGAGATGTTGGGTGGCGTAGGAACGCCACGGCTGCCATCGGTTGCTGCGCTCCATCAGATCCTTCGGCGCCGTCGGCAACCCGAGCTGACGCGCCGCCGCCACCACCCCCAGATCGGTGGCCGGGAACGCGTCCGGATCGCCGAGGCCGCGCATGGCGACCATCTCCGCGGTCCAGGGACCGATGCCGGGAAGTCTGAGGAGCTGTTCGCGTGCCAGCGTCCAATCACATCCGGAGTCGAGCACGACCTCTCCATCCTGCAACGCGGTGACCAGCGCTGTCAGCGTGCGCCGCCTGGCCCTCGGAAAAGCCAGAAGCCGCTCGTCGATGTCCGAAAGGTCTGCGACAGTGGGGAACACATGGGTCAACTGGCCTTCGGCGTCCTTGATCGGACGACCGTAGGCCGCCACGATACGTCTGGCGTGGGTGCGCGCCGCCGCCATCGACACCTGCTGACCGAGGACGACCCGCAGGGCGAGCTCGTGCTCGTCGACCGTGCGGGGAATACGCTGGCCGGGCGCCTTGGCGACCAACGTGCCGAGCTCCTCGTCGGCGCCGAGCGCCGCCACGATGGCCTCGGGATCGGCGTCCAGATCCAGCAGCCGTCGGCACCGGGCGATGGCAGCGGACACGTCACGAAAGTCGTCGACCACAAGCCGGCACCGGACATGGTCCGGATGGGGCTGCAGGCTCACGATCCCGGTGCCGTGCGGCAGGCCCAGCGTCCGCCGATACGTGCCGTCGCGCACCTCCTCGACGCCGGGCACGGTCGATGCCGCCAGATGGCCGAACAGTCCTTCATAGGCGAACGGAGTCCGCACCGGCAGCCGCAGCGTCATCACGCCGGTGCCGAGAGTGTCGTCGCCGCCGAAACGGGCTCTCGCTCTTGCGCGTAGCGACGTCGGTGTCAGGTCGCACACCGTGCGCAGGGTGTCGTTGAACTGGCGGATGCTGGAGAACCCGGCCGCGAAGGCGACGTCGCTGAACGGCATCTCGGTGGTCTCGATGAGCACCCGTGCCATCTGGGCCCGCTGTGCCCGGGCCAGCGCCAGCGGCGCCGCCCCCACCTCAGCGTGCATGAGGCGTTCGAGCTGGCGCACCGTGTACCCCAGCCGGGCCGCCAGACCCGTGACGCCGTCCCGGTCGACGGTGCCGTCGGCGATCAGCCGCATCGCACGGGCCACGACGTCACCGCGCACGTTCCACTCGGGTGAGCCGGGGGAGGCATCCGGCCGACACCGCTTACAGGCCCGGAAGCCGGCCCGCTGGGCCGAGGCCGCGGTGGGATGAAAACAGATGTTGCGGGCGAACGGCGGCCGCACCGGGCAGCTGGGCCGACAATAGATCTTGGTGGTGAGCACAGCGGTGACGAACCAACCGTCGAACCTCGCGTCCTTGGCCTGGACGGCCCGGTAGCAGCGGTCGAAGTCGGTGTGCATGACATTGACACTTACACGTGGGCACCGACATCACTGGCGGAAAAGCGACATCGATGGCCAGGAACATGCACGCTGGCATTGCCCAGATGTGCCCGTCCGATCCCCGCCCCGCGAAGCCACGGCCTCGACGGCGCGGCACACGCTAGCGGTCGTCGGGTCGGATCATCGTGAACATCGTCTCGGGCAGCACCTCGGCGTAGTTGCCGAGTCCACCCGCGCGCAGGATGGGTTGCGCGGCCGCCGTGTCGTAGACACCGTCGACCAAGAACTGTTGATCGATGTGAACGGCGACCACTTGGCCGAGGACCAGCCACGTGGAGACGGCGCTGCCGTCGATGCTGCTCAGCTGAACCATCTGGGTGAGTTTGCACTCGAAGTTGACCGGAGATTCGAGCACCCGCTGTCCCACAATGACTTTGGCGGGCACCGGGGTCAGTCCACTACGGACGAACTCGTCGGCGTCGGGTGGAATCGAGGCCGATGTCTCGTTCATCGCTGCGGCCAGCGGACGGGTGGCGAGGTTCCACACGAACTCGCCGGTGGCGTCGATGTTCGAAACGGTGTCCTTCCAGCCGATAGAGGCGAAGCCGATGATCGGCGGCCTGTAGTTGAACGCGTTGAAGAAGCTGTAGGGGGCGAGGTTGGGTGCTCCCGTGGCGCTGAGCGACGAGATCCAGCCGATCGGCCGAGGGCCGATGATCGCGTTGAGCGGGTCGTGCGGAAGTCCCGAACCGTCTTCCGCCCGGTAGAAGTGCGCGTCGGAACCGGCCATGGTTCTTTCTACCCGGGATTCAGCTGCTCCCGCACCGCGGACGCGCTGTCGGCCGACAGTGCCGCCGTGGCCGCGACGGCCGCGTTCCGACTGTCCACTGCCCGCACCGCTTCCTTGGTCGACGCGATGGCCGGCGGGGACACCGACAACGCCTCGACGCCCAACCCGACCAGCAACCCGGCGGCGCGCTCGTCGGCGGCGAACTCACCGCACACCGATACCGAGGCCTGGCCGGCGGCACCCTGGCAGGTGCTGCGGATCAGCGCCAGCAGGCCGGGGTCGAAGGTGTCGCCGATCGCCGCGACCGCCTCGTTGTTGCGGTCGGCGGCCAGCGCGTACTGGGTGAGGTCGTTGGTGCCGATCGAGAAGAAATCCACATGCCGTGCGAACGCCGCGGCTTTGAGTGCCGCGGCCGGCACCTCCACCATCATCCCGACCTGCAGATCCTGCGGGCGCCCACGCCCGGTCGCGGCCAGCGCTTCGTCGAGGAGACCGCGGGCGGCGAACAACTCGTCGAGCGTGCTCACCATCGGAAACATCACGCTGACCGGTGTCTGGTGTGCCACCCGGGCCATGGCCAGTAGTTGGTCGGTCAACAGTTGCCGATGCTGCAGGGACAGCCGGATACCGCGCACCCCGAGAAACGGGTTGGCCTCTGCAGGCGTCGGCAGGAACTCCAACGGTTTGTCACCGCCGACGTCCAAGGTGCGCAGCGTGATTCGTCTACCGTCCATCGATTCGGCGATCTTGCGGTACACCGCGGTCTGTTCCTCGACATCCGGCGCATCGGGCCGGCCGAGGAACAGGAACTCGGTGCGGATCAGGCCCGCGAAGTCGGCGCCGGCGGCCACCGCCGCCCTGGCGTCGTCCACCGAACCGAGATTCGCCCCTACCCGCACCACCCTTCCATCGGTGGTGATCGCCGGTTCGGCCGCCCGCGCCCTGGCCGTGCTCTGCCGACGTGCCAGCGCCGCGACCCGGTCACCGAAGCGGCGGCGGAGATCGTCGGGTGGGTCGACGATGACCTCGCCGCTGGTGCCGTCCACCGCCACCACGGTGCCTTCGGCGATGTGCAGTGCGGCCGGTCCGGCGCCGACGACGGCAGGGATTCCCTTGGCGCGCAGCAGGATGACGTTGTGGGCATGCGGGCTACCGAAGGCCAGAACCACGGCGGCCACCTGTTCGGGTACCAGCTCGGCGGCTTCGGCCGGGGTGAGGTCGGCGGCGATGAGGACCCCGGTGGTGTCCACTGTCGAGGTCGCCGAGCCGAGCATGGCCCGCAGCACCTGGTCACCCACCGCGGTGACGTCCTCGGCTCGTGCCCTCAAATAGGGATCGGGCAGCGCCGTGAACTCGGCGGCCAGCGCGGCCACAGTCTGCGACCACGCCGCTACCGCTGAGCCGCCGGCGTCGATGCGGGCGCGGACACCGTCGAGCAACTCGGTGTCATCGAGCAGCAATTGGTGGGCGTCGAAGATCGACGCCTCGGTCTCGCCGACCTCGCGCGCGGTATGGGTGCGCAGCTGGCCGATGGCACGCCGAACACCGGCGATGGCCTTGCTCACCCGTCGCCATTCGGTGGCGGGGTCTTCGGCGGCGGTGTCCGGAATCGCGATCGGCCGCAGCCGCGCCGACCGGGCCGGCCCGATGCCCAGACCGGGGGCCGCGCCGATCGGACCCTGGCGCGTGCCGACCGGCTCGGCGGCGACGGGCGGCTCGGTCAGCGGCTCGTCGAAGTGTCGGGCCGCCAACGCCAGGACATGGTCCAACGCCTCCGCGGCCTGGCTGCCGGAGACGCGCACCTCGACCTCGTGACCGCTTCGCACCCCCAGCGTCGCGATCTTCGACAGACTGCCTGCTGCAACCCATTCCGAGTCGGTCGAGCGGTTGCGGATCGAAACCCGGGCATCGCGCTTGCGTGCCTCCTGAACGAGCCGGGCGGCGGGCCTGGCATGGAGCCCGTGCGGATTGGTGACGACGAACTGGCCGGTCAGTTCGTCGGCTCCGGCGGGGGCGTCCGCGGACACCGCCGCTGCGGGTGCCGGATCGAGATGGCCGATCTTGCCGGCCAGCGCGCCGGCCGCCTCGGCCACCACTTCGTCGATGGTGGCGCCCCCGGCCGCCGCGACGGCTGCGACGACCAACCCCTCGACCAGCGGAGCGGGGCACAGCACCACCCGCCCGCGAAGTTCGTCGTCGAGCAGATCGAGTGCGAGTTCTGCGGAGAGCACCGCACTTCCGAGGTCCATCAGCACCACCACGCCGGCGCCCTGATCAGCGGCGGTGATGGCTTCGACGATCTGGGTGGCGTCGGTGCCGAACGTCGTGTCGTCGAGCCCGGCGGCGATGGTGATCTTCAGCTGCTTGCCGTGCACCATCTCCTGAGCGAGCCCCACGGCCGCGCGGGCCAGCGCCCGGCTATGCGAGACGATGACGAGCCCGACCAGCCCGGTGGCGCTCATCCGCCTGCTCCGAATGCCGTTGCCGCCGCGGTGATCAGCATCGCCGAGGAGGTGGCGCCCGGATCGATGTGCCCGACGCTGCGCTGTCCCAGATAGCTGGCTCTGCCCTTGCGCGCGACCATGGATTCGGTGGCGTCGCGTCCTTGCTCGGCGGCCGATGCGGCTGCCCGCAGCGCGGGGGCGAGACCGTCGCCGGATGCCAGCGCACCCTCGAGCGCGTCCAGTGCCGGCGCCAGCGCGTCGAACATCGTCTTGTCGCCGGCCTCGGCGCGCCCGCGCGCGACCACACCGTCGACTCCGGCGCGCAGTGCCTTGGCGAACTCGGCGGCGCCCGCGGTATCCGCACCGAACGCCGGGGCCATCCGAAGGAAGAGCGTGCCGTACAGCGGTCCGCTGGCGCCACCGACCGAACTGACCAACGTCATGCCGACCTTCTTGAACAGCGCCGGAAGGTCGGTGGGCGGGGCTTCGTCGACGGCCGCGATCACGGCGGTCATGCCGCGGTCCATGTTGATGCCGTGGTCGGCGTCACCGATGGCGGCGTCGAGATCGCTGAGATACTGCGCGTTCTCGGTGATCACCCGGGCGAACTCGCGCAGCCATTCGGTGACCAGGGCGACGTCGATGGTCTGGTCGGTGCTCATCAGCAGCCTTTCCGCAGCGCCGGCGTGTTGACCGGGTGGTCCCACAGACCCAGCAGATCGTCGTCGGTGCGCAGCAGCGTCACCGAGCAACCCGCCATGTCGAGGCTGGTGATGTAGGGCCCGACCAGTGAGCGCACCACTGACACCCCGGCCTTGTCGAGAATCGCGGCGATCTCGGAGTACATCACGTACAGCTCGAGCGGCGGCGTGGCTCCCATGCTGTTGACGAACAGAATGACACCGCCGCCGGCGGCATCCGACGCGAAGTCGAGGTCGGCGAGGATCGGCTCGAGCAACAACTCGGCGACTGCTCGGGCCGGCTGCATCGGCAGTCGCTGCCTGCCCGGTTCCCCGTGGATCCCGATGCCGAGCTCCATCTCGTTGTCGGGTAGATCGAAGGTCGGATGACCGACAGCGGGCACTGTGCACGACGTGAGCGCCACCCCCATACTGCGCGCCGACTCGTCGACCCGCCGGGCGACCCCGACCACCTCGGCCAGGCTGCGTCCCTGATCGGCCGCGGCCCCCGCCAGTTTCTCCACCAGCACCGTGGCGCCGACGCCGCGGCGCCCGGCGGTGTAGGTGCTGTCCTGTACGGCGACGTCGTCGTCGACGATCACCGACTCGACGTCGATGCCCTCGGCCTGCGCGAGTTCGGCGGCCATCTCGAAGTTCATCACGTCACCGGTGTAGTTCTTGACGATGTGCAGGACCCCGGCGCCGCCGTCGACGGTCTTGGTCGCCTCCAGCATCTGATCGGGTACCGGTGAGGTGAAGACCTCGCCGGCGCACGCCGCGTCCAACATGCCGGCGCCGACAAAGCCGCCGTGCAGCGGTTCGTGGCCCGAACCACCTCCGGAGATGAGCGCGACCTTGCCGGGCACCGGGGCATCACCGCGATAGATGATCCGGTGGGTGTGGTCGATTCGCAGTTCCGGGTGGGCGAGCGCCATGCCGTGCAGTGCTTCTGCGACGACGTCGCCGGGGTCGTTGATGAGTTTCTTCACGGGGTTGTCTCCTCAGGCTGCGCTGGTGGTCTGGGGGGTGGAATCGGCGGGTGCGGCGACCGGGCTTTCCGGTGCGGAGTCGGCCCGGGTACGGGAGATCGCGACGTAGGTCACGGCGGCGAGGATGCCGGCGAGGAACTCCGCGCCGAGGTAGACCGGAAGCTGACTCCACGAGACCTGCCCGCCGGCGAGTTGCTGGACGAACATCGGTCCGAAGGTGCGGGCAGGATTGATCGCGGCTCCGGTGGTGGGGGCGACGGGGATGATCGCGGCGAAGACCACCAGGCCGATCGCCACTCCGGCGAACCCGGCGGAAGCCTTGCGGTGGATCACGCCGAACACGGTGAACACAAGAATGAACGTACCCACGAACTCGGCGAAAAAGGCCTGGATCGATGGGGTTTCGCTGGAGTAGGCGGCGACGCCGAGGCCGACGTCGCTGGCCGCCATCCCGAGCACACCGATGATCGCGGCCGCGCCGGCAACGGCGCCGACAACCTGCGCGCCGATGTAGGCGGGCACCCGCGACCACGGGAAGTTGCCGGTGACCGCCAGTCCGACGGTGACCGCGGGGTTGATGTGGTTGCCCGAGATGTGGCCCAGGGCGTAGATGGTGGCGACCACGATGGTGGCGAACGCGAAGGAGATCATCCCCAGGTCCGCCATCGTGAACGGGGCGTCGCCGTTGACGATCAGGGTGGCTGGTACGGCACCGACGCCGACGAACACCAGAAAGGCGGTGCCGAGGGCTTCGGCTACGAGCTTCTGCGGGAGTGAGGGCTCGTCCATGCTTGCTCCTTGTGAGTTGTACGAATGCCGCCGGAGGGTCCCGCCCGACTCGCTATCGGCGATATCGGATTGCATTCGATAATGTCGAATGTGATCTGGACCATACGCTTATGCTTCGAGGGGCACAAGGGGTGCGCGCAACGAAAGTGGGAGCAGATGATCCAGGCGGTCGACCGGGCGCTACGCATCCTCACTGTGTTGCAGGGCGGGCGCCGGATGAGCCTGGGGGAGATCGCGGCCGCGATCGATCTTGCGCCGTCGACAGTGCACGGACTGATCCGCACCCTGCTCGCGCACGGAATGGTGCAGCAGGAACTCGATTCGGGCCGTTACCGTCTGGGTCCGGCGACGCTGCGGTTGGGCAACGTCTACCTCGAGACGCTTGAACTGCGTGCGCGGGTGGCGATCTGGGCCGAGGGGCTGGCGCGGCGCACCGGGTGTGCGGTGCGCACCGCGGTGCTGCTGTTCGACGAGGTCGTCGTCGTCGCCCACGAACCCCGACCTGACGGAACCCGTCAGATGCCCGAGGTCGGCATCGTGATCCCGGCTCATGCCAGCGCTTTGGGCAAGGCGTTGCTGGCGTTCGCTTCCGGTGGACTCCCGCAGGGGCCGTTGCGCAGCATGACCGGTGAGACGATCACCGCGCCCGAGGTGCTGGCCGGCCAACTCGACTCGGTGCGAACCACCGGCATAGCCCATGAGGTCGAGGAAGCCGTGATCGGCGAATGTGCCTGTGCTGCAGCGGTATTCGATTCGTCGGGGGAGGCGATCGGGGCGATCAGCCTGGTGGTTCCCGCTGCCAGGTGGCCGCTGGAGCCCGCCGAAATCGACGCGCTTCGCGACGCGGCGCGCACGGTGTCGCGCGAACTCGGAGCGCCGGTGTGGCCGGCCCGCCGGTAGCCGGAGGGCGCAGGGCATGACAAAGGTGGGGTGCAAGCTACATACTCCGAGCTGTGGCAGAACTGGTGCAGCGCTATCTCGACGGAATCCGCGCCGAACACGCCGGTGTCGCCGATGGCGAGCTGGCCCAGTACATCCCTGAGCTGGCGTCTGTCGATCCGAGCGGATTCGGCCTCTCGCTGTCGTCGGCGGACGGCTTCATCTATGAATCCGGGGACGCATCAGTCGAATTCACCATTCAGTCGATCTCCAAGCCGTTGACGTACGCGCTGGCGCTCGAGCGTATCGGCGTGGCCGCCGTCGATGCGAAGATCGGCGTGGAACCCTCCGGCGAGGCGTTCAACGAGATCAGCGTGGACCACATCACGAAGACGCCCAAGAACCCGATGATCAACGCCGGGGCCATCGCTGCGGTCTCACTGGTGCCGGGCGCCTCGCCCGACGAGAGGTTCGCGCTGATCCGGGACTTCTACTCGGCGATCGTCGGACACCGTCTGGAACTGGACGTCGACGTCTATGCCTCCGAGAAGGCTGCCGGCAGCCGCAACCGCGCGATCGGCTACATGCTGCAGAGTCTCGGAGTGCTCGCCGACGATCCCGACGACGTGCTCGACGTGTACTTCCGCCAGTGCGCGCTGCGCGTGACGTCGACGGACCTGGCAAAGATCGGCGCCACGCTCGCCCGCGGCGGCGTCAACCCGCAGACCGGCCGGCGGGTGCTGAGCGCGGCGGTGGTTCGGCGGACGTTGTCGGTGATGGTCACCTGCGGGATGTACGACGCTGCCGGCGATTGGGTCAGCGCGGTGGGAATGCCCGCCAAGAGCGGCGTCGGCGGCGGGATCGTCGCGGTGCTGCCAGGACAGCTCGGGATCGGGGTGTATTCGCCACGGCTCGACGACAAGGGCAACAGCGTGCGCGGAGTGCTGTTGTGCCGCAGCCTGTCCGAGCAGTTGGGTCTGCACTTCCTGACGGTGGCGCGCGATTCGCGGTCAACGCTGCGCGCCGTGCATGAACCCAGCCGCGGGATTCGGGTCTACGAGACGCACGGCGATCTGCTGTTCAGCGGCGCAGAGCAGGTGCTGCGCGTGGCCGACCGCGACCGGGACGACTTCGAGGTCGCGATTCTGGATGTGTCCCGCGTCGACGACATCGACGACGCCGCACGGGCGCTGCTGTCGGGCATGAGTTCCGCGCTACGGTCCGCCGGCAAGGTCGGCTACCTGGTGGACCCCGATGGCATCGTCATCCGCTCCGAGCCCGACCTGCAGGCGGTGTGCTTCCACACGGTCGACGCAGCCGTCGACGAAGCGCGGTCCTGGCTGGACCGCAATCGGCGCGTCAGTCCGCACTGACCGGGGTGGCCAGCCGGATCGGCTCGTCGTATCCGCGCAGTGTCACCGACTCGCCGAGAGTCCAATGCGCACTTTCGGTTTCGGTGGCATTGCGCACCACCGCACCCGATGCCACCAGCCGCGAAGGTTCGTTCTTGGACAGTTCGCACAGCCGGGCCGCCTCATTGACGGGTTCGCCGATGACCGTGTACTCGAAGCGTTCCCATGCGCCGACGTTGCCGGCGACGACATGTCCGGCGGCGACGCCGATACCCGCCTCACACTCGGGCACCTCCTCACACAGCCGCCGGCTGATCGCCCGGGCCGCCGCCAGTGACTCGTCCTCGGGATGCTGCAGCGACACCGGGGCGCCGAAGACCGCCAGGACGGCATCACCCTCGAACTTGTTCACCAGTCCGTGGTGGCGGTCGACCTCCTCGACGATCACCGCGAAGAACCGGTTGAGCAGTTCGACGACCTCCGCGGCCGGCAGGCTGGTCACCAGCTTGGTCGACCCGATGATGTCGACGAAGACGACTGCGGCATAGCGCTCTTCGCCGCCCAATTCGGGTCGTTCCTGCTCGGCCAGCGCGGCGACCTCCCGGCCGACGTGACGCCCGAACAGATCGCGCACCCGTTCGCGTTCCCGCAGCCCGTGCACCATCGAGTTGAACCCGCGCTGCAACTGGCCCAGCTCTGTGCCGTCGAAGACCACCAGGTTGGTGTCCAGGTCTCCCCGCTCGACCCGGTTGAGGGCCGCCCGCACGACGCGCACCGGGGTCACCGTGAGCCAGGCCAGAATCCACATCAGGATCGCCCCGAAGAGCAATGCGAACAGCGCCAGGATCATCACCGCGACCGTGAACTGGGTGGGTGTCAGGTTGCGCTGGATCAACGTGATTGCGGCTGCGAGGAAGATGCCGAGCACGGGCACCCCCGACCCCAGCGCCCACACCAGCATGGTGCGGCCCATGAGGCCCTCGGCGAATCGCCGCGGCGGCTTACCCGCCTCCAGCGCCTGGGCGGCGACCGGTCGCAGCGCGAACTCGGTGAACAGATAACAACTCGCGGCGACGACGATGCCGGGGAAGCTGACCCCCAGTAGCCACTTCGGGATGTAGGCGGTGTCCTGCAGACCGTAGAGGGTGGTGAGGAGGATGGTGCCGACGCCCCAGAGGATCAACAGGACGCGGGTCAGCCGCCACGGTGCCAGGAATGTGTTCCGCTGGTCCTCGCGGGTGGGGGGACGCTCCTCGATCGCCCACCGCACGTTCTTGATCACCCGCAGCGTCGCCCAGAACACCCCGACCACCAGCGCGGTCGCCAGATAGATCGGAACGACGATCGCGGTGATCCAGACGACGTCGCGGTCGAACACGCTGGGGGTGGGGAATGCGACGGTGACGACCAGCGCCGCGACGCCGATTCCGACCAGGTTGGCGAACACCACGAATGTGGTCAGGATGAGCTGGATCCGCACCCGGCGGCGGCCTTGGCTCTCGGAAACGCGGCCGAGGATCCACGAACCGAACTCGGGAGTCACCGCGACCCTGCCACTCTGTTTGGTCACTCGTTCCAGCACACGGCCCAGCCGCTGTGCCGCCGTCCGGTTCGCCGTCATCGTGGCGTCAGCCTAACGACCGTGTCGGGTCAAGACTTTTGTTCGACGTTTAAGGTGGTTCGGGTGCGTCTCGTGATCGCCCAGTGCACCGTCGACTATGTCGGTCGGCTCACCGCTCATCTACCCTCGGCTCGCCGACTGCTGTTGTTCAAGTCCGACGGGTCGGTCAGCGTGCACGCCGACGATCGGGCCTACAAGCCACTGAACTGGATGAGCCCCCCGTGCTGGTTGACCGAGGACGACGGTGGGGCCGCGCCGGTGTGGGTGGTCGAGAACAAGGCCGGTGAACAACTCCGTATCACCGTCGAGGACATCGAGCACGATTCCAGCCACGAACTGGGTGTCGACCCCGGCCTGGTCAAGGACGGCGTCGAGGCCCACCTGCAGGCGCTGCTGGCCGAACACGTCGAGTTGCTCGGCTCCGGGTACACGTTGGTTCGGCGCGAGTACATGACCCCGATCGGCCCGGTGGACCTGCTCTGTCGTGACGAGCAGGGCCGTTCGGTGGCCGTGGAGATCAAGCGTCGCGGTGAGATCGACGGGGTCGAACAGCTCACCCGCTATCTCGACCTGCTCAACCGCGACTCGCTGCTGGCCCCGGTGGCGGGCGTGTTCGCGGCCCAGCAGATCAAGCCGCAGGCCCGCACTTTGGCCGAGGATCGGGGGATCCGTTGTCTTACTTTGGATTACGATAAGATGCGCGGCATGGACAGCGACGAGTTCAGGCTGTTCTGATGGCGCGGCGGCGAGCGGTGGGGCGGAAAGCGCCGAGTCGGAACCCGCTGCCTGCGCCCCGGCGCATCGAGGTGGGCGCCGACGGCAACGACTACGAGGTCCGGCCGGTGCCGGCGGCGAGGGCGACGAAGATCTACCGCTGCCCCGGTTGCGACCACGAGATCAAGCCCGGCACAGCGCATGTGGTCGCACTGCCGGCAGACTCAGGCACCGCGCAGGACGCAGCCGAGGACCGCAGGCACTGGCACACCGCGTGCTGGACGCACCGGGCTACCCGCAGCCCGACACGCAGATGGTCGTGACGCGGGCCTAGTGTTCGGCGTCGTCGTCGGTGGCCGGCTCGACGAGCTCGATGAGGACCCCACCCGCGTCCTTGGGGTGGATGAAGTTGATCCGCGAGCTGGCGGTGCCACGCCGCGGCGCGTCGTAGAGCAACCGCACACCCTGCTCGCGCAGTCGGGCGGTCAGCGCGTCGATGTCGCTGACGCGGTAGGCCAGCTGCTGCAGGCCCGGGCCACGCTTGTCGATGAACTTGGCGATCGTGCAGGTGTCGTCGATGGGGGCCATCAGTTGCACCTGCGCGCTGCCCACCGGGGCGCCGCGCACGGACAGCATCGCTTCGCGCACCCCCTGGTCTTCGTTGACCTCTTCGTGCAGCACGATCATGCCCAGATGATCGTGATACCACTTGATCGCAACGTCGAGGTCGGGCACTGCGATGCCGACGTGGTCGATGGCGGTGACCAGCGCGGTGGCCAGCACAGGACGGGCGTCAGTCTGCTCGGCGGTCATATCGCAAAGGTAACCTAACGACATCGGTTTCGAATAGGTAGGTCCAGATGTATAGCCTGAACTATCCGTTCGAAACCTGCTTGGCCACTCGAAACCTGCTTGGAGGTAGGCATGACGACGTCTGTGATTGTTGCTGGAGCCCGAACGCCGGTCGGCAAGCTGATGGGTTCGCTGAAGGATTTCTCCGGCAGTGATCTCGGTGCGGTGGCCATCGCGGGCGCCCTCGAGAAGGCCAACGTCGCGGCTTCGGCGGTGGAGTACGTGATCATGGGCCAGGTGCTGACCGCGGGCGCCGGGCAGATGCCGGCGCGCCAGGCGGCGGTGGCTGCCGGTATCGGCTGGGATGTGCCCTCGCTGACGATCAACAAGATGTGCCTGTCGGGGATCGACGCGATCGCCCTGGCCGATCAACTGATCCGTGCCGGCGAGTTCGACGTCGTCGTCGCCGGTGGTCAGGAGTCGATGACCCAGGCGCCGCATCTGCTGATGAACAGCAGGTCAGGCTATAAATACGGTGATGTCACGGCGATCGATCACCTCGCCTACGACGGTCTGCACGACGTCTTCACCGACCAGCCCATGGGGGCGTTGACCGAGCAGCGCAACGACGTGGATCAGTTCACCCGCGCCGAGCAGGACGAGTTCGCCGCGGCGTCGCACCAGAAGGCCGCGGCGGCGTGGAAGGACGGCGTTTTCGCCGACGAGGTGGTGCCGGTGAAGATCCCGCAGCGCAAGGGCGATCCGGTGGAGTTCACCGAGGACGAGGGCATCCGTGCCGACACCACAGCCCAGTCGCTGGCAGGTCTGCGGCCCGCGTTCCGCAAGGACGGCACCATCACCGCGGGATCTGCCTCCCAGATCTCCGACGGCGGATGCGCAGTCGTGGTGATGAACAAGGCAAAAGCTGAGGAACTGGGGCTGACCTGGTTGTGTGAGATCGGTGCTCACGGCGTCGTCGCCGGGCCGGATTCGACGCTGCAGAGCCAACCTGCCAACGCCATCCGCAAAGCAGTGGCCAGGGAAGGCATCAGTCTCGACGACCTCGATGTCGTCGAGATCAACGAGGCCTTCTCCGCCGTGGCTCTCGCCTCGACCAAGGAACTGGGTATCGACCCCGACCGGGTGAACACCAACGGAGGCGCCATCGCCATCGGCCACCCGATCGGGATGTCGGGCGCCAGGATCGCGCTGCACGCTGCGCTGGAGTTGGCGCGCCGGAGTGGAGAGCGAAGCGACGGGGAAAAGGGACGGCCGGGTTATGCGGTGGCCGCGCTGTGTGGCGCCGGCGGCCAGGGAGATGCCCTGATCCTTCGGCGTCCCTGAGCAGCAGGCTCAGTCAACGACGCAACGTAGTAGCTGGGCGGGAATTCCGGCACAATGGCGGCCATGACAAGCGCATTCGACGTTCGCAGTGTTGCGGGATGGTTCCGGTTGATCGCCTTGGCCGAGGCGGTCAGCTGGGTCGGACTGCTGCTAGGCATGTACTTCAAATACCTGGGCTCCCCGCAGACCGAGGTCGGGGTGAAGGTGTTCGGACCCGTGCACGGTGGGGTCTTCGTCGCCTTCGTGGTGGCGGCGCTACTGGTCGGTCTCGCGCACAAATGGGGGCTCGGCACATGGTTGCTCGCGTTGCTGGCCAGTATCGTGCCGCTCGGCAGTGTGATCTTCCTCATATGGGCTGACCGGACGGGTCGGATGGCGCCGGTTGCGGCGACTCCGAGCGCGGTGTCAGTCGGCGGGCAACCAGGGCGGTCGGCACCGGAATCGACGTGACAGACTTGATCTCGTGACTCGTCCACGACCCCCAATCGGGCCGGCCATGGCCGGTGCAGTTGATCTCTCGGCACTCAAACAGCGGGCAACCGCCGGTGAGGGCACGCCGTCGGGTGCCTCCGCCGGTAAGCCCGGCGGAGTAGAGATCACGGAAGCGAACCTGGAAGCCGAGGTACTGGTCCGCTCGAACGAGGTGCCCGTGGTGGTGGTGCTGTGGTCGCCCCGCAGCGATGCGAGCGTCCAGCTCGGTGAAACCCTCGCCGGCCTCGCGGCCACCGACGGCCCCAAGTGGTCGCTGGCCACCGTCAACGTCGACGCCGTGCCGCGGGTGGCCCAGATGTTCGGCGTACAGGCGGTTCCCACCGTCGTCGCGCTGGCCGCCGGCCAACCGATGTCCAGTTTCCAGGGCGTGCAGCCGCCTGAGCAGCTGCGCCGCTGGATCGATTCGCTCCTGGACGCCACGGCCGGAAAACTCCCGGGCGCAGGCGACGCCGAGCAGGCCGAGCAGGTCGACCCGGCGGTCGAACAGGCGCGAACGCACCTCGACAACGGCGACTTCGATGCCGCCCTGGCCGCCTACCAGGCGATCCTCGATGGGAATCCGAACCACGCCGAAGCCAACGGCGCGGTGCGTCAGATCCGTTTCCTGCAGCGGGCCACCGCGCATCCGCGGGACGCCGTGGCGATCGCCGACGCGTCGCCAGACGATATCGAGGCGGCGTTCGCCGCCGCCGACGTCGAGGTCCTGCAGCAGAACATCGCCGCGGCGTTCCAGCGGTTGACCGGACTGGTCAAGCGCACCACGGGCGACGATCGCACCAAGGTCCGGTCACGGCTGATCGAACTGTTCGAGCTGTTCGATCCCGCCGACCCCGAGGTGATCGCGGGTCGGCGTAACCTCGCCAACGCCCTGTACTGATCTGCCGTCAGTCTTCGCTGAACGCGAGGTGCGTCAGTGCCGAGTTCATGAAGTCACGGAAGTGCAGCCAGCGGCCGTCGCGCAACGAGATGATGTGGGCGAACTCCGATTCCCATTCGCGACCGGTGTCGCGCCGACGGAACCGCTGCCGCCCCCACGTCGCCAGATCGTCTCCGTCGGCGATGAACTTCCACGCCTGCATCTCGACGATCTCGATGGCGCTGCCGACCCGGGAGAAGAAGGTCAACGCCTGCTCGATGCCCCGGTAGTCGCCCGCGTACGGGATCGCCGGGGTTCCGTAGTAGGTGATCCGTATCTCGGGGTCCAAGTGAACGAGAGCGCCGTCGAGGTCACCCGCCGGGATGGCGGCGTAGATCGCCGCAGTCGCGTCGATGTTGCGCCGGCTCATCGGGTCAGCCGGATCGGCAGCCGGACGAATCCATGGGTCAGCAGGCTCGCTGTCTGCTTGTCGCCCGGGTCCTCGGTCAGCGCGACGCCCCGATAGCGGTCGAGGACGGCGTTGAGTACCGCGGTGACCTCCAACCGGGCCAGGGGGGCGCCGAGGCAGAAGTGCACACCATGGCCGAGGGAAAGCTGCTGGCGGATGTTCGGGCGGTCCAGATCGATCCTCTCCGGGTCGGAGAACACGTCCGGATCGCGGTTGGCGGAACCGAAGAACAACGCCACCCAGTCGCCGCTGCGGATGTCCGCACCGTCGATCTGCACATCGCGGGTGGCGATCCGGAACAGTCGCTGTGGCGGTCCGTCCACCCGCATGGTCTCCTCGATGAACAGCGGAACCAGCGCGCGGTCCGCGCGCACCCGTTCGGCGATCGCCGGTTCCCGAGCGAGCGCGTGCAGCAGGTTTCCGATCAGGTAGGTGGTCGTCTCACTGCCGGCCACGACGAGCGTCACGCAGAACCGGACGATCTCCTCGGGCGTCAGCCGCTGACCGTCCACCTCGGCGCGCAGCAGTGCCGAGATCAGGTCCTCGGCGTCCTCGATGCCGCCGCTGGGTGGACGTTCGGCCAGCTGGGCAGTGTGTTCGACCAACCGCGAAGCGAACGCTGCGACCATTTCCTCGTTGCTGGCGATCCGTTGCTCGGGTGTCAGATCCGACGACAACATGAACGCATTGGCCCACCGTTTGAAGCGGACATGATCCCCCTGGGGCAGACCGAGTAGCCGGACCATGGCTCTGGTGGGGACCTCGGCGGCGAAATCCATCACGTCGACCACCGTCTCTGCGGCGTCACCGTCGAGTTCGGCCAGCAGATGGGGGGTCAGGTCGCCGAGCCAGCTGTCGAGTCGTCGCACCCGTCGTGGTGAGAACGCCTGACTGACCAGCTTGCGCTCGGTGGTGTGGCGAGGTGCGTCGGTGTTCACCAGCATCAGGCTCGGTGCAGACGAAGCTTCCTGGATCGGGTCGCGTGAGGAGAACGTCTCGGGGTCACGGGCGGCGGCATGTATCTGTTCGTAGCGGAACAACGCCCAGGCAGTGACCGGCTCGTCGGCTCCGGGCACGGTGCCCGGCGGCCAGTCACGGTAGCCGGCAACCGGCGACGCGGCCCTCAGAGTGTCGTAGAGGGGGTAGGGGTCGGCGATCCCCGCCGGGGTGGTGAGCAGGTCGAGGGCAGAACCGGTGATCGCGGAGGCGCCGCGGATGAAGGTCATGGTTGAAGCCTGATCGGCGACGTCCGCCTGGTCGATCCCCCGATGGGACGCACTTGCTCTCCCGTCCGGGTGGATTCGCCTCCCGAGCCCCCGAAGCGGTGAGACGATCGACGGACGATGGTGACCACCGACCTGGCTTCCGGGGCCCCCGGCGTCCCCGCACCGACCGCGTTGGCCGACGACGGCCACCCCGGGTGGGCATCGCGCCCGGAACGCGCCACCGCGGTCTCCCGTCGTTTCCAGGAGGCGCGTGAGCAGGGATTGATCCATTGCGACCCTGGCGACATGCCGGCGCAGGCAGTGGCCGAGGCCGTCGACGCGGCGGCCGCCGTCGTGCGGTGCGCGCTGGAGAGCCACGGCGACGACGAGGCGCTCGCCGCGCTGGAGTCGGTCCTCGACCTGTCGCTGCTGGAGCGGGAACTGATCGAGGATGGCGCCCACCGCCGCGGGCGGGCGCTGCTGCGGGTGCAGGACGGACTGAGCAAGTTGCGCGCGGTCGACGGTGTCGCCGAGATCGTCGACCGGGCGCCCCGCGAACTGGTCGAATCGTGCGGCTTCGACCGGGCGGTGTTGTTCCGCGTGCACGACGGCCGGATGGTGATGGAGGCCGCCTACTTCGGCGACGACAGTGCGGGGGCCGAGAAGATGGTCGCGTTCGCGCAGTCGGTGTCCCCGCCGCTGGATCACATGCTGCTCGAGACCGAGATGATCCGGAAGCGGGCGCCCGCGATCGTCCGCGATGCCACCACAGATCCCCGGGTGAACCGGCCCATCATCGATTTCTCGCTGACCAGGTCCTACGTCGCCGCACCCGTGATGCCGACGGGTCAGGTCATCGGGTTCCTGCACGCCGATCGCCTGTACTCCGGTCAGACCGTGGACGAGATCGATCGCGACACCGTCTGGGCCTTCGCCGAGGGCTTCGGGTACGCATTCGAGCGCACGGTGCTGATGGAGCGGATGCGCCGCCAGCAGGCTGAGGTCCGTACCGCCCTGGCGACCGCCGAAGCCGCCGCCAGGGCGCTGCAGGACGCCGATCTGGACCTGCGGAAGGTGGACCCACCCGAGCAGAGTTCCGCAGCGCGTTCGCTGGTCGAACCGGAGTCGATTCGGGCGGTGCTGACCCGGCGCGAGGTCGAGGTGTTACGGCTGATGGCGGCCGGGCGCACCAATCAGCAGATCGCCGGCGACCTCGTCATCTCGACAGGGACGGTGAAGTCCCACGTCAAGCGGGTGCTCCGCAAACTCCGTGCGACGAACCGGGCGGAGGCGGCCTCCACCTACGTGCGGCTCGCCAGCGTGCCGGACGCGGGCTGGCTCTAAGCGACCGGTTCGAACCACAGCGCCGACAGCGGCGGCAGGGTCATGACCGCCGAAGCGGGCCGCCCGTGCCACGGTTCGTCGGTCGCCTCGACCGCGCCGTAGTTGCCGATGCCCGATCCGTGGTAGGTGTCGGAGTCGGTGTTGAGCACCTCGCGCCACGTCCCGGTGTGCGGCAGGCCGAGGCGGTACTGCGGGTGTTCGGCGCCGGAGAAGTTGAACACACACGCCATCATCGAGCCGTCGTCGCCGAACCTCAGGAAGCTCAGCACGTTGCTCGCCGAGTCGTTGGCGTCGATCCAGGAGTAGCCCTCCGGCGAGGAGTCGCGCGACCACAGCGCACGGCTGCGGCGGTAGATGCTGTTGGCGTCGCCCAGCATCCGCAGGATCCCTTCCGAGAAGCCGTTCTCGTCGAGCTGGAACCAATCGACCCCGCGCTCCTCGGACCACTCGGCGCGCTGGCCGAACTCCTGGCCCATGAACAGCAACTGCTTGCCGGGGTGTGCCCACTGGTAGGCGAGCAGGCTGCGGATGCCGGCAGCTTTCATGTGGTCGTTTCCGGGCATCCGGTCCCACAGCGTGCCTTTGCCGTGTACCACCTCGTCGTGGCTGATGGGCAGCACGAAGTTCTCACTGAACGCGTAGAGCAGCGAGAACGTCAACTCGTGGTGGTGATAGCTGCGATGAATCGGGTCACGCTTGATGAACTCCAGCGTGTCGTTCATCCACCCCATGTTCCATTTCATCGAAAAGCCCAGCCCGCCAAGGTTTGTCGGGCGGGTGACACCCGGCCACGAAGTGGACTCCTCGGCGATCGTGACGATTCCCGGGTTGATCTTGTGGACGGTGGCGTTCATCTCCTGGAGAAACTGCACCGCTTCGAGGTTCTCCCGGCCACCATGGACGTTCGGCGTCCAACCACCCTCGGGCCGTGAGTAATCCAGGTAGAGCATCGACGCGACGGCGTCCACCCGCAGGCCGTCGATGTGGTACTCCTGCAGCCAGTACAACGCGTTGGCGACCAGGAAGTTGCGAACCTCAGCCCGACCGAAGTCGAAAACGTAGGTGCCCCAGTCCAACTGCTCGCCGCGGCGGGGGTCGGCGTGCTCGTAGAGCGCGGTCCCGTCGAACCGGCCCAGCGCCCACGCGTCCTTCGGGAAATGGGCGGGCACCCAGTCCACCAGCACCCCGATGCCGGCCTGGTGCAGGGTGTCGACGAGATGGCGGAACTCGTCGGGTGTGCCGAACCGCGAGGACGGTGCGTAGTAGGACGTCACCTGGTAGCCCCAGGAGCCGCCGAAAGGATGCTCGGCGACGGGAAGCATCTGCACATGGGTGTATCCGTGTGCCACCACGTAGTCAGTGAGCTGGTCGGCCAACTCGGTGTAGCTCAGGCCGGGCCGCCACGACCCGAGGTGGACCTCGTAGGTACTCATCGGCTCGAACACCGGGTTGCGCAGCGCGCGGCCCGCCATCCATTCGTCGTCCGCCCAGGTGTACTCGCTGACGGTGACCCGCGACGCAGTGTGCGGCGGCACCTCGGTGGCGAACGCCATCGGGTCGGCACGCTCGGTGACCACGCCGTCGGCGCCGTGCACCTTGAACTTGTAGAGGCCGCCGACCGGGAACCCCGGCCAGAACAGCTCCCATACCCCGGTGGAACCCAGGGCGCGCATCTGCGCCTCGGTGCCGTCCCAGTGGTTGAACTCCCCGATCAGGGTGACGCCTTTGGCGTTGGGCGCCCACACCGCGAACGAGACACCTTCGACCACGCCGTCGGCGGTGGTGAAACTGCGCGGATGTGCACCCAGGATCTCCCACAGCCGCTCGTGGCGCCCTTCGGCGAACAGGTGCAGGTCGATCTCACCGAGGGTGGGCAGGAACCGGTACGCGTCGGCGACCGCGTGCACGTGCGGGGTGTCACCGCCGGTGTCGTAGCTGATCTCGAGGCGGTAGTCGATCAGATCGGTGAACGGCAGCGCAACGGCGAACAGCCCCGATTCGATGTGTTCGAAGCGGTGCCGTTGGCCGCCGACCACCGCATCGACGGCCACGGCGTGCGGGCGGTAGGCACGGATGACCGTGTGGTCACCGTATTCGTGCGCGCCGAGCACCGAGTGTGGGTCGTGGTGGTCGCCGGCAATGAGGCGGTTGAGGTCGGCGGTGTGCGGACGCAGATGCGGGCTCTGCACCTGGTTGGTCAGGTTGGACGCTTTGGTCATGTCGTCACTCCCTACGCAGAAGGGTCAGTCGTCGGTCAGCGGGAAGCTGGGGCATGTTGAGCACATGCGCCACCGCCCGGGCGGGTTCGAGGCGAACGTAATTGCCCTGACCCCAGTGATATTCATCTCCGGTGATTTCGTCGCGCACCCAGAAGCGGTCCTGCTGCTCCATTCCCAGCGCGTCCATGTCCAGCCACAACGTGCCCTCCTCGGGGCCGAACGGATTGAGGGTCACCACCACCAGCACCTGATCCCCGGTTTCCGGATCGAACTTGCTGTAGGCCAGTAGCGCGTCGTTGTCGATCTGGTGGAACGTCACGGTGCGCAGCTGCTGCAGTGCGGGATGCAGGTGCCGGATCTCGTTGAGCCGGGTCAGAAACGGTTCGAGGGACTCACCGTCGGCCATCGCCGCGTCGAAATCGCGGGGACGCAGTTCGTACTTCTCGGAGTTGAGGTACTCCTCGCTGCCCTCTCGGACCGCGCGGTGCTCGAAGAGTTCGAAGCCCGAGTACACCCCCCACGTGGGGCTCATCGTCGCCGCCAGCACGGCGCGGATCGCGAACATACCGGGCCCCCCGTGCTGCAGGCTCTCGTGCAGGATGTCGGGGGTGTTCACCCACAGGCTCTGCCTGCTGTAGTCGGCATGCTCGGCGATCGACTGCCCGAACTCGGTGAGCTCCCATTTCGCGGTGCGCCAGGTGAAGTACGTGTAGGACTGGGTGAATCCGAGCTTGGCCAGCCCGAACAACCGTGCCGGACGGGTGAACGCCTCGGCCAGGAACAGCACGTCGGGGTCGATGTTCTTGACCTCGCCGATCAGCCAGGCCCAGAAGTTCGGCGGCTTGGTGTGCGGGTTGTCGACGCGGAACACCTTGACGCCGTGGGAAACCCAGTATTTGACGACCCGCAGCACCTCCTCATACAGCCCGGCCGGGTCGTTGTCGAAGTTCAGCGGATAGATGTCCTGGTACTTCTTCGGCGGGTTCTCCGCGTAGGCGATGGTGCCGTCCGGCAACACGGTGAACCACTCCGGGTGATCGCGGGCCCACGGGTGGTCCGGTGCGCACTGCAGTGCCAGGTCGAGGGCGACCTCCAGGCCGTGATCACGGGCGGCCGCGACGAACTCGTCGAAGTCCTCGATGGTGCCCAGTGCCGGGTGCACCGCATCGTGACCACCCTCGTCGCTGCCGATCGCCCAGGGCGAGCCGACGTCGTCGGGGGCGGCCGTGACGCTGTTGTTGCGCCCTTTGCGGTGCACCTTGCCGATCGGATGGATCGGTGGCAGGTAGGCGATGTCGAACCCCATCCGGGCGATTCGGGGCAGCGCCTTGGTCGCGGTGGCGAAGGTGCCGTGCACGGGGGCGCCCGAACTGTCCCAGCCTCCGGTGGACCGGGGGAAGAACTCGTACCACGAACTGAAGCGCGCCAATGGGCGATCCACCCACACGCCGTGCTGCTCGTCACGCGTGATCAGCTCGCGCAACGGATACTGGTCGAGCAGGTCGGTCACCTCGGGTGCCAGCGCCGGACCGGCGCGCCAGAATGGATCGCCCGGCTCGCGCAGCCGCTCCGCGGCCTCGATCAACGGGTACCGCATCTGCCGCGGCACCCCGGCCGCTGCGCGCTCGAGCAGCCGAGCACCCACCAACAGGTCGTTGGACAATTCGCCCTCGCTCTGGCCGGCATCCAGCTTGGCGATCACATGCTGGCGCCAGGTGGCGATCGGGTCACCCCAGCCGTCGACACGGTAGGTCCACAGGCCGACGGTGTCCGGGCTGAACTGGCCGTGGAACACATCGGGCGTGCTGCCCTGCCGCATCGGCACGGTGATGGGGCGAACCCGCGGAGCGTTCACCAATTCCTGGATCGGCACAGGCTCCGGAGCGCGAACCCGACCCGGTGGTTCGTCGGCCAGCGGCGGATAGGTGGTGCCGTGATAGCGCACCACCAGCGTCGCCGACACCGCGTCGTGGCCCTCCCGCCACACCGTCGCCGTCACCGGCACCACCTCGCCGACGACTGCCTTGGCGGGGAACCGTCCGCCGGACACCACAGGCGCAACGTCATCGATCTCGATTCGACCGGCGGTCACTCACCACTCCTTGCCCGTGCGGCGCGCGCCGCGCGTGTCGATGTCTGGTCTCGTTCACTGCCTGGTTGTTCGACCCTCTCGCGCTTATACCCACCGTAGTGCGGACCTCAACCACTTGGGAGTCCGAAGCCGACCGCCGCCGAACTGATCTGCGCGGACCGCAACGTCAGTAAGGTGGGCTCGCGTGAAAGCCCTCCGCCGGTTCACCGTCCGCGCCCATCTCCCCGAGCGGCTCCGCGCGCTCGAACACCTCTCCGGCAATCTGCGGTGGTCATGGGACAAGCCGACCCAGGATCTGTTCGAGGCGATGGATCCCGGGCTGTGGAAGCAGGTCGGCTGTGATCCGGTGTCGATGCTCGGACACGTCGGCCCCGAGCGGGTCGACGAGTTGGCCCGCGACGAATCGTTCGTTCAACGTCTCGACGCTCTGGCCGCCGACCTGGACGACTATCTGCAAAGGCCGCTGTGGTACCAGCAGCTCGCCACCGAAACGGGCGGCGGTGCCGACGGGGCGCTGCCCAATGGCCTGCCCAATGGAATCGCCTACTTCTCGATGGAGTTCGGCGTGGCCGAGGTGCTCCCGAACTACTCCGGCGGCCTGGGCATCCTCGCCGGTGATCACCTCAAGTCGGCGTCGGATCTGGGTCTTCCGTTGATCGCGGTCGGGTTGCACTACCGGTCCGGGTACTTCCGGCAGTCGCTGACCGCAGACGGGTGGCAGCGCGAGAGCTATCCGTCGCTGGATCCGCAGGGTCTTCCGCTGCGCCTGCTCGTCGACGCCTCGGGTGAGGCGATCCTGATCGAGTTGGCCCTGCCCGACGGTGCGCAGCTCGCCGCGCGCATCTGGGTCGCACAGGTGGGCCGAATTCCGTTGTTGCTGCTCGATTCCGATATCCCGGAGAACGACCACGACCTGCGTGGGGTAACCGACCGGCTCTACGGCGGCGACCAGGAACACCGGATCCGGCAGGAGATCCTCGCCGGCATCGGTGGAGTCCGGGCGATCCGGGCGTTCACCGCGGCCGAGGGTCTGCCGTCTCCCGAGGTGTTCCACATGAACGAGGGGCACGCCGGATTCCTGGGCGCGGAACGCATCCGCGAGCTCATCGAGGCGGGGCTGGACTTCGACACCGCGCTCACGGTGGTCCGCGCGTCGACGGTGTTCACCACCCACACTCCGGTTCCGGCCGGCATCGACCGCTTTCCGGTCGAGTTGGTGGAACGCTACTTCGGGCCCGAGCCGGGTGCCGTCGGCTCGCGACTGTTGCCCGGCGTGCCGGTCGACCGCATCGTCGCCTTCGGCGACGAAGACGACGCGACAAAGTTCAACATGGCCCACATGGGTCTTCGGTTGGCCCAGCGCGCCAACGGGGTGTCGCTGCTGCACGGCCAGGTCAGCCGCGGGATGTTCAACGACCTGTGGCCCGGATTCGACCAGGAAGAGGTGCCGATCGGCTCGATCACCAACGGTGTGCACGCGCCCACCTGGGCGGCGCCGCAGTGGATGGAGCTGGGCCGTGAGCTGCTGGGCAGCGATGATCTGAGCTCGCTGCGCGAACCGCAGACCTGGGAACGGCTCAAGCAGGTCGACCCCGGACACATGTGGTGGATACGTTCCCAGTTGCGTACGGCGCTGGTCGAGGACGTGCGCGCCCGGCTGCGGCGCTCCTGGCTGGATCGCGGTGCCGCGGATGCCGAACTGGGCTGGATTGCAACAGCTTTCGATCCGGCGGTGCTGACCATCGGGTTCGCCCGCCGGGTGCCCACCTACAAGCGCCTGACGTTGATGCTGCGCGATCCGGACCGGTTGGAGAAGCTGCTCCTCGACGACAAACGCCCCATTCAACTGATCGTTGCGGGTAAAGCGCACCCCGCCGACGACGGGGGCAAGGCACTGATCCAGCAGGTGGTGCGCTTCGCCGACCGCCCGGAAGTGCGCCACCGCATCGCGTTCCTTCCCGACTACGACATGTCGATGGCCCGGCAGCTCTACTACGGCTGCGACGTCTGGCTGAACAACCCGCTGCGGCCGCTCGAGGCATGCGGCACCTCCGGGATGAAGAGTGCGCTCAACGGCGGGCTGAACCTGTCGATCCGCGACGGGTGGTGGGACGAGTGGTATGACGGCGAGAACGGGTGGGAGATCCCGACCGCCGACGGGCTGGCCGACGAGGACCGGCGTGACGACATCGAGGCGTCCGCTCTCTACGATCTGCTCGAGCAGTCGGTGGCGCCGAAGTTCTACGACCGTGACGAACGCGGGATCCCGACGCGATGGGTCGAGATGGTCCGTCACACCCTGCAGGTGCTCGGTCCCAAGGTGCTGGCGTCGCGCATGGTGCAGGACTACACCGAGACGTACTACATCCCGGCGGCGCAGTCGCTGCGGCGCACGATCGAACCCGGCAGCTCCAGCGCCGGGGAGTTCGACGCGCCGTTCGGTGCCGCCCGCGAACTGGCGCAGTATCGGCATCGTGTCCATCGCGCCTGGCCGCAGGTCGAGATCACCGATGTGGACAGCTCCGGGCTGCCCGACGCACCCCTGCTGGGTTCGCAGCTCACGTTGACCGCGAAGGTGAACCTCGCAGGACTGCGGCCCGAGGAGGTGTCGGTGCAGGCGGTGCTCGGCCGCGTCGACGCTGCCGACGCCCTGGTCGATCCGGTCACCGTGCCGATGAGACACATCGGCGCCGTCGACGGGGGCAGGCAGATGTTCACGGCGACGACACCGCTGCCCATCACCGGATCGGTCGGCTACACCGTCCGGGTGCTGCCGCACCACCGGCTGCTCGCCGGCGACAATGAGCTCGGACTCGTCACGCTGGCATGACGGTCACCGGAAACGCTTGAAACAGCGCTCCACGTCGCCGAGAACGCCGACCCGGAACGCATCGATCCTGGAGAACCCCGACGGCACGGACTCGCCGTTGACGTCGCTGGCCACCAGGCCGTTGATCAGGATCCCGGACACCGCCTCGTCGATGTCGCCTGCGGTCAATGCGATGGTGTCGCCGGCGGGGGTGGTGACCTCCTTGCTCATCCTGACCGTCGCCACCCCGCTCAGGCACGCGGTGCGCAACGCGGCCGCTGCGGTGTCGAGCTCAACCCCGCCGTGTTCCCGCTGGATCGCCAGCATGTACCGGGACACCAACACCGAATAGGCCATGTTGTCGCCGGTGGCGAGGTTGCTGCCGTCGCGGGGGATGCCCTGGGTGCCCAGTTCCGCGAGCTGCGGCAGGTCGACGACGATGGTGTTGCTCGACGGGCAGAACGACGCCGGCGGGCTGGGCCGGACATCGCCGCAGGCCTCCGCATCGGCGGGGTCGAAGCTCAGGGCCGGGGGGTCGGCGGGCTCGAACAGGATGCCCATCGCATCGACGATGGAGCGGACGGAGTCCTCGGTCACCGCGAGCTCTCCGGTCTGGTCCTCGGGCAGCAGCACCGGCAGATCACCACGCCGTTGCCCGATCTCACGCAGGTCGATCGCCGAACATGCCGCCGGGCCGTCGGTGAAGCCGAACTGAAACGCCGAGACCCGCTCGAACGCCGAGCCGTGCTCGTCGTAGCCGGCGTCGGGGTCCCCCTCGTTGAGCAGTGGGTCCCGGAACGAGATGACGCCCGCCAGCACGTTGTTGAGCCCTTCGCCGGTGCTCAGCGTGAAGCGTGGGGAACTGTCTTCGGCCACCCAGCGCATATATGCGCCGGACAGGCAGTCGGCCTGTTGCTCGTTGACCAACGTAGGGGTCTGCCGTTTCGACATGCCGGACAGCCGCGCCACCGCGTGGCCGTACTCATGGGCGAGCACCATCACCACACCGATGTCGCCGTGCGCCCCGCGCAGGGTGGGTAGCAATTCGCCCCGGTCCCACCCCAGGGTGCGTTCGGGATAGCAGAATCCCGCGTTGACCAGCCCGTAGGTGCTGTCGCCGCAGAACTCCGTGTCGAAGCCGGCGGCATCCCAGGAGAACAGTGCCCGCGCCGGGGTGAAGTCGTCGCCGAACGTCTCGGGGTAGGCGGTTTCCCAGTACTGCTCGATATCGCTGATCGCGCTTCCGGCCAGTTGGTCGATCTCGCCGCCGTCGGTGCCTTCGATGTCGCGGGTGGGGCCCTCGGCGTTGGGCCGCAGGCCGGTGGGTCCGTCGGTTGCCGGCATGCCGGCCACGCTGAACGGGTCGTCGAACACCGATACGGCCTGACCCTGAAGCGTTGTCGAGCAGCCGCAGCCGAGCAGCACCGCGCATGTCGTCATCGTGGCGCCGACGAGGTGACGCCGCCTTCTGTACCGACCCGTGGACCGACTCATGGACGACAGCCTCCCGAAGGTCACTGCGCGGCCTGGGCGGCACGCACCGCAACGTTCCCGTCAGAATAGTGAACCGGCCCGTGACCGCGCCTGTCTCAGCGGAATTGCAGCCTCTGCTCTCAGGCGGGCGCTTGCAGCCGCTGCAGCGCCGCCCGCACCGAATCCCCGTCGGTGGTCGCCCAGAACGGCGGCAGGGACGCGCGGAGGAACCCGCTGTAGCGTGCGGTAGCCATCCGCGAGTCGAGGACGGCGACCACCCCGCGGTCGTCCACCCGGCGCAGCAGTCGACCGGCGCCTTGGGCGAGCAGCAGCGCGGCGTGGCTGGCGGCCACCGCCATGAAGCCGTTGCCACCCCGCGCCGCGACAGCCCGCTGCCGGGCGGTCAGCAGCGGATCGTCGGGACGCGGGAACGGGATCCGGTCGATCAGCACGAGGGACAGTGACGGGCCGGGGACGTCGACGCCCTGCCACAGCGACAACGTGCCGAACAGCGAGGTCGGTTCGTCGTCCGCGAAGCGTTGCACCAACGCCGAGGTGGTGTCCTCACCCTGGCACAGCACCGGGGTCTCGAGACGGTCCCGGATGATCTCGGCCGCGGCCTTGGCCGCCCTCATCGAGGAGAACAGGCCGAGGGTGCGTCCGCCCGCGGCGGTGATCAACGACGCGATCTCGTCGAGTTGCTCGCCGGACCCGGTGCCGTCGCGGCCGGGAGGCGGCAGGTGTGCGGCGACGTAGAGGATCCCTGATCTGGCATGGTCGAACGGGGAGCCCACGTCGATGCCCCGCCACGTGACATCGGCGTCGCCGCCGCGGTCCAGGCCCCATGCCGAGGCCATCGAGTCGAAGGTGCCGCCGACGGTGAGCGTGGCCGACGTCAGCACCGCGGTGGAACGGCCGAACAGGCTGGCGCGCAACAGGCCTGCCACCGACAGCGGTGCCACGCGCAGGATCGAGCGGGCACCGGTGCGGGCGTCCTCGGACTGTTCGATCCACACCACATCCGCGCGGTCGGGGATCGCGGGAACAAACGCGCTGAGGATCCGGGTTGCGGTGTCGCTGACTTCGGTGAGCGCGGTCGCCGCCTCGGTGCGTGCGGCGGCGGCCTTGGGGTCGCTGGGCGCGGTGTCGATCGAGGTCCGGGCACCGGCTGCGGCGTCACGCAGCACCGTCAGGTGATTCGCCAACTCCCCGTCGAGTACGTCGATGCGACCCGGCCGTGCGTCGAATAGCACGGAGGTGAACGTCGCGATCGCTCCCTCCAGCCGTTGCGCCAACTCGGGCTCGACGATGCGCGCCGCCCGGCGCTGCGCGACGCCCAGCGACGTCGCCGAGAGCTCCGCGGTCGCCACACCGGTGACCCGGTCCACCAGCTCGTGAGCCTCGTCGACGATCAGCAGGTCGTGCTCGGGCAGTACGTTGGCCTCGCCGATCGCGTCGATCGCCAGCAGTGCGTGGTTGGTCACGACGATGTCGGCGTGGCCGGCTCGGTCGCGGGCGCGCTCGGCGAAACAATCGGTGCCGAACGGGCACCGGGACACCCCGATGCACTCCCGAGCCGACACGCTGACCTGCGACCATGACCGATCGGGCACCCCGGGGGCCAGCTCGTCACGATCGCCGGTCTCGGTGCTCGACGACCACTTGATCAGCCGCGCCACGTCGCGCCCCAGGGCGCTTGCCGCAACGGGGGAGAAGAGTTCCTCCTGGGTCCGGTCCTCGGGTGCCGGCGGAGCACCGTCCGAGCCGACCTGGCTGCCGTTGTGAATTTTGTTGAGACACAAATAGTTTCCCCGGCCCTTCAGAAGGGCGAATTCCGGTCTGCGGGGCAGCGAGCCGGTGAGCGAGTCGGCGAGTCGAGGCAGGTCGCGGTCGACCAGCTGACGTTGCAGCGCGATGGTCGCGGTCGACACGACCACGGGGCGGTTGTCGGCCAGGGAGTGGGCGATCGCGGGCACCAGATAGGCCAACGACTTCCCGGTGCCGGTGCCGGCTTGTACCGCCAGATGCTCGCCCCGTTCGAATGCCTGGGTCACCGCCTCGGCCATGGCGATCTGGCCGGCGCGTTCCGTCCCACCCAGTGCGGCCACCGCGTGGGCCAGCAACTCGGTGACGTCAGGCATCCGCGAGCCCCGTCCTCAGCGTTCGCGCCGGGTCGGTGGGATCATTCGCGTCGGGATCGCCGGGTCTCCTTTGGAGAGCTTCAGACCGTCCCACGGGAGGCTGTGCAGGCCTTCGGTGACGCGTTCCCGCGCGGCTTCCAGGTCGAGGTTGGCGACCGGCTCCCCGCCCCGCACCAGTGGGACCGTCAGCTGCCGCGACGCCAGGCCCGGGGCGGCGGGCGGCTCATCGTCGGGCGGGTACACGACTTCCTCGACGACGGTCCCCGAACCTTTGGCCAGCCGGGCCGCACACTTGCGCCCGCCGTGGGACTCCTTGTGACTGCTGCGTTTCTCGACGGGGATGCCGTCGACTTCGACCAGCTTGTAGACCATGTTGGCGGTCGGGGCGCCCGATCCGGTGACCACCGACGTGCCGACACCGTAGGAGTCGACGGGTTCGGCGCGAAGCGCGGCGATGGCGAACTCGTCCAGGTCGCCGGAGACGACGATCCGGGTTCCGGTGGCACCGAGACCGTCCAGCTGTTGGCGTACCTGGCGGGCCAGCACCCCGAGGTCACCGGAGTCGATGCGGACGGCACCCAGTCGCGGTCCCGCGACCTCGACGGCGTTGGCGACCCCGGCGGTGATGTCGTAGGTGTCCACGAGCAGCGTCGTCCCCACGCCCAGCGCAGCGACCTGGGCCCGGAACGCCGCCTTCTCCCAGTCCGATGGCGACTGCCCCGCGCCGGTGGTGGTGTGCAGCAGCGTGAAGGCGTGTGCGCTCGTCCCCAGCGCGGGCACCCCGTAGCGGCGCTTGGCCTCCAGGTTCGACGACCCGGCGAAGCCGGCGAGGTAGGCCGCGCGTGCCGCGGCGACGGCGGCGTGTTCGTGGGTGCGCCGGGAGCCCATCTCGATCAGCGGTCGGCCGTCGGCGGCACCGACCATGCGGGCGGCGGCCGACGCGACGGCGGTGTCGTGGTTGAAGATCGACAGCGTCAGCGTCTCCAGCAGCACGCATTCGGCGAAGGTTCCGTGCACGGACAGCACCGGCGAGCCGGGGAAGTACAGCTCGCCTTCGGGGTAGCCGTCGACGTCGCCCCGAAATCGGTACCCGGCCAGGTAGTCGAGGGTGTCGGCGTCCAGGAAGTCGTCCAGTGCGCTGACCGTGGGGGCGTCGAACCTGAACTCCTGCAACGCTTCCACGAGTCTGGCGGTACCGGCAGTGACACCGTAACGCCTTCCTTCGGGAAGGCGCCGGGCGAACACTTCGAACGTGGCGCGCCGGTGCGCGGTACCGTCCTGCAATGCCGCGGCGAGCATCGTCAGTTCGTACTTGTCGGTCAGCAGCCCCAGCGGCAGACCCGGAGACGAGGCCGGGGGCGATCCAGTCACCCGTCAACCGTATCGGTTCGGCGCACGGATGTGGCCCCGGTATTCTTGGCCGCATGGTCACGCCGGCGAAGGCCCGTCCGGGAACCCGCGAAGAACGCGACGTCGCCACCGTCCCCCGGGACGAGGTCGCCCCCGACAGTCCGTGGGTGACGCTGGTCTGGGACGATCCCGTGAACTTGATGACCTACGTGACCTACGTGCTGCAGAAGCTGTTCGGATACTCCGAACCGCACGCCACCAAGCTGATGCTGCAGGTCCACAACGAGGGCAAGGCGGTGGTCTCGGCGGGCAGCCGGGAGTCGATGGAGATCGACGTGTCCAAGCTCCACGCCGCCGGGCTGTGGGCGACGCTGCAACAGGACCGCTGAGGAGACTGTGCGTAAGTGGAAGCGGGTCGAGGGCGCCGACGGCCCGCGGTTGCGGTCGGCGCTGGCCGCACACGAAGCCGAGTTGTTGAGCAGCCTGGTCACCTCTCTGCTCGGAATGCTCGAGGATCGTCAGTCCTCGGCTCCGAACGACGAGCTCACTGAGATCACCGGGATACGGACCGGCAATTCGGTTCCGCCAGAAGACGATACGATGAAGCGGCTGCTGCCGGACTTCTACCGGCCGGCGACCGAACACCCGGCCGGGTCCGGTGCCGCGGAGAGCCTCAACAGTGCGCTTCGCGGCCTGCACGAGCCGGCCATCATCGACGCGAAACGTGAAGCGGCGCAACGCCTGCTGGACACCGTGCCCCGGGGTGGCGGGAAGTTCGAGCTGACCGAGGAGGATGCCCAGGCGTGGGCCGCCGCGGTCAATGACGTCCGGCTGGCGCTGGGCACGATGCTCGACATCGGCGCCGACGGACCCGACCGACTGCCCGCCGACCATCCGATGGCCGGTCACCTCGACGTCTACCAGTGGCTGACGGTGTTGCAGGAGTCTCTGGTGCTGAGCCTGATCGACCGAGGGCGCTAGTGGTCGGCGCAATCACCGATGTCGGCGGTATCCGCGTCGGGCATCATCACAGGCTCGACTCCGACGCACAGCTCGGCTCCGGCTGGGCGACCGGCACGACGGTGGTGCTGACCCCTCCCGGGACCGTCGGCGCGGTCGACGGGCGCGGGGGAGCTCCCGGGACGCGCGAGACCGACCTGCTGGACCCGAGCAACTCGGTGCGCCATGTCGACGCTGTGGTGCTCACCGGGGGCAGTGCCTTCGGCCTCGCCGCGGCTGACGGCGTGATGACCTGGCTCGAGGAGAGCGGCCGCGGCGTGGCGATGGACGGTGGCGTGGTGCCGATCGTTCCTGCCGCGGTGGTCTTCGATCTGCCGGTCGGGGGCTGGGGTTGCCGGCCCACCGCGGAGTTCGGCTACCTCGCGGCGCAGCAGGCGGGCACCGAGGTCGCGGTGGGCACCGTCGGCGCGGGCGTCGGGGCGCGGGCCGGGGTGCTCAAGGGCGGCGTGGGCACCGCCTCGGTGACACTCGACTCCGGGGTGACGGTCGGTGCGCTCGTGGTCGTCAACGCCGCCGGCGACGTCGTCGACCGCGGCACCGGCCTGCCGTGGCTGGCCTATCAGATCGCGGAGTTCGGGCTGGTGGTCCCACCGGCCGACGAGTTGGCGGCCTACGCCGAACGGCGCGCCGAGTTCAGCCCGTTGAACACCACCATCGCCGTCGTGGCCACCGATGCCGCGCTCAGCCCGGCGGGTTGTCGCCGGGTGGCGGTCGCTGCGCACGACGGACTGGCGCGCACCATCCTGCCGTGCCACACCCCCCTCGACGGGGATACGGTGTTCGCGCTGGCCACCGGCGCGGTAGAGGTGAATCCGGACCCGACGACCCCGGCGTCGATGTCCCCGGAAGTGCCGCTGATCACCGCGATCGGCGCGGCCGCCGCGGACTGTCTGGCCCGCGCGGTGCTCCTCGGAGTGCTGGCCGCCGAGCCGGTCGCCGGAATACCCACCTACCGTTCCCTGTTGCCGGGAGCGTTCGGGATGAGAGGAAGCTCGTGAAGGAGGCGCAGTGTTGACGATCCGTGCCGACCTGGTCGACGCGATGGTCAGCCACGCCCGTGCCGACCATCCGGACGAGGCCTGTGGGGTCATCTCGGGCCCTGAGGGGTCCGATCGTCCTGAGAACTTCATCGCGATGCTCAACGCTGAGCGTTCTCCGACGTTCTACCGGTTCGATTCCGGGGAGCAGCTCAAGGTGTGGCGCAGGATGGAGGATGCGGACGAGGTACCCGTGGTGATCTATCACTCGCACACCGCCACCGAGGCCTATCCGAGCCGCACCGACATCTCTTATGCCTCAGAACCCGACGCCCACTATGTGCTGGTGTCCACCCGAGACCCCGACGAGCACGAGGTGCGCAGCTACCGCATCGTGGACGGCGTCGTCACCGAAGAGCCCGTCAAGATCGTCGATCAGTACCAGGTCGATCAGTACCAGTAGGAGAGAAACCCGTGCCCGATTCAGCCAATGTGACCGTCTCGATCCCGACCATCCTGCGCACCCACACCGGTGGTGAGAAGCGTGTCACCGCCTCCGGCGACACGCTGGCCGCGGTGATCAGCGATCTGGAAGCGAACTATTCGGGGATCACCGAGCGCATCGTCGACGGCGAGAAGCTGCACCGGTTCGTCAACATCTACGTCAACGACGAGGACGTCCGGTTCTCCGGCGGCCTGGACACCACGATCTCCGACGGGGACTCGGTCACGATCCTGCCTGCCGTCGCCGGTGGCTGACATGGCCGGGGTGACTGCGACATGACCAGGTACGACTCGCTGCTCGACGCCCTCGGTGACACCCCCCTCGTCGGGCTCCAGCGGCTCTCGCCGTCCTGGGATGGCTCTCCACACGTGCGGCTGTGGGCCAAACTCGAGGACCGCAACCCGACCGGCTCGATCAAGGACCGCCCGGCGCTGCGGATGATCACCGACGCCGAGCAGAGCGGGCTGTTGCAGCCCGGGGCCACGATTCTGGAGCCGACCAGCGGCAACACCGGTATCTCGCTGGCGATGGCCGCGTTGCTCAAGGGTTATCAGATGATTTGCGTGATGCCGGAGAACACCTCGATCGAGCGTCGCCAGCTGTTGGAGCTCTACGGTGCCCGGATCATCTACTCACCGGCCGAAGGCGGCTCCAACACCGCGGTCGCGCGCGCCAAAGAGCTTGCCGCAGAACATCCCTCGTGGGTGATGCTGTATCAGTACGGCAACCTGTCCAACGCCGCGGCACACTACGACGGCACCGGACCGGAGTTGCTCGCCGACCTGCCCGAGATCACACATTTCGTCGCGGGCCTCGGCACCACCGGCACGCTGATGGGCACCGGCCGGTACCTTCGCGAGCACGTCCCCGGCGTGCAGATCGTCGCCGCCGAACCCCGCTACGGCGAGGGTGTTTACGCCCTGCGCAACATCGACGAGGGTTTCATCCCCGAACTCTACGATCCCGACGTGCTGACCACCCGCTTCGCCGTCAGCTCGTACGACGCGGTGCGGCGAACCCGGGAACTGGTGCAGTCCGAGGGGATCTTCGCGGGCATCTCCACCGGCGCGATCCTGCATGCCGCCCTCGGCATGGCCGCCAAGGCGGTCAAGGCTGGTGAGCGTGCCGACATCGCGTTCACCGTGTGCGACGCCGGGTGGAAGTATCTGTCGACCGGTGCCTACGCCGGTAGCCTGGATGACGCAGAGGACGCGCTGGAAGGGCAGCTATGGGCTTGAGGGTTCGCCGATGAGTCTGTCAGGCGGCTATCCGGGCATGGCCGGACCGCCTGCGCAGCCGAAGAAGCGCCCGACGTGGGTCGTCGGGGTCGTCACCATCGTCTCGTTCGTGTTACTGCTCTGGCTGATCGAACTTTTCGACGCGTTGACCGGCCACCAACTCGACAACAACGGCATTCGCCCGCTGGAGACCGACGGTCTGACCGGCATCCTGACGGCGCCGCTGTTACACGCCAATTGGGAGCACCTGATCGCCAACACCGGCCCGGCGCTTGTACTCGGGTTCCTGGTGACGCTGGCCGGGCTGTCCCGGTTCCTCTACGCGACCGCGATCATCTGGATCGTCGGTGGGCTGGGCACCTGGCTGATCGGCAATGTCGGCGCGCCGGCCTACAACGGCGTGGTGATCGAGACCAATCACATCGGCGCCTCGGGCCTGATCTTCGGTTGGCTGGCCTTCCTGATCGTTTTCGGCTTCTTCACCCGCAACATCTGGGAGATCGTCATCGGCGTGGTGGTGCTGTTCATCTACGGCAGCATCCTGCTCGGCGTCCTCCCAGGGACGTTCGGTGTCTCGTGGCAGGGTCATCTGTGCGGGGCCCTGGCCGGGCTGCTCGCCGCCTATCTGCTGTCCGGGCCGGAACGCAAGACGCGCGCGCTGCGGCGTCCGGTGCGGCCGCCGCAGCTGAACACATGACCTCACCGCAGGCCCCGATCGGGATCTTCGATTCCGGTGTCGGGGGGCTGACCGTCGCCCGGGCCGTCATCGATCAACTGCCGGACGAAGACGTCATCTACATCGGTGACACCGGCAACGGGCCCTACGGCCCGCTCACCGTCCCGGAGATCCGGTCCCATGCCCTGGCCATCGGTGACCACCTCGCCGGGCGGGGCGTCAAGGCGCTGGTGATCGCCTGCAACACGGCATCCTCGGCATGCCTGCGCGACGCCCGCGAGCGGTACGCGCCGGTGCCCGTCGTCGAGGTGATCCTGCCCGCGGTGCGCCGCGCCGTGCGTTCCACCCGCAACGGGCGCGTCGGGGTGATCGGCACGGCTGCCACCATCGCCTCGGGTACCTACCAGGACGCGTTCGCTGCGGCCCGCGACATCGAGATCTTCGGGGTGGCCTGTCCCCGTTTCGTCGACTTCGTCGAACGCGGGGTGACCAGCGGCCGACAGGTGCTGGGACTGGCGGAGGGCTATCTGGAGCCGTTGCAACGCGCCGAGGTGGACACGCTGGTGCTCGGCTGCACCCACTATCCGATGCTGTCGGGTCTGATCCAATTGGTGATGGGTGACAACGTCACCCTGGTCTCGAGCGCCGAGGAGACAGCAAAGGATCTGCTGCGTGTGCTCACCGAGAACGACTTGCTCAAACCCCATCCCGAGCCGACGGCTCCCCGGCCACTGCGACTTTTCGAAGCGACCGGTGATCCCGAGGCTTTCACCGCGCTGGCAGCACGATTTCTGGGGCCGTCGCTGGACGGGGTCAGGCCGGTCGAACGTCACCTCGGCGCGCGAACATGACGTTCATCGCCGAAAGCGGCGATGTTTTCGCCATGCAGATCGTGGGCATGGCAAGCTAGTGGGCGTGCGAGTCACCGTACTGGGTTGTTCCGGCAGTGTGGTCGGCCCTGATTCGCCCGCCTCGGGATATCTGGTAACGGCGCCCGACACACCGCCGCTGGTTCTCGACTTCGGCGGGGGGGTGCTGGGCGCGCTGCAGCGCCACGCCGACCCCAACTCCGTGCACGTGCTGCTCTCGCATCTGCACGCCGATCACTGCCTGGATCTGCCGGGGCTTTTCGTCTGGCGGCGCTACCACCCGTCGCCGGCGCCCGAGCGGGGCATCGTGTACGGGCCCGCCAACACCTGGGCGCGGCTGGGCGCGGCATCCTCGCCGGAGGGCGGCGAGATCGACGACTTCACCGACATCTTCGACATCCGTCACTGGGTGGACAACCAACCCGTGCAGATCGGGTCGCTGACGGTGGTGCCCCGACTGGTGTGCCATCCCACCGAGTCCTACGGCATGCGCATCTCCGATCCGTCCGGGGCCACGATCGTCTACAGCGGCGACACCGGTTACTGCGATGCCCTGATCGATCTGGCTCGCGGCGCCGACGTCTTCCTCTGCGAGGCGTCCTGGACTCATTCGCCGTCACGCCCGCCCAGGCTGCACCTGTCGGGCACCGAGGCCGGACGGGCCGCCACGCGGGCGGGCGTCTCCGAGTTGCTCCTCACCCACATCCCGCCGTGGACGTCCCGCGAGGACGTCATCAGCGAGGCGAAAGCGGAGTTCGACGGTCCGGTGCATGCCGTGGTGTGCAACGAGTCTTTTGAGGTCACCCGCTCCTGAACCGCGGCCCCGGCGTGGGTCGGGTGACCGGATAAGGTTGGCCCGTGTCCAGACGAGAAGACGGCCGGCTCGACGACGAACTGCGCCCGGTCACCATCACCCGCGGCTTCACCTCTCACCCGGCGGGATCGGTGCTGGTGGAATTCGGTCAGACCCGGGTGATGTGTACTGCCAGTGTCACCGAGGGTGTGCCCCGCTGGCGGAAGGGTTCAGGTCAGGGCTGGCTGACGGCGGAATACGCGATGCTGCCCGCCGCCACGCACGATCGCTCGGACCGCGAGTCGGTCAAAGGCCGGGTGGGCGGCCGGACCCAGGAGATCAGCCGGTTGGTCGGCCGGTCACTGCGCGCCTGTATCGATCTGGCCGCGTTGGGTGAGAACACCATCGCGATCGACTGCGACGTGCTGCAGGCGGACGGCGGAACCCGCACGGCGGCCATCACCGGTGCCTACGTGGCGCTGGCCGACGCCGTGACCTACCTGTCCGCTGCGGGCAGGCTGTCGGACCCGCGGCCGTTGTCCTGCGCTATCGCCGCGGTCAGCGTCGGCGTCGTCGACGGCCGCATCCGGGTGGATCTGCCCTACACCGAGGACTCCCGCGCCGAGGTCGACATGAACGTCGTGGCCACCGACACCGGCACGCTGGTCGAGATCCAGGGCACCGGAGAAGGCGCGACGTTCCCGAGGTCGACGCTGGACAAGATGCTCGACGTGGCGATGGTCGCCTGCGATCAACTGTTCGACGTTCAGCGGCAGGCGTTGGAGCTGCCGTATCCGGGTGTGCTGCCGGAGTCGGCAGAGTCCACGAAGAAGGCGTTCGGAAGCTGACGCAGATGTCCCGGCTACTGGTGGCCAGTCGGAACCCCAAGAAATTGGCCGAATTGCGCCGGGTGCTGGCCGGCGCGGGAGTGTCCGGGCTGACACTGCTGTCACTCGACGATGTGCCGGCGTTCGACGAGGCGCCCGAAACGGGAGCCACCTTCGAGGAGAATGCGCTGGCCAAGGCGCGCGACGGCTTTGCGGCCACCGGGCTGCCCACCGTTGCCGACGATTCCGGGCTGGTGGTCGATGCGCTCAACGGGATGCCCGGTGTGCTCAGCGCCCGTTGGTCGGGTCGGCACGGCGACGATGCCGCGAACACGGCTCTGTTGCTGGGTCAGCTACGTGATGTTCCCGACGAGCGCCGCGGCGCGGCCTTCGTGTCGGCGTGCGCGGTGGTGTTCGGACCCGGGGATTCCGACAGCTCGGTGGTCCGCGGAGAATGGGCGGGAAGCATCGCGCGGGAGCCCCGAGGCCACGGCGGGTTCGGTTACGACCCGGTTTTTCTACCCGCGGGGTCGCCGATGACGGCGGCCGAGCTCAACCCGGAGGACAAGGACTCGGTCTCGCACCGTGGTCGCGCACTGGCGGCGTTGGTGCCGGCGCTGCGAGCCCTGGTCGGGGAGCGTTGAGGTCTGGTCACACGGTGTAGGAGCCATGCCGCCGGGACCGTCAGCGCCAGGGTCGCCGCGATCAGCCCGGGCATCGACCCGGTGAACAGCGGCCAGCCCAGGACGAGGTGCATCACCAGCGCCATTGCCACGACGTGCAGCAGGAAGATCTCGTAGGAGATCTCACCGAGCCAGACCATCGGCCTGCTGGCCAGCAGTCGCGAATACCAGCCGGGGGAACCCAGCGCCAGCGGTGCGACGGCCGACGTGGCGATCACCGTGTACAGCAGCGACTTCGCCACCGGTGCCCACGCCGGATCCGGTCCGGGCAGGGCACCGCCGATCGGTGTCGACACCACCAGGTACAGCACCACCGCCACGGCGACCGCGACCCCTGCCCGGCATCGCGTGCCGATGGCCTGCAGCACCGCCAGGGTCATGCCGCCGGCGAACCAGGCGATGTGCGCGGGAAGCCACATGCCCGCAGAGTTCGGCAGCACATCGGTGGTGACGACGACCGCGAGCCAGGCCGGCGTGACGGCGGCGAGCGCGGCGAGCCCGGTCAGCACCAGTGCCGGTCGCCACTGCCCGCGGCACAGCACCCGCAGCAGTAGAAATGCCAGCGCGGGAAGCGTGGCGTAGAAGGCGACTTCGACCGCCATGCTCCACATCTGTGACAACCCCGGGTGCAGCATCGTCGTCAGATAGTCGTCGGTGTAGATCTGGGTGAACGTCAGGTGGCGGAGCAATCCGTGCCAGGTCTGGCCGGGGTTCGGGCCGGGGGCGAAGACGGTGTAGATCTCGTAGGTCGCGATCACGGTCAGCACGTACGCCGGGACCACACGGCGCACCCGGTGCCTGCCGTATCGCGTCAGGGACGGCGGCGGACCGCCCCGGGCAGCCGCGCGCACCCAGGGGCGGAACAACAGGAATCCGGACAGCACGAAGAAGATCGCGACGCCGATCTCCAGGCGTGCGTAGATGCCGCCGAGATAGCCGTGGGTGAGGTAGCCGGTCGCGAACGCCGCGTGCGTGCCGACGACGAGAAGCGCGGCGACGGCGCGCAGGCCGGTCAGAGCGGGAATTCGGGACGAGTGTGAGCTGTGGCCACCCTCCGGGGCAGCGCTGCAGCGCACCCCGGTGCTGGCTGTCACCGCATCGATTCTAGTGAGCTCAGATGCCGAACTGCGCCTTGATGTTCTGGGTCTGGAAGTGCTCGACGATGATGCCGACCAACGGGACGGTGCCGGCGAGCAGCACGCCGACGGTCTTGGCGATCGGCCAGCGGACCTTCACCGCGAGATTGGCGGTGAACAGCAGGTAGACGAAGTAGACCCAGCCGTGCACGACCGCGATCCAGCCCAGCGAATCATCGTTGAAGGCGTACTTCATCACCATCTCGTAGCACAGCGCGATCAGCCAGATGCCTGTCGCCCAGGCCAGCACCCGGTAGCCGAGCAACGCCTTGCGGATGGTCTCCACGGGGGTGATGGGTGCGGGGGATTCGGGTGCGGTCACGTACCGGTTCCTGTCAGTCTGAAGTCAGTCTCGGGTCGTCTTCGGTGACACCGTTCGTGGTGACACTCTTCTCGGTCTTGGCCAGCTCGGCCAGGTAGGCGTTGTACTCACGCAAAGTGGGGTCACCGTCGGTGTGGCTGGCCGGCGCCGGCCTTTCGGGCAGCAGTCCGGCGGGGATCTCTGTCTGCTGCGAGGGGGGTTCGGGAGGGGCCTGCTCGTAGCGGACGAACTTGAAATAGGCATACACGCAGAACCCGGCGAACAGCGGCCACTGTAGTGCGTACCCGAGGTTCTGGAAGTTGCCGGAGGTCGATTCGAAGCGGGTCCACTGCCACCAGGCCAAAGCCAGGCAACCGCCGGCGGCGGCGGTCACCAGAAGGATGAGCGCCGGCCTCCTACGCCGTGTAGTGGACACGTCTAAACGGTACCGCGCTACGATCGAGGCGCCGCGGGCGTGGCGAAATTGGCGATACGCGCGGGCTTTAGGTGCCCGTGTTCGAAAGAACGTGTGGGTTCGAGTCCCACCGCCCGCACTCCACTACGTCAGCCGTCGACTGCCTGCGCGGTGGTCAGGCAGGTGCGTCGGCTGGAAGCTCGGTGGCCTGGGCCTTGAAGCACATGATGCTGGCGGTGAAGCTCAGTACCGCGACGAAACCGGCGAGAACGGCGATCAGGGTTTCGGACATCCCCCAGCTGGCGAGTCCGAACGCCACCGCGATGATGGCGGTGACCAGCAGGAACAGGCCCGTCGTGGCGACGGTCTCATTGAAGGGATCATCGGAGCTGTAGCGGCTCTCGGCCATCTCGGCCATGGGTTCTCCTCGTCGCGTACCGGGCTGATGCATCGTTGTTACCCACGCGTACGCCGGCGAAACCCGCAGCGCATGTTTCACCCGTGCAGGTGTCTGCGCTCACCCTCTGCGCACCGAAAACCCATTGCGCTCGGCAAGGGAGCGCAGTTGCCGGAGGGCGAACTGGCGGTTGCGGCCACTCTCGGGCAGCACGATGCCGGCCCACAAGCCTTCCGCTCCCGGCGTCACGCAGGCCTCTTTGGCGCACTGCCAGCGTCGGGGACATGCCCGGCAGAGGGCCTTGGCGCCGTCATCGGGAGTGTTCATCCAACGGTCGGGGTCGCGCGTGCACGGCGCGGTCCACGGTTGTTCTGCAGTCGTCACCGGATACACGAATCCCTCCCTCCCGGTGGTCGGCAATACGCTTGTACCGTACTGACGATACAGCTGTACTGCGAATCTCGTTGGGGTGACGTTGACTACGGTGGCGAGTGTGAGTTCGAAACCGGACCGGACCGGTGCGGAAGAACCGCGCAACATCGAACGGATTCGTGCTGCCGCTCTGCGGTGCTTTGCTGCCCAGGGCACGTCGGGGACGACGCTGCGAGGGGTCGCCGCGGCGGCGGGGGTGTCTCTCGGGTTGGTGCAACATCACTTCGCCACCAAGGCTGGTCTGATTCACGCGGTCGACGAGGGCGTCCTGGACCTGGTGATCACGCCGATGGCGGAGCCGATCCCAGAGGGCGCCGTGGACTCGATCGCCGAGATCGGACAGCGGGTGAACCGGATCTTCGTCGAGCACCCCGACGCCGCGGCCTATGTCAGCCGGGCGCTGGTAGACGGCAGCCCGCTGGGTGTGAGGATCTTCGACGCTCTGTTCGCGTTGGGCAAGGCTCGATGGGAGCAGCGCGCGCAACGCGGGGAAACCCGCCCGGACATCGATCTGACCTGGGCCGCCCTCAACGGCATCGTGCTCGCGCTCGGCGCTGCCAGTCTGAGCGCGCACATCGACCGGCAGCTTCCCGAGCCATTCACCACCCCTTCGCAACTCCAGCGATGGCAGGCGTCCGTGGATTCACTGCTGCGCGAAGGGCTGTTCCGCCGGCCGGGTGCCGACTGAGTCGCCCTGGGCCTCGGTGACCCGTCTGCGGTACCCGGAGGGTGTTTCCCCGCAGAACTGGGCGAACGCCCGGGTGAACGAGCTGACGCTGTCGAAACCGACGGCGGTGGCGGTTTCCTGCACCGACTGCATGGGGGCTGCGAGCAGGGCCATCGCCCGCAGCATCCGGGCATGCAGGAGGTAGGTGCGCCACGACAGGCCGAGGGTGTCGGAGAACAACCGGCGAAGTGTCCGCTCCGAGACCGAGACCGCCCGGCTGACCTGCGCGCAGGTCACCGTGTCGAGATGGTTCTTGGTGTAGTCCATCGCCTCGGCGACGATCGGGTGCTCCGATGTCGGAAGGCTCAGCGGCGCTTCGTGTTCGAGTGCCTCGCCGACGAGTGCGGCCAGGGTGCGGAAGAACCCCTCGGACATCTGCTCGTCGTGATCCTCGCCGGGGCTGCGATCGATCGGCCAGCGCAGCGCGTAGATCATCATCTCCCGGATCAGGGGGGAGACGGCCAGGATGCGGGCACGGTCGCCGCTGTCGGCGATCATCGTGCGGTCGAACATCACCGCCACCGTCTTCACGTCGGGGTTCATCACCGCCTGGTGGTCCAGGCCCGCCGGAATCCACGCAGCCTGCTGTGGCGGGAGAAGGTAGTGCGCGCAATCGGTTTCGACCTCGACCACCCCGTGCAGCGCGTACTCGATCTGGTGCACCTCATGGGAGTGCCAACCGGTGATCAATGCGTCGCCCTCGTAGAGATAGCTTCCGCCGAGCGCGGAGCCGCCTCGGCGGAGCTCGATCACGCGGCGAGGCATCTTGGCCGCTGCGGACAAGAATCTGTCCGAAGACGCAGAGACGGTCATGTACACACACGGTACTAGTGGAGACATGAAGACCGAAGACCTCATCCTGGTGAGCATCGACGACCACGTGGTGGAACCGCCGGACATGTTCCTCAACCACGTCCCGGCCAAGTACAAGTCGGAGGCGCCGATAGTCGTGACCGACGACAAAGGTGTTGACCAGTGGATGTACCAGGGTCGGCCGCAGGGCGTCAGCGGGCTCAACGCCGTGGTGTCGTGGCCGCCCGAGGAATGGGGACGCGACCCGGCCGGATTCGCCGAGATGCGACCGGGCGTCTACGACGTCCACGAGCGGGTCAGGGATATGAACCGCAACGGAATTCTGGCGTCGATGTGTTTCCCGACGTTCACCGGCTTCTCCGCCCGGCACCTCAACATGCATCGCGAGGACGTGACGTTGGTGATGGTGTCGGCCTACAACGACTGGCACATCGACGAATGGGCCGGTTCCTATCCTGATCGCTTCATCCCGATCGCGGTACTACCGACGTGGAATCCCGAGGCGATGTGCGCGGAGATCCGCCGGGTGGCGGCCAAGGGTTGCCGCGCGGTCACCATGCCCGAGTTGCCGCATCTGGAAGGACTGCCCAGCTATCACGACGACGAGTACTGGGGCCCGGTGTTCCGGACGCTCTCCGAGGAGAACGTGGTGATGTGTCTGCACATCGGCACCGGATTCGGCGCGATCAGCATGGCGCCCAACGCCCCGATCGACAACCTGATCATCCTGGCAACCCAGGTGTCGGCCATGTGCGCCCAGGATCTGTTGTGGGGTCCGGCGATGCGCAACTATCCCGACCTGAAATTCGCCTTCTCCGAGGGCGGCATCGGTTGGATCCCGTTCTATCTGGACCGCAGCGACCGGCACTACACGAACCAGAAATGGCTGCGCCGCGACTTCGGCGACAAGCTGCCCAGCGACGTCTTCCGAGAGCACTCACTGGCCTGCTATGTCACCGACAAGACCTCGCTGAAACTGCGTCACGAGATCGGCATCGACATCATCGCCTGGGAGTGCGACTACCCGCACTCGGACTGCTTCTGGCCCGACGCCCCCGAGCAGGTTCTCGCCGAACTCGACGCCGCGGGCGCCGACGACTCCGACATCAACAAGATCACCTGGGAGAACTCCTGCCGGTTCTTCGGCTGGGATCCGTTCAAGCACACCCCGCGGGACCAGGCGACCGTCGGCGCGCTGCGCGCCAAAGGCGCCGATGTGGACGTGTCGATCCGGCCACGCGCCGAGTGGGCCCGCCTCTACAACGAAAAGCAGTTCGCGCAGGCGTGAGTCAGCGCAACCCGGCACGCCGAGAACCGACTTTTGCAGACTTCTTCTCGAAAAACGTCTGCAGAAGTCGGATCTCGTGTGCATTCGACCCGTGCGCGTGAGTCAGCGGCGCTGGATGAGTTGACGTGCCTTCGCTGACCACCCTGACGGCTTCGCCGGCCGCCTCACCGCATACGGCCACGGTTGATGGCGCTCGGGGACGGATTCCGTGCGGACGTACTTCAGCTGTGCCCGCAGATGTGCGCGCAGCTCGTGCAGCTCGGGATCGGGCCAGCGGTTCTGCGCCTCAACCGGATCAGCGGTGAGATCGTAGAGTTCCCACTGGTCGTCGAGTGGGTCGCTGCGGTACGTCGGACCGCCCATCCCGTCGGCGGCGAGATGGCGCACACCCGGTTCGGTCCAGGTGCCGGGGTCGTCGAACGTGCGCACCAGCTTCCACAGGTGTCCGGCACCACCGGGCGCTGCGTCGTCGGCCACGCGGGCGACCAGCCCCTCGAAGTTTGCCGCGGTATGGGCTGGAATTCGGATGCGCAGCGGCGCAGGAGGATTCGCTGTCAACCTCAGCGCGCGCGCCACCCCTGACGCCCCGGTATCGCCTTCGAGCACGTTGTCGCGGGTCATCAGGTACACCGCCCGCGTGTCGTCGCCGGGTGCGCCGTCGACGACCGGCATCAGGTCGCGGCCCGGTAGCGGGTGCACTTCCGAGAACGACTCGGCGAGTGTGGCGGCGACGGCGTCGACATCAACACCGGCCGCCGAAAGCAATGTCGGGACGAGATCGACATGCGAGGTCGGTGCCGACACCGAGCGCGCGGGCGTCGGGTGGGAGCCGACCCTGGCGATGACAAACGGCACCCGGGTGGCCTCGTCGTACAGATTGAACCACTTCTGGTGCAGGCCTCCGTGGGCACCGAGCAGCTCGCCGTGGTCGGCGGTGCGGACCAGGACGGTGTCGTCGGGACCGTCGCCCGAGCCGCCCTCGGTGACCGCGCGGCGCACCCGGTCGATCGGGGTGTCGACCTCGGCGTGCAGTCGGTAGTAGAGATCCCGGTACTGCTGCGCGTTCTGTCGATAGGTCCGCTCGATGACCTGCGCCGGACCGTAACCGGAGTAGTACGACTCGCGGAAGGCGATCTGCGCGGCCGGTTTGGTGGCCAGGTCTTCCTCTGCTGTCGGAGCGGGCGGGACGTGGGGCGGGTCCAGCGGGGACGGCTTGACCGGGTTGCGTCGCGCCCAGCCCGGGAACAACACGATGTCGTGCGGGTTGACGAAGCTGGCCACCAACAGGAACGGTCGGAGCGCGTCGGCGTCTCCTGCGCGACGTCGCGCGTAGCGGTCCTCGAGCCACGCGACCACGCGGTCGGCGATCAGCGGATCGCGGCGGATGCCGGCATTCGCCAGCGCAGCGCCGTGCGGTTCCGGGCCCACCCATCCCGAGAAACCGTACGCCGCAAGGGGATCAGCCTCCAGATAGCGGCGCACCGCATCGGCATCGATGAGCCCGTCGTCGTCGTTGGTGGCCAATGGTCTCCCGGTGGCCGGATCGATCAGGTCAGCGTGGGAGATGTGCCACTTTCCGTCGTAGTGGGTGTCATAACCCGCGGCGCGGAACCAGTTGCCGAGTGTCGGGACCTCGCGGGGGCGCAGCCAGCGCAACCGCGAGTCGTCGGCGGCCTTGCCGAGGCCGTCGGTCTGGGTGACCCCGTGCAGATCGGGGTAGTGGCCGGTGAAGATCGTCGGGCGGCTGGGGACGCAGGCCAGGGAGCCGGTGTAGTGCCGAACGAAGCTGACGCCGTTGTCGTCGAACCATTTTCGCCCATTGAGCGTCCCGTCGCGCCACTTGCTGATCGCCTCGGTTTCATAGGACGGTGCGGCACGTTCCTCGTCGGTCATCACGATGACGACGTCGGGTCGGTCACCGTTGGCGGGGGCGGTCATCGGGTCTCCTCACAGTGCTCGGCCAGCGAGTCCAGCAGCGCTGCGGAGCGCTTCGCCACCAACCGGGCGCCGATCCTCTCGGCGACCGGACGCAGCGGATTGGGCTTCGTCCGGACGGTGCTGGTGAGCGTCACGGTAGTGCGGCCCGGGTCGTCGGGGCGCAGATCCCACCGATTCGACGCCGACATCGAGCGCGGCACCCCCGAGATGTCGTAGGCGAGCAGGTGGGGCGGGGCGAAGGCGACGATCGTCTCGACGAACGTGTCGCGTCCCACCTGCACCCGGCGGGTCAGGCCGAGCGGGTCACCGTCGGAGCCGTTGCCGAGCAGACAGGAATGGTCCACCCCGTCGGCCCACGTGGCGAGCGAGCCGAAATCTGCCAGCACCGCCCAGATCTTTTCCGCGTCGGCAGCGATCGTGCGGCTGTGGCTTACCTCGGACATCACCTCATCCAACCCCGCAGCGCGGCGCCGCGCCAGATCAGCTGGTACGGGTGCCGGCGAGAACGGTACGGGTGATCGACTCCGCCCGGTCGTGGGCGAACGACCGCCCTTCGCTGAGGATGGCGTAGACGACGCCTCCGACGATGGCGTCGGCGGCGTCCCGGGCGGTCGCCGGGACGAACCCCTCGCTCAGCAGTCGATGACGCACTGTTTCGTGCAGTGGGGTGCTGAACCCGGCGCGCAGCCGGGCCGCGGTGTCGGGATGCTCCATCCCGGCGGTGGTGAGGATGCGGAGCATCGCGTTGCCGCGGGCTGTCGTCAGGGCCCTGGCGAGCCCGACCGCCCACGTGCAGAGGTCGGCGGTGACGTCGTCGGTTGGCTTGATCGGCCGCAGGATCTTGTCGGCGTCGCCAAGGATGACATCGGCGACGAGGGCGTGCCGGCTGGGCCACCAGCGGTAGATCGTCTGTTTTCCGACACCGGCACGGGCGGCGACCGCCTCGATGCTGAGCTTGTCGAAGCCCCGCTCGAGCAGTAGCTCCCGGGTGGCGCCGACGATCGCCATGCGCGACTTCTCACTGCGCCGTCGCGGCGCAGTGGCCTGGGCGGTCATCCGCCGACCCCCCGCTTTACACCCTCGGACATCGCCCGTAGTCTGCCACAAGACGAGACGTTGCGTCTCGTGAAATCCTTCGGACGAACGGGGCGACGGTGGGAACGATGCTGGTGATCGGGGCCAGCGGCTTCCTCGGCTCGCACGTCACCAAGCAACTGGTAGCGCGTGGTGACGACGTGCGTGTGCTGATCCGGACCACCAGCTCGACACGGGCGATCGACGGGCTGCCCGTCGACGTCCGCCACGGCGACGTCTTCGACACCGCATCGCTGCGTTCCGCCATGGACGGCTGTGACGTCGTCTACTACTGCGTGGTCGATGCGCGACCTTGGTTGCGCGATCCCGCACCGTTGTGGCGCACCAACGTCGACGGTCTACGCACGGTGTTGGACGTGGCTGCGCAAGCCGACCTGGCGCGGTTCGTGTTCACCAGCTCGATCGGCACCATCGGTCGATCCGAGCACGGACTCGCCGACGAGAACACCGCCCACGACTGGCTCGACGTGGGTGGTGAGTACATCCGCTCCCGGGTGGCCGCCGAGAAACTGGTCCTGGAGGCGTGCGGTGACAGGGGACTGCCCGGCGTGGCGATGTGCGTGGCGAACACCTACGGGCCGGGGGACTGGTTGCCCACCCCTCACGGTGGACTGCTGGCCGCCGCGGTCCGCGGGAAACTGCCGTTCTACATCGACGGCTACGAAGCCGAAGTGGTCGGTGTCGAGGATGCGGCGCAGGCGTTGCTCCTTGCCGGTGAACGTGGCCGGATCGGTGAACGCTACATCGTGTCCGAGCGCTTCATGAGCACTCGCGAGATCCACGAGATCGCCTGCACTGCGGTCGGTGTCGCACCGCCGCGGTGGGGGGTGCCTATCCGGCTGATGTCTGCAGCCGGCTACGTCAGCAGTGCCCTCGCGGGTCTGCGCGGGACTGACACCAGGTTGACGCCGCTGAACATCCGCCTGATGCACATCATGACCCCGTTGGACCACAGCAAGGCCGTCCGGGAGCTGGGCTGGCAGCCGCGGCCCACCCCCGAGGCGATCGTGGCGGCAGCACAGTTCTTCCGCGACGCAGGACGCCGACCCGCGGCCGCAGAGGAATCGCGATGACGATCGGACTCACCCCCGAACAGCAGCAGCTGGCCGAGGCGATCATCCAGTTCGCCGCACGGCACGCACCCATCGAGAAGACGCGCAGCACATTCGATTCACTCGCCGCCGGCGATCTGCCGCAGTGGTGGGACGAACTCGTCGTCAACGGCTTCCACGCAGTGCATCTGCCCGAGGAGGCCGGTGGGCAGGGCGGCACGTTGATGGACACAGCGTGCATGGTGGAGGCGGCCGCCACCGCGTTGCTGCCAGGGCCGGTGGTGCCGACGGTGACCGCGGGCGCGATCGCGCTGTCGGCCGAACGGACACCGGACGTGCAGGCGCTGTTGGCCCGAATGGCCCAGGGTGCGTCGGCAGCTGTCGTCCTCCCGGATGCCCGAGGACTTCGGGCGACCTCGGGTGAGGACGGTTGGACGGTGCGCGGTGCGTCGGCGGCGACCCTGGGATTGTGTTCGGCGCAGGTGATCGTCGTGGGTGCCCAGGGCGACGACGGCACCGTCTGGTTCGCACTCGACCCGTCCGCGCCCGGTGTCGGCATCGATGTGCTCAACGGCACCGACAAGACGATCGACGTCGGGATCTTGAGGCTCGACCAGTACACGTGCGCCACGGGTTCGGCGCTCGCCGGTATCGACGACGAACGCGCACGCTGCCTGGCCGTGGCGCTGACCGCCAGTGCCGCATCCGGAACCATCAGGTGGTGCGTCGACGCGGTCACCGCTCACCTGCGTACCCGCGAACAGTTCGGGAAGCCGATCGGCGCCTTTCAGGCGCTCCAGCATCAGGCCGCGATGCTGCTGGTGAACAGCGAGCTGGCCACCTCGGCGGCCTGGGACGCCGTCAGGTCGGTGAGCGAAGACGGTGAAGGCAGCGAAAGCGTTGTGCAGCAACGGATCGCGGCGGCAGGAGCGGTGCTGATGGCAGTGGCTCCGGCACCCGACCTGGTTCTCGACACGTTGACCATGTTCGGCGCGATCGGGTACACCTGGGAACACGACCTGCATCTGTACTGGCGCAAGGCCACCAGCCTGGCGGCGTCGATCGGGCCGGCCAGTCGCTACGCCCACGCACTGGGTGAGCTGTCCCGTACCGAAACCAGGGATGTCGCAGTCAAACTGGGTGACGTCGACGACGACTTCCGGCAGCGGGTCGCCGCGGTGCTCGACGAGGCGCAGACACTTCGTAACGACGGGCCGGGTCGGCAGGGTGACTACGAGAACCTCGCCACCGGGCCACAACGCACGCTGATCGCGGAGTCCGGGTTGATCGCCCCGCACTGGCCCCGGCCGTGGGGCGTGAACGCCACGCAGTTGCAGCTGCTGATCATCGACGAGGAATTCGCCAGGCGGCCCGATCTCGTCAGGCCGTCCCTCGGCATCGCCGAATGGATCCTGCCCACCATCATCAGCTCGGCGTCCGAGGATCTCCAGAACAGGTTCATCGCGCCGACGCAGCGTGGCGAGCTGGGCTGGTGCCAGCTGTTCAGCGAACCCGGCGCCGGTTCTGACCTCGCCTCGTTGACGACCAGGGCCACGAAGGTCGATGGTGGCTGGCTGGTCAACGGCCACAAGATCTGGACCTCGTCTGCCCACACGGCCGATTTCGGGGCGCTGCTCGCGCGCACCGACCCCGACGTCGCCAAGCACCGGGGCCTGGGCTACTTCATCGTCGACATGCGATCCGAAGGCATCGAGCTGCAACCCATCCGGCAGGCAAATGGTGAGGCGCACTTCAACGAGGTGTTCCTGACCGACGTCTTCGTCGCCGACGAGATGCTGCTGGGCGGACCCACCGACGGGTGGAGCCAGGCGATCGCCACGATGGCGCAGGAACGGGTGGCGATCAGCGGCTACGTCAACTTCGACCGCGCGAGCATCCTGCGGCGACTGGCCAACGAGGAAGGGCCCGACCACAACCGGGTGTTATCCGCGCTCGGTGAAGCCGACGCCTACGCCAACGCGATCAAGGTACTGGCCCTGCGCGAGGTCGTCCGGCTGCTCGACGGCCAGGCGGCGGGGCCGGCGTCCAGCATCGCGAAGGTCGCGATGAACGTGATGCTGCGCCGCACCTTCAAGGCCACTCTCGAGCTGACCGCCCCGGCGGCGCTGACCGAGGACGCCGACGCCGCGGGAATGTCGGTGGTCGAACCGTACTTCCACCTGCCGGCCGAGTTGATCGGCGGGGGAACCAAGGAAATCCAGCTCAACATCATCGCTCAGATGATTCTCGGACTGCCCCGCAAGTGATGCGGGGATTCAACGGAAGCGAGTGCTCATGGGGTTGCGCGGGGATGCCGCGATCGTCGGCTATGTGGAGTTGCCTCCCGAACGGTTGAACAACGCGACTCCGGCTCCCTTCATGCTGGAGCAGTGGGCCGAACTGGGGGCCGCTGCGCTGGCCGACGCCGGGCTGCCCGGCGAGTCGGTCGACGGCATCGTCACCTCGCACCTGAGCGAGTCGGAGATCTTCGTCCCGTCGACGGTCGCCGAATACCTCGGCATCCGAGCGAATTTCGCTGAGCTCGTGGATCTCGGTGGCGCCAGCGCGGCGGGGATGGTGTGGCGCGCGGCCGCCGCGATCGAGTTGGGAATCTGCGACGTGGTGCTGTGTGCGATACCCGCGCGCTACATCACGCCGACATCGGATAAAAAGCCCAAACCGCTGGTTGACGCGGTGTTCTTCGGTGCGTCGAGCAACCAGTTCGGCTCTCCGCAGGCGGAATTCGAGATTCCGTACGGCAATCTCGGTCAGAACGGCCCGTACGGCCAGGTCGCCCAGCGGTATGCGTCGGTCTACGGTTATGACGAGCGTGCGATGGCCAAGATCGTGGCGGACCAACGCGTCAACGCCAACCACACCGAGGGGGCGATCTGGAAGGACAAGCCGGTCACCATCGAGGAGGTGCTGGCCAGTCCGGTGATCGCGGATCCGTTGCATTTGCTCGAGATCGTGATGCCGTGTCTGGGGGGTGCGGCGGTGGTGGTCGCCAGCGCCGATGCCGCGGCCCGGTCGAAGAACCGTCCGGTGTGGATCAAGGGCTTCGGTGAGCAGGTGCCCTACAAGACGCCGACGTACGCCGAGGATCTGCTGCAGACACCGATCATCCGTGCGGCCGATACCGCCTTCGACATGGCCGGGTTGAGTCGCCGGCAGATGGACATGGTGTCGATCTACGACTGCTACACCATCACGGTGCTGCTGAGCTTGGAGGACGCCGGCTTCTGCGAGAAGGGCAAGGGCACGGAGTTCGTCGCTCAGCACGACCTGACCTTCCGGGGGGACTTCCCGCTCAACACCGCCGGCGGTCAACTCGGATTCGGCCAGGCGGGCAACGCCGGCGGTATGCACCACGTCTGTGATGCCACCCGCCAGATCATGGGCCGTGCCGGCGCCGCCCAGGTGGCCCACTGCCACCGGGCCTTCGTCTCCGGAAACGGCGGCATCCTGTCTGAACAGACCACCCTCGTCCTGGAAGGGGACTGACCTTGAGCAGCTTGATGTTCCAGCGGCCGATGCCGGTCAAGACCCCCACCAGCGCCCCGTTCTGGGATGCACTGGCCGAACACCGGGTACTCATCCAGTACTCGCCGTCGTCGCAGTCCTACGTGTTCTACCCGCGGGTGCGTGCCCCGAGAACGCTCGCCGACGACCTGGAGTGGCGCGAGATCTCCGGAATGGGCACGGTGTACACCTTCACGGTGGCCCGCCGTCCCGTCGGCCCGCACTTCGCCGACGCGGTGCCGCAACTGCTGGCGATCGTCGAGTGGGACGAGGGGCCGCGATTCTCGACCGAACTGGTCAACGTCGCCCCCGAGGACATCTCTGTCGGGATGCGAGTCAAGCCGGTGTTCTGCGACTATCCCGACCATGACGTGACGATGCTGCGGTACGAGCCGGCTGCGAGCTGATCAGATGAGCAATCACGCCGACATCCGGGAGATCTGCGCCGCGCAGATCCGGTATGCGCTCATCATGGCCCAGGACAACGGTTCTGGCGTCAATGCGGTCGGCTACTACGACGACGAGTTCGTCCGTTGTCGGCGCGCAATGGCGGCTGGCAAAGCGGCGGTTCACCACAGTGCTGGTCCGGACGGTGGGTGGCTCGTGACGCCGGCGCTAGGAGTCGGAGGGCCGAATTGCTGTCGGCACATAGATGTCGGTGGCGTCCGTCCGTCCGCGCAGGGCGGTCTGGCCGCGGGCCGCCCACCGGGCCCGCTCGGCGGGGTCCGCCTGCTCGAGCGCGGTCCCTGAGCACAATGCCCTGCCGTCGAACTCCTTTGCGCAATCGGCTAGCCGCGCCGCTTCGTTCACCGGGTCACCGACCACTGTGTACTCATATCGGTTCTCCGCCCCGATGTTCCCGGCGAACACCGGACCGGCTGAGACGCCGATCCCGAAATCAACCGGGAGTCGTCGTAGTTCGGTAGCCAAAGCGCGCGCGGTGGCCAACGCGGCGTCGACGGGATCATCGATGCGCAGCGGGGCGCCGAACACCGCCAGCGCCGCGTCTCCCTGGAACTTGTTGATCAAGCCGTGCCGCTCGTCCACCGCGGCGACCACGATCCGAAAGAAGTCGTTGAGGACCCGGGCCACCTCATGGGGTTCGTGAACGATCGCCAACTGCGTCGAGTCGGCCAAGTCGATGAACAGCACCGCCACCTCACGTTCGTCCCCGGACGGCGAGGTGTTCTGCTCGACGGCGCGGCGGGCGACTTCCTCACCGACGTGGCGGCCGAACAGGTCTCGCAGCCGGTCGCGTTCCCGCAGCCCCGCCACCATGCGGTTGAACCCGCTCTGCAACCGCCCGATCTCGGACCACTCGTAGACGTCGATGGTGCGGTCGATGTGTCCCTTCTCGACGTCGGCCATCGCGTCGACCACTTGGCTGACCGGGTCGGAGATCGACATCGACACCAGGATCATCGCGCGCAGTCCCAGCACCACGGCGACCAGCGCCAACACGGTGAGCGCCAACTCGATCGGGGCGGAGGCGTCGAGCAGCCAACCGTTGGAGCGCATGATGAGCAGAATGGCGATGGCCAGCCCGGGCAGCGCCGTGCACACGGTCCACATCAGCAGCAGGCGGGCGCGCACGCCCGGTGCGGCCGGCCGGCTGAGGTGGGCGGGCACGGCGGCCAGCACCGGGCGCAGCGTGCGGATTGTGAACAGGAATCCCGTGCACAGCGTCGCGATGGCGCCGAACAGGATGGCCGAGGCGAGGATGATGAGCCCTGTCGCCCCCGTGTCGATGTTGAGCGGTACCAGGATCGCGGCAGCCAGAACCCACGGCGCCAGGGTGATGGCGGCCTGTCGCCGCATCATCTTGGTCGCCGTCCGCAATTGGGCGTCCGTTGGGGTCAGGCCGGCACCGAGCCATCGCAGTGTGGGGGTGACGATCAGCACCGCGCCGGCGGCGACCGTGACGGTGCCGACGACGCTCACCGCGATGAAGGCGATGACGTTGCCCGGGGTAATGGCGCTGCGCCCCACGAGCGACACGACGATCGCCACAACTTCGGCGACTGTCAGCAGGTAGGCCCACGTGAGACCAGCTGCGTAGCGGGTCAGCAGGCGGCGTGGCCTCACACGGCCGAAGGTATCAGTCGCTGGCGGGCAGCGGCTTGGCTTCCTTGAGAGCGAGCGGGGTCGAGCCGATGCTGAGCGTGCCCTTGCCGGCCTTGGTGACCAGAAGCTCGGCACCGCCGTCGTCGACGTAGCGTTTGCCCATCAGGTTCCCGTCGGCGAGCGCGTCGTCCAGCGACAGGCTGCTGTCGACCTGGTCGCCGATCGGGACCATCGGTGCCCCGCCCGCCCGGAGGTCGTCGAGGGTGTCGGCGCTGCGCACCACGATGACCTGGGTGTCGCAGACCTGGCTCTGCAGGCGGGTGCCGTTCTTGATCATGTGGGCTCCTTGATTGACGCAGTGGGGGATTGGGCGCTGAGTTCATTGACGAGTTCGCGGCGCAGGACCTTGCCGGTCGCGTTGGTGGGCAGTTCGTCCCGGAACACCACCCGGTCAGGGGTGCGCGATCCGCGAAGCTGCGCGCGGACGTGTGATCGCAGATCCTCCGCATCAGGTTCGGTTCCGCCCCGGGGCACCACAACCGCGACGATGATCTGTCCCCACTGGGGATCCTCCGCGCCGACCACCGCGCAGTCGCGCACCTGGGGGTGTTCGACCAGCACGTCCTCGATCTCGGCGGGCGCGATGTTCTCGCCGCCCCGGATGATGGTGTCGTCGGAGCGTCCACCGATGAACAGGTAGCCCTCGTCGTCGAGGTAGGCGACGTCCTTGGTCGGGAACCAGCCGTGCTCGTCGAGAACGGAGCCGATGTCGGTGTACTTGCCGGACACCTGCTCGCCCCGGACGAACAGTTCACCCGTCTGGCCTGCGCCGAGGACTGTGCCGTCCTCCGCCCGGATCTCGACTTCGATGCCCGGCACCGGCCGGCCCACCGAGCCGAGCCGGCGGGCAACCGTTTCGTCGGTCGCGGCCAGAGCCGTGCGGTGGTCGTCGGGGGTCAGCACGGCGATGGTCGAACTCGTCTCGGTGAGGCCGTAGGCGTTGACGAACCCGACCTGCGGGAGCAACGACAGCGCCTTGCGGACCAGCGGCAGGGCCACTTTGGAGCCGCCGTAGGCCAGGGTGCGCAGCGACGGCAACGTCACCTTGTCGGCATCCAGGACGGTGACGATGCGATCGAGCATGGTTGGCACCACCGTCGCCGACGTGACGTTCTCAATGCCCACCAGCCGCACCCACTCGGCGGCGTCGAAGTGCCTGAGGTAGACCATCTTCCGGCCTGCGTACAGGTTGGACAGCGCGGCGCCGACACCGGCGATGTGATACGGCGGCACACAGATCAGCGCGGCGTCGCCGGGGTCGGCCGAAGCGAACTCGACAGTTCCGGTCACGTAGCTGGTGAGATTGTTGTGGGTGAGTTCGACCGCTTTCGGCTTGGAGGTGGTGCCCGAGGTGAACAGCACCACCGCCACCGCGTCCGGGTCGGCGAATTCGGCTGCGGGCTCAGCGCCGCGCGCCGCCTCGAGCAGTTCGTCCGATCCCAACGTGCGGTAACCTCCGCCGACAGCGTCGCGGTACTCCTCGTCGACCACCACCAGTGGGTCGGGAAGCCGGTCGAGCAGCGCCCGGAGGCCGTCGGGCGACAACCGGTAGTTCAGCGGCGTGAACGGCACGGCCGCGCGCGCCGAGGAGAACAGCAGTAGCGGCAGCACCGCTCCGCCGGTACCGACGTAGGCGACGTGCTGCGCACCCGAGGCCGCGACGACGCCGGCGGCGCCGTCGGCCAGTGCGCTCAGCTCACCGGTAGACAGGCGGACATCGTCGGAGACCACCGCCGTCCGGTCCGGATCGGCCGAGGACGCCATTTCCAACAGCAACGAGATACTCATGACTTGTCCAGGAAGATATCCCACATCGGGTTGTCGCCGCCGCCGTAGCGCGACAGGTCGGTGACGCCGGCCGCGGTGAGCACGTCGGCGTCGATGAAGCACTCGCCGTTGACCTCGGAGGGGGGTCTGGACAGGATCGCCACCGCCGAGTCCGCCATGATCTCGGGGCTGCGGGAAGCCGCCACGAGCGCGTCGCCGCCGGCGAGGTTGGTCACCGCCGAGGTCGCGATGTAGGTCTGTGGCCACAGGCAGCTGAAGCCGATGCCCGCATCGGCGTACTCGTTGGCCCATCCCAGGCTCAGCAGGGTCATCCCATACTTCGACAGTGTGTAGGACGGGTGCGCCCCGAGCCAGTACGGGTTCATGTTCAGCGGCGGAGAGATCGTCAGCACGTGCGCTGACGCTGAGTTCCGCAGGTGCGGCAACGCGGCCTTGGTGAGGAGGAAGGTGCCGCGGACGTTGATGTCCATCATCAGGTCGAACTTCTTGGCGGACAGATCCTCGGTGCGGTCGGTCGCGATGGCGCTGGCGTTGTTCACCACGACGTCGATCCCGCCGAAACGCTGCACTGCGGCGTCGACGGCGCGCTGCACGTCCTCTTCGTTGCGGACGTCGCCGACCACGGCCAGACCCTTACCGCCGGCGGCCTCGACTTCGGCGACGGCGGTGTGCACGGTCCCGGGTAGCTTGGGATGCGGTTCGGCGGTCTTGGCCAACAGCACGACGTTCGCGCCCAGCCTGGCGGCGCCCAGCGCGATGGCCAGTCCGATCCCACGGCTGCCCCCGGAGACCACCAGGGTGCGGTCGGTGAATGATGACTCGCTGGACATAAGCCTCCTCGGCTGACGGACCCCGCACACCAGGATAGTGTGATTCTCATTTTAGGCGAATTGCATAATCGCTGTGTACCGGGGTTTCAATGTGTCTGCGGTGTGCGCGGCACCTGCTCCCGAGTGCATCTTTGCGCACAGCGGTATTGGCATTCTCATTTTTTGCAAGTACGTTATCCTCTGATGACCACACCATCCGATCAGCCAGTGGCGACCCCTTCCGGGCTTCCTCTGGAACCCGTGTACGGACCGGCCGACCGCGCCGGCGATCAGCCTCCGCCGGGGAGCTACCCGTTCACCCGGGGTAACTTCGCGTCCGGGTACCGCGGCAAGACGTGGACGTTCCGGCAGTACTCGGGTTTCGGCACCGCCGAGGAGTCCAACCGCCGCTATCGCTACCTGCTGGAGCAGGGCGGCACCGGACTGTCGGTCGCGCTGGACCTGCCCACCCAGTGCGGGTACGACTCCGACGACCCCGAGTTCGGCGAGGAGGTCGGCAGGGTCGGGGTCGCCGTCGACACGCTCGCCGATGCCGAGTTGCTGTTCGACAGCATCCCGCTGGACAAGATCAGCACCAGCTTCACGATCAACGGCACCGCTGCGATCCTGCTGGCCTTGTACGTCGCCGCGGCCGAGAAGGCCGGGGTGCCGCGGGAGAAGCTCACCGGCACCATCCAGAACGACATCCTCAAGGAGTACGCGTCGCGCGGGACCTGGATCTGGCCGCCGGAGCCGTCGTTGCGGCTGATCGCCGACACCATCGAGTTCTGTGCCGCGGAGGTGCCGCGGTTCAACGCGATCTCGGTGGCGGGTGCACATTTCCGCGACGCCGGCGCCAACGCCGTCCAGGAGATGGCCTTCACGCTCGCCGATGGGGTCACCTACTGCGACACCGTGGTCGAGCGCGGCCGGATGACCATCGACAAGTTCGCGCCGCAGATCTCGTTCTTCTTCTACACCCACGGTGACTTCTTCGAGGAGATCGCCAAATACCGTGCGGGTCGCAGGCGCTGGGCGACGATCGTGCGGGAGCGCTACGGCGCGACGACGGACAAGGCGTCGATGTTCCGCTTCGGTTGTGTGGCCGGCGGTGCGTCGCTGTACGCACCGCAGGCGCAGAACAATCTGGTGCGCGTCGCCTACGAGGCGATGGCGGCGGTGCTCGGGGGCGTGCAGTCGATGTTCACCGCTGCCTGGGACGAGCCGTTCGCGCTGCCCAGTGAGGAGTCGGCGACGTTGGCCCTGCGCACCCAGCAGATCCTCGCCTACGAGACCGGCGTGACGAAAGTGGCCGACCCGCTCGGCGGTTCGTACTTCGTCGAGGCGCTCACCGACGCCACCGAGGCCAGGATCATCGAGATCATGCACGACCTCGAACAACACGGCGGCATGGTGCGCTGTATCGAAGACGGCTATCTGCAGGGATTGATCGCCGATGAGGCGTACAAGATCCACCAGGAGGTGGAGTCGGGTGTGCGGCCCGTCGTCGGGGTGAACAAGTTCGTCGTCGACGAACCGCCGCCGGAGATCTCGACCTACGAACTCGATGCCGAAGGGCGGGACCTGCAGCTGAAGCGGCTGTCCAAGGTCAAGGCCGAGCGTAGCGACGTGGCGGTCAAAGAGGCACTGGCAGCATTGGCCAGATCGGCGGAGGGCAGTGACAACTTGATGCACAAGCTGATCGACTGTGCCAACGCCTACTGCACCGTCGGCGAGATGGTGTCCACGCTGAAATCGGTGTGGGGCGAGTTCCAGCAGCCGGTGGTCTTCTAGTGGCCACGCGAGTGCTTGTCGCCAAACCCGGTCTCGACGGCCATGATCGGGGTGCCAAGATCGTCGCGCGCACCCTGCGCGATGCCGGGTTCGAGGTCATCTACACCGGCATCCGTCAGCGGATCGAGGACATCGTGTCGATCGCGCTGCAGGAAGACGTCGCGCTGGTGGGGCTCTCGATCCTGTCCGGCGCCCACGTCGCGCTCACCACCCGGACCGTCGACGCGTTGCGCGCGGCGGACGCAGGTGACATCGCGGTCGTCGTCGGTGGCACCATCCCGGGCAGCGACGTGCAGAAATTGCTGGACGCCGGTGCGGCCGCGGTGTTCCCGACCGGTACCTCGCTGGAGGATCTGGTGCGCGACGTGCGTGCGTTGACGGAAAAGGTTTCGGGGTTATGAGACTGGGCGGGCGAAGCAGGGGTGGGTTATGAGACTGGGCGGGCGAAGCAGGGGAGGGTCATGAGACTGGGCGTGATGATCGGGGCCGAGCGCGGCGATATGACGCGCAAGGTCAACAAGCTGGTGGCCGACATCGAGTGGGCCGAATCGGCCGGTTTGGACACCGCCTGGATGCCGCAGGTCCCCGATGACTTCGACTGCCTGACTATGGTCGCGCTGATGGCGGCGCACACCTCACGCATCGAGTTGGGAACCGCGGTGGTTCCGCTCCAGGCGCAGCATCCCATCGCCCTTGCCCGGCAAGCGCTTTCGGTGCATGCCATGTCGGCGGGTCGGCTGGCGCTGGGGGTCGGACCGTCACACCACTGGATTGTCAGGGACATGCTCGGGTTGCCCTACGACAAGCCGGCCGCCTACACCCGCGACTACCTCGAGGTGCTGAACTCGGCGATCGCCGGGCCCGGCCCGGTCGACGTCGAGAACAACTCGTTCACCGTTCACAATCCGACGGCCCTGGGCGCCGAGACGCCGATGCCGGTGTTGGTCGCGGCGCTCGGCCCGGTGATGCTGCAGATCGCCGGTGAGCAGGCCGACGGTACGGTTCTGTGGATGGCCGACGAGAAGGCGATCGGCGACCACATCGCCCCGAAGATCAACAAGGCGGCGGCCGAAGCGGGCCGCCCCGCGCCGCGCATCGTCGCCGGGATCCCGGTGTGCCTGTGCGCCACTTCCGAGATCGACATGGCCAAGGAGCGCGCCAACAGGATCCTGGCGGAGGCGGAGACGTCGCCGAACTACCAGAAGCTGCTCGACCGCGGTGACGCGCGCAACGTCGGCGACCTGTGTGCGGCAGGCGATGAGGAGTCGATTCTGCGTCGATTCCAGATGTTCGCCGACGCCGGCGTCACGGATCTTTCGGTGCGGCTGCTCCCGATCGGTGACACCCGGGACGAGCTGGTGGCCTCGAAGTACCGCACGCGTGAGGTGATCGCCGAACTCGCCAAAGCCGTGCGGTGACGATGGCCACGACGTCGGTGGGTCCGCTCGCGGGCATCCGCATCATCGAGGTCGGGGTGATGCTCGCCGGGCCGTACGCCACCATGCTTCTCGCCGATCTGGGGGCCGAGGTGATCAAGGTCGAGCCGCCCGGCGGCGAGATCTCCCGTCAGGTCGGCGACAGTTACTTCGCCAGCCTCAACCGCAACAAGCAGAGCATCTGCCTGGACCTCCGGTCTGAGTCGGGCCGGCAGAAACTCGGCGACCTGGTGGCGGATTCGCATGCGCTGCTGGTGAACATGAAGCCGTCGGCGATCCGGCGACTGGGCCTGACCTACGAGTCGTTGCGGACGTTCAACGAGCGCATCGTCTGCGTGGCGATGACCGGCTTCGGGCTCGACGGAGGGGATGACCCGGCGTTCGATTACGTCATCCAGGCGGCGACCGGGGTGGCGGCGATGACCGGTGATCCGCAGGGGCCGCCGACGCTGCCGGGGTATTCGTCCGCCGACAACTCGACCGGACTCGCGGCGGCTCTGGGGCTTCTTGCCCAGATCGTTTCCGGAAGAGGCGGACAGGTCGACGTGTCGCTGCGCGACGTGATGCTCTCGCAGCTGAACTACCGCGCGGCGGCCTTCCTGAACGACGGCGTGGAGCCTCAACGGCACCCGTTCGGGGCGCACTCGTACTACGTTCCGGCGCAGCTCTTCTCGACGGCCGAGGGCTTTCTGGCGTTGTTCATCACCCATGACGCCTTCTGGGCGGCGTTCGCGGCGGAGGCGGGAATCGAGGGCTTCCCGACGATGGCCGAGCGTGCCGCGCGCCGCGACGAAGTGCTCGCCGTTGTCAGCGCCGTACTGGCCACCGACACCGCATCAGGCTGGCAGGACAGACTGCGGCCGTTGGGGATTCCGGTCTCTGCGGTGCGTACCCTGCCGGAGGCGCTGGCAGCCACCCCGGAAGCCGTGATCAGAGCCGGGGAGTTCGATCTGGTGGGCAGCCCCATCCGGATCGAAGGATATGAGCCCGACTACCGGCCCGCGCCCAGGCTCGACGAGCACGCTGACGTCATACGTGGCGCGTCGCGCCCCGCTCACTCGTCGTAGTTGACCGTCACCGATTGTGTGTCGGGAACGGCCTGGCAGGTGAGCACGTATCCCTCGTCGACCTCGTCCTCGGTCAGTGCGTCGTTGACGCGCATCGTGGCCTTGCCGTCGGTCAGTAGTGCCATGCAGGTGCCGCAGTTGCCGGCTTCACAGGAGAATGGCGGCCCCATCCCCGCGCGGCGCGCGCTCTCCAGCAGCGTCTCGCCGGCCTTCGGTGTCACCGACGCGGTGCTTCCATCCAGGTGGATGGTGATGGTGCCCGCCTCTTGCATCTCGGACACTGAGGAACCCGGTCCCTGCGGGTCGGTCATGAGGACCCTTCCTTCGACATTGTCATTCTGATTCTAGGAGAATAGTATTCTCCTAGACAACCGGTAACCCTCTCGTAGACATCGTCCACGACTTCCGGAAGGGGCGCGCGCAACGTGAGTGAGCGGATGGCGCTCGCCTTCGAGGACCGGCAGTACAGCCTCTCCGATCTCGACGCACTGGCCGACGGCATGGCCACCGTGCTCGACGCGCGGGGCGTCGGCCCGGGCGCCCGCGTTGCGGTGATGTCGTCGAACCGGCCGGAATCCGTCATTGCGTTACGCGCCATCTGGCGGTTGGGCGCCGCAGCGGTGTTGCTGAGCCCGGCCTGGAAGCAGGCCGAGGTCGGCCATGCGATCTCGCTGACCGCCCCGTCGCATGCTGTCGGCGACAACCCGGTGCTCGCCGACGCGATGCCGATGCTGCACCTGGATGAGCCGATCACCCCGCGACGGTACGCCGGAGCGGCGGTCGAGGCGGGCGGCGGCGATGCGGATGCGGTGTTCGTGTTCAGCTCCGGCACGACGGGAATGCCCAAGGCGGTGCGGCACACGCACGCGTCGCTGGCCGCCGCGGTGCGCCACTGGCGCGATGCGCTGCAGCTGTCCGCCGCTGACCGGATGCAGGTGCTGACTCCGCCGTCGCACATTCTCGGTCTGCTCAACATCGTCACGTCGCTCGACACCGGAGCCTGGATCAGGCTGCACCCCCGGTTCGACATCGACATGATGCTGCGGCACATCGAATCGGACCGGATCACCATCGAGATGGCCGTCGCGCCGATTGCGCTGGCGCTGTCCGCGCACCCGAGGCTGGAGTCCTTCGACTTGTCGTCGCTGCGATACATCATGTGGTGTGCCACCCCGGTTACCGAGAGCGTGGCGCATATCGTCACCGCCCGCACCGGAGTCAGCTGGATGACTGCCTACGGGGCCAGTGAACTGCCGGTGATCTCCTGTAACCAGCTCGACGGCCCCCGTCTGGACACCGTGGGGAAACCGGTGCCGGGCGTGGATGTACGGATCGTCTCTCTCGAGTCCGGCGAGGCTCTGGGCCAGGGGGAAGCAGGTGAGATCCAGGTGCGCGCGGACTCGGTGATGACGGGCTACCTGCCGAGCGAGACGACCGCGCAGGCGTTTGCCGACGGGTGGTACCGCACCGGTGACGTCGGCTACCTCGACGCCGAGGGTTGGTTGCGGATCACCGACCGCGCGAAGGAGATGATCAAAGTCCGCGGATTCCAGGTTGCGCCTGCGGAAGTCGAATCCGTGCTGCACGGTCACCCCGCCGTCGAGGATTGCGCCGTATTCGGCGTGCCGGATGCAGCCAACGGTGAAGCCGTTGTCGCCGCGGTGAAGACGCGCGCTGCTGTCGAACCCGACGCGCTGGTCGCGCTCGTGGCAGAGCGGTTGGCGACCTACAAGAAGCCGAGCCGGATCTTTGTGGTGTCCGAGATACCGCGCCTGCCCTCGGGGAAAGTGTTGCGCCGAGTACTGAAGGAGCGGCTGTGGACGTCCGTCTGACAAGTGAACAGCAACAGCTGCGAGATGCCGCTGCCGGCCTCGCCGACGACCTCGGCCCGGGGTCCGTCGCCGATCTCGAGGACAGCAGCCGCATCGCCCGGCTGGAGAAAGCGGTGCACGCGACCGGCTTTCGAACACTACGTTCCGACGGCGCATCCGGTGTCGAGGTGGCGATCGTCGCCGAGGAGTTCGCGCGCGGCCTCGTCGACGTGCCGTTCCTCGGCCCGGTGCTGGTCGATGACCTGAACCATCGACTCGGCCGCGAAACGTCCCCGACGGGTACGGAACCGGAATCCGTGGACCTGACCGGGAGCCTCACCGGGGTCGTCGAGTCGCCGGCCGAACTGAGCCAGCTCGCCGACGAGGACGCCGACCGGTGGCGTGCACTCGCGCTGACGGTCAGCTGCGCCGACCTCTTGGGCGCTGCCCGCGGCACGCATGCGCTCGCCTGCGAATACGCGAAGGTGCGTGAGCAGTACGGTGCCGCCATCGGCTCATACCAGGCCGTGGGGCATCTTATGGCGGAGAGCCTGGCGCTCATCGAGGGCTCGATCAGCGTGTTGCGCCACGCCGCGTGGGCGGTCGACGAGCTACCCCCGGCGGCGGCCATCGAGGCCGCTCGGGTCGCGAAGATCTACTGCGCACGTTCGGCGTTGACGGTGTGTGAGACGTCCATCCAGGTCCACGGCGGCATCGGCAACACCTGGGAGTGTCTGGCGCACGTCTACCTGCGGCGGGTGCTCGCCGCCACCGAGATGTGGCCTGTGAAGCTGGAGGAGTTGACCATTGGACTTTCGTGATTCCGCGGACGAAGCCGCCTTCCGGGACCGGTTGCGCGGCTGGCTTGCCGAGCAGAAGGGAAAGTTCCCGACCTCCGGCGACGAGTACTGGGCCAAAGCAGGGGAGTGGCATCAGGCGCTCTACGCGGCCGGCTTCTTCGGAACCTCGTGGCCCTCGGAGTACGGCGGCCAGAACCTGCCTGCGGTCTACGACGTCATCGTCGACGAGGAGATAGCGAAGGCCGGTGCACCAGCGCGGCCCAGTCTGGGATACCTCGTCGTCGGTCTGTCCCACCACGGGAACGAGGAACTGCGGCAACGGTTCCTGCCCGGAATGATCAACGGGACCGAGCGGTGGTGCCAGGGCTTCAGCGAACCGGGCGCCGGGTCGGACCTGGCGTCGTTGACCACCACCGCGACCCAGTGCGGTGACGACCCCGACACCTATGTGATTCACGGGCACAAGATCTGGACGAGCTACTCCGATGTGGCCGACTGGTGCCTGGTCCTGGCCCGCACCGACAAGAACGTGGCCAAGCACAAGGGGATCTCGGCGTTCATCGTCTCCATGCACCAGGAGGGAATCGAGCAGCGCCCACTGAAGATGATCAGCGGAGTCACCAAGGAGTTCGGGCAGGTGAGCTTTGATGGCGCCCGGGTGCCCGTCGAGAACATGGTCGGTGCCCCCGGAGAGGGCTGGAAGCTCGCGATGACGGTGGTCAGCCATGAGAGGGAACCGTCGACGCTGGGCTTTTCGGCACGGTACGGCAAGCTGGTGCGCCAGTTGGCATCCCAGAGCCGCACCGGTACCCCCGAAGAGCTCTCGTGGGCGTGGGTGCAGACCGAGATGCTGCGTCTGCACGTACGCCGGCGGCTTTCCGAGCAACTCGACGGGATCACCCACGGTCCGCAGGGTTCGCTCGACAAGCTGTTGATGACCTGGGTCGAGCAGGCGGTCGGCCATGCGGCACTGGCTACCGTCGGCACCGGGGACGCCGAGTTGTTCGGTGCCTACATGTACAGCCGTGCGCAGAGCGTGATGGGCGGCACCTCGCAGATTCAGAAGAACATCATCGCGCAGCGCATTCTCGGGCTGGGCGGGTCGCGATGAGCTTCTGCGGCTGACACATCCACGTTTTGCAGAGGAAGTGCGAGAGGATCTGTGCAAAAGGTGGATCTCTCGGCAGATGGTCGCGATGAGCAGACGATGAAGAACGAAGGAGCCTGAAATGTACGGTATGCCGGCCGAAATCGACGTCCGCGCGGACGGTGGCCTTCGCGTCATCACGCTCAACCGGCCCGATGACCTCAATGCCGTCAACGATGCGCTGCATGTCGGGCTGGCAGGCATCTGGGAAGAGCTCAACGAGGATGCCGACGCGCGTGCTGCGGTGATCACCGGTGCGGGCCGGGCATTCTCGGCCGGCGGTGACTTCAACTACCTCGATGAACTGCGCAACGACGAAGCGCTGCGCCAGAAGACGATCAAGCACGGCCGTGACCTCGTGATCGGCATGGTGCGGTGCCGCATCCCGGTGGTCGCCGCCGTCAACGGTCCGGCCGTCGGGCTCGGGTGCAGCCTGGCCGCACTGTCCGACATCGTCTACATCGCCGAGGATGCCTTCTTCGCCGACCCGCACGTGCAGATCGGCCTGGTGGCCGCCGACGGTGGGCCCCTGGTGTGGCCCTCGCAGATCAGCTTGTTGCAGGCCAAGGAGTTCGCGTTGACCGGTGTCCGGATCAAGGCGCAGCGCGCGGTCGAGCTGGGTCTGGCCAACCACGTCGTCGCCGACCCGGTCACCGAGGCGATCGCATGCGCCGAGAAGATCTTGGAGCTGCCGCAGCAGGCGGTGGAAGCCACCAAGCGATTGATGAACATCCAGCTGGAGAAGTCGGTGCTGGCATCTCTGGACTACGCCAACCTCGCCGAGTATGTGTCCTTCGGGACTGCCGACTTCAACAGGATCGTGGACGGACTGATCGCCAAAGGGTGACCGCCCGATGGCCGCGAAATATCATTCCAGGCTGTGATTTTCGAGTACGAGCGACCCGGAATGATATTTCGCGGTCAACCGGTGAGGTTCTCGGAGCGCTGGATGGTTCCGGTGACGCCGGAGGCGTCCTGCCGGGCCAGCCACACCGCGGCGTCAGCCATCGCCTCGGGTGGTTCGACCATGTCGGGCGGAACCTGCACGCCGCCACCCCCGGCCTGCCAGCCCTCGGTGAGCACCACCCGTGACGGGCTCAGGCAGTTCACCGCGATGTTGTCGGGCTTCAGGTCGGTGGCCAAGCCGAGGTAGAGCCGTTCGGCGGCGGCCTTGGACACCCAGTAGGCGTTGGCGCCGTGGTCGGTCATCGTGACGCCGGTGGTCGTGACCGCGATCAACGAGCCACCACCGCGGGTCCGCACGTGCGGGATGACCGCCCTGGTGACGAGGAAGACACCGGTGGTGTTGACGTCGAGGCACAGCTTCCACCGCTTCAGCGGGGTGGATTCGATCGGGCCGAGCCACAGCACGCCCGCGTTGGCGACGAGGATGTCGATGCCGCCGAACTCGGCCACCGCGGCGGCGACCGCGCTGTCGACCGAGTCCTCACTGGTGACGTCGCACGGAACGGCCAGCGCGCGGCCGCCCGACGACACGATCGCATCGGTGACCGAACTGATGGTCCCCGGGACGCGGCCCTCCTGCTCCGAGCGTGCCGCCACGGCGACCGCAGCACCGTGGGCTGCCAACGCCGCCGCGATCGTCGCGCCGATGCCCCGGCTGGCGCCGGCGACGAACGCGACTTTTCCGGCGAGCGCGCCGCTCACTTCGGCGGGAACACTGATCTGCATGTGCGCCCTCCTTGAAACTGGCACTCTCAATGAGGGAGAATATCATTCTCAAGTTGGGAACGGGTCCGCGAGATGAGGGGAAACTGGCTGCGTAATCTTTCTGAAGTGACCATCGACGAGCTGATCGCCGCGGCGGGCAACGGTTCGGCCAGAGCCACCGGGCGGCTGCTCAGCCTGGTGGAGAGCCCGCGCCGCGACGACGTGCTCGACGCGCTCGGTGACGTCGCCCCGGTTCGCGTCGTCGGCATCACCGGCCCCCCTGGGGCCGGGAAGTCGACCACGGTCGGCGCGCTCGTCAGCGCCTACCGGGCCACGGGACTGCGGGTGGCGGTCCTTGCGGTCGATCCGTCGTCCCCCTTCAGCGGTGGTGCGCTACTCGGAGACCGGATTCGGATGGCCGCCCACATCAACGATCCCGACGTCTTGATCCGGTCGGTCGCGGCCCGGGGTCATCTGGGCGGCCTCGCCGCCGCGGTGCCTGCCGCCATCAGGTTGCTCGCGGCGTTGTCCTACGACCTCGTGGTCTTGGAGACGGTGGGTGTCGGTCAGTCGGAGATCGAGATCGCGGCCGTCGCCGAACCGACGGTGGTGATCCTGAACCCAGGTGCCGGCGATGCGGTGCAGGCTGCCAAGGCCGGGCTGCTCGAGGTCGCTGACATCGTCGTGGTGAACAAGGCCGACAGGGATGGCGCCGACCAGACGGTGCGTGATCTTCGCGCCGAGACCGATGCTCCCGTCCTCAAACTCGTCGCGGCGCAGGGTGAGGGCATCACAGAGTTGCTCGAGGCGGTTGATGCCTACCACCGCGCCGACACCGCGGAGCGGCGGCTTGCACGTGCCCGCGCGCAGATCCTCTCGCTGGCACAGACCCGATTACGCAGTCATCCCGACCTCGAACGGCTGGCGCAGGCCGTGGCGCAGGGTCGTGACGATCCCTACGGGGCCGCCGACCGGCTTTTCGCCGACCCCGCCGAATCCTGAGCGGTTTCGGGCAGATCCAGCATCCGACGGGTCATCTTGGTCAACTGGGCGCGCAGGGTGGCGGCGTCGAAATCGGCGATCAGCGGATGCATGACGGCCACACTGATCGCGCTCGACAGCATCGCCGCATGGAAGCGTGCCTCGACGCCGGCCTCGGTGCCGAGCAGTGCGGCGTAGAGCCGCTCGATGAAGCGTTGGAACGGTTCGTGTTCGGCCTGCAGGCGGATGATCACCGGATCGAACTGCAGCACACTGACCACGCCGCGACGTTCGATGGCCTGGTCGATCATCCTGTCCAGCAACACTTCCCGCGCGCGCAGCGGGTGGCCTTCGGCCTCGGCGGCCTCCACCGCGTCCTCCAGCCGGGCCATCTCGCGCTCGGTGATGGCGACGACGATTTCTTCCTTGGTCTTGAACTGGCGGTAAACCGCCGCTTTCGTGACCCCCATGGCGTCGGCGATCATCTGCAGTGACGTGCCGCTGACACCGTGCTCGGCGATGAGTCTGAGCGCCGCGTCGAGCACCCTGGTCTGGGCGGCGGTGCGCGGGATCGCGCTGAACCGGGTGCCGGAGGGGGCGGACGTCACAGCGACGAGGGTAGTCGATCGGCAACCGTGCCTGCGGTGTCAGGACACCGACGTGCCGGTGGCCGCGGCGTGGCCGGCGCGGTAGCCGAACACCAGCGCCGGGCCGAGTGTGCCCCCGGCGCCGCCGTACGCCTTGCCGGTTGCGCCGGCCATCGCGTTGCCGGCAGCGAACAGGCCGGTGATCACGGTGCCGTTGACGTGGAGCACGCGTCCGTCGCTGTCGGTTCGCGGCCCACCTTTGGTGCCCATCGCACCGACGGACACCGGCACCGCGAAGTACGGAGCGGTGTCGATGTGGCCGAGGGTCTTTCCGGCTGTGGTGGCCGCTTTGTCGTCACCCCAGTAGCCGTCGTATGCGCTTGCGCCACGGCCGAAGTCGGGGTCGTGTTCGTCGGCGACGTTGCTGTTCCACGCCTGCAGTGTCCGCTCCAGACCGGCAGGGTCGATGCCGGTTTTCTCCCCGAGCTCGGTGAGATCGGCGGACTGGCAGAACCAGTCGGGGACGGGTCCGTCCGGATCCACGCCGAGAAAGCCGTAGTGCTTGAAGTGGATGGAGTCGAAGACGATCCATGCCGGGTCGTTGGCATACCCGAGTTTGGGGTCGAGGTAGTGGAACGGGCCCGCCATCGAGTTGTATTCACCCGCTTCGTTGAGGAAGCGTCTGCCGGCCTGATTGACGATGATGCTCCTCGGGCGGGTGCGCTCGAGCCGGACGCTTCGACTGCGGGGATAGCCGGCGTAGGTGTCACCGGGAATCTGCACGATCGGTACCCACCACGCCTCACCCATGTTCGCCAGGTCGGCTCCGTGCGCCATCGCCATCCGCAGACCGTCACCGGTGTTGTTGGGCGGGGAGACGGCGCCGTGCAGCGGGCCGCGTAGATAGGCCTCGACCAACCGCGGGTCCCACTCGAAGCCGCCGGTGCCCAGCACCACGCCACGGCGGGCACGCACCCGGAAGTCGTTGTTGCCCTGATTGATCCGTACCCCGGTGATGCCGAGCGGGTCGGCGATGAGCTCGACGGCCCGCGCGCCGGTGTGCGGAACCACGCCCGCGTCCAGCAACCCCTTCAGCAGTCCGGCGATCAACGCCGTTCCGGCCACGCAGAACTCGCCCGACATGTCGTCGACGGCCGCGTGGATGCGTGCCCGCGTCTCGGCGTCGATGCCGACGTTGCTGAAATCGGCCGGGAACGACGTGATCCGGTCGTGCCATTCACCCAGCCGTGCCAGGTCGAAACTTCTGGCGTTCAGCGACCGCCCGCCGCCGGGCTTTCCGCCTGGTAATTCGGGCTTGTAGTCGGGAAAACCGGTGGCGACCTCGAACTCGAGATCGCTGTGTGCCTCGACGAAGTCGAGCATGGCCGCGCCGCTGCGCACGAACGTCTCCACCAGATCGTCGTCCATGAAGCCCAGCGATTGCGCACGCAGGTATGCCATGGCGTCGTCAATGGTCAGCGGGCCCTCGGTGGACCGGTCGTGCGCGGGTATCCACACGATCCCGCCGGAGACCGCAGTCGTGCCGCCGACCGTGTCCGCCTTCTCGTAGACCTCCACCGTGGCGCCGGCGACCGCCGCGGACAGTGCGGCGGTCATTCCGGCGCCCCCACTGCCCAGTACGACGACGTCGACGTCGTGGTCCCAGTCGGTCATCGTGTCTCCCTTTCTCGTTCGACCCCCGATCCGCGATCTCAGCTGAGGATCGCCGATAACTCGTTGGCCGCCTTGATGACTGACTCGCGGCCGTCGACAACGACGTCCTCGCGGTGCGAGATCAGGTTGATGCAGGTGGGCGGTGCCGGTGACCGGCGGCGCACCGGGACCGCCAGACCGTAGGTGTTGGGTTCGATCTCACCGTGGGTGGTCACCCAACCCTGCTGACGCGCCAGCGGCACCAGGTCACGTTCCCCCGGCCGCGGCGGCATGCTGGCCAACAGGGCGATCCCGGCAGCGCCCCGCTCGAGTGGATACCGGCTGCCCTCGTGGAACGACAGCTGGTAGAAGACGTTCGTGGGCACGATCACCGCGATCGCGACCTGTTGGTCGCCCTCGGCGACCAACAGCGACACCGTGGTGCCGAGTTCGTCGGCAAGTCCCCGCAGCGTCGGCACGCACATCTGCCGGACGTTGTTGTCGAACGATGCTCCGAGCACGGCCAGGGCGGCCGCCGAGCGGTACCGCCCGTCTTCTCCCTTGGCCACGAATCGGAACTGGGCAAGGGTGCTCAGCAGCCGGTAGGCGATGGTGCGGTGCACCCCGATGTCGTCGGCGACCTGGGCCACGGTCAGTCCGGTCGGTGAACTGGCGACCAACTGCAATGCGCTCAGTCCACGGGCCAGGGTCTGGGAGCCGGGCGCCCCGGCGGCCGCAGCGGCGGTCCCCGGTTCGACGGACGGTCGAGTCATGCGGGCCTTCCTTGACAGACACACTCGTGAGAGTGATGCTCTGACTATAGTGCACACGGATGTGCGATAAATGAGCAGAGCGCTTACAAAATACGAGAATTGAATTCTCGCCGTCAAGCCCTCAAACAGGAAGGGGTGCGGGGTGACCGAGTTCGAGAGCGTGTGGAGCGACCTGCAGGGCGTCGCGTTCTCACAGGGCTATCTCGATGCCGGGGGAGTCCGCACCCGCTATCTGCATGCCGGTGACCGGGGCAACCCGGCTCTGGTGTTCCTGCACGGGTCCGGCGGACACGCCGAGGCCTACGTCCGCAACCTCGAGGCCCACGCCGAACATTTTTCGACGTGGTCGATCGACATGCTCGGGCACGGGTACAGCGACAAACCCGGCCACCCCCTCGAGATCGCCCACTACGTCGAGCATCTCGTCGCGTTTCTGGACGCGATCGGAGTCGAGCACGCCCACATCAGCGGGGAGTCGCTGGGCGGGTGGGTCGCCGCCCGCACAGCGATCGACCACCCGCAGCGGGTGGAGCGCCTCGTCCTCAACACCGCAGGCGGGTCGCAGGCCGACGCCGAGGTGATGGCGCGGATCATCACGTTGTCCATGGCTGCGGCCGAGAATCCCACCTGGGAGACGGTGCAGGCCCGGATCAAGTGGCTGATGGCCGACAAGTCGAAAGACTACGACGACATCGTCGCCAGCCGCCAACGTGTCTATCAGCAGCCGGGTTTCGCCGCTGCGATGAAAGACATCATGGCGCTGCAGGATCCGCAGATCCGCGCGCGCAACCTGCTCGGCCCCGAGGAGTACGGCGCGATCACCGCGCCCACGCTCGTGGTGTGGACCAGTGACGATCCCACCGCCGACGTGCAGGAGGGCCGGCGGATGGCGTCGATGATCCCCGGCGCCCGATTCGAGGTGATGGCCGGCTGCGGACACTGGCCACAGTACGAGGATCCCAAGACCTTCGACCGGCTGCACCTGGACTTCCTGCTGGGGCGCTCATGACAGCCGCGGGCACGGACGATCAGGTAGACAGCCAAGTGGACGTCGTCATCGTCGGGGCAGGGCCATCCGGCCTGACGTTGGCGAACATCCTTGGCCTCCAGGGTGTTCGGACACTGGTGGTGGAGGAGCGCGACACCCTCATCGACTATCCCCGAGGAGTCGGCCTCGACGACGAGTCGTTGCGTACCTTCCAGTCGATAGGCCTTGTCGATCAGGTGCTGCCGCACACGGTGCCGAACCAGATCCTGCGCTTCTTCGACGCCGACCGTCGCCTGCTCGCCGAGATGGCGCCGCCGGACGCCCGATTCGGCTGGCCGAAGCGCAACGGCTTCGTGCAGCCGATGGTCGACGCCGAGTTGTGCCGTGGACTGGAGCGATTCGACCACGTGGAGGTGCGCTTCGGGCATCGGATGCAGACCTGTGTCGAGACCGGCGCCGGCGTGACAGTGGAGTTCGCCGACGGGCGCACCCCCGTGCTCGCCCGCTACGTGGTGGGCTGTGACGGCGGGCGCAGCACCATCCGCAGGCTGATGGGAGTGTCGTTCGACGGAACCACATCATCGACGCGGTGGCTGGTCGTCGACGTCGCCAATGATCCGCTGGGGCATCCGAACAGCGAAGTCGGAGCCGACCCCCGGCGCCCCTACGTGTCGATCTCGATCGCCCACGGCATTCGGCGTTTCGAGTTCCTGATCCATCCCGACGAGACCGACGAGCAGGCCGCAGAACCGGAGTTCGTGCGTCGCATGCTGGCGCAGCGGGTTCCGTACCCCGAGCGCGTCGACATGATCCGGCATCGGGTATACACCCATCATTCGCGGATCGCCGGATCCTTCCGAAAGGGCCGGCTGATGCTCGCAGGCGACGCTGCGCACCTGATGCCGGTGTGGCAGGGGCAGGGCTACAACAGTGGCATCCGGGATGCCGCCAACCTCGGCTGGAAGCTGGCCGCCGTCGTGTCCGGTCAGGCCGGCGAAGCGCTGCTCGACACCTACGATGTGGAGCGCCGCAAGCACGCCCGGGCCATGATCGATCTGTCGACGATGGTGGGCCGGGTCATCTCGCCGACGAACCGCAGGGTGGCCGCGCTGCGCGATCGTGTCATTCACGCCGCGTCGGTGGTCCCGTCGGTGAAACGCTATGTGCTCGAGATGCGTTTCAAGCCGATGCCGCGCTACCTCGAGGGTGCGGTCCACCACGCCGAGGCGGGCGCCGGCCGATCCGGGAACTCGCCTACGGGCACGCTGTTCATCCAACCTCGGGTCGACACACGCGATCACCAGAACCTGTTGCTCGACGACGTGCTCGGTCCCGGATTCGCGGTGCTGTGCTGGAGCAACAACCTGCGCGCAGTTCTCGGTGACGCCGCGTTCGGCCGATGGAAAGCGCTGGGGGCGAGGTTGATCGATGCCCGGCCCATGACTCAGCTGCGCTGGCCCGGACACGACGACGCCGACGTCGTGGTCGTCGGAGACCGCACAGGTGCCCTCAAATCGTGGTTCGACGTGTACACCGACTCCGTACTGTTCCTGCGCCCCGACCGGTGCATCGCGGCGGCGTGTATCGCCCAGCGCGCCCCCGAGGTGTCGGCGTCGCTGTTTTCGGTGCTGCAGTTGACCGCCACCCCGAATCGGGAAGGAGACCCCGCTTCTCATGGCAACCCAGATCGCGCTGTGCTGCATGTCGCACAGCCCGCTACTGAACCTTCCGGGACCGTCACAGGAACTTCTTGACGACATCGAGTCGGCGATCGCGAAGGCGCGGGAGTTCGTCACCGCGTTTGATCCCGATCTCGTGGTCACGTTCTCGCCGGACCACTACAACGGCTTCTTCTACAAGGTGATGCCGCCGTTCTGCATCGGGACCGCCGCCGAGGGCGTCGGCGACTACGGCACCCACAAGGGAGCGCTGAACGTGCCCGCCGATCTGGCGACCGACTGTGCCCGGGCGGTTCTGGACTCCGGCGTCGACGTCGCGATCTCGGCGGCGATGCAGGTCGACCACGGCACCGTGCAGCCCCTGCAGAAGCTGTTCGGAGATGCCACCGCCAAACCGGTGATCCCGGTGTTCATCAACTCCGTGGCCACCCCGCTGGGCCCGCTGAGCCGGGTGCGTTCGCTGGGGGCCGCCGTCGGGACGCACCTGGCCGGGCTGGGCAAGCGGGTGCTGGTCGTCGGTTCCGGCGGCCTGTCCCACGACCCACCGGTGCCGACTCTGGCAACGGCGCCGCCGGCTGCGCTGGACCGGATCGTGCACGGCATGCCCATGTCCGGCGAGCAGCGGCAGGCCCGGCAGGTGGCGGTGATGGACGCCGCGCGTGAATTCGCCTCGGGCCACGGCTCACTCGCGCCGCTCAACCCGGAATGGGACCAGGCGTTCCTGGACCTGCTGGACAACCAGCGGCTCGCCGACGTCGACGGCTGGGCCAACGGCTGGATCGCCGAGCAGGCGGGGAACTCCGCGCACGAGATCCGGACCTGGGTGGCCGCGTTCGCGTCTCTTGCCGCACAGGGCGGGTACGCGACCAGCAACCACTTCTACCGTGCCGCCCCTGAACTGATCGCCGGGTTCGCGGTCCGAACGGCGGTGAACTCGTGAGCGCGGCAACAGAACCGGAATTCGACCACGTCACCGATGTGTTGGTGATCGGATCCGGCGGCGGAGGGATGACCGCCGCGCTGACGGCGGCTGCGGCCGGCCTGGACACCCTGGTGGTGGAGAAGTCGGCCCAGTTCGGCGGATCGACGGCCCTGTCCGGGGGTGGGATCTGGGTGCCGGGCGCTCCCTCACAGCGCCGCGCGGGTCATGTGCCCGATCCCGATGAGGTGTTCAGGTATCTCGAGGAGATCACCGGCGGACTGGTCAGCGACGCTCGGCTGCGCAAATATGTTGATGCCGCTCCGGAGATGATGGAGTTCCTCGAGAATCTCAGCCCGTGGCTGGAGTTCGTCTGGAAGCCCGGCTACGCGGACTACTACCCGGAGACGCCCGGTGGCTCGGCGCTCGGCAGCACCATCAACGTCGAGGCCATCGATCTGCGAGTACTCGGCGACGAGGAGCAGAACCTGCTGACCCCGCTCGCGCTGGCTCCCCGGGGAATCTGGTTCGGGCCCAAGGATCTGCGGCTGTTCTACCAGGTCCGCCAGTCGTGGAGGGGCAAGGCAGTGCTGCTGAAACTGATCTGGCGAATGTTCCGGGCCCGGGTGTTCGGCGACCGGATGGCCGCGATCGGTCAGTCGCTGGCAGCCCGCCTCCGGCTGGCGATGAAGCAGCAGAACATCCCGCTGTGGCTCAGTTCGCCGATGGCCGAGCTGATCACTGACGGCGGCGGCGCGGTGGTCGGTGCAAGTGTGGAGCGCGACGGCGCCACCGTGCGTGTTCGCGCCCGCCGCGGTGTCGTGATCGCCAGCGGCGGATTCGACCACGACATGCAATGGCGTAGAGAGCATCTCCCCGAGGTCGACAAGGATTGGAGTTTCGGCAATCCCGCCGCGATGGGAGACGGAATCCGCGCCGGGCAGAAGGTCGGGGGCTCCACGGAGTTGCTCGACGAAGCGTGGTGGTTCCCGGCGATCTGCTGGCCGGACGGTCGTTTGCAGTTCATGCTCAACGAACGGATGATGCCCTCCCAGTTCGTCGTCAACGGCGACGGAAGGCGTTTCATCAACGAGGCGGCCCCGTACATGGACTTCGCCCACGCGATGATCGCCGGTCAACGCTCCGGTGTCAGCCACATCCCCTGCTGGCTCATCACCGACATCCGGTCGTTCCACCGTTACGTCGTCGCGGGACACCTTCCCATCCCGAAGGTTCCGTTCGCGCCGGTGCCCACCGGCAGGAAGGTCCCGCAGGCATGGCTGGAGTCGGGGGTGGTCGAAGAGGGCCGCAGCTGGGAGGAACTCGCCACCAAGATCGGCGTCCCGGGCGCGCAATTGCGCTCCACCGCAGAGCGATTCAACGAGCTGGCCCGTAAGGGCCACGACGACGACTTCAATCGCGGAGACAGCGCCTACGACAACTACTACGGCGACCCGACGCTGCCGAACCCGAACCTGCACCCGCTCGGCAAGCCGCCGTACTACGCGTTCCAGATCATCCTCGGCGATCTCGGTACCTCGGGTGGCTTGCGCACCGACGAACACGCGCGGGTGCTGCGTGCCGACGACAGCGTCGTCGACGGTCTCTACGCCGTCGGGAACGCGTCGGCCGCCGTCATGGGGCGCAGCTATGCGGGGGCGGGCGCCACCATCGGACCCGCGATGACCTTCGGCTATGTGGCAGCCCGGCACATCGCCGACACCCGTCCCGCAAAGAAGTGTTGAACACAGCCAGGCCCCCGAGTACGCCCAAGGAGGAAAAAAACAAGTGAAGATCTCCCTGTTCTACGAGTTCCCGTTGCCCCGGCCGTGGTCGGAGGCCGACGAGCACCAACTGTTCCAGCATGGTCTCGATGAAGTGGAGCTCGCCGACAAAGCCGGCTTCTCCACCGTCTGGCTCACCGAGCACCACTTCCTCGAGGAGTACTGCCATTCGACTGCTCCGGAGATGTTCCTGGCGGCGGCGAGTCAGCGCACCAAGGACATCCGTCTGGGTTTCGGCGTCATGCACCTGCCCCCGCCGATCAACCATCCGGCCCGGATCGCCGAGCGCGTCGCGACGCTGGACCACCTGTCGAACGGACGGGTGGAGTTCGGCACCGGTGAAGGGTCATCGGTTGCCGAACTCGGCGGCTTCAACATCGACCCGGCCGACAAGCGCGCGCAATGGGAAGAGGCGCTGGAGGTTTCGATCCGGTGCATGGTCGAGGAGCCGTTCAGCGGGTTCAAGGGCGAACACGTCGAGATGCCGGCCCGCAATGTGATACCCAAGCCACTGCAGAAGCCGCACCCGCCGGTGTGGGTGGCATGCACCCGACCGTCGTCGGTGCAGATGGCCGCGCAGAAAGCGATCGGCGCCCTGAGCTTCGCCTACACCGGACCTGAGGCGCTCAAGGACAGGGTGGACGGCTACTACAAGGAGTTCGAGGAGCAGGGGGCGCCGATCACCCCGGCGATCAACCCGAACCTGCTGGCGATCGGCGGGGATCTGTCGATGATGGTCGCCAAGAGCGACGACGAGGCGCTCAAACGACTGGGCATCGGCGGCGGGTTCTTCTCGTTCGGGATCATGCACTACTACCTGACCGGCATGCACACCCCGGGCCGAACCAAGGTGTGGGAGCGCTACGAAGAGGCCGTCAAAGAGGATCCGACGCTGGCCTACGGGCCGGGACGAGGTGCCATCGGATCGCCGGACACAGTCCGGGAGTTCCTGCGCGGCTACGAGGCCAGCGGCGTCGACGAGATCATCCTGCTGCTCAATCCCCGCAGTCACGAGGGCACGATGGAATCGATCGAGATCATGGGCAAGGAGATCCTGCCCGAGTTCATCGAGCGCGACGCGAAGGCGGTCGCCGACAAAGCGAAGCGCCTCGAGCCGGTGATCGAGAAGGTGGAGGCACGCAGACAGTCCTGGGACGTACCGCTGTTCGACGACACCTACGCATTCGGGGGGCTGCCCACCGGCCGTGGCGGAAAGTTCACCGCCGGTGAGATTCCTGAGGCGATGGCCGAGATCAACGAGGGCCGGGTCAAAGCTGCTCAGCTGGAGAAGGACGCGAAGGCCGCGAAGGAAGCCGCGAGCTGAACGTGAACACCCTCGATGAGCTGGTGCGCTACGACGGTGCCCACGTCGTGGTCACCGGCTGTGCCTCGGGTATCGGGGAGCAGGTGACCCGCCACTTGGGCCGACTCGGCGCCCGGGTGACCGGGCTGGATCGCCGGGCACCGACCGACCCGGCGACAGCACCATCGGATTTCATCGAGATCGACCTTGCCGATCCCGACTTGGTCGAGGCGGCCGCCGGTGCGGTCGACGGTGCGGTCGACGCGCTGTTCAACGTCGCCGGGGTTTCGTCGGGGATCGGAGATCCGCTGCTGGTGGTCCGGATCAACTTCCTGGGCACGAGGCAGTTCACCGAGGCATTGGTGAACCGCATGCCCACAGGTGCGGCCATCTGCAATGTGTCCTCGTTGGCGGCTTCCTCCTACCGCGAGAACGCCGGTGTCACTGCCGGTCTCGTCGACACTGCATCGGTTCCCGACGGATTGCGATGGTGCGCCGAGAATCCGGATGCCCTGGCAGACGGAGGCTACCGGCTGTCCAAGGAGGCGATCATCCTCTACGGGATGCGCCGTGCCGAGGAGTGGGGCGCCCGCGGCATCAGGATCAACTGCACGGCGCCCGGTGTCACCGAAACCCCGATTCTGGACCAGCTGCGGTCGGCTTACGGACAGCAGTACCTGGACTCGTTCACCGCTCCGCTGGGCCGGGTGTCGACCGCCGAGGAGCAGGCAGCGGTACTGGTATTCCTGGGAAGTCGCGCTGCGGGGTACATCACCGGGCAGGTGTTGTGGACCGACGGCGGGATTCTCGGTCAACGATTCTGGACTCAGATCCACACCGCACCAGTGGCACAGGGGAGTTGATGATGGCCGGCAGCATGGCGGACTTCCGCAAGATGGCGGATGGGGTACGCAACTGGGGGCGGTGGGGTGAGGCCGACGAGATCGGCACATTGAACTTCATCACCCCCGAAAAGGTGGCGGAGGCCGCGGGTTTGGTCCGGCAAGGCAAGGTGATCTCGCTCGGGGGTGACTTCGGTTCCGGAGGTCCGCAGGGCGCATTCAAGTTCCGGCAGAACCCGGTACACGTGATGACCGTCGATGGGGGTGATGCCTCGACGCTCGTCGAGTACGGCCCGCAGTGGCTCCGCAACGCGGTGGCTTCCGATGTCAGTGCCTTCTTCGTCGACAACCCCTTTCGGTTCAACGACGACCTCATCGTGATGCCGCTTCAGGCCGGCACGCAGTGGGATGCGCTGTCGCACGTGTACTACGAGGACAAGCTCTACAACGGATTCTCGGCGGACTCGGTGACCAGCTTCGGTGCCTTTCACCTCGGCATCGAGAAGGTCGCCGACAAGGGCATCACCTCGCGCGGTGTGCTTCTCGATGTGGTGGCTCACCGCGGGGTCGACACCTTCTGCGATCCCGGCACGCCGATCACACCGTCAGAACTCGACGAGATCGCCGCGAGACAGGGCGTCGAGGTCGGCTCCGGCGACATCGTCGTCGTGCACACCGGATGGTGGACGCGGTTCCTGGCCACCGGCGACGGCGCCGAGGCCGGATCCGGGCTGCACTGGACATGTGCGGCATGGCTGCACGAGCACGAAGCCGCCGCCGTCGCCGCGGACAACCTGATGGTGGAGGACCCCGATCCGTCCCAGGGGGTGCAGGGCACGTTTCTGCCGATGCACATGCTGTGTCTTCGGGACATGGGTCTGATGCTCGGTGAATATTGGGAACTCGGGCCGTTGGCCGCCGACTGCGCCGCCGACGGCGTTTACGAATTTCAGCTCGTCGCGCCGCCACTGAAGGTGGTCGGCGCGGTGGGTGCACCTGTCAGTCCGATCGCGATCAAGTGAGTGTGCAAGTGATGAGTACCCAACCCTTCATCGTCGGCCTCGGGGGAACCCTGCGTGCCAACTCCTCCACCGAGCGGGCGCTCCGCTACTGCCTGACCTCGGTGGAGCGACAGGGCGGACGCACCCGGCTGTTCAGTGCGGAGGACCTCGACCTGCCGATGTATGCACCTCACGAACTGGAACGCACGCCGCGCGCGCTGGAACTGGTCACGGCGTTGCGTGACGCCGACGCCGTGGTCGTCGGCTCTCCCGGTTACCACGGTGCGGTGTCCGGTCTGGTCAAGAACGCCCTCGACTACATCGAGGACCTCCGTGAGGATCCGCGCGTCTACCTCGACAACACCCCGTGGGGTTGTATCAGCTGCGCCTACGGCTGGCAGGCCGCGGTCGGCACGCTGACCCAACTGCGCAGCATCGGGCACGCGTTGCGCGCCTGGCCGACACCGCTGGGTGTGGCCATCAACTCCGCCGACCAGGTTTGGGCTCCGTCGGGCGAGCTCGCCGACACCCCTCAGGGCGCCGCCGTCGGCAATCAGCTCGACCTGCTGGCCACCCAGCTGCTGGCGTTCGCCGGGACAGGCACGGCGACCGCGTGAGCGATCAGCGCACTGTACTGGTCGACGGACTGCGAACCAGCTATCTGGAAGCGGGACAAGGGGATCCGGTCGTGTTGCTGCACGGCGGCGAGTTCGGCGCCAACGCCGAGATCGGCTGGGAACACACGGTCGACGCGCTGGCTGTGCGGTACCGCGTGCTGGCCCCCGACATGCTTGGTTTCGGCGGGTCGGCCAAGGTTGTCGACTTCACCGACGGCCGCGGCATGCGGATCCGGCACATCGCCCGCTTCTGCGAGGTGCTGGGCGTGGACTCGGCCCACTTCGTCGGAAACTCGATGGGCGCGATCAACCTGCTCGTCGACGCCACCTCGGAATCCCCGGTCCTGCCGGTGCGCAGCCTGACGGCGATCTGCGGCGGCGGGGACATCCAGCGCAACGAGCACGTCGCCGCGCTCTATGACTACGACGCGACCATGCCGGGGATGCGCCGGATCGTCGCGGCATTGTTCTTCGACCCGTCCTATCCCGGAGACGACGACTACGTACGCAGGCGGTACGAATCGAGCATCGCGCCCGGAGCGTGGGAGTCGCTGGCGGCGGCCAGGTTCCGGCGCCCCGGTCTGGAGGCTCCGTCGTCACCGAGCAGCGCGCGGGCCTACGAGCGCATCGAGGTCCCGACGCTTCTCGTGGAGGGTGGGGGCGACAAACTGCTGCCGCGGGGTTGGGCCGCCGAGATCGCCGGGCAGATCCGTCATGGCCGCTCCGCGGTGATCGAGAATGCCGGTCACTGCCCACAACTGGAACAGCCAGGGGCTGTCAACGAACTGCTGCTCGACTTCTTCGAAGGGATCCTGTGATGACCGACGAACTGGCCGACAAGGTCGCGATCGTCACCGGCGGGGCGTCGGGGCTGGGTGCGGGTCTGGTGCGACGCTTCGCGGCCGAGGGCGCGAAGGTCGTGTTCTGCGACGTCGACACCGACACCGGGACTGCCTTGGAATCCGAACTCGGCGGTGACACCGTGTTCGTCGCCGCCGACGTGTCCGACGTCGACGAGGTCGGCCGGGTGGTGAGCACGGCGGTGCAGCGCTTCGGGGGGCTACACGTGATGGTCAACAACGCCGGGGTGTCGGGGACGATGCACCGTCGGCTCTTCGACGACGACCTTGCCGACTTCCACAAGGTGATGTCGGTCAACGTCCTCGCCGTGATGGCGGGCACCCGCGACGCCGCCCGCCACATGGCCGAGCACGGTGGCGGCTCGATCGTCAACCTCACGTCGATCGGCGGGATCCAGGCCGGTGGTGGGGTGCTGACCTACCGGGCATCCAAGGCCGCGGTCATCCAGTTCACCAAGTGTGCCGCAATCGAGTTGGCCCACCACGAGGTACGTGTCAACGCCATTGCGCCCGGCAACATCCGCACGGCGATCGTGCGCAAGTCGGCGACTGGGGAGGACCTCGAAAAGCTAGAGCAGTTCGAGGCCAAGATCCGCCAGCGGATGCGCGACGACCGGCCGTTGAAGCGGGAGGGCACCGTCGACGACGTCGCCGAGGCCGCCCTGTACTTCGCGACGGACCGGTCGCGTTACGTCACCGGAACCGTGCTGCCGGTGGACGGTGGAACCGTCGCGGGCAAGGTGTTGGTCCGCAAGCCCGGGTCCGACGGCGCCACCCGGTGATCGATTTAAATCAGTCGCTTGACTTAGCCACTGTGACGGGGTTCACTGGATCTGTGACCACTGCCCGCACTGTGCGTGCCGACCGCGCAACCAGCACACAAGAGGCGATCCTGAAGGCCGCCGAACGTCTCTATGCCGAGCACGGCGTGTTCGCCGTGTCGAACCGGCAGGTGAGTGAGGCGGCGGGCCAGGGAAACAACGCCGCCGTCGGCTACCACTTCGGCACGAAGACCGATCTGGTGCGCGCCATCGAGCACAAGCACCGAGGACCGATCGAAGAGCTTCGTGAGCAACGGATCGCCGACATCGGCGACTCGACCCAGATGCGGGACTGGGTCGCTGCACTGGTCTGTCCGTTGACCGACCACCTTGCCGCGCTGGGCAATCCGACGTGGTACGCGCGGTTCGCGGCCCAGGTGATGACCGATCCGGCCTACCACAACATCGTCGTCAAGGACGCGTTGTCGTCGCCGTCGCTGGTGCGGGTGCTCGACGGCATCAACGGCTGCCTACCCGACCTGCCCGTCGACGTCCGGGTCGAGCGCAACATCATGGGGCGAAACCTGTTGATGCACAGTTGCGCCGACCGAGAACGGCTCCTGGCACAGGGGTCGCCGGTCGCCAGGCCCTCGTGGCAGGCGGCGGCAACGGGCCTGATCGACGCGATCGTCGGGCTTTGGCACGCCCCCGTGACGGAGCCGTCCTGACATGTTGGTCACCGTCGACCAGGACAAGTGCGTCTCGTCAGGGATGTGCGTGCTCAACGCCGCCGAGGTCTTCGACCAACGCGACGACGACGGCGTCGTGGAACTCCTGGTCGCCGAGCCCGGACCCGAGAACGCCGAAGAGACCCGAAAGGCCGCGGCTGCATGCCCCGCCCTGGCCATCCACATCGAGGAATGACGGAGAATCCATGTCAGACACCCTTGCCGCCGAACAGGTTTCGGCCGACGTCCCCGAGTATCCGATGGAGCGGGAGGCTCGCTGCCCGTTCGCGCCGCCGCAGGCGATGCTCGAGATGGGGCAGACCGCGCCGCTGTCGAGGGTGCGGATCTGGAACGGGACCACGCCCTGGCTGATCACCGGTCATGAGGCGGCACGGACGTTGTTCGCCGACCCTCGGGTCAGTGTCGACGACCGGCGTGAGGGATTTCCGCACTGGAATGAGCACATGCTCTCCACGGTCAACAAGCGGCCGCGTTCGGTGTTCACCTCCGATGCCGAGGAACACACCCGCTTCCGCCGGATGCTGTCCAAACCGTTCACCTTCCGGCGGGTCGAAGGCCTGCGGTCGGTGATCCAGGAGGTCACCAACGAGTGCATCGACGAGATCCTCGCCGGTCCTCAGCCCACCGATATCGTCGCCAAGCTGGCGCTGCCGGTACCCACCAAGGTGATCAGCGACATGCTCGGCGTGCCCTACGAGGACCACGAGTTCTTCCAGGAGCACGCCAACGCCGGTCTGGCCCGCTACGCCGCTGCGGACGCCATGCAGAAGGGCGCGATGAGCTTGCATCAGTACCTGATCAATCTCGTCGAGGAGAAGATGGCCAAACCCGCCGAGGATGCGGTGTCCGACCTGGCCGAGCGCGTGACCGCGGGCGAAATCAGCGTCAAGGAGGCCGCACAGCTGGGCACCGGACTACTGATCGCCGGCCACGAGACCACCGCCAACATGATCGGCATCGGCGTGCTGGCCCTGCTGGAGAACCCGGAACAGGCTGCGCTGCTTCGGGACTCCGACGACCCGAAGTTCATCGCCAACGCCGCCGAGGAACTGATGCGCTACCTGTCGATCATCCAGAACGGTCAGCGACGCGTCGCGATCGAGGACATCGAGATCGCGGGGCAGACCATTCGCGCCGGCGAGGGCATCATCATCGACCTCGCGCCCGCGAACTGGGACGCCAGCGCCTATCCCGAGCCCGACAAGCTCGACTTCACCCGCGACGCCGGCCAGCAACTCGGTTTCGGCTACGGCCGCCACCAATGTGTCGGCCAGCAGCTCGCCCGCGCCGAACTGCAGATCGTCTTCCACACGCTGCTGCGCCGCATTCCCAGCATGCGCCTGGCGATCCCGTTCGACGAGGTTCCGTTCAAGCACGACCGGCTCGCCTACGGCGTCTACGAACTTCCGGTGGCCTGGTAGGACACCGCCAGATCCACAGCCCCGCATCACAGCCCGATTGGAGTTCCAAAGATGTCAACCCCAACCTCAACGTCGACGCTCTATCCGCCCGAAGGGTGGGGCGCACCCAAGAACCGCCACGGGCACGCATCAGCGGACGGCCTCACCGGGCTTCCCAAGGGCATCGAGATCTTCTCGGCCGACAACCACATCTCGGTCGCCGAGGACATCTTCTACGACCGTTTCCCCGAGGAGCTCAAGGGCGCCGCACCGCGCATCTGGTACGAGGACGGCGCCTACATGGTCGGCATGAAGGGCAAGGCCTGGACCGGCGGTGACTTCGGCCGCGTGCTGATGCAGTACGACGACCTCGCCGGCGCCGCGACGAACAACATCGAAGCTCGCATCCGGGAGCTCAAAGAGGACGGTATCGACAAAGAGCTGGCCTTCCCCAACGCGGTGCTCGCACTGTTCCACTACCCGGACAAGGCGCTGCGCGAGCGGGTCTTCCGGATCTACAACGAGCACATCGCCGACCTGCAGGAGCGCTCGAATGGACACTTCCACGGCGTCGGGTTGATCAACTGGTGGGATCCGAAGGGAACTCGAAGTACCCTCGAGGAGCTGAAGTCTCTGGGACTCAAGACGTTCCTGCTGCCGCTGAACCCCGGCAAGGATGACGAGGGCAACATCTACGACTACGGCAGCACCGACATGGACGCCGTCTGGGACGAGATCGAGGCCTCGGGCCTCCCGGTCAGCCACCACATCGGCGAGACCCCACCCAAGACGCCGTGCCAGCACAACAGCGTCGTGGTCGGCATGATGGTCAACGTCGACTCGTTCCGCGAACAGTTCGCCAAGTACGTGTTCTCCGGCATCCTCGACCGGCATCCGTCGCTGAAGATCGGCTGGTTCGAGGGCGGGATCGCCTGGGTGCCCACCGCTTTGCAGGACGCCGAACACATGCTGGCCTCCTACCGGCACATGTTCAACCACGAACTCGAGCACGACGTACGTCACTACTGGGACACCCACATGAGTGCCTCGTTCATGGTCGACCCGTTGGGCCTGCAGCTGATCGACCGCATCGGCGTCGACAACGTGATGTGGTCCTCGGACTATCCGCACAACGAGAGCACGTTCGGATACTCGGAGAAGTCGCTCGCGACTGTCGTCGACGCGGTCGGAACCGACAATGCGGTGAAGATCGTCAGCACCAACGTGCAGAATTTCCTGGGGCTTTCGTGACGAGCACAACGGTGACGACGACCGCTCGATCCGGCGTCACCCGGATCGCCCGGACCGGGTACACGTGGCTGGACATCCCCCGGGAGCCCGACTTCGCCCGGTTGCGAAGGGAAGTCGGTGTGCGCCTGCAGGCCGCCATGGCCGACCAAGGTGTGGATGCGCTGGTGCTGTTGGGTAACGGCAACGTCATGTACGCCACGGGTATCAGCTGGCCGCTGGCAGACGCAGGGTTGTCACATGTCGAGCGACCGGTAGCAGTCGTGCTGGCCGGCGACGAGCACCCGCATCTGTTCCTGCCCTTCCGCGAGGGTGCGGCCATGGAGTCGGATCTGCCCGATGATCACCTGCACGGGCCGGTCTATCTGGAGTTCGACGAAGGTGTCGCCGATTTCGCGAAGGTGCTGGCCCGCCTGATCCCGGCCGGCGCGACAGTCGCGACCGACGAGTTGACCGGGGCGATGCGGCGGGCGGGCGGGGCGCTGTTCTCCAGCGCGCCGGTGGATGCCGCCCCGGTGGTCGGCGCGGCGAAGCTGGTCAAGACCGTCGACCAGATCGCGTGCGTCCGGCGAGCGTGTCAGATCACCGAGCAGGCTGTCGGCGAGATTCAGAAGTCACTGGCACCCGGTGAACGCCAGATCGGCCTGTCGGCCGAATTCGTTCGGCGTACTTTCGAACTCGGCGCCACCACCAACATGTTCGACTCGATCTGGCAGGTCATGCCCTCGTCGAGGGCGGAGGGAACTTGGACCACCACCGGCGATCTGGCGCTGCCCCTGCTGACCACCGAGCGTGAGATCCAGCAGGGTGACGTGCTGTGGACCGATGTGTCCATCGCCTATCACGGCTACTGCTCCGATCACGGGCGCACCTGGATCGTCGGTCAAGATCCGACGCCGGCTCAGCAGAACCAGTTCAACAGGTGGAGCGAGATCGTCGACGCAGTGCTCGCGGTGACCAAAGCCGGTGCGACGTGCGGCGATCTCGGGCGCGCGGCGACCACGGCCGCCGGCGGTGAGAAGCCGTGGCTGCCGCACTTCTATTTGGGCCACGGCATCGGGACCAGCGCGGCCGAGATGCCGATGATCGGAACCGACCTCGGGCAGGACTGGGACGACGGCTTCGTCTTCCCCTCCGGCATGCTGCTGGTGCTCGAACCGCTGGTCTGGGAGGACGGCACCGGTGGCTATCGCGGCGAGGAGATCGTGGTGGTCACCGAGGACGGCTGGATGCCGCTGACCGACTATCCCTACGACCCGTACGAGGTGTCCCGTGGGAACTGAGATCGAGGCCGACGGCCGCGCGCTGCGCTTCAGCCGCCGCGAGCGTGCTCTCGCCCAGATGGAGGTCCACGACCTCGACATGCTGGTCCTCGGCAGGCAAGCCAACGTCCGCTACATCTCCGGTGCCCCGCAGCTGTGGGTGGTGGGCACCCGACCGTTCGGGCCGATCTGCGAGTTCGTGCGCGCCACCGGTGAGATACACCTCAACAGCACGTGGGACGAGGGCATCCCCGAGGAGATCCCGCACGAGAATCTGTACGGGTTCGCGTGGAACCCGATGACATTGGTCGGCATCCTGCAGAACATCAAGGGCGCCGACAGCATGCGCCGGGTCGGAACCGATGCGCTGACACCGATGTTCGCCAAGCTGCTGCCGATGGCCTTCCCGAACGCGGAGCTGATCGACGCCGAGCCGGCCATGGCTGCTGCGCGCCGGATCAAGACGCCCGAGGAAGTGCAGGCGTTGCGTCGCGCGCTGGTGGTTGCCGAGAAGGGCCTCGCCGCGGGTGCCGGCGCCCTGGGGCCGGGCACCACGGAGCAGGCGCTCTCCGGTGCCGTGCTGGAGGCCGAAGCCGCCGGTGGGGTGAGTACTCCGGCCACTCAGGATGCGGCGTGGGTGACGTCGAAGGAGCATCCGTGGCGCCGCGCCGACGGTGACGGTGTGGTGCGCGACGGTGACCTGGTGGCGTTGTCGGCCGGGGTGCTGGCCGACGGATATGTCGCCGAGGTGGCCCGCACGCTCTGTGTCGGTGAACCGACCGACGCCGTGCGCGGGCTGTGCCGGCGCCGAGACGAACTGTGGGACAGGTTGGTCGAGGCCTGCCGGCCTGGCAGGGCCACAAGCGGGTTGCTGGACGCCTACCAGCAGTCCGGAGAGCCTCTGCCTGCGATGCCGGTGGCGCACGGCCTCGGACTGGGTTTCGACCCTCCGGTGGTGTCACCGGCTCTGCGGGCCACCGCGGAAGCCGACATTCTCGAGGAGGGCATGGTGCTTGCAGTGACCGCGTACGTATGGGAACGGGGCGTCGGCGCGGTGTTCACCCGCGATGCGGTCTTGATCACCGCCGACGGCGCCGAAATCCTCTCTACCGCTCCCGCTTACGGGGAGTCCGTCCATGGCTGAGCGGCTACAGCCCCCCGGCGCAGAGCGGCCCGGCCCTGAGGAGATCATCCTCTACGACAAGGACCCGAAGACCAAGATCGCGACGATCACGTTCAACCGTCCGGAGTTCCTCAACGCGCCGACCTCGCTGGCGCGGTTGCGCTACGCCGATGTGCTGCGGGCGGCCAACACCGACAACGACGTCAAGGTCGTGATCATCCGCGGCGTCGGGGACAACCTCGGCAGCGGCGCCGATCTCCCGGAGTTCATGGAGGGCAATGACAATCCGGCCGCCCGGTTGGCCGAACTCCGGCTCGAGGATGACGGGGTGGGAGAGGTGACGTACCCGCCCAAGGGAACGTTCCGCAACGGAGCCACCATCAGCGCCTGGTACGCCAACTCGCAGGCCGGCAACCGCGCGCTGCAGGATTTCAAGAAGATCAGCATCGTCGAGGCCAAAGGCTACTGCTACGGCTGGCACTTCTATCAGTGCGCCGACGCCGATCTGGTGATCTCCTCCGATGACGCGCTGTTCGGTCACCCGTCGTTCCGCTATCACGGCTGGGGTCCACGGATGTGGACCTGGGTGCAGATGATGGGGTTGCGCAAGTTCCAGGAGATGGTCTTCACCGGGCGTCCGTTCACCGCGGCCGAGATGTACGACTGCAACTTTCTCAACAAGGTGGTGACGCGCGACCAGCTCGAGGCCGAGACCCAGAAATACGCCCTGGCGTGTGCGCGGAACCGGCCGGTGGACACCGTGTTCCAGCAGAAGATGTTCTTCGAGATCTTCAAGCAGCAGCAGGGCGAGTACATGGGCAGCCTGCTGAGCGCGTTCTTCGAATCGATGGGCAACGGCGTCGCCAACGACAGTGACGACGACCTCGACATGTTCGAGTCGATCGATTCCGGATTGTCCGCCGCCGTCAACGACAACGACAGCAAGTTCCCCCCGGAGTTCCGGCTGAGCAAGCGCAACCGGGCGAAGGAGGACTAGAGCGGCGATGTCCGAGCTGTCCCCGCCGCCACCACCGATCTCCGGTTACGTCGTCGTCGACCTCTCCAGTGACATCGCCGGTGCCTACTGCACCAAATTGCTCGCCGACGGCGGTGCCGAGGTCATCAAGGTCGAACCGGCAGAGGGTGATCCGTTACGTCACTGGTCCGCCTCGGGGGCGCAGATCGCCGACGGCACCGATGGCGCGCTGTTCAGTTACCTGGCGTGCTCCATACGCAGTGTGGTGGTGGATCCGCGGTCGGACGGCGAGTTCGTCAACGCGCTGCTCGCCGACGCGGATGCCGTGGTCTGGTCGCGGGGTTCGGCGCTGGCCGAGGACCCCGGCTTCGGTCCGCAGGCGATCCACCGCAACCACCCGCACCTGACGGTCACCGCGATCACCGCGTTCGGCCTCGACGGCCCGTGGTGTGACCGTCCCGCAACGGAGTTCACGCTGCAGGCGTGGTCGGGCGGCATCGTCGGGCTCGGCCGCGGTGCCCCGGACCGGGCGCCGGTGTACGTCGGCGGCCGGGTCGGGGAGTACCTGGCAGGTGCCTACGCCAGTGCAGCCACGCTGGCATCGCGGATGCGGGGTGGCGCCGAACTGGTGGACCTGTCGATGCTGGAGACGTCGATACTGGGGCTCACGTACTACCCGGTGAGCTATCACGAGATGCTGGGCAGGCCGTGGCGCGACGCGCGCCGGCTGACCGTGCCGGGCATCGCCCGTGCGAAGGACGGGCTGGTCGACATCGGGTGCGGCACCGCCCAACAGTGGTTCGACCTGTGCGCGATGACCGGACACCAGGAGTGGATCGACGAGGACTCGCCGCTGTCGATCACCGAGCAGGCCAACGAGAAGGCCGAGGATCTCTACGCATGGGTGGCCGATCAGACCGTCGACGAGATCAGAGACCTCGCGACCGCGTTCCGGATTCCCAATGCCCCGGTCGCCAACGGCGCCAACGTCGACTCGCTCGACCACTTCGTGGCGCGGCGCTCGTTCATCCCCAATCCGCGTGACGGGTTCACCCAACCCGGCCCCCCGTACCGGATGTCGCCCGCGACCCTGCGGCCGCCGGAACCTGCGCCGCGCCGCGGCGAGCACACCGAGCATTACCGTAACCGCCCGCGAAATATCATTCCGGGTCGCGATTCGGGCCGGCCAACAGCCCGGAATGATATTTCGCGGCGGGAGGTGCCCCCAATTCCGCGGCGGGAAGGCTTACCGCTCGAGGGCGTGCGGGTCATCGACATGACCACGTTCTGGGCGGGACCCAGCTGCACCCACCTGTTGGCCATGCTCGGGGCCGACGTCATCCACGTCGAGTCGACGCGCCACCCGGACGGCACCCGCCTGATCGCCGGCATCCCCGTCACCGAAGAGCAGTGGTGGGAGAAATCGCCGATCTTCTCCGGGCTCAACACCGACAAGCGCGGCGTGACGCTGGACCTGCAGAGCGCTGCCGGTCGCGACATTCTGGGCCGGTTGATCACCACCGCGGACGTCGTCGTCGAGAACTTCACCCCGCGGGTGCTGGAGAGCATGGGCCTGACCTACGACGCGGTCAAGGCGATCCGGCCCGACGTGGTCATGGTGCGGATGCCCGGCTTCGGCCTCGACGGGCCGTGGCGGGACAACCCGGCGTTCGCCTATGTGATCGAGGCCGCCGCCGGAATCAGTTGGCTGACCGGCTATCCCGATCTCAACCCGTTCGAGCCCTATTCGGTCGGGGATCCCAACGCAGGCATCCACGCGTTCAATGCGGTGCTGCTGGCCCTCGAGCACCGCCGCCGCACCGGCGAGGGGTCGATGGTGGAAGCCGCGATGGTCGACGCCGCCCTCAACGTCGCCGCCGAACAGGTGATCGAGCACTCCGCATACGGTGCACTGCTGCAACGCTGCGGGAATCGCGGACCCACCGCGGCGCCGCAGAACCTCTACCGCACAACCGACATCGACGAGTTCGGGCGGGCGGACAGCTGGGTGGCGGTGGCCGTGGCTGATGACACGCAATGGGTTGGCCTGCGCGAGGCGCTCGGCTGCCCCGATTGGGCGAAGTCCGACGAGCTCGCGACCGCATCCGGACGGCACGCCCACCACGATCTGATCGACCGCCACCTCACCCGGTGGTGCGAGACCCGCACCGGTGACGACGTCGTGGCGACCCTGTGGGCTCACGGTGTCCCGGTGGCCAAGGTGCTGCAACCTCACCGGCAGACCGAGATCGAGCAGCTGGCGTCCCGCGGTTTCTTCGAGCAGGTCGATCATCCGGTCAATCCCGCCACCCGGCACAGCACCATGCCGTTCCGGTTCTCCCGCGGACCCGACCGCGTGCACCGCACACCTGCCCCGCTGCTCGGCGAGCACAACCACCAGGTGCTGACCGAACTGGGCCTGAGCGAGAACGAGATCAACCGACTCGAGGCTGTCGGGGTCATCGGCACGACGCCCGCCCGCTAGCCTCACTTCCATGGCCATCGACCCGTCTGACATCCTGCTCACCGCTCGCGTCGCGGTCGTCACCGGAGGTGGCGCCGGGATCGGGCGTGGCATCGCCGAGGGCCTGGCCGCCTTCGGCGCCTCCGTGGCGATCTGGGAGCGCAACCCCGACTCGTGCGCCGCAGCGGCAGAGACCGTCGGCGGTCTGGGCGTGACCGTCGACGTGCGGGACGCCGACGCGGTGGACTCCGCGCTGCAGCGCACCGAACGCGAGCTGGGAACGGTGTCGATTCTGGTCAACAACGCGGGCGGCACGTTCAACTCGCCGCTGCTCGAGACCACCGAGAACGGCTGGGATGCGTTGTACAGAAGCAATCTTCGTCATGTGTTGCTGTGCACGCAGCGGGTGGCCCGCCGGCTGGTGGACACCCGCACCCGCGGCAGCGTCATCAACGTCACCTCGATCGAGGGTGTGCGCGCAGCCCCCGGTTACGCCGCGTACGCCGCCGCCAAGGCGGGGGTGATCAACTACACCCAGACCGCGTCGTTCGAATTGGCGCCCTACGGCATCCGCGTCAACGCGTTGGCCCCCGACCTGACGATGACCGAGGGACTGCAGAGCCTCGGCGTCGCCGACGCGGCAGATCGCGATGCGGGCATCGGGGCCGGTATCCCGATGCTTCGTGCCGGACATGTCGACGAGATGGCCTCGGCGGCGGTGTTTCTCGCTTCGGAGATGTCGAGCTACATCACCGGGCAGACGATCCACGTCGACGGCGGAACCGACGCGGCGGGTGGCTGGTACCACCATCCGCAGACGGGCGTCCCGAAGCTCGGGCCGGGCTGATCCCGCCGGAATTGCGTTCCACGCGGCGTTCACTCGGATTTCGGCACACGGAATGCAATTCCGGCGGAGTCAGGAGTCAGGTGTCCGGTGACGGATCACCGATCTTTCGCCGGATCGCACCCCACGGCTCGGCGTACTGCCCTGGCTGCTTCCAGTAGGCGCTGCGCCGCTTGAGGACGGCCCGGACCAGCGGGGCCGCCAACCGCAGCAGGTACTTCGACGGCCCGGCCTGGCGGGCTGCCTCAGTGAGCATGTCCTGCCACGAATAGTGTTGGAATGACAGCGCTTCCTGAGCCCGCGTGGTGTCCATCCAGTCGGTGACGAACCAGTCGTCGTCGCTGCCGGGATTGCCCTTGCGGCCCGGCGGTAGACCGTTCTTGAGTCCCCGAGCCGCAGCCAGTGCGGGCCCGACGTCCCCCTGGAGCATCCGGTGCGAATCGTCACCGGCGATCAGCAGGATCTCGCGTGCGACGTCGGCCGTCGTCGCCGCGGCGAAGGCGTACGCGACATCGCGCACGTCCACGGTGTGTAACCGGCCGTCGGTGGGCAGCGTGCTTTCGAAGTAGAGCGCGTCGGCAGACAGCGTCATCGCCTTGGGGTCCACGCTGAGCACCCCGCCGAGCCGCAGCACCACCCACTCCAGTGAGGAGGCCCGGACTATCGCCTCGGCTTCGGCCTTGTGCGCGCTGTACAGATCGGAGTGGCGCATCGGCATGTCCGTTGTCACCGGGCCGGTGGCTCTATGAGGGTTGCGCGCCCCGAATACCGCGTTACTGGAGGCCTGCACGAATCGCGGGGGAGTGGGCCGGGACTCGGCGATCCCGACGAGCGTCTTCGTGGCGTCGACGTTGACCCGCCGGGCCAGTGCTCGGTTCTTGTAGATACCGGGCGGGATGACTGCCGCGAGGTGGATGATCACCTCGGGATCGACTGCGGCGACCAGTCGCCCGGTCTGGTCCGCATCGGTGAGATCCGCCCACTGCGCCGTGGCTCCCGCCGGCAGTGTCTCGGACGCGGTGCGGTTGGCCGGGGTGTCCAGATCGGCGATCACGACGCGGCGACCCAGTTCGCACAGCCTCCGCACAGTCGCGGAGCCGACGAGGCCGAACCCCCCGGTGACGAGCACCGTTCCCGGCATACCCCCCCCTACCTGCGGATATGACATTCTCTTAATCAGAGAGTATCATATGCTGTCACGATGGCCGACGACCGGGCCGAGATGGCCGAGTGGGACGCCGAGTTCACCCGCAACATCACGTGCCGGGTTGGTCCGCTGATCAAACGATACTTTCGCGCGGAGGTGCGCGGCCCGGATTCGATGCCTGCTTCCGGCGGGGCGCTGCTGGTCTCGAACCACTCCGGCGGCATGCTCATGCCGGACGTGCTGGTGTTCGCCCCCGGAGTTCTACAGCGATTCGGATCCGACCGGCCGGTGGCCACACTGGGGCACTACGGCATTTTCCTCGGGCCCATGGGGGACTTTCTGCGGCGCGCGGGCGTTCATCGAGGCGAGCCGCGAGAACGCGGGAAAAGCACTGCGCTCCGGTGCCGTGGTGTTGGTGTTTCCCGGAGGCGATCACGATTCCTACCGGCCGACCCTCACCGCGATTGTCGTCGACTTCGCCGGCCGCACCGGATATGTCCGCACAGCCATCGAAGCCGGTGTGCCGATCGTGCCGATGGTGTCCATCGGCGCTCAGGAGACCCAGATCTTTCTGGCCCGGGGCGATTCGATCGCCCGCAGGCTCGGCCTCACCAAAGCGCGGCTGGAGATCCTGCCCGTCAGTGTCGGCTTCCCGTTCGGGTTGTCGGTGATCTTCCCGCCCAACATCCCGCTGCCGTCCAAGATCGTCACCCGTGTCCTGAACCCGATCGACGTCGTCGCGGAGTTCGGTGAGGATCCCGATGTCGACGAGGTCGACCTGCACGTGCGGGCGGCCATGCAGGCGGGTCTCGACGAGTTGGCAAGTCAGCGGCGTTTTCCGGTGTTGGGTTGAGCGTGATGGCCGATCAACTGGGGCTTCTGGCCACACTGTGGCGGGCTCGGCTCATCGCGCCGATGCGTCCCGATCGGTACCTGCGGATGGCCGCGGCGGTGCGTAGAGCGGGCGTGACTGCGACGGTCGGGCCCTCGTCATCGTGGTAGCCGGAGGTCTCGATCACCGCGATCTTCAGGGTGTGGGTGTGCAGGTTCGGGGTTTCGCTGCTCAACAGCATGGCGTCCATGCCGTTGAGCCGCTTAATGGTGAACCATGCAACCACTGACGACTCATGATCAAAGGGGTTTCACCGAATGTGTCAGCCGCAGACGGCGTCGAGCGCCTGCGGCGTCTGCAGATCCACGAACGCCGCTGCATATCGCTGCGCGAAGGCCAGGCAGATGTCGGCGCGCTGCCACGCATCACCGCCCGACAGCGTGGCCATCCAGATCGCCAGGCCGTGGGCCACCGAGGCGCGGTAGCCCAGCCAGATGTCCTGCGTCGTCGGCATCTCGGCTTCGGGCAATCGCAATGCGTTCCGGTACTGTTCCAGCAGGTCGCGTTCGGCTCGACGGCGGTCCTCGATGGTCAGCGCACCCTGCAGGAAGTAGCCGAGGTCCAGTGAGAAGTTCCCCCGGCGCACCATCTGCCAGTCGAGGAAGCCGACGTGCTCCCCGCCGGCGTCGGCCGGCAACACATAGGTATTGCCGATGTGCGGATCACCGTGCAGCAACGTCGGCGGCGACGGTGACGATGCGGTCAGCGTCCCTATGTAGCGCGCCCAGATGTCGACGAACAGCTCGGTTCCGCTCAGGCCGATGATCTCCGCGGGGACCGTGTCGCCGAGCCGTTCGTGCGCGATGTGCAGGGGCGCGTACTCCAGCCCTTGGAACGCCACGAACGGCTCCACCCAGTCCAGCACCGGATTCCGGGTGAGTCGGTCGCCCCAGTACTCGCTGTGCAACCGGGCCAGTCCCTCGACCCCCGCGCCAGCCTGCTCGACGGTCATCGGACGGGTGGAGTCACGCGGGTCCGCACCGCGGGACACCACGTCCTCCATGATCATCAGGAAGTCGCGGCGATCCTCGTCGATGATCGCCGCGTAGACCGCCGGATGGTCCAGTGGCAGCGTCACCGCCGACGAGAACAGCCGCGGTTCGTGGTAGAGCCCGCTGGTCAGGGCGACCAGATCGGCGTGGTCGGGATCCACCGCCTTGGCGAAGACGGTCGCAGGCCCCGTACCCGTCCTGTAGGTCAGCGCCAGACGTGCCCTGCGGTTGGTGCCGTCATCGCGTAGTGCTACCCGCACGGTGTCGACTTCGGCGCCCGGAAAATGTTGTGCGAGCGCCGAAGTCATCCAGGCCGCAGTGATCTCGTCCCAGCCCTGCGGAATCGACAGTTCCGGCGCAGTCATCTCTTGTCTCCGCTACTTCAGGCAGCTGCCGCCATCGACCGGCAGCGTCACCCCGGTGACGTAACGCGCCTCATCGGACGCCAGGAACAGCACGGCGTTCGCGATGTCCTCGGGTTCGACCCAGCCGATGGGCAGGGTGTGCATCATCTGGCCGACGACCTTCATGTCCTCGGGGCCCGGGTTCTCCAGGTCGGGCCGGAACAGCTTCATGGTGCCGTCGTTCATGAACAGCGGGGTGTTCACGTTGGTCGGGTGCACCGAGTTCACCCGGATGTTCTGGGCGCCGAGTTCGACCGCGAACGTCCGCATCAGCCCGACCACACCATGTTTCGCCGCCACGTAGTGGCCGGTGTGTGGGTAGGCTTTCAGCCCGCCCACCGAACTCGTCAGGATGATCGAACCGCCACGACCGCCGGCGAGAATGTGTGGCACGCCGGCCTTGACGCTCTTCCACACACCACCCAGGTTGATGTCGATCATGTCGGTCCAGTCTGCCTCGCTGGTCTTGTCCAGCGTCGCGCCGCCGTTGCCGATGCCGGCGTTGGCCACGATGATGTCGAGCCGGCCCATCTGCTCGACGCCGGCGTCCACGGCGGCCTTGAGCGCGTCGAAGTCGCGCACATCGACCTCGGCAGTGAAGATCCGGCGGTTGTGTCCCTTGACCAGGTCGGCCGTCTCGGCGAGATCTTCCGGCGTGGACAGCGGGATCTGCACGCTGTCCACCTGCTTGCAGATATCCACGGCGATGATGTCGGCGCCTTCTTGGGCCAGGCGCACCGCGTGCGCCCGTCCCTGTCCGCGCGCTGCGCCGGTGATGAACGCGACCTTGCCTTCTACACGTCCTGCCATGTCTGTCATTCCTTTGTGGTGGTTTGGTGAAAGGTGGTTCTCAGGAAACGAAGGTGGGCATGGATTCCCAGCCGCGAACCGCCGTGGTCTGCGACGGGACCGCATTGGGCCAATCGACCTCCCACTCCGGGAATCTCTTGAGGATCTCCTCGAGCGCAATCCGGCCTTCGAGGCGGGCAAGGGCGTTGCCCATGCAGAAGTGGGTGCCCGCGCCGAACGTCAAGTGCGAACGCAGTTCCCGGTGGACGTCGAAGACGTCGCCGTTCGGCGGGAAGCGGCGATGGTCGCGGTTGGCGGCTCCCATCAACAGCAGGATCGCGCTGCCCGCAGGCACCGCCTGCCCGTAGTACTCAGTGTCCCGCGCGACGTATCGGGCCACCTGCAGTGCTGGCGGCTCCCAGCGCAGGATCTCTTCGATCGCCCCAGGGATCAGCGCGGGGTTGTCGGCGAGTTCGCGCCGCTGGTCCGGATATTCGGCCAACGTCTTGCCGGCCCATCCGATCAGCCGGGTAGTGGTCTCTGCCCCCGCGGTGGCGACCACGGTCAGATACATCAACAGCTCGTCACGGCGCAGCCGGCGCACGGTGCCGGTCTCATCCTCGAACTCGACGTTGAGCAGATCGGTCATGATGTCGTCGGAGGGATGTTCGGTGCGGTAGTCGATGAACTCGGCGAAAACCTCACCCGTGGCCATCAAGTCGACCTGCTTGCTCTGCAGGGTGGCCTCACCGTGGTCGGTCACCCGGCGCTGGTGCTCCTCCGGGATGCCCAGGAGCATGCCGATGACCCGCATCGGCATCTGCTCGCCGAGATCGTTGACGAAGTCGAACCGGCCCGTGCCTTCCACCGGGTCCAGGCAGCGGGCGGTGAACTCGCGGATCCGCGGCTCCAGAGCGTGCACCTTGCGGGGGGTGAACATCCGCGAGAGCAGGTTGCGATGGATGTTGTGGATCGGCGGATCCTCGAAGATCAGTGTGCCGGGCGGGATCTCCATGCCGGACTTGATGATCTCCAGTAGCGCACCTCGGCCGGAGATGAAGGTCTCGTGGTCGATCAGTGCCTTGTTGACATCGTCGAATCGACTCAGCGCGTAGAAGTCGTGCTTGTCGTTGTAGTAGAGCGGCGCTTCCTCGCGGAGACGGGCGAACACCGGATAGGGGTTCATGTTGAGGTCGACACTGTAGGTGTCGTAGTACAACTCACCTACCGACGCGGCATCCTGCACGTCGGAGTTCTCGGCGCTGATCGTCACGGTGTCCTCTCGCTGGACCTGTCTTCGCAAGACAACGGGGTTGATAAGACAACGGCTTCATAAGACAACGGGCTTGGTAAGACAGCGGGCTGCAGTTTGTCTCACAACTGTGGCATCGCTGATGGGCGAGTGTCAATGGCCTACCCGTTTCGGGCAAGTAATCCTCTCCGCAGAGAAGAATAATCTTCTCCATCGGGAAAAGGGGTCGCCAGAGGGCAGCCCGGCGGCTGGCTGCGGAAATCAGATTGGAGTGGACGAAGAAGCGGCTTCTCGCCTATTGGGCGGCGAAACCGCGGGCGCAGAAGTCCCAGACCTCGTCCGCGGTGATGGGATTGGCGGTGCCGTCACCGGCGTCACCACTCGACTGGGCGACGAACATCACGGTCTGCATGGTCATCGCGGCCATGCGTTTCGGGTTGATGCCGGCGCGAAGCTCTCCGGCCTCGCTGGCTTCCTCCATCAACTCGGTGAGCAACGCAACCAGGGGAGCGTGAGCCACCTTCACCTCGGAGGGATGCGACACCAGGAGCCGCGGTGCGAAGTCGGTGAAGAGCGGTCGCCGGGCCGTCGGGTCGGGACGTGAGGATTCGAACAGGAGCTGGATCGCCACCTTCAGGCGGTCGATCGGGTCCTCCTGGCCGGAAGTGGCGGCGCGGATCTGGTCGGCAGACCGGCTCAGCGCATCTTCGAACAGGGCGAGCAGGAGCTCGTGCTTACCATCGAACTGCAGGTAGAAGCTGCGCAGCGATTGGCGCGAGCGATCGACGACCTCCTGGACGGTGAAGTCGGTGCTGCCCTTCTCGATGATGATGGCCTGGGCGGCGTCGAGGAAGCGCTGCACGCGCTGCGCGGCCCGCAGCTTGGCGGTCTTTATGGAACGCTCGACCGCGCGTTGTTTCCAGGCCGGTTCCTCGCTGGGACTCGTCACTGGCGGCTCTGTCGCAGCCCGGTTCGGGAGAACATGAGCTGACTGTACCGGAGAACGCCTTGCCATAATGGTCCACGACCCCCTCTCGGCGCACGTGTCAGAGATTGTAACTTCCTCATCGCGAGAATAGTATTCTCATTTTGGTGATAACAGAAGGCCCCAGTTATCTCACCAGGTCGGTCGGCTGCGGGCCCGCTTCATCTCCGTACGTTCGACCGCCCCGACAGCAACCTGTGTCGGCCCGCCCAGAAGCAGAGGATCCGCCGTGTACATCGACTATGACGTGACCGACAGGATCGCCACGATCACCCTCAACCGCCCCGAGGCGGCCAACGCGCAGAACCCGGAGTTGCTCGACGAGCTCGACGCGGCGTGGACCCGGGCCGCCGAGGACAACGAGGTCTCGGTGATCGTGCTGCGGGCCAACGGGAAACACTTCTCCGCCGGACACGACCTGCGGGGCGGCGGCCCGGTGCCCGACAAGATCACCCTGGAGTTCATCATCCAGCACGAGGCCAAGCGCTACCTCGAGTACACGCTCCGCTGGCGAAATGTCCCGAAGCCGTCCATCGCCGCCGTTCAGGGCCGCTGCATCTCCGGCGGGCTGCTGCTGTGCTGGCCGTGTGATCTGATCATCGCCGCCGACGACGCGCAGTTCTCCGACCCGGTGGTCCTGATGGGCATCGGCGGGGTCGAATACCACGGCCACACCTGGGAACTCGGGCCGCGCAAGGCCAAGGAGATCCTCTTCACGGGCCGTGCGATGACCGCCGAGGAGGTGCACAGCACCGGCATGGTCAACAAGGTGGTGCCACGGGACCAGCTCGACACCGAAACCAGGGCACTGGCAGAACAGATCGCCAAGATGCCGCCGTTCGCGCTGCGTCAAGCCAAGCGGGCGGTCAACCAGACGCTGGACGTGCAGGGGTTCTACGCCGCGATCCAGTCGGTGTTCGACGTTCACCAAACCGGTCACGGCAACGCACTGAGCGTCGGCGGATGGCCGGTGCTGGTGAACCTCGACGAGATGAAGGCCAATATCAAGTAGCTCAGCGCCGGTCTCGCGGGGCAGGCGGTCAGAGGGTCGCGAGGCGCGGCGCAGAGCCGCGCGCCCGCAGGCCTGCTCCTGCCCGTCGCGTGAGTTCCTTTGAACTGCCGAGCAACCCGTCGAGCACCATCGCCCGCTTCACGTGGTGGTGCAGTTCGTGCTCCGCGGTGAAGCCGATCCCGCCGAGCACCTGCTGACAGTGTTTGGCAGCGGTGAGTGCGGCTTTTCCGGCGGCGGCTTTGGCCAGCAGTGCCGTCAGATCGGGATTGTCCTCGCCGGGCAGGCTCAGCGCCGCTTCGGCGCCTTCGATGGCCACCAGCGTCTCGGCCAGTCGGTGCCGTACTGCCTGGAAAGTCGCGATGGGCCTGCCGAACTGCACCCGGTCGAGCGCATGCCGATGGGCCAGGTTCAGCATCGCGGTCGCCGAACCGACCAGCCACCAACCCACCGCGCGGCGGGCATCGGGCAACCGTGGGTGTCCGCCTTCGTCCACCCGGCGCAGCGGCAGTCCGGCCATCGCCGAACTCTCGTCGGCTGCGGCGTAGTCCCACACCACCCAGCCACCGCCTGCATACGGCAGGGCTGGGATGGCGCCGAGCTCACCGTTGGAGGTCAGAAGCACCACGTCATTGAGAATCGAAGCGTGCGAACCTGTTTCGCCGAGCAATCGGAAGACCAGCGGGATCGCCGCCTCATGCATGTCGGCCAGCATGTCGGCCCAGCCCAGCTCACCCAGCGCCGCATCCAGTTCGGCGCCGGAGGTCGACAACATCGTCTTGCGAAGACCGTCCTCGAGCATGGACAGTGATTCGGTGTCCGAGCGGTCCACGGTCACTCCTTCCCGAGATCGAGCAGGCGGCGGGCGATGATGTTGCGCTGCACTTCGGCGGTGCCGCCGTAGATGCTGGCCGCCCGTGAGTACAGGTACTCGGTGCGCCAGTCGCCGCCGTCGAGTTCGATGACGCCGGGCAACAGGTCCCGTGCGGTGTCGTACAGCCGTTGTTCGGCGCCGGCCAGCAACACCTTGTCGATCGAGGTGTCCGGCCCGAGCTTCTGACCTTCGGCCAGCCGGTGCTGCGTGGCCCGGGAGCGGCAACGCAGGGTGTGCAGCGCCAGATACACCTCGCCGAGATCGGCGTCGGCCGCCTGTCCGACGCCCTTGACGTCCTCGATCAGCGCGTCGAACCTGGAGTACAGGTAGGCGATTCGCTGCCAGAAGCAGGTCGAGCGTTCGTAAGGCAGAAGATCCATCGCCAGCCGCCAGCCGTCGCCGGGGTTGCCCAGCATGCGGCTCTCGGGGACCGCCACGTCGTCGAAGTAGACCTCGCAGAACTCGTCGACGCCGTGCATCGTGCGCAACGGCCGGACGGTGATGCCCGGGGTGTCGACGTCGACGAAGAAGGCCGTGATGGCCTCGTGGTTCGGTGTGTTCGCGTCGCCGGTGCGGGTGAGCAGGATGCATCGGTGCGAGTACTGCGCGAAGCTGGTCCACACCTTCTGGCCGTTGATGATCCACTCATCACCGCGCTTGACCGCACGTGTGGTCAGCGACGCCAGGTCGCTGCCCGACCCCGGCTCCGAGAACCCCTGACACCACTGCTCCTCACCGCTGAGCAGCCGCGGCACCATCTCGGCGGCGAGGCCGGCGGGTGCGTAGTCGATCATCGTCGGGGCGAGCACTTCGAGCATCGAGTACGGACCCGGTTCGGCGAGTCGGCGCCCGACCACCTCCTCGCCGACGACCGCGCGCAGCATGGCCGGACCGCCCAGCCCGCCCGCGTGCTCGGGCCAGCCGTAGCGCCCCCAACCGGCGTCATAGAGCGCTTTCTGCACCCGGGCGAACTGGTGCATGTGGCCCTGCAGCGAATGATCGTCGGGCGGGGTCAGATCATTTTCGTCCAGCCAGGCGACGAGATCCCCTCGGAACTCGGCGGTGGTGGGGGCGCTCATCCGGCCTCGGGCCTGCCGATCGCGTGCGGGCGACCGGAGTCGTGCTCACCACTGCGCCGGATGAACGTCATCGCGCGCGTTTTCAGCCGCCAGCCGTTCTCGGTGCGAACGTAGGTGTCCTTGTAGTAACCGATGCGCATGTCGTGCTTCGAATGCTCGATGAAGCACAAGGGTTGGGTGCCCGTAGCGGTGTCCCGGGACTCGTCGTCGAACTCCACCAGGGCGGTCCCGGTCATGAAGAGCCCTTTCGGTGCGGCATCGACGAGGACCGGAAACCGGTTGAGCGTGTAGGTGTCGCCGAAAGCGCTGTAGGTGCCATCCGGCGTGAACACCTCCACCAGTCCTTCCACGTCACCCTGGGTGATCGTGACGGCGTACTTCGCCAGCAACTGCTGGATCTCGACGAGATCCTCGGTTCTGGCCGAGGCCGGTGGCCGACTATTTGTTGGTGTCATTCTTGAAGACCTTACCGTTCTTCATTACAAAGGTGACGTTCTGTGTAACGGCGATGTCCGCGAGCGGATCGCCCGGCACCGCGATGATGTCGGCGAGGTAGCCCTCCGCGAGGCGTCCGAGGTCCGGCCTGTCGATCAGATCCGCGGCCACCACGGTCGCGGCCCGCAGCACTGCGGCGGGCGGCATGCCCCAGTCCACCAGCGTGACCAGTTCGTCGGCGTTCTTCCCGTGCGGGATGGCCGGCGCATCGGTGCCGACGGCGATCTTCACCCCGGCCTCGTAGGCCGCCTTGATCGAGGTCCGGGCCTTCGGGAACATCTCAGCGGCTTTGTCCTGCAGCACCTTCGGTGCTTTCGAGACGTCCATTGCCTCGGCCAGGCGGCGGGTCGTCACCAGGAACCGGTCGTTGTCGACCAGCATCTGGATGGCCTCGTCGTCCATCAGGAAGCCGTGCTCGATGCAGTCGATGCCGCACGCGATCGCGTGCTTGACCGCTTCGGCGCCGTGCGTGTGGGCCGCGACCTTCAGCCCGCGCCGGTGCGCCTCGTCGACGATCACCCGCAGCTCTTCGTCCGAATAGTGTTGCGCCCCGGCCTCTCCGGTCAGCGACATCACCCCGCCCGAGCAGCACACCTTGATCAGCTGGGCGCCGTGTTTGATCTGGTACCGGACCGCCTTGCGGATCTCGTCGTTGCCGTTGGCGATGCCCTCCTCGATGGTGAGCTCGAGCACGCCGGGCATGAACGCGGCGAACATCGTCGGGTCGAGGTGCCCGCCCGTCGGGGTGATCGCATGTCCGGCGGGAATGACCCGCGGCCCCTCGATCATTCCGGCGTCGATGGCCCGGGCCAGTGCGACGTCGAGCAGGTAACCGCCGGTCTTGACGAACAGGCCGAGGTTGCGCACGGTGGTGAACCCGGCGCGGAGCGTGCGCCGGGCGTTGCCGACGGCCCGCAGGACACGGGTGGGTGGATCGTCCTGAACCTGTGACAAACCCGGGTTCTCGCCGCGGCCACCCATCAGGAGGTTGACCTCCATGTCCATCAGGCCGGGCAGCAGGATGGCCTCGCCGAGGTCGACGATCTCCGCGCCCTCGGGTACGTCGCCACCGATACCGACGATCGTGTCGCCGTCGATGGTGATGATGCCGGGCCGGATTATCTGGCCAGCGTCGACGTCGACGTAACCCGCAGCTCTGAGGGTTATCACTGTCAGACCACCGGCTCCTTGATGAGCTTGATGTAAGCCGCTCCGCTGTCGAGCACCCGGGGTTGCTTCCACACCTCGATGGGGAAGCTCACCATGACGATCGATTGTCCCAGGTGCACGAGGGCCTTGGCGTCCTCGGGCATTCCCTTGAGCGGGAAGCGGGCATCGACGTAGACCATGATGTCCTCGAGGCGCGCTGTGCCGGCGTCATACAACTCCTGCATTTCTTCCATGCTCGAGTTGAGCCGCTTGGCGTACCGCTCCTCCTCGGTGGGCAGGCACCAGTCCGCGAACCGTTCCAGGTCGGCGAATTCCTCTGGCAATTTAGACATTCACCGCATCCTTCGTGTCGTTGGGGGCGGCCTGCGTCGCGGTGTGGGAGCCGTTGCCGTTCGCCAGCGAGGCCTTGTACCTGTCCACGTACTGATGGGCCGTCATGTGCAGATGGCGCAGCAGGATCTCCTGATCACACAGCGGGAAGTCGGTGACCACCCGGGTGCCGATCTGAGTCTGGGTAGCCTCCAGGGTGTTGGCATCCTGAAACGCGTACTCCTTGAACGTCACCGCGGCAAGCTCCTGGGAGAGGCGCTCACGCAGGTTCTTCGGCGGCACGAAGTAGAGGTCGGCCTCGAAGATGTGCTTGTCCACCGCAGTCGGCCAGTAGTTGTAGGTGAGGTACCAGCCCGGCGCCCAGAACAACAGCGTGAAGTTGGGGAAGAACTCGAATGAGTCGGTGCCCCAGGACTTGTGCCGCCCCGGGTTGATGGCGGGCGGCAACTCGTCCGGCAGGATGCCCTTGATGTCGGGGCGGTCCCACGGACCGAACAGACCGCTGTGCAGGATCCGCTCGATGGGCTTGACCATGTTGAGGTCCTTCGGCGGGCTCATCCCGCCCCACGACGACACCATCGAGTGATCGCCCTTGATGTCGTAGGCCAGGGCCTCGAACCCGAACTTGGCCAACTTCTCGGCCTCTTCCTTCTCCGCCTGCTTCATGTGCAGGATCGGCGCGTGGTAGAACTCGGTGAACGCGTCGATGAACAGCTTCCAGTTCGCGTTGATCTCCGAGCGGTAGCTGTAGTGCTCGGTCATCTCGTGGAACGGGTAACCCTGCAGACCCTTGCCGAAGTCGCCGAGGTACTCGTCCAGCGAGATGGCGTCGTTGTCGAAGTTGATGAAGATGAATCCTTCCCAGACCTCGCAACGCACGGACACCAGGCCGTACTGATCCTTGTCGAGGTCGAAGAACTCACCCTCTTGCTGGACGAAGGTGAGATCGCCCTCGAGGCTGTATCGCCACGCGTGGTACTTGCAGACGAACTGGCGGCAGCTGCCCGAAACCTCTTCGCCCGGATAGTCGTTCCACACCAGCTTGTTCCCGCGGTGCCGGCACAGGTTGTAGAAGGCGCGCACCACGTCCTTCTTGCCATCGGGGCCGTCCTCGACGTCCTTGACGATGATCACCGACGTACCGGGGCCCGCGCACGGCATCTCACGGGTGAAGTAGCTGCCCTTCTTGGGTAGCTGCTCCACGCGGCCGACCTTGAGCCAGGTCTTCTTGAAGATCGCCTGCTGCTCGAGCTTGAAGTGCTCCGGATCGATGGAGTCTTCGTAGTTGACCGGCGCGGTGCCGAGTTCTGGCCAGTTCTCGGTCCAGCTACCGGCCTCGGGCTTCGGGAAAAAGGCCACGTTCAATTCTCCTCTTGTGGGTCGGTGCCTGCGGGTTGGACGCCAAAGGTGTTGAGTGCCATAGCGAGCATGTGGTAGCTGCCGACGGTGAACACGAAGTCCATCGTCTGCCGGGTGTCGAGCCGACTGCCGAGCGCAGCCCAGGTCTCGTCGGATAATCCGGTGTTCTCGACGAGTTCGTCGACTGCCCTGAGCACCGTGCGATCGAAGTCGTCGTCGGCCTCGCCTTGCCGAAGCGCTGCGATGTCGTGCTCGGACAACCCGGCCTGCTTGCCGATCGCCACGTGTTCGTCCCACTCGTAGGCGCATGCGGTGAGGTGAGCGACCCGCAGCACGGCGAGCTCACGCAGCCGGGCGGGCAGTGTCGATCGCATCAGTAGGTAGAAGCTGAAGGTCAGATAGGCGCGGGTGAGGTCGGGATGATTGACGAGAGTCGAGACCGCGTTCCCGGCCCCCGCCGGATTGCGCAGCTCCTCTGGCATGCCTCGCAGCGCGCCTTTCACAGCGTCGTCCCACTGGTCGGCGGGTAGTGGAGCCAGTCGCACCGTGCGCCTCCTCTCGCTCATGAGAATCAGGTTCTCATAATTCGCCAGTAGATTTCCACTTTTCTGCCATGAGGTCAACGGCTAGCCGCGGATGTGCCGGTCAGGCAGCTGTCGCACGCCGGGTAACGCTGCTGCCTACCGGGGGCGGAGCCGTCCTCGGACGTTGATTCTCGCTCTTGGAGAAGCTAGTTTCCTAGGTAGGAGAACAACAGCCCGTGGGACCAGTGTCCAACACGCGAACCGTGTGGACGGAAGGAGTCGTCATGAACAAGGACGACATGATCCTGATCAGCGTGGACGACCACATCGTCGAGCCACCGGACATGTTCAAGAACCACCTGGCGAAGAAGTACCTGGACGAGGCCCCGCGGTTGGTGCACAACGCCGATGGGTCCGACACGTGGCAGTTCCGGGATGTGGTGATCCCGAACGTGGCGCTCAATGCGGTGGCGGGTCGGCCCAAGGAGGAGTACGGCCTGGAACCCCAGGGGCTCGACGAGATCCGGCCGGGGTGTTGGAAGGTCGATGAGCGGGTCAAGGACATGAATGCCGGCGGCATCCTCGGCTCGATGTGCTTTCCGTCCTTCCCGGGGTTCGCCGGCCGGTTGTTCGCCACCGAGGACCCCGAGTTCAGCCTGGCGTTGGTGCAGGCCTACAACGACTGGCATGTCGAGGAGTGGTGCGGGGCCTACCCGGCGCGATTCATCCCGATGACGCTGCCGGTGATCTGGGACGCCGAGGCCTGTGCGGCTGAGGTGCGCCGCAACGCCAAGCGCGGAGTGCACTCGCTGACGTTCACCGAGAACCCGGCGGCGATGGGCTACCCGTCCTTCCACGACGACTACTGGACTCCGCTGTGGGAGGCCCTGGTGGACACCGACACCGTCCTCAACGTCCACATCGGTTCCTCAGGCCGGTTGGCGATCACCGCCCCGGACGCCCCGATGGACGTGATGATCACGCTGCAGCCGATGAACATCGTGCAGGCCGCCGCGGACCTGTTGTGGTCCAATCCCATCAAGAAGTACCCCGACCTCAAGATCGCGCTGTCCGAGGGGGGCACCGGCTGGATCCCGTACTTCCTCGAGCGTGCCGACCGGACCTACGAGATGCACTCGACATGGACCGGTCAGGACTTCGGCAAGCAGAAGCCCTCAGAGG
>NZ_CACSIP010000015.1 GCF_902705885.1 Mycolicibacterium austroafricanum | reverse complement strand
CACCACCGCGACAAGCGCCAGGTATTCCGCAACCTGAACACCCTGTCGAACAATGGGATTCGATGGCGCACGGCCCACCGTCCGGCACGACGACTGCGTCACCGCGCCGCCCGCGCCACCTGATGCGGCAACCCCGGGCCAACTCGCGGGTACAGATCTCGCCACCGTCTGGGCGTTGACCCGGGGCGCCGGTCAGACGGTCGCGGTGATCGACACCGGCGTGGCCCGCCACCGGCGGTTACCCCATCTGGTCCCCGGGGGTGACTACGTGTCGACGGACGACGGCGCGGCGGATTGTGACGGGCACGGCACGATCGTCGCCGGGATCATCGGCGCCACGGCCGATCCCGCACAACCCGGTGCGTTCACCGGAATCGCTCCCGATGTCACCGTCCTGGCGATCCGGCAGTCCAGCAACAAGTTCCGCGCTGTCGACGACCCGGCCGCTTCGGGATCAGGCGACGTGGAGACCCTGGCCGCGGCGGNGCGCACCGCCGCGGACCTCGGCGCCACCGTCATCAACATCTCCTCGGTGGCGTGCCTGCCCGCCGACGGCGCCCTCGACGACCGGGCGCTGGGCGCGGCCCTGGCCTACGCCGTGGATGTCAGGAACGTCGTCGTCGTGACCGCGGCAGGCAATGTCGTCGGCCCCGGCCAGTGCCCCGGCCAGAATCCGCGCGACACCGCCGGATGGGACGATGTCGCCGTCGTAGCCAGCCCCGCCTGGTACGACGACTACGTGCTCACGGTCGGTTCGGTCGACGGCCACGGCTCCGCGTCGGAGTTCAGCCTCGCCGGGCCGTGGGTGGATGTGGCGGCACCGGGTGAGGACGTCGTCTCACTGGCACCGGCCGGAGAAGGGTTGGTACACACCGTTTCCGACGGGTCACCGATCTCGGGAACCAGCTATGCCGCACCGGTGGTGAGTGCGATCGCGGCGCTGGTTCGTGCGCGCTCCCCCGAACTCACCGCCCGCCAGGTCATGCAGCGCATCGAGGAGACCGCACGGCGCCCGGCAGGCGGATGGGATCCGGCCGTCGGCCACGGCGTCGTCGACGCACTCGCCGCGGTGACCGACACCGGGCCCGCCGCGCCGAGCCCACCCTCCGCGACAGCGCTGACGCGGACGACCCCTATCCCCGCCACCGACCGGTCTGCGGGCGTCACGGCGGTGGGTGCAGCGGCAATCTGCGTGGCGCTGACGGGGATCATCGCGGTCTCGACGGCCGTGGGCCGGTCACGGAGACGCGACGCTGCCATCACGGATCCCGTCCCGCAGGACTGACGCACCGGCCTGACTGAGTTCGGGGCCCCCGGGAAGCGCGGCCAGCACGGCCCACGGAGTGGGCTGTGCGGGGTCGGTCAACCCGAGGCTGGTGGCCACGGTGTCGTCGTGGATTCCGTACCGCACACCAGAATCGGTGACCAGGAACAGTGATCCGGTGCTTCGTCCGCTCCCGGTGAGCCCGACGGAGTGGGCGAACACGCTGCGGCCCGGCGGCAGGAACACCGCATCAACCGCCGGGCCGTCCCCATCGGCCTGCGCCAACGGGACCGGCGTGCCGACGGCCGGGACCGCGTGCCCGGTGAGCACGGCGGTTTCGGACGCGTTGCCGGCCGGCCCTGCACGCCACCGCGCACATACCACGGGGGCCTGGATCACCCCGCCGCGTTCGGGATAGGTCGCGACGGGCAAGGTGTCGACGACGGGCACAGCACCCACCTCGGCCGGTGACACGGTCGGAATCTGTTCGGCGACGAGCGCATCGGTGTAGCGCAGCAGGTCCGCAGCCACTTCGCCGATACGTTGCACGCCGTCGGCGAGGACGGCGAAGAGGTCCTCGCGAGAACCGGGTGCGCCGGCGACGCGGGGCACTCTCACCACGGTGCCCACCGGATGGTCGCGCAGCGTCGACGGGCCGGGCTCGCCGGCCGCGCGAAGGTGCGGGGGCACGATCTGCGGGGCCTCGGGTATCGCCTCCAACACCGCTGCGGCGATCGGCCGCGGCACCACGCCCTCGAGTCGCAGTGCGCGGACCACGGCGTGGTGGCGCAGGTCCACCCGCGCACGCCGGCCCTCGTAGAGCAGGTAGGTGCTGGCCGCACTCGCGCCGCGTGGTGTCACGAGCACGCCGGGTCCCGTCGGGGCCGCGCGGTCGGATATCGGCCCGGCGATGACGGTGGTCACCCCGCGTGGGTCGTCGCACACCGTCCAGCTCGACTCCTCAGGTGTCAGCGGTGCCGAGATCGCCTCCGGCGCCCCGGGGATGCCGATCGACGGTCCACGACGCGCTGTGTCGACCGCCGCCTGACCGACGAGGCGCGGTTCAGCCGGGGTCCCCGCGATCAGCCGCGCGGACGCCAGGTTCGGAACGGGGTGCACGGTGTCGTCGACCCGGACGTACATCGCACCGGTCTCACGCACCACCACGATCGGTGCGTCGCCGAGTTCGCCCGCCGGTCTCACCAATGCCAGCACCGCGCAGGCCGCGACTGCGACCACCGTCAGCACCGCACCGGCCACCAGCGAAAGTGACTGCCCCCGAGGCGGATCATCGAGCATCCGGGTGTCACCCCGCAGCAACGCGTGCTCCATCCGGTGCACCAGGAATCGGTGTCCACTGACGTGTAGGCGCGTGGTCGGTTGCACTGGTCACTCCCCCTCCGGTCAGCCTAACCGCGGCCGCGAGGGGGTCTGATCACTTGTTGGAGCGCCGCTCTCGGTAGGCGGCGACGTGCTGACGGTTGCCGCAGTTGCCGGTGTCACAGAACTTTCCCGACCGGTTCCGCGACAGGTCGACCAGCACGGCCTCGCAGTCGGGGGCCGCGCAGATCTTCAGTCGTCGCAACTCGCCGGAGCGGATCAGGTCGGCCAGCGCCATCGCCATCTCGGCACCCATCCGCTGCCACAGCGGGTCGTGGATCGAGGCGAGGTGCAGATGCCATTCCGGCATCTCGGCATGTCTCGTCAACCAGGGGGCCGCACGGGTGTCACTGAGCAGCGCGTTCACCTGCCCGACCACTCGCTCCTCGTCGTCGGCGCTCTCCCAGATGCGGCCGAGACGGGTCCGCAACTGCTGCACGGCGGCCAGTTCGGCAGCGTCGTGGTCGCGTCGGCCCGTCCAACCGAAGGTGGCCAGATAGTCGTCGAGTGCGGCCAGGTCGGCGAGGCGCTCGCCGTCGACCCGGTCGGTGTTGATCAGCACACACACCGCCCGCAACGTGAGGTCGGTGTCATGGTTGAAAAGCATTTGACTCATGACTCCTTTCCGGGCTAGCGTCATGACCAAAGTTGAGTTTACTCATTACACCCCTATCGACATCTCCGGAGGTGGCCCGTGGCTGCGAACGACACCCACCAGTTTCGGACGGGCCTGCTCTTCGCGATCACCTCGGCACTGGCCTTCGGCTCATCCGGCCCCTTCGCGAAATCGCTGATGGAGGCCGGCTGGAGCCCGACCGCGGCCGTGACCGCCAGGCTGGCCGGTGGCGCGCTGGCGATGGGGGTGTTCGCCTCGCTGATCCGCCCGGGGTGGCTACGCGAAACACGCAGGCACGCCCGCACCGTGGTGTTGTACGGGATCGTGCCGATCGCCGGCGCGCAGTTCTTCTACTACAACGCCGTCTCCCATCTGTCGGTCGGCGTGGCGCTGCTGCTCGAATACACCGCTCCCCTGCTGGTCGTGGCCTGGCTGTGGGCGATCACCCGGAAGCGACCCACCAACCTGACCCTCGGGGGTGTGGTCGTCGCGGTGGTGGGGATCATGCTGGTGCTCGGCGTCCTCGGCGCCGGCGGGCTCGCGGGTGCCGACGTCAACCTCGTCGGTGTCGGATGGGGCCTGGCCGCCGCCGTCTGCGCGGCCTGCTACTTCCTGATGTCGGACAAGGTCGGCGGCCAGGGTCCGGACGGCCAGGCCGGACTGCACCCGATCACCCTGGCCGCCGGGGGGCTCGTCGTCGGCGCGGTCACGGTCGGGCTGATCGGGCTCGCCGGGGTGATGCCGCTGACGTTCACTCAGCACGACGTCGTGATCGCGGGATGGACCACCTCGTGGCTCGTGCCCGTGATCGCGCTGGCGCTGATCCCGACGGCGATCGCGTACACACTCGGGATCGTCGGCATCGCCCGGCTGCGGCCCCGGTTCGCGTCGCTGGTCGGCCTGTCCGAGGTGTTGTTCGCGGTGCTGGCTGCGTGGTTGTTGCTCGGAGAGGCCATCACGCCGACGCAGGCCCTCGGCGGCGCGATCGTGCTCGCCGGTCTGGCGCTGGCCCGACAGGGTGACCGCAGTGAGGAGCTCGCCGCCGTGACCTGGCCGGACGCTCCAGCGGGAGATATCCCGCTAACATCGTCTGGTGACCTTCGATCTTGATGTTCGTCCGCTAGCGGCAGCGGTTGTGGCCGCAGCGGCGCTGCTCATGGCACCGTCCGTCGCGGCCCCGGCAACCGCACCCGTAGCCCACGCCCAGGGCTGCCCCGACATCGAGGTCGTGTTCGCACGCGGCACCGACGAAGCGGCGGGCCTGGGACGGGTCGGCCAGTCGTTCGTGGACTCACTGCGTGGTCGCGTCGGTGGCCGGTCGGTCGGCGCCTACGCCGTCAACTACCCGGCCACCTTCGACTTCCTCCAGGTCGCCGCCGGCGCCAACGACGCCAGCGCTCACATCCAGTACATGATTGCCAACTGCCCGAACACCCGGCTGGTACTCGGCGGGTACTCGCAGGGCGCCGCGGTGGTCGACGTCATCGCCGCCATCCCGGTCCCCGGCGCAGGGTTCACCAACCCGCTACCGCCCAACACCCCGGACTTCGTCGCCGCGATCGCGGTGTTCGGCAACCCCTCGGCGAAGGTGGGCCTTCCCCTGACCACCAGCCCGGTCTGGGGCGCGCGCTCCATCGACCTGTGCAACGCCGGCGATCCGGTGTGCGGGCCCGGCGACGACGTTCCCGCCCACAGCAACTACGTCTCGGCGGGCTTCACCGATCAGGCAGCCGGCTTCGTCGCGGGACTGGTGTAGCCCCGGTGAGATACGGTGTCTTGTGACTTTCGACCGATTGAGCCGCCGAACCCTGGCTGCCCTCTCCGCTGTCGTGGCCGCGCCGCTGGCCTTCTTCGTGTTGCCCATGCCGACAGCCGCCGCGCAACCATGCCCCGACGTGGAGGTGGTGTTCGCCCGCGGCACCAGTGAGCCCGCGGGCGTGGGACGGGTGGGCCAGGCGCTCGCCGACGCACTGCGGCCACAGCTCGGCGGCCGCACGGTCGGCACCTACGGCGTGAACTACCCCGCCAGCTACGACTTCCTCAACACCGCCGCCGGCGCCACCGACGCCGCCAACCGCGTCGCCTTCATGTCCCAGCAGTGCCCCGGCACCCGGATCGTGCTGGGCGGCTATTCGCAGGGTGCGGCCGTCATCGACATGCTGGCCGGGGTGCCGCCGCTGGGCAACAAGGTGGGCAACATCGGTTCGGCCCCACCACTGCCGGGCAGCCTCAACGGCAACGTCGCGGCGGTCGCGGTTTTCGGTAATCCGGCAACGAAGTTCGGCAATCCGGTCTCGGCTGCCGGCTCGTTCGCGGGCAAGGCGATCGATCTGTGCGCCAACGGCGACCCGATTTGCTCAGACGGCCGAAACCCGTTCGCGCACACAAGCTACGAATCCTCACCGTTCATCGCCCAAGCCGCCGGCTTCGCGGCCGGGCGGATCTGACCACCTGACGGGCCGCATCCATCGACAGCCGAACTACGCGACGGGGTCGCCAGCGGTGGCTATGATCGGCGGGGTGATTGGTAAATTGACGCTCACGGTCGCCTTCGCCGTTGCAGGTCTGATCGCCCCAGCGGTGGTACCGGGTGACGCGGCGCCGATTGTGCCCGTCGCCTCCGCGGCCCCCTGCCCCGAGGTCGAGCTGATCTTCGCCCGAGGCCGCATCGAATCGCCCGGTGCCGGGCAGATCGGCAACGCATTGGCCAGTGCGTTGCGGAACAAGACCGGCAAGAACATCGACCTGTACGCGGTGAAGTACCCCGCCGACACCGAGATCGACGTGGGCGCCAATGACATGAGCCAGCGGATCGGGTACATGGCGGCCAACTGTCCCGACACCCGGCTGGTGCTGGGCGGGTACTCACTGGGTGCCGCAGTCACCGATGTCGTGATCGCGGTGCCGATCGCCGCGTTCGGCTTCAAGACTCCGATGCCGGCCGGCGCCGATCGGCACATCGCGGCTGTCACGCTGTTCGGCAACGGCAGCAACTGGGTCGGCCCGATCGCCAACTTCACCAACCCGGCGCTGCGTGACCGAATCATCGAGCTCTGCCACGGCGACGACCCGATCTGCAATCCGACCGCGCCGGAGAACTGGCAGGACTACTGGCCCGCCCATCTGGCGTCCGCCTACATCAGCGGTGGCATGATCAACCAGGCCGCCGACTTCGTCGCGGCCAAAATCTAGCCGATCTCGTCCGCGGTGCGCACATCCCGGGTGACCAGATTGCGTGCGGCGAGTTCACCATCGGGCGGATAGTCCACCCCGACGAGCGTCAGTCCCCGCGCGGGTGCTGCGGCGAAGTCGCTGGACCGCCGCGTCGCGCTGAGCAGCCCTACGCACCACGCCGGGTCCCGACGATGTTCTCCGACCGCCAGCAACGCTCCGACCAGTGAGCGCACCATGTTCCAGCAGAAGGCGTCGGCGCTGACCGTCACCGCGACCCGGTGCCCGTCGCGGGTGCAGTCCAGCCGCTGCAACTCGCGGATGGTCGTCGCGCCGTCCCGGTGCCGGCAGAACGCGGCGAAGTCGTGTAACCCCAACAGCTCCCGCGCCGCGGCGGCCATCGCATCGACATCCAGGTCACGCGGCCACGCCGTCACGAACCGCGCTTCGTGCGGTTCGACGCCGTACGGCGCCGTCGACAACCGGTAGACGTAGCGGCGGCGCAGTGCGGAGAACCGTGCGTCGAAACCGGCTGCCGCACGGGTGATCCCGAGGATGCGGACGTCCTCGGTCAGCAACTTGGCCAGACGGTGCACCAGCGGACCGAACTCGCTGTCGTCCCGGCGCCGGGTGCGCGGGCTGGCGTGGGGCAGTGCGTCGACCGGAATGTCCACGTGGGCAACCTGCCCGCTGGCATGCACCCCGGAATCGGTCCGACCGGCCGCGCGCACCTGCACCGGGACCCGGAACACCGTCGACAGGGCGTCGTCGATGACACCGGCCACGGTTCGGTGCCCGGTCTGCGCTGCCCAGCCGGCGAATTCGGTGCCGTCGTAAGCCACGTCGAGCCGCAGACGGATAACCGGGCGAGCGAAGCGACGGGATAATGAATCATGCCCGCCACCGGAATCGATGGCGGGCATGTTCATCACGTCGTCGCTAGGACTTGGTGTCATCCTCGGCTGAAGTCTCCTCGGCCAAGGCCTCGTCGGTGGCTGAAGTCTCCTCGGTACCCGGGGTCTCGACCTCGGCCTCCTCGGTGATCGGCGTCTCGTCGACCGCCTCAGCCTCCTCGGCCACAGCTGGCCCGTCCGCGGCCTCCGGCTCGACCGCAGCCTGCGGTGCCGCCGCGGCGGCGACCGGCTGGCTCCGGCGGGCCCTATCGGCCTCGGACGTCACGGTCTTCTCCCGCACCAGCTCGATGACCGCCATCGGGGCGTTGTCGCCCTTGCGGTTCTCCACCTTGATGATCCGGGTGTAGCCGCCGCTGCGATCGGAGAAGAACGGGCCGATCTCGGCGAACAGGATGTGCACGATGTCCTTGTCGCGGATCTTCTTCATCACCTCACGCCGGTTGTGCAGCGTGCCCTTCTTGGCGTGGGTGATCAGCTTCTCCGCGTACGGACGCAACGCCCGCGCCTTCGGCTCGGTCGTCTTGATGCGGCCGTGCTCGAAGAGCGACGTGGCCAGGTTGGCCAGCAGCGCCTTCTGGTGCGACGACGACCCGCCGAGGCGAGGACCCTTGGTGGGTTTGGGCATTGCGACTATCTCCTAAATGGGGCCGGCCCCCGTATCAGGTAGGACCGGGACGGGTTGGTTAGAGCTGTTCGGTCTCGGCGAAGTCCTGGTCGGCGTCCAGGTCGTAACCTGCATCGCTGTTCCAGGTGCCGGTGGCGACGTCGTAGCCGGCGACCTCGGACGGGTCGAAGCTGGCCGGGCTGTCCTTGAGCGACAGACCCAACTGGTGCAGCTTGATCTTCACCTCGTCGATGGACTTCTGGCCGAAGTTACGGATGTCCAGCAGATCGGACTCCGTGCGGGCGACGAGCTCGCCCACCGTGTGCACACCCTCGCGCTTGAGGCAGTTGTACGAACGGACGGTCAGGTCCAGATCGTCGATCGGCAGCGCGAAGCTGGCGATGTGGTCGGCCTCGGCAGGCGACGGGCCGATCTCGATGCCCTCGGCTTCGACGTTGAGTTCCCTTGCCAGACCGAACAACTCGACCAGCGTCTTGCCGGCGGATGCCAGCGCGTCGCGAGCGCCGATCGAACTCTTGGTCTCGACGTCGAGGATCAGCTTGTCGAAGTCGGTGCGCTGCTCGACGCGGGTGGCCTCCACCTTGTAGGTGACCTTGAGCACCGGCGAGTAGATGGAATCGACCGGGATGCGGCCGATCTCGGCGCCGGAGGCCTTGTTCTGCACAGCCGGCACGTAGCCGCGACCGCGCTCGACGACCAGCTCCACCTCGAGCTTGCCCTTGTCATTGAGGGTGGCGATGCGCATGTCCGGGTTGTGCACGGTGACACCGGCCGGCGGGACGATGTCGCCCGCGGTGACCTCGCCCGGCCCCTGCTTGCGCAGGTACATCGTGACCGGCTCGTCCTCCTCGGAGGACACGACCAGGCCCTTGAGGTTGAGGATGATGTCGGTGACATCTTCCTTCACCCCGGGGACGGTGGTGAATTCGTGCAGCACACCGTCGATGCGGATGCTGGTGACTGCCGCGCCGGGGATCGACGACAGCAGCGTGCGACGCAGCGAATTGCCAAGGGTATAGCCGAATCCCGGCTCCAGCGGCTCGATGACGAACTGGGACCGGTTCTCGGCGATGACTTCTTCGCTGAGTGTGGGGCGCTGAGAGATCAGCATGTTTTTCTTCTTCTCCTTCTCGGCAACCGCTATTTGATGCCGTTAGGTGATCCGCGACCCGTCCGGGCCGTGGACGTTTACTTCGAGTAGAGCTCGACGATGAGCTGCTCGGTGAGCGGGATGTCGATCTGCGCGCGCTCGGGCAGCTGGTGCACGAGGATGCGCTGACGCTCGCCGACGACCTGAAGCCAGCCGGGGATCGGGCGATCACCCGCGTTGGCCCGAGCGAGCTCGAACGGCAGCGTGTTGATCGACTTGTCCTTGATGTCGATGATGTCGTACTGCGACACCCGGTAACTGGGGATGTCGACCTTCACGCCGTTGACGGTGAAGTGGCCGTGGCTGACCAGCTGACGTGCCATCCGGCGGGTGCGGGCCAGGCCGGCGCGGTAGACGACATTGTCCAGCCGGCTCTCCAGGATGCGCAGCAGGTTGTCACCGGTCTTGCCGGGCTGCCGGTTCGCTTCCTCGTAGTAGCGGCGGAACTGCTTCTCCATCACGCCGTAGGAGAAGCGGGCCTTCTGCTTCTCCTGCAGCTGCTGGCGGTACTCGCTCTCCTTGATCCGCGCGCGGCCGTGCTGGCCGGGCGGGTAGGGACGCTTCTCGAAGGACTGATCTCCACCGACGAGGTCGACGCCGAGGCGACGCGACTTGCGGGTGACGGGTCCGGTGTAACGAGCCATGTCTCTCTAATCTCCTCTAGACCCGGCGCCGCTTGGGCGGGCGGCAACCGTTGTGCGGCTGCGGGGTGACATCGGAAATGGCGCCGACCTCGAGTCCGGCGGCCTGCAACGAACGGATCGCGGTCTCGCGGCCCGAACCCGGACCCTTGACGAACACGTCGACCTTCTTGACGCCGTGCTCCTGCGCCTTGCGGGCGGCGTTCTCGGCGGCCAGCTGCGCGGCGAACGGGGTGGACTTACGCGACCCCTTGAACCCGACGTGACCCGACGATGCCCAGGCGATCACGTTGCCCGCAGGATCGGTGATCGTCACGATCGTGTTGTTGAACGTGCTCTTGATGTGCGCAGCGCCGTGCGGGACGTTCTTCTTTTCCCGACGCCGGGTCTTCTGACCCTTCTTGGCGGCGGTGCCGCCCTTCTTTGCCTGTGCCATCCGGGGTTACCTGGCCTTCTTCTTGCCGGCGATGGTGCGCTTCGGGCCCTTGCGGGTGCGCGCATTGGTCTTGGTCCGCTGGCCGCGCACCGGCAGGCCACGGCGGTGCCGCAGGCCCTGGTAGCAGCCGATCTCGATCTTGCGGCGGATGTCGGCCTGCACCTCGCGGCGCAGATCACCTTCCACCTTGAGGTTGCCCTCGATGTAGTCGCGCAGCTGGGTCACCTGATCGTCGGTCAGGTCCTTGGTGCGCAGCTCCCGGCTGATCCCGGTGGCGTCCAGGATCTCCTGGGAGCGGGTACGGCCGACGCCGTAGATGTAGGTCAGGGCGATCTCCATGCGCTTGTCGCGCGGGAGATCGACGCCCATTAGTCGAGCCATGTGTGCCATTCCTCGTGTTCTGCGGAGGTCTTGTCCCAGTCCGTTCCCACTCGCTGGTGGGGTCCGGCCTCCGTGCCGGACGTGGCGAACAGCCGTATGCCGTTCAGTGGTGCTGGGAGGTCATCATTCAGTTGTGTAATGCGCGGAAGACTCAGCTGTGCTGTCCGGTCTTCGCGCAAGCGCTCATCCTTGCCGCTGCTTGTGGCGCGGATCGGAGCAGATCACCATGACCCGCCCATGCCGGCGGATCACCCTGCACTTGTCGCAGATGGGCTTGACGCTCGGGTTCACCTTCACGGCTCGTTCGATCCTTCTGTGCTTCTCGGATGGGGGGTTACTTGTAGCGGTACACGATGCGGCCGCGGGACAGGTCGTAGGGAGAGAGCTCCACCACGACGCGGTCCTCCGGGAGGATGCGGATGTAGTGCTGCCGCATCTTCCCGCTGATGTGGGCGAGTACCTTGTGTCCGTTCTCCAACTCAATGCGGAACATCGCATTGGGCAGGGGCTCGACCACGCGACCCTCGACCTCGATGGCGCCGTCTTTCTTGGCCATACTGTGTAGCGATCCTTGCTTTCGTTTCGTATCCCGGCCTGCTCGACGCAGCCTTCGTCCGACTTGAGAACGTGAGCCGGATCTGGCTAATTCCCGAAAACTCCAGGACAGAGCACGCAAGAAGTCGGCGCGGAAGCCGCACCGTTGATCCATGTTACTCGCACAGCGGCCCGGCCCAAAATCTGCGCGGACCCGGTGCGAAAGAAGTGCGAAGATCAACTCGTGACCGGGGTTTATCTCGCGGCTTTCGGAGTCGGAGGCGTGGCGGTGCTGACCGCCCTGCTGCTGACCGACCTCGAGGTGGGCGGCGGGTCCGGTCCCGACGGCCTGCCTTTCCTGAGCCTGACGAGCGTGGCCGCGGGCCTGCTCGGCGCCGGCACCGGCGGGTTGATCAGCACCTGGGCCGGATGGGGCACGGCGATCTCGGCCGTCGTGGCCGTCGGCAGCGGCCTGGTCCTCATCGGCGCGCTGCAGGGTCTGCTGCTGCCCTACCTGCGCCGTCAACAGTCGAACTCCCAGCGCGGCCGGGTCTCCTACATCGGCCTGCTCGGCACGGTCACGCTGGAGGTCCCCACCGACGGCTGGGGTGAGGTGGCGTTCGTCGACGTCGACGGAAACCGGGTCCGCGCCCGGGCCGTCACCGCGGAACCCACGGCGCTGTCCAAGGCCACCCCCGTGTACATCGCCGACGTCGACGCCGACTACGTCCACGTGGTGACCATCCCCGGCACGGAAACCGATCCGCCCGCCGTCGAGAGGAACTGAAGAAATGTCCGTTCTGATGATCGTCATCATCGCGGCGATCGCAGCATTTCTGCTGTTCGTCGCGCTGCCGATCGTGTACGTCAAGAACTACATCAAGGTGCCGCCCAACGAGGTGGCGGTGTTCACCGGCCGAGGCACACCGAAGGTCGTCCGGGGCGGCGCCAGATTTCGGGTGCCGGGCATCGAACGCGTCGACATCATGAGCCTGGAGCCGTTCAACGTCAGCATCAACCTGCAGAATGCGTTGTCCAACAACGGTGTTCCGGTCAACGTCGAAGCCGTCGGACTGGTTCGAATCGGCTCGTCCGAAGAGGCCGTGCAGACCGCGGTGCAGCGCTTCCTCACCTCCGACCTCAACGAGTTGGCACGCCAGATCAACGAGATCCTCGCCGGCAGCCTGCGCGGGATCACCGCCACCATGACCGTCGAAGACCTCAACTCCAACCGTGACACCCTGGCCCGCAGCGTCGTCGAGGAGGCAGGCGGAGACCTGGCACGCATCGGCATGGAGGTCGACGTCCTCAAGATCGCCGGTATCTCCGACCGCAACGCCTACCTGGAGTCGCTGGGGCAGCGGCGGATCGCCGAGGTCAAACGCGACGCCGCGATCGGTACCGCCGAGGCCGAACGCGACGCGCAGATCCAGTCGGCCAAGGCCCGGCAGGCGGGCTCGGTCGCCCAGGCCGAGGCCGACACCGCGATCGCCACCGCCAACCAGCGCCGCGATGTCGAACTGGCCCGGTTGCGCGCCCAGACCGAGGCCGAGAACGCGGAGGCCGACCAGGCCGGTCCGCTGGCGAACGCCCGAGCGCAGAAGGACGTCGGCATCGCGACCGAGCAGGCCGAGGCCGCACGGGTAGAGGCCCGCATCGAGGTGGAGCAGCGCCGCAGCGAGCAGGCTAAGGCGGCGCTGCAGGCCGACGTCATCGCCCCGGCCGAGGCGCAGCGCTCGGCCGACATCGCCCGCGCCGAGGGCGAACGCCAGGCAGCGATCCTGGCCGCACAGGCCAAAGCGGAAGCGGCCCGCCAGTCCGGCGAGGCCGATGCCGATGCCCGCAAGGCCGCAGCGGAGGCACTGCGCGTGGAACAACAAGCCGAGGCCGACGGCATCAAGGCCAGGCTGGTGGCCGAAGCCGCCGGAAAGACCGAGATCGCGGTGGCGTTGAACAGCTACTCTCCCGAAGCCGCCCGCCTGCTGACCCTGCCGGACGTGCTGGCCTCGGTGGTCAAGGCCACCGAGGCCGCCGCGATGCCGCTCTCGGAGATCGAGCGGCTGTCCATCATCGGCGGCGCCTCCGACGCCCAGGATGCGATCGGTGGTCTGCTCGGCGTCAGCCCGGTGGCGGTGGCCAAGATCGTCGAGGCGCTGAAGGCCTCAGGGATCGATCTGGCCGCGATGCTCGACCGGCCACCTGCGGTGCAACCTGACAAGCAGGAGGATCTGGCGTGACAGATGCGGCATCTTCGGACATCGTCGTCGGTGTCGACGACTCGACGGCGTCGGGCCCCGCGCTGCGGTGGGCGGCAGCCGAAGCCGCGCTGCGCGACTGCCCGCTGGCCATCCTGTACGCCGTGACCCCGAGCATCGGCAGTTGGTCGGCCGTGCCGGCGCCCACCGGACTGCTGGATCTGCAGCAACAGTTGGGACGGCAGGTTCTCGAAGACGCCGAGCGCACCGCCCGGGACCTCACCCACGGGCGGGTGCAGATCTCGACGGAGTTCGCAGTCTCGTCAGCGACGACGGCGTTGGTCGAACGATCCCAACGGGCGCGGATGGTCGTGGTGGGCAGCCGGGGCCGCGGCGCACTCGCGCGCACCGTCCTCGGATCGGTCAGCACCGGATTGGTGCACCGGGCGCACTGCCCCGTGGCGGTGATCCATGACGAGAACACGTCGGTGCCCGATGCGCAGGCGCCGGTCCTGCTGGGTACCGACGGGTCGGCCGCCGCCGAATCGGCCACCGCGATCGCCTTCGACGCGGCCGCCCTGCGGGGCGTGGAACTCATCGCGCTGCGCGCGTGGTGGTCGCCGGGAGCGTTCGAGCTGCCCGGAATCGACTGGGACGACGTGCGTCCGGAGGTCGAACAAGAACTCCGCGGCCAGCTGACCGAATGGCAGCAGCGCTTCCCGGATGTGACGGTGCGTGCCGAGGTCGTCCAGGACCAACCGGCACGGCGACTGGTGGAGCGCTCAGAATCCGCCCAGTTACTGGTGGTCGGCAGTCACGGCCACGGCGCTGTGGCAAGCGCTCTGCTGGGCTCGGTGAGTTCCGCTGTGGTGCAGGCGGCCCGCGTGCCGGTCATCGTCGCCCGGCAGTGACAGCCGCGCCGGTACCTCACGAATAGCGCTCGTCGACGGCTCTGACTATCCGGTGGCGGATGCGTTCGACCTCGGCGGCCCGGTGGGCAGCGAGTTCGTCCTCCCACGACGCCACGTCCACAGCCAGCTCCTTATCGGAGACGATGCGGTCGAGCCACCGGGCGAAGTCCCCCCGTTCGAGGTGGAACTCCAGGGCTTCGGGATCCAGTCGGCTGACGGCGGCGCGGAATTCGGGCATGGTGGCGGCCGGCGGGAGCGACTGACCGCCTGACGAGCGAAAGTAGAACCGGCGTTCTTTCGGCAGGGCGACCTGGGCGTACTTGTGCCGGTGACGGATGTGCAGCGTGCGACGCCGATCCGGGGTGAACGGTTTGGGTTCACCCCCGGCCACCCGGATCGACGCCCACCGGTCAGGCCCCATCTCGAGGATCACATCGCTGTCGCTCACTTCGTCAGCCGGCAGTTCTGCGTGCACATACGACGACAGCACGTATCCGCCGCGGCGCACCCATCTCGCCTCTTCCTGCGGGCCGAGGAGGTGGGCTTCGTCGTAGATCACCCAGTGCGGGAAACCGTGCGCCTCACGGTGCGCCTCGGCCGCGAACCGGAGCCGATGGACGTAGTCGCCCTTGTGCGGAACCTCGAGCGCGGACAGGTCGACGACCATGCTGGTGTTCGGGTGGAGCATCTCCACCAGTTCGCCGGGCTCGGGCAGGTAGTGCCTGCTGTCGACCAGCACGACGTTGTCGAGTTCCTTGAGCTGAGAGTGATCTCCCTCGGGATCGACGACGAGCACGCTGTATCCGGCGAGGATCCAGCGCTCGGCCATGAGTCCGATCACGTGGCTCTTGCCGGAACCCGACGGCCCGGTCACCACGATTCGGCCCTGACTTCCCGGCACCTTGGTCGGTGTCTTGTCGCCGAAGCTGCCGATGTCGATCCACCGGCGGATCGGACAGTAGCGTCGTGCCCCACTGAGCAGCGGGCCGGTCAACAGACCGGCCACTCCCGCCCCGTCGGGCAGTTGCAGAACCTCGTCGGCGTGGGCGACGACCGACGGGATGGCATTCGCCACCGCGACTCCGAGTTCGGCGACAAGCAGCATCGACACGTCGTTCTCGGCATCACCGACTGCGATGACGTTGTGCGGCGACCGGTTCATCCGCGACAACAACGCGCGCAGACCGCTGCCCTTGGTCACCTCGGCAGGCAGCACCATGACAGCGTCGCGGTTGCGGATGATCTGGCAGTCCAGACCCAGCTGCCCGATCGACTCGACCACGGCGGTCGCGTGCTCACCGTCGGTGGCGAGCAACACCTCGCCGCGCCGAAAGGTGACGCCGTGGGCCGTCAACGCGCCGTCGAGCACCACGTCGACCGGCGGTGCCAGCCTGACCAGCTCACCGTTGAGCATCGCCACGGCACCGTTCTCGAGCACCAGAGCATCGGCGTGGTCGGCGAGCTGCGGGAACTCCGCCATCAGCTCGCTACCGATCCGGCCGGTCACCAATACGATCAGGACACCGTTGTTGCGGGCCTGGTCCAACGCATCCAGCACCTGGTCGGACAACTCGCCTCTCGACGTCAGCGTGCCGTCGATATCAGCGGCGACGATCTGAAAGAAAGCCACAACCATTCGCTTCCGATCGTCGTGTCACAGTCGCGCAGTCATCCCGTCATGGTGCCAGGTCCGCCGGCGGATCGCCCTTCGAGACCGGAGACCAGACCAGACTGCACCAGGGCGCCGGTGACGAAGCGTTGCACCGGCCGCGCTTGGAAGAATCCGGCATGGCCGCCGCGATACCACTCGATGTCGGGCCGCCCCCAGTGCTCCCACAGTCGGTTGACCTGTTCGCGCGGATGCACGACCTGATCGGCCAGTCCTGCGTAGATGAACCGCCCGGCGGGCGGCACCAGTGGGGGCAGCGACAGCGGAGAGATCATCCGGCCCAGTGGCTCGGCGAGGATCATCGTCTCCCGCCGTGGGTCGTCGTCACCGAGGCCGGAGTGGCGGCTGAGCAGCGCGATCAGATCGGCGACGGGCACCCCGAGGATCGCGCAGACCAGGTCCTCGTCGAGGCCGGCGACCAGCGCAGCGATGAAGCCGCCCAGCGACAGACCGTACAAGCCGACGGGGGCCTCGGGCTGTTGCTGCCGAATCCACGCCAGCAGGCTTCGGATGTCCCACACCGCGTGCGCGGTCGCGTGGATGTCGTCGAGCACGTCCTCGCCGGGGAACACCGCTCCCTTCGGCAGGCCTTTCGCCCGCGGACCATGCATGGGCAGCACCGGGAGCACAACGTTCAGACCCAGCTCCTGATGCAGATGCCACGCCCGGAAAACTGCCAAATCGATTGCGGCTCTCCCCATTTCCGTGCCGTGAATGCACACCAGCCACGGTCGCGGCTCATCGTGACGCAGCATCAGGGCGTAGCCGAGGGAAGTCGCCCGATACCCGAGCCAGCGGCTCGCACCGGGCTCTCCGGACAGCGGGCGGTACACACTGTCCCAGCGCAACCGCGAGTACAACCGGTTGCGGCGCTGCACCGGCCGGACCGTCACATCGGCCAGCGGCCCGGGTGCGGCGAAGAATCCCGCGGGTTCCCGCAGCCACCCCCGACTGCCGTAGAACTCGAGGGCTGCGCGCACCTCGTCGTCAATCCGCGCGAAAGCTTGCGGATCACTCACCGGACGGCGCGCCCGCAGGCCGAGCAGCACCACCTCGTCGCGCAGCGCCTCAGCGGTCAGCGCGATCGTCGGCCTGGCGATCGGAACCTGGTGCGGCTCGTCGCCGAGGTAGTCGCTCCACGACTTGGCGTAGTAGCTGCCGGTCCGGGTCAGCGGGCGAACGGCGTTGCGCAGCGCCTCCACTCCGGGAATGCGGTTGATCACGGAGCGTCGCGGCGTTCGATGAGGTTCATCGACATTGCGCGGTTCCATGCCTTCGACGGTAGCGACGGGCCACTTCACCCGCAGGAGGCCTTGGTCACAGCGAGTCACCTCTGTTCTTCGGGCCCAACGTCGCCTCGCGGGAGGCCCAACGGCCCTAGATCGACAACCGGCGGCAGCTGAGGATGGACATCGACATGAGGACATCGTCATGAGCACATCGAATTACGCCACCGGACCTGCGCCGGGCGAATACAGCGTGGACGTCGAGAACCAACTGGAACCCGAGGACACGCTGGTCGACCGCGGCGGCGCCGACCTTCTCGACGAGGGGTACTCGCCGCCGGAGCGTCCGTACGGTCCCGGGGCCTTCGGCCCGCCGGAGAGCATGGACCAGCTCCTTGCCGAGCAGGAGCCGGATCCGGCATCGCGCCTCGGCGTCCTGTACGACGAATCCGACCGACAGTGCGCCGACGAGTCCGAGCGGGAGGCCGAGTTCCCGCGGCGGCGGGAGGTGGGACGGTCTCGAGCAGGTCGACTCCTGGCACCGGACCGGGGATTCGGTGAGGATGCCGAAGCCGATCTGGTGGCCGAGGATGTCGGTGTCGACGGCGGTGCGGCCTCGGCCGAGGAAGCCGCCGTTCACCTCATCGAGGACGAGGACAACTAGCGCCCGCTCTCGTGCCCGGTTATCGACTGGACATCGGGCGCATAATTGAGCGCGATGACCGGCCCCGGCAGTGCCCCAAGAAAACCCGTGATCTTGACCGTCGACGACGACCCCGCGGTGTCCCGTGCCGTCGCCCGCGACCTGCGCCGTCACTACGGTGAGAACTACCGCATCGTACGCGCGGAGTCGGGTCCCGACGCGCTGGAGACACTCAACGAACTGAAGCTGCGCGGCGAGACGGTGGCGGTCTTCGTCGCCGACTACCGGATGCCGCAGATGAGCGGCATCGAGTTCCTCGAAGCCGCGATGGACATCTTCCCGGCCGCCAGGCGGGTGCTGCTCACCGCCTACGCCGACACCCACGCAGCGATCGACGCCATCAACGTCGTTGACCTCGACCACTACTTGCTCAAACCCTGGGACCCCCCGGAGGAGAAGCTCTACCCGGTGATCGACGCGCTGATCGAGGCGTGGCGGGCCAGCGGCGACCGCGCGATCCCGCACACCAAGATCATCGGTCACCCGTGGAACGCGCGTTCCTCCGAGGTGCGCGAGTTCCTGGCCCGAAACAGGTTGTTCTACACATGGTTTCGCTCCGACGAACCAAAAGGCGCCAAGCTGCTCGAGGCTGCCGGACAGGACGGCCTGACGCTGCCGGTGGTGATCACCGAACAGGGTGAGACGCTCATCGACCCCACCGATGCGGACTTGGCGGCGACGCTGGGGCTGACCACCACCCCGGCCGGTGATTTCTACGACCTGGTGGTGATCGGCGGCGGACCCGCAGGCCTGGCGGCGGCGGTCTACGGCGCCTCCGAAGGACTCAAGACCGTGCTCATCGAGCGCACCGCCACCGGCGGTCAGGCCGGGCAGAGCTCGCGCATCGAGAACTACCTCGGCTTCCCGGATGGCCTGTCCGGCTCACAGCTCGCCGAGCGGGCGCGCAGGCAGGCCGAGAAGTTCGAGGCCGAGCTGATCACCGCGGCCGAGGTCACGGGCCTGGAGATCGACGGCGTCGCCCGAACCGTGCACCTGTCCGACGGCCGGTCGATCGGCACCCGCGCGGTGATCCTGGCGATGGGCGTGGAATACCGGCAGCTGACGGCGGAAGGCTGCGCCGGACTGACCGGGGCGGGCGTCTACTACGGGGCCACCACGTCGGTGGCGGCCGACTGCGACGGCGACGAGGTCTACGTCATCGGTGGGGCCAACTCGGCCGGGCAGGCCGCGATGTACCTGTCGCGCACCGCAAAATCGGTGACCATCGTCAGCAGGCGCACCCTCGAGGACTCGATGTCGCACTACCTGATCCAACAGATCAGGGCGCGGGACAACATCAAGGAGCTGCCGCACACTGTGGTGCACGCGGCCAAGGGCAACGGCCACCTCGAGGGCATCTGCCTGGAGAACACCAAGACCGGGATTCGCGAGGAATTCCGGTGCGGGCGAATGTTCATCTTCATCGGCGCCGAACCCCGCACCGAGTGGCTCGACGGCGTGGTGGTGCGGGACGACCACGGGTTCATCCTGTCCGGCCCCGATCTGCGTGACATCAGCGGCTGGACGCTGGAGAGGCCGCCGCACCACCTGGAATCCAGTGTTCCCGGGGTGTTCGTCGCCGGGGATGTGCGCGCCGACTCCGCCAAGCGGGTGGCCGCCGCCGTCGGCGAAGGGTCGATGGCGGTCATGTTGGTCCACCGCTACCTCGCCGAGACATGAGCACCTGCGACGTCGCGGCCCGGATCATCGACAGGCACCGCGGCAGCCTGGGGGCGGAATCAAACCCCGGCGATACGCGTTTCATTACCACGCGTTTCATTACGACACTGCCCCTTACGGTCGAGCCCGCAAGGTCATAGGAAGGACCACGTATGGGCGACAAATGCCTCCCTGACGAGCTGCGCACGCTGTTCCTGTTTGAGGCGTTGACCGACGAACAGCTGCAGACGTTGTGCGACAACGGCCACATCGCGACCTTCCAGCCGGGCCCGATCCACATCGAGGGAGAGCCGGCGACCTGCTTCTACGTGCTGATCGAAGGCGAACTGGTGATGTCGAAACGCTCCGGCGGGGTCGACATCGAGACCAACCGAACGACGCAGCGCGGCGTCTATTGCGGCGCCTGGTCGGCCTACATCCCCGGGGATGAACAGCACGTCTACCAGGCGACGGTGCGAGTGACCCGCCCGTCGAAGTTCTTCGTTCTGGACGCAGACGCGTTCGCCGAGTTCATGAAAAGCCAGTTCCCGATGGCGGTGCACCTGCTGGAGGGCCACATGGTCGGTGGGCTTCGGCAACGCCAGATCCTCGGCCAGCGGGAGAAGCTGCTGGCCCTGGGGCAGCTGTCGGCAGGCCTGACCCACCAGCTCAACAACCCTGCCGGCGCCACCGCGCGCGCGGTGGCCGACCTGCGTGAGGGCGTCGGCAAGATGCGCCACAAGCTCGCGATGCTCGCCGATGGGAAGTTCACGCCGGCCGCGTTGAAAGTACTGGTCAGCATCCAGGACGAGGTGGCCGAGCAGGTGGCCAAGTCGAAGTCGCAGGAACTTTCGGCGCTGGAGACCTCCGACCGGGAGGATCAGATCGGGGACTGGCTCGACGATCACGGGATCGCGGCGGCGTGGGACTACGCACCCACGTTCGTCGAGGCAGGTCTCGACGTGGACTGGCTGGAACGCGTCGAGGCGTCGATCGACGACGTCGACTGTTCGGCGACGCTGCCGGGCGCGATCGGCTGGCTGAAGTACACCATCGACAACGAGTTGCTGATGAACCAGATCGCCGAGGCCAGCAAGCGGATCTCCGCGCTTCTGGCCGGCGCCAAGCAGTACTCGCAGATGGACCGTGCGCCCTACCAGACCGCCGACATCCACGAACTGCTGCACAGCACGCTGATGATGTTCGGCGGCAAGATCGGTAAGGACACCCCCGTCAAGCTCGTCAAGGAGTACGACAAGTCGCTGCCCGAGCTGGGCTGCTACCCGGGTGACCTCAACCAGGTGTGGACCAACATCATCGACAACGCGATCCAGGCGATGGGCGGGCACGGCACCCTGACGATCCGCACCATGCGCGAGAGTGAGAGCACGGTCAGGGTGGAGATCGCTGACGACGGTCCCGGCATCCCGGAGGACATCATCGAGCGGATCTTCACGCCGTTCTTCACCACCAAGCCGTTCGGCGAGGGCACCGGGCTCGGCCTCGATCTGGCATGGCGCATCGTGGTCGAGAAGCACCATGGCAACCTGTCGGTGGAATCGCGGCCCGGGGAAACCAAGTTCATCGTCTGCCTACCGCTGCACGCACCCGCCCCCGCGCTCACGGCCGACGACGTCGAGACCGGTGCGTGACCACGTTCTGCGCTCACCTGACAAGCTGGTACCCGATAAACCGAACCGAAGGGGGCAGACATGAACGCGACCGAAGGGGTGTCGCTCAAGCCGGCCCTGGGCCGTTTCGGAGTGTGGACCGGAGCACCGGTCACCCCGGAGCAGGCCGTCGAGATCGAAAAGCTCGGATACGGGACGGTCTGGGTGGGCGCATCGCCCGCCGCCGACCTGGCATTCGTGGAGCCGATCCTCGAGAAGACCGAGAACCTGCAGGTGGCCACGGGAATCGTGAACATCTGGACCGCGAAGGCGAGCGAAGTCGCCGAGTCCTATCACCGCATCGAGAAGGCCTTCCCCGGCAGATTCGTCCTCGGGGTCGGCGTCGGGCACCCTGAGCACACCCAGGAGTACCGCAAGCCCTACGAGGCGCTGGTCTCTTACCTGGATGCACTGGACGCGGCAAAGGTGCCGACGAGCCGGATGGTGATCGCGGCGCTCGGGCCGAAGGTCCTGCAGCTCGCGGCGCAGCGCAGTGCAGGTGCGCACCCGTACCTGACCACCCCGGTGCACACCGGCCGGTCACGCGAACTGCTGGGCCCGACAGTGCTTCTGGCACCCGAGCACAAGGTGGTTCTGACCGACGACGCCGAGGCGGCCCGCAAGATCGGACGGGAGACCGTGGACTTCTACCTCGATCTGTCGAACTACCTGAACAACTGGAAGCGGTTGGGGTTCACCGACGAGGACCTGATCAAGCCCGGCACCGACCGGTTCATCGACGCGGTCGTCGCGCACGGATCTCCCGACGAGATCGCAGCCCGGTTGCTCGAACACCACGCCGCGGGCGCCGACCATGTCGCCATCCAGGTGCTGGGCGGATCCGACGAACTGCTGTCGACGCTCGAGGAGCTGGCGGGGCCGCTGGGCCTGAGTAGCTAGGGTGCCGGTCATGCGGCTGCTGGTCACCGGCGGCGCCGGTTTCATCGGCGCCAACTTCGTTCACGGTGCGGTGCGTGCGCACCCGGAGGTGACGGTGACGGTGCTCGACGCCATGACCTATGCCGGCAGCCGGGAGTCGCTGGCGCCCGTCGAGCGCGACATCCGGTTGGTGCAGGGTGATGTCACCGACACAGGCCTGGTCGGCAAGCTCGTCGCCGAGTCCGACGCCGTGGTGCATTTCGCCGCCGAGACCCACGTCGACAACGCGCTGGTGGACCCGGAGCCGTTTGTCCGCTCGAACGTCATCGGCACGTTCTCGGTGCTCGAAGCGGTGCGCCACAACAACGTTCGCCTGCACCACGTCTCCACTGACGAGGTGTACGGGGATCTGGCACTCGACGACCCGGCGCGGTTCACCGAGCACACCCCGTACCACCCCTCCAGCCCGTACTCGGCGACCAAGGCGGCCGCCGACATGCTCGTCCGGGCCTGGGTGCGCTCGTATCGTGTGGGGGCGACGATCTCCAACTGCTCGAACAACTACGGGCCCTACCAGCACGTCGAGAAGTTCATCCCGCGCCAGATCACCAACGTGCTGACCGGTCGCCGTCCCCGGCTCTACGGCCGCGGCGCCAATGTCCGCGACTGGATCCATGTCGACGACCACAACAGCGCGGTGTGGCGCATCCTCGCCGACGGTGAGCCCGGGCGCACGTACCTCATCGGCGCCGAAGGTGAACGGGACAACCTGACGGTGATGCGCACAATCCTGCGGTTGATGGACCGCCCCACCGATGATTTCGACCATGTCGTCGATCGGGCCGGTCACGACCTGCGGTACGCGATCGATCCGTCGGCGCTGCGCGACGAGTTGGGCTGGCGTCCGGTACACCTCGACTTCGAGTCAGGACTGCGCGACACCATCGAGTGGTATCGCGAAAACCGATCTTGGTGGGGACCGATGAAGGACCTGGCGGAGGCAAAGTACGAGGAGCGTGGATCGTGAGCGCACGCGAGCTGGCTGTGCCGGGCGCCTGGGAGATCACGCCCCAGATCCACTCGGACGCTCGCGGTGACTTCTTCGAATGGTTCACCGATCCCGGTTTCACCGCATTCGCCGGGCACCGTTTCGATCTGCGGCAGGCGAACTGCTCGGTGTCGGCCACCGGCGTACTGCGCGGCCTGCACTTCGCGCAGGTTCCGCCCGGCCAGGCCAAGTACGTGACGTGCGTCCGTGGCGCCGTCTTCGATGTCGCGGTCGACATCCGTTCGGGATCACCGACATTCGGCCGGTGGGATGCGGTGACGTTGGACGACACCTCGCGCAGGTCAGTGTATCTCGCCGAGGGACTGGCACACGGCTTCGTGGCGCTCGAGGACGATTCGACGGTGATGTACCTGTGCTCGTCGGGCTACGACCCCGCACGCGAACACACCGTCAGCGCGCTGGATCCTGCGTTGGACATCGCGTGGCCGCTGACCGACGCCCAGCTGGTCATGTCCGAGCGTGACCGCGCCGCACCGACTCTCGCGCAGGCGCAGGCCAGCGGACTGCTCCCGAGATGGACCCCGGCGTAGGGCACTGCCGGTTCACCAACCGCCGACCCAGCCGTCGAAGACCGCGTCCGGTTCGTCTGCGGGGTTCTGTGAACGTCCGGCCAGAAAGTCGAAGTCACATCCCTGGTGCGCCTGCAGCACTCGATCGACGTACAAGGCGGCATAACCTCGGACTGGCCGGTTCAGCGCCGGAGGGGCCGGAGCCGCTCGGCGCGCCTCCAGTTCAGCCTCCGACACCAGGACGTCGAGTTTGCCGGCGAACGCGTCGAGTGCGATGACGTCGCCGTCGCGGACCAGACCCAACGGGCCTCCCGCCGCCGATTCCGGGCTGACGTGCAGGACACAGGTCCCGTAGGCGGTTCCGCTCATCCGGGCGTCGGAGATCCGAACCATGTCGGTCACACCCGTTTTCAGCAGCTTGGTCGGAATCGGCAGTTGACCCCATTCGGGCATTCCGGGTGCCCCCCGGGGACCGGCGGAACGGAGGACCAGAACGGAATCCGGTGTCACCTCGAGGTCGGGGTCGTCGAAGCGTGCCAACAGATCTTTCATGTTCTCGAACACCACTGCCGGCCCCCGGTGCACCAGGAGCTCGGGAGTGGCTGCGCTGCATTTGATCACCGCACCGAGGGGTGCGAGATTGCCACGCACCACCGCAAGGCCCTGTGCGGGCTGGAACGGCGAGCTCAGCGGGGCGATGATCGAGGTATCAGCGGCTGCACCGGCGGGCAGGTTCTCGGAGACGGTCTTTCCCGTGACAGTCCGGGCGTCGACGTGCAGCAGCGATTCGATCGATCTCATGACTGCGGGGATACCGCCCGCGTGAAACACCTGCTCGACGAGATGCTGACCGGCGGGCCGCACGTTCACCACAAGTGGGGTGCGGGCGGAGATCTCGTGAAACCGGTCCAGGGACAGAGGAACTCCCACCCGGCCGGCGATCGCCAGCAGGTGCACGATCGCGTTGGTGGAGCCGCCCACGGCGAGCATCAGGGTGATGGCGTTGTCGAAGGCTTCCGTGGTCAGCACATCCGAGGGGCGCAACCCTTCGAGCGCCAACCCGACGGCGCGTGCCCCACATTCCTCAGCGGCCTGCATCCGCCGCGAGTCCATGGCCGGTATCGCCGCCGTGCCGGGCAGGGTCATGCCGAGACCCTCGACGAGGGTCGCCATCGTGGAGGCGGTGCCCATCTCCGGACAGTGTCCTCGTGACGGGCCTGCCGCCGCTTCCAGTCGCTCGTAGTCGACCATCGACATCCGTCCGGCGCGGACGTCGTCGATGTACTCCCACAGGTCCGTGCCCACCCCGAGCTGCTTACCGGCGAACACGGCAGGCGCCGCCGGTCCCCCGGTCAGCACGATCGCCGGGACATCGGCGCTGGCTGCTCCCATCAGCTGCGCGGGCACAGTCTTGTCACACCCGCCCAGCAGAACCACCGAGTCGAACGGGTAGGCGCGAATGGACTCTTCGACGTCCATCGCCATCAGGTTGCGGAACAGCATGGTGGTCGGTTTCATCAACTGTTCACCGAGGGAGATGGTGGGAAACTCCAGAGGGAATCCGCCCGCCGCCAGCACCCCGCGACGTACCGAGTCGGCAAGGCCACGAAAGTGCATGTTGCAATTGACCACTTCGGACCACGAGTTGCAGATGCCGACGATGGGCCGCCCCTCGAACGCCATCCGGGAGAACCCCGACGCGCGCATCGCCGAGCGGTGGACAAATCCGGGAACATCCTTCCCGGCAAACCATTTGGCGCTTCTCAAACCGGGTGGCGGTGCCTGCACGGGCTTCTGTTGTTCGCGGGCCGTCACCGGACGCGCGCAGCGTAAGCGGTGATCTTGCGCAGCGCGGGCTGGCGCGCTGCCTGGTAGCTCACCCACCGACCGGATCTGGTGGACATCAGTGCGCCCACCAGCCGCTGCTGCCACGGCCGGGTGCGGTTGGCCGTCGGCGCCCCTGCGGCCCGCGCCGGTCTCGTGACACCTGCGATGTCGCCGAGGGCGACTTTGGCCGCATTGTGACCGTTGGCCCCCATGACGCCACCGCCCGGGTGGGTTCCGGAGCCGCACAGGTAGTAATTGCGCACGGGGGTGCGGTAGTTCGCCAGCTCCGGGATCGGTCGGGCCCCGAACAGCTGATCGAGCATCATGCTGCCGTGGAAGATGTTGCCGTCGGTGATCAGGTACTCGCTGTCCAGATCGTCCGGCGTGATGATCACCCGGGCCAGGATGTGCTCGCGGAGGTTCGGCGCATAGCTGAAGAGGTCCTCCAGAACCAGATCTGCCCACTTCTCCTTCTCCGCCGCCCAGGTTGTCCCAGTCAGTTCTGACGGAAGCTGCTGTATGCCCAGCGTCATCGTGTGCAGGCCCGCGGGCGCCAGCGAGTCGTCGGTCACCGACTGGGTGACGGCTTCGATGACGAAGGTGCTGGGGAAGGTGCCGCGCCGCTGCGCTTCGGCGGCCTCCTCGAACGCCTCCCGGCTGGGCCCCAACAGTTGGTGCCCGTGGTGCTGCGGTCCGGCGTTGGCGTCGGGGAATGGCAGATACTGCGGCAGTTCGTCGACGAGGAGGTGGATCCTGGCCATCGAGCCACGGGTGTCGATGTTCTCGACGTCGCGGACGAGTCCGGGTGGCAGCACACCGGGTTCGATGAGTCGCAGCAGGGACCGCTTCGGGTCGGCATTGGAGAAGATCTGATGGGCGGTGATCACCGAGCCGTCCGCCAGACGCACTCCGGTGGCAGTACCCCGATCGACGATCACCGTGTCAACAGGGGTCGACGTACGGATCACCGCGCCGTGGTGCCGCGCTCCGGCAGCGAGAGCCTCACTGATTGCCCCCATGCCGCCGCGGGCAAGGCCGAACTGTCCGAAGTTGCCGTTGAACTCACCCCAGGAGTGGTGGCCGTAGGTGTATGCCGTGCCCGGTGTGGACGGCCCGCCGAAGATGGACACCATTCCGAAGAAGGTGAGCATGCTCTTGAGCCGTTCGTCCTCGAAATAGCGGTCCAGGAGGTCGCGGACCGAGAGCAGGGTGAACTCGTCGAACAAGTTCTGCTCGCCGGCGGCCTCGAAGGCAGCAAGGACTTCCGAACGCTCCGGAGGCGATGCGAGCAGGTACGGCGTGACCAGACCGGCGAACCGCTGCAGCCGTACTCCGAAGTCGAGGAACGCGCTGGCATCCTTCTTGTTGATCTTCTCGATCTCACGCAGCGTGCGGTCGGTCTCCTTCCACATCGTGAAGGATGTGCCATCGCGGAACAGACTGAATGACAACGCATCACCCTGGTAGAGGTCCAGGCCGAACCGCTGCAGTTCCAGTTCTTCGATGATCTCAGGTCGCAGCAGCCCGGCGATGAAGGCACATGACGACCACTTCGACCCCGGGATCAGTTCCTCGGTGACACAGGCGCCACCGACGATCGGCCTGGCCTCCAGGACCAGCACGCGCCTTCCGGCACGTGCCAGATAGTTCGCGGTCACCAGGCCGTTGTGGCCCGCGCCGATCACGATGGCGTCGTAGTCCATCGCTGTTGTGAGGGTGGAAGGCATCTAGATCTCCTGGGAGGGTGGCGATTTGCGGGCAAACAGGGTCGAGACGCTGCCGGGTTCGACGAGCTGGTCGAAACGTCGGACGACGGCCTCGAGTTCAGGTGCCTCGTCGCGCACCTTCTCCCATTCCGGCCAGGACGTCACCGTCATGACCTCGATGACATCGACGCCGCTGCTCTCGGTGCTCTCGGTCAGGAAGACCTCGAAACCGACCACGACGTCGAACCCCAGACAGGTGGGACGGTCGAGCTCAACCGAGAACTTCTCGAACTCTTCTGAACTGACCCCGGGTCGCAGGCGGAACATGTTGATCGCGCTGACCGTCATGTCAGGCGCTCTCACGGTTGATCATCACGTGCTTGATCTCGGTGTACTCCTCGAGTGCATACACCGACATGTCCTTTCCGTTTCCTGATTGTTTGAACCCGCCGTGTGGCATCTCGGGGGTCACGGGCAGATGATCGTTGACCCACACCGTGCCGAACTGGAGATCACTGGAGACCGTCATGGCGCGGGCTAGGTCCTTGGTGAAAACTGATGCCGCCAAACCGTACTCGGTGTCATTGGCCCATGCGGTCACGTCGTCGGTGTCACCGAAGCTGGTGACGGACGTGACCGGTCCGAAGACCTCGGTACGAACGATCTCGTCACCGTGGCGTGCCCCGACGACGACGGTGGGCGCGGTGTAGAAGCCGGTGCCGGGATTGTCTCCCTGGATCAGTTCGGTGTGTCCGGTAGCCTTGGCACGAGCCACGAAGCCCTCGACACGATCTCGGTGGGCAGCCGTGATCACCGGCCCCATGGAGGTGTTCTCGTCGGCGATGTCTCCGAGGTCGAGCTCGTTGACCGCCTTCTCGAGGCCGGAGACCAGGTCGTCGTGCACTGCCTCATGGACATACACCCGTGACGCCGCCATACAGTCCTGACCGGAGTTGCAGAACGCGCCCTCCATGATTTTGGCCACGGTCAGGGAGATGTCGGCATCGGCGAACACCAGCACAGGCGCCTTGCCGCCCAGTTCCAGATGCAGTCTCTTGAGGTTGGAGTCGGCCGACGCGCGCATCAACGCCCGTCCGGTGTCCACCGAACCGGTCAGCGAGGACATCCGCACGGTCGGATGAGACACGAGCCTGGCCCCGACGTCGGCACCGTCGCCGGTGACGACGTTGAACACACCGGAAGGAAACAGGTCCTGGGCGAGCTCGGCCAGCCGCAGAACCGAGAACGGAGTGTGCTCAGAAGGCTTGAGGACGAGGGTGTTTCCGGTGAGCAGCGCCGGCGAGATCTTCCAGATCGCCATCAACAGCGGATAGTTCCACGGGGCCACCGAACCGACGACGCCCAACGGGTCCCGACGCAGGATGCTCGTCTTGCCACGGACGAACTCGGTGGCTGCGCGCCCTTCCATCGTGCGGGCGCCACCGGCGAAAAAACGCAGATGATCGGCGATCATCTCCATCTCTTCGAGCGCCAGGGAGATCGGCTTGCCGACGTTGCGGGACTCGATCTCGGCGAGCGTGCGCTGGTCGTCCTCGACGCGGTCGGCGAGCTTCAGAAACGCCCGGGCCCGTTCGCCGACGGGCGTTGCCGCCCAGCCGGGAAACGCGGCGTGGGCGGCCGCCACCGCCCTGTCGACATCGGCGACGGTGCCGTGCGCGATCTCGGCGAACGTCTCTCCGCTTGCGGGCGCAGGGACTTGGTCGACGGCACCGTCGGACGAGTCGGTCCAGCTGCCGTCGATGAACATCTTGCTGTGAAAGGTCATGTCGACTCCGTTCAGGGTTTGCGAAGGGTGTTCAGGTGACCGCGGTACCGGCATTGGCAGCCGTGGTCAGTAGGGCTCGCACGGCGTCGTGCGAAATCGGTTGTTGGGCAATGGACAGATGCACCATCAAGCCTTCGATGACAACGTCCAACAGGCGTGCGGTGGCGCGGTCGAAGTGTTGTGCCAGGGCATTTTCGGCCCGCTCCATCCACGCCTGGGTGATGCGCTTGTTGTCGTCCCTGCGCACCGCGTCGCCGTACAGTTCGTAGGTCACGGCCAGTTCGTTGGGGTTGGCGGCAAGATCGTCGGTGATCGCCAGCACGATGCAGTCGATGAGATCGGCTTGCGACTCGCAGGCCGCCAGTCGCTCCTCGAAGCGGGTCGCCAACCTTTCGACGTGAGTCTGGAACGCCAGTTTGACGATGTCGTCCAGCGTCGCGAAGTGATACGTGATCGAACCGAGGGGCACGTCGGCTGCTTTTCCGATCGCACGATGAGTGATGCCGGCGACACCGTCGCGGGCGAGCACACTCAGCGCCGATTCCACGATGAGCTCCTTCCTGTTCGGATCATGACGACGTGCGCGCCGGGGTGCCGAGGCCATGCGGAACCTTTCGTTAGGTACGTTTGTACGTATCGGTACGTACAAACGTACCTAACGATCGGCATGTGTGCTGGACTTTCGCGTTGCCAGGCGCTCACACCGCTTCGGGCGCCGGCTCTTCCAGTTCCCGCTCGTTGAGGGCCTTGCCCACGAGCGCGTACTTCGCCGGTACGAAGAACCGCAGGTACAGGCCGTAGCCCATGCCCGCCAGCAATGCCAGGAAGACCAGCGAGAGCATCAGCACCGCCGCGGCGCCATGCACACCCAACAGAACGTCAAGGCTGGTCAACGTCAGCACGAAGAAGGCGCCCAGTCCGATGATCGCGAGGATCGGTGCGACAACCGTGTTCCACGGACGTTTGTCGACCTCGGACCGACGGAAGAACACGAAGATCGCAATCCCGGCCACCAGCTGCGAGAAGATCACAGCGATGGTGCCGATCCCCGTCGCCCAGGTGAACAGCGTCGCGAAGGGGTCCTGACCGGCGATGGCGAACGCGGCGACGACGATTGCGACGGTGCCGCTCTGGACGATCGAAGCCACCCACGGCGTCTGGCGTCGTGGCAACGTCCACCCCAGCGGTTTCCACACCAATGTCTGACGTCCGAGGGAGAACAAGTACCGCGAGACGTTGTTGTGGAAGGTCACGATGGCCGCGAAAGTCGCTGTGACGATCAGGAGTTGGAACAGCAGCGAGATGTTGTGCCCGATGATGGTGTCGCTGGCGACGAAGATGAAGTTGCCGCCGGTGTCGGTGGCGATCGCGACCACGTTGTTCAGCCCCAGTGCGTTCATGATCAGCCAGCCCGACACTGCGTACAGAATCCCCATGAAGGCGATCGACAGGTAGGTGGCGCGGGGGATCGTTCGTGCCGGATCATGGGCTTCTTCGCCGTAGATGGCCGAGCCCTCGAACCCGATGAACGATGCGTGGGCGAACATCAGCGCGACCCCGAACGCGCCGCCGAGCACGACGCTGGGGTTGAACGGCTCCAATGAGAAGTCGGATACCGGAACTGCGTCACCGAAGACACTGAACACGCTGAGGACCGTGATCATCAGGACTTCCAATGTCAGGAAGACGCCCAGCACCTTGGCTCCGGAGTGCACCCCCTGCACGCCGACCCCCAGACAGAGGATCAGTCCGGCAAATGCGTAGGCCCACCACGGGATGCTCAGCCCGAGTGCCGGGTTGAGCAATTCGGCTGCGTAGTAGCCGAAGCCGCCGTACAGGCCCGCCTGAATGGCGTTGTACGCAAAAATCGCCAGCGAGGCCGACCCGAGCCCGGGGATTCTTCCGAGCCCGAGCGTGACGTAGGCGTAGAACGCGCCGGCATTGGTGACGTGACGACTCATCGCCACGTAGCCGACTGCGAAGATCATCAACACCACCGCTGCGATGACGAACGCGCCCGGCATGCCGATGCCGTTGCCGGCTCCGATGATGATCGGGAACAACGCCACCACGACCGTCAGCGGGGATGCGGCGGCGATGATGTAGAAGAAGATGCTGGGGACTCCCAGCGTGTTGGCTTTCAGGCCGTGATTTCGCCGCCCGCCGCTAGGGGTGGTTGCGGCGGGCGGTGCCGACGGGGTCTCTACCGGCCGCCGTGGTGGTAATGATCGAGTGACATTCTCCATAGTCGTTCATCTCTCGTGGATTGTGATGTTCGTGGGGGGAACTGCGTGTCCACGTGCTCGGCAACCGTCCAGGAGCACACAGGCGAAAAGAATGTTCACCTCCTCATATCGAGCGCGAGATCGATGAGCAGGTCCTCTTGACCGCCGACCATCGACCGGCGGCCGGCTTCGACGAGCAGTTCGCGGGCGCCGATGCCCACCTCGGTGGCGATGCGCTCGGCGTGGAGCAGAAAGCTGGAGTAGACGCCGGCGTAACCGAGTGTGAGTGTCTCGCGGTCCACCCGTACGGGTCGCTGCTGCAACGGACGGACGATATCCTCGGCGGCGTCCATCAGACCGAACAGATCGCAGCCGTGTGACCAACCGTTGAGCTCGGCTATCGCAATGAAGACCTCCAGCGGGCAGTTCCCCGCCCCCGCGCCCAGGCCGGTGAGGGACGCGTCCACCCGGTAGGCGCCCTCCTCTACCGCGGTGATCGAATTGGCCACTCCGAGGGCGAGGTTGTGATGGGCGTGGACCCCGATCGTGGTGGCGGGATCGAGGTGCGCACGGTATGCCCGCACCCGGTCGCGCATGTCGGACATCGTGAGGCGGCCGCCTGAGTCGGTGACGTAGACGCACTGCGCGCCGGCGTCTTCCATGATCTTGGCCTGTACTGCCAACTGGTCCGGCCCGGCGAGATGAGCCATCATCAGGAAACCGGCCACATCGAGCCCCAGGGTTCGCGCGGTGGAGATGTGCTGGCGGGCGATGTCGGCCTCGGTGCAGTGTGTCGCGATCCGCACCGAGGTGACGCCGACGTCGACGGCCGCGCGCAGGTCGTCCACGGTGCCGATGCCGGGGATCAACAGCGTGGTCAGACGGGCATTCCGGATAACGTCCGCGGCTGCGGCGATCCACTCGGCGTCACTGTGGGCGCCTGCTCCGTAAGTGAGTCCGCCCCCCGCGAGGCCGTCTCCGTGGGCGACCTCGATGGCCGAGACCCCCGCTGCATCGAGGGCGCGCGCGATGCGTGTGATGTCGGACAGGGAGAACGAGTGACCGACCGCGTGCATGCCGTCTCGGAGCGTGACGTCCTGGACGTAGATCTCGACGGTCACTGCGCCGCCTCCGCGACCCGGACCGCGGCGGCGGTCATGATGTCGAGGTTGCCGGCGTAGGCGGGCAGGTAGTCACCGGCACCTTCCACCTCGAGGAAGACCGTCACCTGTGCGAGGTCGGCGTCCTGCCCGACGTCTCCGACGAGCCTGCGTCGCGGATCCTGTTGGGGCACCGACGAGATCATCACCTGCTGCCGGAGCCGGTAGCCGGGGACGTACTGCGCGACCTCGGCGACCCTGGCGACCACGGCGCCGGTGATCACCGACTCGTCCGTGGCCGAAATGAGCGCGGACACGGTGTCGCGCATGATCATCGGGGGGTCTGCCGGATTGAGCACGATGATCGCCTTCCCGCGGTCCGCCCCGCCCACGGTCTCGATGGCCCTTGCCGTGGTGTTGGTGAATTCGTCGATGCTGGCCCGGGTCCCCGGGCCAGCCGAGCGGGATGAGATCGAAGCGACGATCTCGGCGTAGTGCACGTGAGCTGTTGCCGAGAGCGCCCCGACGATCGGGATGGTGGCCTGACCGCCGCACGTCACCATGTTGAGGTTCCGCTCGCCCGCCAACCCGGCCAGGTTGACCGCCGGAACGACGAAGGGTCCGAGGGCAGCGGGAGTGAGGTCGATGACAAGCCGGCCGGTGGGCTCGAGCCTGGCGTAGTTCATGCGATGCGCCGCAGCGCTGGTCGCGTCGAAGATCACGTCGATGTCATCGAAGTCGCTCCGCTCGACGAGCCCGTCCACCCCCGCAGCCGTCACTGCCACGTCCAGCGCGGAGGCTCTGGCGAGACCGTCACTCGCGGGGTCGATTCCGACCATGACGGCCACGTCCAGCAGCGCCGACCGCCGCAGCTTGTGCATCAGATCGGTACCGATGTTCCCCGAGCCGATGATGGCCGTGCGCCGAGGCTGCGTCCTGGGGGCAGTCATCGGTGTCAGTTGGTGAGGGCGGGGGTGGCCGTGCGGGGACGAGGGGACACCGCCACATCCGGGGCGCTGGTGCGGGCCAGCTCGTTGAGGATCGCAGCGTGGCGCACCTTGTGCCGGATGAGTTCCTCGTGGAATTCCGGCCGGACCCAGCCGTTGTACATGACGGCTTCGGATTCACCCGGCTCGATCTTGAAGTACACCGGCCCCGCCACGCGCGCGATGTCGCCGGCTTCCCACAGCCTGTTCATCCCGCCGAAGGACTCGAAGGTCTCCGCCCAGACATCCAGCGGGATGTCCACCGCACGCCTGATGGCGGCGAGCATCGGCCGGCTCAGATCGCCCACGGGGTTGACACTGTCGGCACCGAGATCCTGCAGAATCCTGATGGACGCAGGGTTGGCGTGTCCGGCGTACACCGAGATCTTGAACTTCGCATCGGCGGGGATGTGTCCGGCGTCGCGCGCCTTGTTCAGGATGTCGAGAACTCCCTCGTCCCAAACGAGTACGCCGCGGATACCCGTCGAGAACACCCGCAGATAGTCGTCGAGAAGATACCGGACGTTGTCCAGTCCCCGCACCCGGCGCCCACCTGCCTGCCCCTCGGTGCTCAACGCCTGGCGGCCGAGATCCCATCCGGTCCGGGGACCGGGAACGGCGATCAGCTCGATGTCGTTCTCCGAAGCGAGTTCGGCGACGTCGCTGAGCTCACCGGTGCCCAACAACGTGGTCCCGCCGCCGAACGCGATGACCCGGTGGATGAAGACGCCCTGCTTGCCCGCCTCGTCCAGCAGCACCTCGAGGGTCGAAAGGCGTTCAACTCCAGAGATTTCCAGCCGGTATCCGCCGCCGTCGTCGAATGCCTTCGTGGACGGCCTGAGGGTGTAGTCGTCGGCCGACAACAGGCCTTGTGAAGCCAGAATGCTGGCCCCGTCGACCTTTGATATACGGCTGTCGGCTGCGGTGGGCATCGCGTCTCCTTCGAGGGACTCAAGCTGTTTTTCATTCAGTGATATTGCACTTCGCTGAGTGAAATCTAGAAGACGGTGCGGGGTGTGTCAACCGGAAGCCGAACTTTGATGACGGCGCCAGGGACGCCCTCACTGCGTACTGGTAACCTTCACTGGGTGAAAACCGACGCACGGACGGACAAGGGCTCGAATCTGATCGGCGTCGAACGCACCGCCCGGATCCTGAGCGCAGTAGCAGAAGCCGAAGGCGGCAACCTCACTGAAATCGCAAGGCGCACAGAGCTCAACGAGGCCACGGTGTCGCGATACCTGACCAGCCTTGCGGCGTTGGGCTACGTAGAGCGATACAACGCGGCGCAATACCGCCTCGGATGGGAGATCTTCCGGCTGGGACAACGTGCTTTCGCCGGCCAGGTGCCCTCCGACGCGGTACTGCCCACCATGGAACGGCTGATGCTCGAGTTCAACGAGACGGTGAACTTCGCGATGCACAAAGAGCGCAGTGTGGTCATTCTCGAAGTTGTCGAGAGCCGCCGGGCGGTGAAAAAGGTCAGCGACGTCGGGCAGACCGACCCCTGGCATGCGTCGGCATTGGGCAAGTCACTCATGGCGAGCATGCCCGACAGCGTCTGGCGGGGCATTGTGGCGTCCACGGGTCTGCCGGCGCTGACCCCCCACACGATCACGTCGATGAAACAGATGGCAGCCGAGATCGAGGACATCCGAGAGCAGGGCTTCGCAGTCGATCGGGAAGAGGCAGCCGAAGAACTCACCTGCGTGGCCGCGGCCGTGCCCACTGCCGACGGCGGAGGTTCACGGTACGCGCTCAGTATCAGCTTCCTCACCCATCGGCTGACCCCCGAGAATCTCGAACATGCTGGCGCACAGGTGGTTACGGCTGCCAAGGAGATCGCACGCAAGCTTCCATGAAGGTCGGGGCCCGGGCCGTTCACAGCTAACGCAGGGCGCCTCTTGCGAACACGCTCCCCGCATTACTAGGATATCCAAGTATCTAGGCGAGAGGAACGCACCAATGACTTCAACGACGGCAGCCACCCGGATCCCCCACTTCATCGAGGGCAAGCGCACCGAACTGCAGTCCAGCCGTACCGCCGATGTGCTCAATCCCAGCACCGGCGAAGTGCAGGCGCAGGTCGTGCTGGCGAGCGCAGCTGACGTCGACACCGCGGTGGCCACGGCCGTGGAAGCGCAGAAGGAGTGGGCCGCCTGGAATCCGCAGCGCCGGGCCCGGGTGATGATGAAGTTCATCGACCTCGTCAACCAGAACGTCGAGGAGCTGGCCGAACTCCTCTCCCTGGAACACGGGAAGACGGTCCCGGACTCCAAGGGCGACATTCAACGCGGCATCGAGGTCATCGAGTTCGCCATCGGCATCCCGCACCTGCTCAAGGGCGAGTTCACCGAGGGAGCCGGCGGCGGCATCGACGTGTACTCCATCCGTCAGCCGCTGGGCGTCGTCGCCGGCATCACGCCGTTCAACTTTCCGGCGATGATCCCGTTGTGGAAGGCCGGCCCGGCGCTGGCGTGCGGGAACGCGTTCATCCTCAAGCCCTCCGAGCGCGACCCGTCGGTGCCGGTCCGCCTTGCCGAGTTGTTCCTCAAGGCCGGCCTGCCTGCCGGAGTCTTCCAGGTCGTCCAAGGCGACAAGGAGGCCGTCGACGCGATCCTGACCCACCCCGACATCCAGGCCGTCGGCTTCGTCGGCTCCTCCGACATCGCGCAGTACATCTATTCCACCGCCGCAGCCCACGGGAAACGCTCCCAGTGCTTCGGCGGCGCCAAGAACCACATGATCGTGATGCCCGACGCGGACCTCGACCAGGCCGTCGATGCGCTGATCGGCGCCGGCTACGGCAGCGCGGGCGAGCGGTGTATGGCTATCAGCGTCGCTGTCCCGGTGGGCGAGGAAACAGCCCAACGACTCCGCAACCGGCTCGTCGAGCGGGTCAAACAGCTACGGGTCGGCCACAGCCTCGACCCCAAGGCCGACTACGGGCCGCTGGTCACGGGGGCGGCGCTGGAACGGGTCCGCGACTACATCGGCCAAGGCGTGGCGGCCGGTGCCGAGCTCGTCGTGGACGGCCGCGAGCGCAGCACCGACGAACTCACCTTCGACGATGCCAGCCTGGAGAAGGGCTTCTTCATCGGGCCCACCCTGTTCGACCATGTCACCCCCGACATGTCGATCTACACCGACGAGATCTTCGGCCCGGTGCTGTGCATCGTCCGCGCCGCCGATTACGAAGACGCGCTGGCGCTCCCCTCTCAGCACGAGTACGGCAACGGGGTGGCGATCTTCACCCGTGACGGCGACGCCGCGCGGGACTTCGTGTCCCGCGTCCAGGTCGGCATGGTGGGCGTCAACGTTCCGATCCCGGTTCCGGTGGCATACCACACCTTCGGCGGCTGGAAGCGCTCCGGCTTCGGCGACCTCAACCAGCACGGCCCGGCGTCGATTCAGTTCTATACCAAGGTCAAAACCGTCACCGAACGCTGGCCGTCGGGCATCAAGGATGGCGCCGAGTTCGTCATCCCCACCATGAAGTAGCCACGGTGGCCTCCGTTTTGTTCGAGTTGGACGACGACGAGCGTGTCATCGTCGACACCGCGGCCGCCTTCGCCGCCAAACACCTTGCGCCCCATGCGCTTGACTGGGACACCGACAAGCACTTCCCCGTCGACGTGCTGTGTGCCTCCGCTGAGCTCGGGATCGCCGCGATCTACTGCTCGGAGGAGGTCGGCGGCAGCGGGCTGCGTCGCCTCGATGCGGCGCGGATCTTCGAAGAACTCGCCGCCGCCGACCCGACGATCGCGTCGTTCATCTCGATCCACAACATGTGCGCCTGGATGGTCGACAGCTACGGCACGCCGGAGCAACGCAAGACCTGGGTGCCCCAGCTCGCCACGATGGAGTCGATCGCCAGCTACTGCCTGACCGAGCCCGGCGCGGGCTCGGACGCCTCAGCGCTACGCACCCGCGCGGTCCGCGACGGATCAGACTGGGTGCTCGACGGGGTCAAGCAGTTCATCTCCGGCGCGGGCGTCTCCGACGTCTATGTGGTGATGGCCCGTACCGGCGCCGAGGGGCCCAGGGGCATCTCCGCGTTCATCGTCGAAAAGGGCACGCCAGGACTCAGTTTCGGTATCAACGAAGCCAAGATGGGCTGGAGCGCACAGCCCACCGCCCAAGTCGTCTTCGACAAGGTCCGGGTGCCCGCCGATGCGTTGCTCGGCGGCCCGGAGGGCGAGGGCACCGGTTTCGGGATCGCGATGAACGGGCTCAACGGCGGCAGAATCAACATCGCCGCGTGCTCGCTCGGTGGCGCGCGGGCTGCCTACGACAAGGCCACGCAGTACCTGTGCGACCGGGAGGCTTTCGGCGGGCCGCTGATCGACGAGCCCACCATCCGGTTCACCCTCGCCGATATGGCCACATCGTTGGAGACCTCGCGAATCATGTTGTGGCGAGCCGCTTCCGCGCTCGACACCGACGCCGCTGACAAAGTGGAGCTGTGCGCGATGGCCAAGCGCTATGTCACCGACGTCTGTTATGAGGTGGCCGACCAGGCTCTGCAGTTGCACGGCGGCTACGGCTACCTCAAGGAGTACGGGCTGGAGAAGATCGTCCGGGATCTGCGGGTGCACCGAATCCTGGAGGGCACCAACGAAATCATGCGCGTGGTGATCGGGCGGGGAATCGCAAGCCGAGCCCGCGCGCTCTAACGGAGGATGTCAAAGATATGCCAACGATGACGACGGTCGCATTTCTGGGGTTGGGCAATATGGGTGGTCCGATGGCCGCCAATCTGGTAGCCGCAGGGCACACCGTGCGGGCCTTCGACCCAGTGAACACGCTGCGTGACGCCGCCGCCGAGAAGGGCGCGGCGGTCTACAGCAGCGGCGCTGAGGCAGTGGCCGACGCCGACGTGGTGATCACCTCGCTGCCCAACGGGGCAGTGGTGAAGTCCTGTTATGCCGAGATCCTGCCCACCGTCCGCAAGGGTGCGCTGCTGATCGACACGTCGACCATCTCGGTCGACGACGCCCGCGAGATCCACCAACAGGCGGTGGCGGCCGGGCTGAACCAGATCGACGCCCCGGTCTCCGGCGGCATCAAGGGCGCGACCGCAGGGACGCTGGCGTTCATGGTCGGTGGTGAGGCGGCCGACGTCGAAAAGGCGCGCCCCACTCTGGACCCGATGGCGGGCAAGGTGATTCACTGCGGCGCACCCGGCGCCGGGCAGGCCGCAAAGCTGTGCAACAACATGGTGCTGGCGGTTCAGCAGATCGCGATAGGCGAGGCTTTTGTGCTCGCCGAGAAGCTCGGTCTGCCCGCGCAGTCGCTGTTCGACGTGATCACCGGGGCCACCGGCAACTGCTGGGCGGTACACACGAACTGCCCGGTGCCGGGTCCGGTTCCTACGTCGCCGGCCAACAACGACTTCAAACCCGGTTTCGCGACGGCGTTGATGAACAAGGATCTCGGTCTGGCGATGGCCGCGGTGGCGTCGACGGGCTCCTCCGCGCCGCTGGGCACCCACGCGGCCGAGATCTACGGGAAGTTCGCCGAGTCCGACAAGATCAACGCCACACTGGACTTCAGCGCCGTCATCGAGTTGTTACGCGGCTGACCCGGTCACTGCAGACCGTCGCCACTGCCACCATCGCTGTCGCCGGTGTCCGCGCCCTCGTCGGCGCGCTCTTTGTCATCGTCATCGGCTGGTTCATCGGCCACCTCCGCAGCGACTTCATCGTCGACCGCCCCGACCGCCCCGACGGCCTCGTCCACCTCGTCCACCTCGACGGCCTCGACGGCCTCGTCGGCCTCGACCACCTCGACGGCCTCGTCGACCTCGTCGGCTTGGGTGGCCTCGACGCCCGTCTCCTCGGTGGCCACGCTCCCGTCGTCCACCGGCTCCGTAGGCTCCGCGTCATCGGTGACCTTCGCCGTGGTCGACGTGGCGGACGTGGACTGGACCTCAGCGGTCCCCAACCCGTCGTCGAAGGGTGAATCCTCCGGACGGGCATCGGTGGCGGGAAGCTCCGGTACCTGCGGCGGATCAACGATCGTCCTCGCCGTTTCGAGCACCAGGTCGAACCCCGCATTGGCGGTCGTCAGAACGGTTTCGCCGAGCGCTGCGCCGAAGTTGAAGACGGCAAGCGCCGGAGCGAGAACAAGGTCCTGCACCGCTCGAAAGAACACCTCGACGACGGGAACCCCAGAGGCGTCACCGAGCTGAGTGAGCAGGGCATTGACTCCCCCGACCAGGTTGTTGAGTTGAAAGCTCACCTCCCCGAGGGCTATCCCCACTACATCGAACCCCGCATCACCGATGGTTTGAATCACGTGCAGCCCATTGCCCACCAGCAGCCGCCCACTGGCGATTCCGGCGTTGAACACCCCGGCATAGCTGTCGAACGACAGCGGATTCTCGACCACATTCGTCACCGCAGTCAGCATGTTCTGCACTGACCCGGTGAGCGCAGCCCACACCAGCTTTGCAACCTGTTCGGTGGTCGTCGTGAGGACCGGATTGATCAAACCCAGGTTCTCGTGCAGTTTTGCGAAAGCGTCGACGGACAGTGTCTTCAGAATCGTCAGTGACGCCGCGGCGGTCGGATCGGCCGTCACGTCGATCAACCCGGAGAACCCGGTGTCAATGAGAGTGACGATCGTCTCGACGACCTTTATCAGACCCTCGCCCGGTAATCCCACCAGCTCCGCTAGCACCGCGATGGCAGCTTCGATGTCGTTGGGGGCGGCAGCGAGTCGCAACCCGGGGACCGAAACATGCTGGATGACAGCCGGGATCGTCGCAGTGTGATGGTTCGCCGGGATCACCAGCGGCGTGAAAGCGACAGCTGCGGCGGCGGTGAACGCCATGCCGGCGTTGAGGGACGAACGGGCCGAGAGCTCCATGAGTCTGATCTCCTTGGGTTGAGTGGTTGTCGGTGCCGGTCAAGCCGCGAGCTGGTTGACCAGGCCGGCGAACACCATGGGAAGTGCCCGTGCGGCGGGCACGATGCGCGAGCGAATGGTCGACACCGACCCGGCTCCCACGAGACCGGCGGTCAGCCATCTGTAGCGGCGGGTCAGTGCGCGCCATTGCCGGTCGTAGTCGTCGGTACGTCCTGCGACAACACATTTCACAAGTTTTTCGGCAGCGCCGAACGCCAGGCCCATGCCCTCCCCCGTCAGGGCGTCGATGTAGCCGGCGGCATCACCGACGAGCAGGACTCGGCCGGCTGCCCGGCTACGCGCCTTCTGCCGCAACGGGCCTGCGGCTCGGTCCTGGCCGTGGGCATGGCCGCGGATCCGGTCCGCCAGGGCGGGAAACGCTCTCAGCTGTTGATCGAACCCACCGCGGGACGATGTGAGGACAGCGATGCCGACGCAGTCCTCGGCCACCGGCGTCACGTACGCCTCGCTCCCCGGGGCCCACCGCACTTCGACGCGGTCGCTCCACGGAGCCATCTGCACGTGACGGCGAATCCCCCACCGTCGCCGATCCTGACAGGGCTGGGACAGGCCGAGCGCGGTGCGGATCGGTGAATGCAGACCGTCCGCGGCCGCAAGGTAGCGGGCCCGCAGTCCACCTGCGAAGACGGATTCGGCGTCCTGGCCGACCGTGCCGATATCGCCGTGTACCGTTCGCACGCCCATCGTCTCGGCCAGGTCCGCCAGTGCGGTGTGCAGCACGGTCCTGCGCACCCCGCGACCTGTGCCCGTCCGAAACGTCGCGTCAGCTCGACCGTCACCGTCGAGGTAGGAGATGCCGCGCAGCGGCATACCGAGCGGCGCCACACCGAGGCGCTCGAGGTGTGCCACGGTGTGCGGCATCATGCCTTCGCCGCAGGCCTTGTCCAGCGTGCCGGGCCGCCGCTCGACAACCACGACTTCGAGCCCGGCCTTGGCCCCGTGGATGGCGGTGGCCAATCCTGCCGGACCGCCGCCGGCGACGAGCAGATCGATCATCGCAACCCCGCGAGCGCAGCGTTCTCGACGTCGATCCGGGTCTTCAGCAGAGCTGCGTTGAGGACGGTGAACAGCAGGGCGGTGAGCCACGCGCTGTGGACCAGCGGAAGCGCGATGCCCTCGACGATCACCGCGACGTAGTTGGGATGCCGGATCAGCCGGTAGGGGCCGCCGGTGATCCGTGTGGCCCCGGGAACGACGATCACCCTGGTGTTCCACTGGCGCCCGAGAGTGGTGATACACCACCACCGCAGCCCCTGTGCCGCCAGCACCAGCACCAGCATGGAGAAACCGAGCATCGGCAGGAACGGCCGGTGCAGCGCGGCCACCTCGAGCAGACAGCCGACGAGCAGGCCGGTGTGCAGCACCACCATCACCGGATAGTGGCCCGCACCTGCCTCGATGCCGCCTCGCATCCGGCTCCATCGGCGATTGCGTTCGGCGACAACAAGTTCGAACAGTCGCTCGGCGGCTACCGCAGCGACCAGGAGGGTGTACCAGACCATGAGGTGATTCGTCCCGTCAGCGCCAGCGCAACAGCACGAGTTCGGAGCAGAACCCCGGCCCCATGGCCATCATGAGGCCCGGTGTGCCCGCAGGTGGACGCTTGGCGATGGTGTCGCGGAGCACGTGCAGCACCGACGCCGACGACAGGTTGCCCACCTCGGCAAGAGAGCGCCACGTCAGTTCCAGTGCATCGTCCGGTAATTCGAGGGTTTCGGTGATCGCCTCGATGACCTTGGGGCCGCCGGGATGGCTCACCCAGGTGTCGATGTCCTCGACGCCGAGTCCGTGGGTGTGCAGGAAGCCCACCACATCCTCACCGAGGTGGCGTTCGACCACCCGGGGCACGTCCGGGGACAGCACGAGTCGAAAGCCGCTCGCGTCGACGTCCCAACCCATCGTGCGCAGCGAGTCGGGATAGAGGTGGCTGCGTGAATCGATGACCTCGGGTCCCGGTACAGATGACATGTGGTCGGCGCGCCGGTCACCGACCATCACGACCGCCGCGGCGCCATCGCCGAACAGGCTGCTGCCCACCACCGTCGCCATCGTCGGTTCCGTCTTGGAAACCAGCGAGCACAGTTCCACCGCGAGCAACACCGCTACCCCGCTGGGGTTGCCGCGCAGGTAGTCGTGCACGCGGGCCACACCCGCCGCACCCGCCACGCAGCCCAACCCGAACATCGGAACGCGCCGAACGTCGGGTCGCAGACCCACTCGGGCGGCGATGCGGGCATCCAACGACGGCACGGCCACCCCGGTGACGGTGGTGGTCATGACCATGTCGACGTCGGCGGCGTCGAGGCCGGCGTCCTCCAGTGCACCGGCCAGCGCAGCGCTGCCGAGTTCTGCCGCGTGTTCGACGAAGACGTCATTGGCCTGGCCGAAGTCGGTGAGGCCGGCGTAGTCGGCAAGCGGCAACACGAAATGCCGCGTGTCCACTCTGGCGCTCTTGTGCAGCGCACGGATGCTGTCCGCATACGCGTGATAACCCGGCATCGCGATCAGCGCTTCGGTCACCTCGGCCTGGGCGTAGCGGTGGGGTGGCACCTCCCCGCGCACAGCTGCAACAACGCTCATGATCTCTCCCTTACTTGTTCAGTACGTCGACGGGCGTGACATCACACGCCGAGGAATCGGCGAGGTGGGCGGGCGCTCGCGGCAGTTCGCCGTCGCGCAGACCGATGCGGTGGTGAATCCGGGTCATCCACGCAGGCGCCCACCAGTTCCACTCGCCGAGCAGATGCATGAAGGCGGGCATCAGGATCAGCCGGACCAGCGTCGCATCCGCGAGCACAGCGAGGGTCAGGCCGAGGCCGAACATCCGCATGAACGACACGTCGGAGGCGATGAGCGCGGCGAAGGAGATCGACATCACCAAAGCTGCCGCGGTGACGACGCGACCGGTGCGCGCGATCCCGAGCGCGACACTCGTGTTGTTGGCTTCCTTTTTCTGCGTTGTCATCCGCGACGCCAGCCAGAACTCGCGGATGCGGGACACGAGGAACACCTCGTAGTCCATCGACAGGCCGAAAGCGATGCAGAACAGCAGCACCGGAATGTTCGCGACCAGTGTCCCGGTGGGCGTGGTGCCCAGACCGCCCAGGTGGCCGTCCTGGAAGATCCAGACCATCGCGCCGAACGCCGCGGTCAGTGAAAGAACGTTGAGTACGAGCGCTTTGAGTGGAATCGCGACGCTGCCGGTGAGCAGGAACAGCAGGACGAACATGATCGCGGCGATGAGCCCCAGCACCACCGGCAGTCGCGATGTGATGGCGGCGACGCTGTCACGGTTGGTCTGCGCGGTGCCGGTGAGCAGGATCTCACGGCCAGCGGGGCCCGCAGTTTCGTGCAGGCGGTTCAGTTGCGCTTCAGAGCTTTCCGAGAACAACGGCGCCGTGCTGGACACGGTGAGGAAACCGCTGTCACCCGCGATGGTGGGCGAGGAGACGGCAGCGACGTCGGGTACCTCGTACAGCCGAGCGCGGTATCCCTCGATGTCGGCCTGAGTCAGGCCCTTGACATCGGGGATGACGACGGTGACCGCGGTCGCGGAGGTGTTGACGAACTCGTCTCGTAACTGGTCGCCGACCTGACGTGCCGAGGCCTCAGCGGGCAACACGCGGTCGTCGGGAAACCCCCAGTTCACTCCCGCGAACGGAGCGCCGAGGAGCAGCAGCAACACCACGACCGCCAGCGCGAACGGCGTGGCCCGCCGCATGACCATTGTTGTCCAGCGGTACAGGGCCTGTTGCTGCACGGGGGGTGTAGACCGAATCGTCCGAAACCGGGAGTGACTCAGTCGGTTTCCGAACAACATGATCGCAGCCGGGGTGACGACCAGAGCGGCCAACGCGGCCAAGCCCACTGTCGCGACTCCCGCGTAGGCGAACGACTTGAGGAAGTGCATCGGGAACAGCACCATCACCGCCATCGACAACGCCACGATGGTGGCCGAGAACACCACGGTGCGGCCGGCAGTCATCATCATCGTGATGACGGCATCCTCCTGGCGAGCGCCTTCGGCCACCTCATCGCGGAACCTGCTGATCAGCAACAGCGTGTAGTCGATCGCCAGTGCAAGACCCAGTGCGGCGCTGAGGTTCAGGGCGAAGATCGACACGTCGGTGACGAGAGTTACCGCGCGCAGTACCGCGAGGGCGCCGAGAATCGCCATCGCTCCGACCGCGACAGGAATCGCCGCTGCCAGGAGTCCGCCGAACACCCACACCAGCACCACGAAGCTCAGTGGGATCGCCAGGGACTCCATCAGCAGCAGGTCGCGCTGGGACTGCTCGGTGATCTGGACGTCGACCATCGCTGAGCCGCCCGCCCGGACGGTGACGCCACCGCGATCGTGCACCAGCTGGTCCGCCAACTCCCTTGCACGCTGCTGCATCTCGGACTCCGGGCCGGTGAGCCCTGCCACGATCAGCCCAGAGCGATCGTCCCGACTCACCAGCTCGGGGGCGACCTGAGGCGTCGCCGACCACGCCGAGACGACGGTGGCCACATACGGGGACCGGGCGAGGGCTTCGGTGATCTCCTCGCCGGCTTGACGCGCGGGATCACTGCGGTACCCCTCCGGCGCGGAGACGATGATCAGCAGCTGTGATTCGCCCTGGCCGAACTCGTCGGTGAGCAGTGCGGCCGCCCTGGCCGATTCCGCTGCGGGGTCTTCGAATCCGCAGGCGCACAGGGATTTCGCCACGGGAATGCCGAACACGCCCGCTGCCACCGTCACCAGGATCGCCAGCAGCAGATACCGCCGCGGCGCGTTGCCGGCCGAGCGCCCCACGCGGGCCAGCACCGAGCGTTCGATTGCTGTCCGGGTCACAACGGCTCCCCTCGGCTGCGCTATGTCAACAGTTGGTGACTTGCTGACCGTAAGCCGCCGCCGGCACCTTGTCAACAGTTGGTGACTTGTGGACTGCGCACACCGCGCTGCCCGCCGGATGGGGGGCCGGCCGCAGGGTCAGCCCGGGATCGGGCCGAGCAGGAGTTGCCGGATGACGGGGCGGGCGATTCGGATCAATTCCTCGTGGCTGAGGTTGGCGACCGCGGGATTGGCGAGCACATAGCGGGTGGTGGCCAAGCCGATCACGAACGCCCCCATCAAACCGGCGCGTTGCCCGGGATGGTCCGGCGTGATGCTGGTGAGGGCGGGCGCCACCTGAGTGGCGAACACGTGCCGGAGCGCATCCGCGGCAGATTCGCTGGTCATCGCCGCCCGCAGCAGGGCGAGGAATGTGGTGTCCTGTTCCCAGACGGCGAAGAAGCGCGACAGCAGAACATCGGCGACGTCGTCGGCGTGGACCGTTCTCAGGTCGGGCAGGTCGATCCTGAATTCCGCCGCCTCGGCGAAGAGCTCCTGTTTACTTCCGAAGTACCGGATGATCAGGGCCGGATCCACACCGACGTCGGCAGCCACCGTACGCAGCGTGGTGCGCTGATAGCCGTCGGCCCCGAAGCGGCGCCGGGCCGCCACGAGAATGTCGGCGCGCGTTTGTGTTGCGTTGCGCGCTCGACTCGTACTCATTCGGTGAAGGATAGGCGGTGCCGGCGCCGGACCCGCTGGTCCGGGACCCGACTACGCAGCCGAGGGCCGCGGGGACTCCTGCCACCTGTCGTGCGCCCGTCGGCAGTCGGCCACCCGCAGCGGCGCGTTCGCCGTGTTGTCGCCGTCGATGAGCACCGTGGGCAGACCGGCGGCCATCGCCATGCGCTGATTCGCCGGCGACCCCGCGAACACGAGCGAATCCTGCGCCGAGACCCCGAGGTCGGCCAGGGCGGCCGAATAGAGGTTCGCGCCCGGCGTGTCGGCAACATCGGCGGCGGTAACGACGGTGCCCACCAGCCCTTCGCCGACCAGTTGGCGCACCAGCGGCTCGACCCAGGTGTGCCGGCCGCGGCTGACGATCGCGATCCCGATGCCTGCCCCGAACGCCTCGGCGATCAGGTCCACCAGACCGGCCGTCGGTGCGATGTCGGCGTCCAGGATCGTCTCATCGAGGATCATCTCCTTCGCTGAACAGATCTCGTCGACCAGCAGCTCGGCCAGCACGTCACACTCGGTGCGCACGCCCCGCTTGCGCAGCTCGGCGGCGACGCGGCGTCGCTCGTCGGGTAGCGCCTGCAGCTGCCGGTACCGCGCGGCCGACCACTCGATGTCCAGCCCGAGTTGGGCGAACGCGGCGTTGAACGCCGCGCGATGGCCCGCGCTGTCGACGTCGGCGAGCGCCTCGAGGTCGAAGACCAGCGCGCGCAGTGGTTGCACTGTGGAATCACTGGGCTGGGGCCAATCCCACCAGAATCGACCGGCTCTCCATGCTTTCTGCGATGTGGGCTGCACGAATGAATGGTGTCCCAGATCACACCTCGGGCGCCTCCCCCACATGGGGGATTCGACGCGCCAAGTTGGGCTGGCCCGGTGGCCACCGGCTCTAAGGTGGGGAAATGCCCTCGCCGGTGCGCATCGTCCTGGTCGACGACCACGAAATGGTCATCGAAGGGCTCAAGGCAATGCTGGCCGCCTTCGACAGCCGCGTCACGGTGGTCGGACAAGCGGTCGGCCCCGACCACGTGGTCAGTGTCGTCGGCGACCTCGACCCCGACATCGTGCTGTGTGACGTGCGGATGCAGGGGTCGAGCGGCCTGGACGTGTGCCGGCAGCTGCGGGAGCGCGACCCGGACCGCAAGGTGGTGATGCTGTCGGTCTACGACGACGAGCAGTACCTGTTCCAGGCGTTCCGGGTCGGGGCCGCCGGCTATCTGCTCAAGAGCATCAGCAGCGAGGAACTGGTTCGTCAGCTGGAGTTCGTGCACAGCGGCGAGACCGCGATCGACCCTGGGATGGCGGCCCGGGCGGTCGACACCGCGGCCCGGCTGCAGCGCGATGAGTTCTGGCCCGGCGCCCGTCAGGGCCTCACTCAGCGGGAAAGCGAGATCCTGTCGTTTGTCGTCAACGGTCTGTCCAACCGCGCCATCGCCACCAAGCTGGTGATCGGCGACGAGACCGTCAAAACCCATCTCAGCTCGATCTACCGCAAGCTCGGCGTCAGTGACCGCACCGGCGCAGTGGCGACCGCGCTACGCGAAGGGATCTACCAGTGACCTCGGCGTCGCGGCCGGTGCTGACGGCCGATCGGGAGCTGGCCCTGCTCCGGGAACTGATCCAGGCTGCGTCCAGTGGGCCCGGCGTCGAACCGTTGGCCGCGGCGGCGGCACGGATCATCACCGCCGCCACCGACAGCGACGTGTGTTTTGTGCACGTTCTCGACGACACCGAGCGGTCGCTGACGCTGGCAGGGGCGACGCCGCCGTTCGACGCCGAGGTCGGCAAGATCCGGCTACCGCTGGGGCAGGGCATCTCGGGGTGGGTGGCCAGCAACCGGGAACCGGTGGTGATCCGCAACGACAAGGAGTCCGACCCGCGGTACCTGCCGTTCCAATCACTACGCGGCCGCGACTTCACGTCGATGGTGTCCGTGCCGATGGAGACAGACCCCGGTGGGCTGGTCGGGGTGCTCAACGTGCACACCGTGGCCCAGCGCCAGTTCGAGGACCGCGATGTCGAGCTGCTGCTGGTCATCGGCCGGCTGATCGCCGGGGCCATGCACCAGGCGCGTCTGCACCGCCAGCTGGTGTCTCGCGAACGCGCGCACGAGAACTTCGTCGAGCAGGTCATCGAGGCCCAGGAGCTCGAGCGGCGGCGGCTGGCCAGCGACATCCACGACGGCATCTCCCAGCGTCTGGTCACACTGTCCTACCGCCTCGACGCGGCCGCCCAGGCCGTCGACGACCGCGTCGCACTGACCGAGCAACTCGACCGCGCGCGCGAGCTGGCCGACCTGACGCTGCAGGAGGCGCGAGCCGCGATCAGCGGGCTCAGGCCACCGGTGCTGGATGATCTCGGGTTGTCGGGCGGGCTCGCGAGCCTGGCGCGTTCGATCCCGCAGGTCCACATAGACCTGAAAATCGACACCGAGCTGGCCGACGAGCGGCTGCCCGACCACATCGAGCTCGCGTTGTACCGCATCGCCCAGGAATGCCTGCAGAACGTCGTCAAACACGCCAGGGCCAGCCGGGCCCGGCTCACCTTCACGATGTCCCGGGGTGATCAGGGTGAGGTCGCCAGGCTCGAGATCGTCGACGACGGAGTCGGTTTCGACACGCTGGAGCATCCGCTGGGAAGCGACGAGATGGGCGGCTACGGGCTACTGTCGATGGCCGAACGGGCCGAGATCGTCGGCGGCAGGCTGAACATCCGGTCGCGGCCCGGCACCGGAACCACCGTCACCGCGACGATCCCTGTGCCGTCCGCTCGTTGAGCTGCGGACTTCCGCGAAATATCATTCCAGGTCGCAAATCCGCCGGGATGACAGCCCGGAATGATATTTCGCGGGCCAGGCCCGCTAGAAGTCGCCCGCGCTGCGGCGCAACGTCTGGATCGACTGCGCCAGCGCCGTCGACTCGACGGGTGACATGCCGATGTCGGCGAACACGTCGTTGTTCAGTGTCACGGTGGCATCCTCGACGGTCGAGCGCCCCAGCTCGGTGATCTGCACCAGCGTGGTGCGGCCATCGGTCGGGTGCGGCACCCGCTGGACCAGTCCGTCCGATTCCAGCCGCCGGATCGCGTGCGTGACGCTGGTGACGTGCACCTGCAGACGGTCGGAGGCTTTGGTGATCGGCAGCGCGCCGGTGCGGCTGAACGCCAGCAATCGCAGCAGCTCGAAGCGGGAGAAGCTCAGATCGTAGGGGCGCAGCGCGGTCTCGACGCGGGCCAGCAAGATCTGGTGTGCACGCATCACCGAGGTCACCGCGACCATGCCGTCGGCGACCTCACCCCAGCCGGAGCGCTCCCAGTTGGCACGCGCCGCGGCGATCGGGTCGCGCTTGGCCGGGGGCGGGTCGGGGGCCACGCTCACCCAGCGGTCAGGATCCGGGGTCCGTCGTCGGTGACGGCAACGGTGTGCTCCCAGTGCGCGGCGCGGGTGCCGTCGGCGGTGACGACGGTCCACTCGTCGGAGAGCACAACGGTCTTGGTCGTGCCCAGCGTCAGCATGGGTTCGATCGCCAGCACCGAACCGGCGGCCAGATACGGCCCGCGTCCCGGCGCGCCCTCGTTGGGCAGGAACGGGTCCATGTGCATGCTGCGTCCGATACCGTGCCCGCCGTAGCCCGCGACGATGCCGAACTTGCGGTCGTAACGCGCCTCTGCGGACCGGGTCCCGAGCTCGATGGCGTGGGAGATGTCGGTCAGGCGGTTCCCCGGCACCATGGCCGCGATGCCGGCCTCCATGGATTCGCGCGTGGCGCGGGACAAGATGTCGTCGGCGGGGATCAGCTGACCCACCCCGAAGGTGAAGGCCGAGTCACCGTGCCAGCCGTCGAGAATGGCACCGCAGTCGATGGACACCAGGTCCCCGGCGGCCAGCGCCTCGGTGGCCGACGGGATGCCGTGTACGACGCGGTCGTTGACCGACGAGCAGATGCTGGCCGGGAAGCCATGGTAGCCCTTGAAGGACGGGATGCCGCCGCCGTCGCGGATCACCGACTCGGCGACCTGGTCGAGGTCGTGGGTGGAGACACCGGGCGCGGCGGCCTGGTGCACCGCACGCAGGGCGGCGGCGACGAGCGCGCCCGCGGCCGCCATCGCGTCCAGTTCACCGGCGGTGCGCTGGGCGACCACTTTGCGGCCACGCAGGCCAGGGAGAGAAACCATGGGTGAGCGTCAGCGCCCGAGGGCCTTCAACGCGCGGCCGAACACCTCGTCGAGGTCGCCGACGGCGTCCACGGTGGTCAGCGTCTCGCTGTAGTAGTCGAGCAGCGGCGCGGTCTCGTCGCGGTACACCTTGAACCGGTTGCGGATGACGTCCTCGGTGTCGTCGGCGCGACCTCGGCCCTTGAGCCGGGAGACGAGTTCGTCCTCGGGCACCCGAAACTCCAGCACGGCATCCAGCGACAGACTGCGCTTCTCGAGCATCCCGTCGAGGGCTTTGGCCTGCTCGACCGATCGCGGGTACCCGTCGAGAATAAATCCAGCGGCCGCGTCCTCGTCGTTGAGCCGGTCGTCGACCAGCGCGTTGGTCAACGTGGCCGGGACCAGGTCGCCGGCGTCGAGGTACTTCTTGGCTTCCAGCCCCAGGTCGGTGCCGTTGCTGATGTTGTACCGGAACAGGTCGCCCGTGGAGATCTGCGGAACCCCGAGCTCGTCGGCCAGCTTCTGCGCCTGCGTACCCTTGCCCGCGCCGGGCGGCCCCAGCAAAACGATTCTCAACTTAAGAACCCTCTCTCACTTCAAAAAACCCTCGTAGTTGCGCTGCATCAGCTGGCTTTCGATCTGTTTCACGGTGTCCAGGCCGACACCCACCATGATCAGCACCGCGGTGCCGCCGAACGGCAGGTTCTGCACTGCGCCGGTGTTGCCGATCTGCAGGAACATGTTCGGGAGGACAGCGATGACACCGAGGTAGACCGAGCCCGGCAGCGTGATCCTGGATAGCACGAACCGCAGATAGTCGGCGGTCGGTTTACCCGGCCGGATGCCCGGGATGAAGCCGCCGTACTTCTTCATCTCGTCGGCGCGTTCGTCGGGGTTGAACGTGATCGACACATAGAAGTACGTGAAGAAGATGATCAGGCCGAAGTAGATCGCGATGTAGACCGGGCTGCTCGGGTCGGTCAGGTACTCGGCGACGAACGTCTGCCACCAGCCGGTGTTCGGGTTGGCGCTGCCGCTGTCGATCAGCTGCGTGATCAGGTGCGGGATGTAGATCAGCGACGAGGCGAAGATGACCGGGATGACGCCTGCCTGGTTGACCTTCAGCGGCAGGTAGGTGGAGGTGCCGCCGTACATCCGCCGGCCCACCATCCGCTTGGCGTACTGGACCGGGATGCGCCGCTGGCCCTGCTCGACGAAGACCACGCCGATGATGATCAGCAGTGCCGCCAGGCAGACGAACGTGAAGACCATGCCGCCGCGGCTGTCCAGGATGCTCTTGCCCTCGCCGGGGATCGCGGAGGCGATGCTGGCGAAGATCAGCAGGGACATGCCGTTGCCGACGCCGCGCTCGGTCGCCAGCTCGCCCATCCACATGACCAGCGCCGCGCCGGCGGTCATCACGATGACCATGACGGCCAGCGTGGTGATGTTCAGGCCCTCGCTCTGGCCCTGGATGATGTCGAGCGAGCAGCCCTGCAGCAGCCCGCCGTTGGCAGCCAGCGCCACGATGCTGGTGGCCTGCAGGATCGCCAGCGCGATCGCCAGGTACCGGGTGTACTGCGTCATCTTGGTCTGGCCGGCCTGGCCTTCCTTGCGCAACTGCTCGAAGCGCGGGATGACGACGGTCAGCAGCTGGACGATGATGCTGGCGGTGATGTAGGGCATGATGCCCACCGCGAACACCGACAGCTGCAGCAGGGCACCGCCGGAGAACAAGTTGATCAGCGAGTAGATCTGCCCCGACTCACCGCCGCTGACCTGGGCGATGCACTGCTGGACGTTCGGGTAGTTGACACCGGGGGACGGTATCGAGGCGCCCACGCGGTAGAGAACGACGATGCCCAGGGTGAACAGGATCTTTCGTCTCAGGTCCGGTGTTCTGAGCGAAGAGATGAAAGCCGAGAGCACTCTTTCCTCCTGCACGGCCTGATGATCGCGGCGTGCTCATGTGGCTGGCGTGACCAGCGTTCGGTTAAGTCGTGCGCGCGACGGCACGAGCAGGCATACGGCCTGCGCAAGTCACGCGTTCAAACAGTCTACGAGACTAACAGGAGCATGTTGCCCCACCCGAATCCGCTCGCGGTCGGCGTACAGTCGACGGTGGTTCATTATTACACCTAATTAGTTGGGGAGCAGACGATGCCACGCACCGACGGTGACACCTGGGACCTCGCCTCCAGCGTCGGCGCCACCGCGACGATGGTCGCGGCTGCCCGCGCCGTCGCCAGTCGGGCCCGCAACCCGGTGATCGACGACCCTTACGCCGCCCCCCTGGTGCTGGCGGTCGGCGTCGACTTCTTCACCAAGCTGGCCACCGGGGAGCTGTCGCCTGAGGATCTCCACAGCAACGACTCCCCCGTCGGCATTCGCCGGTTCGCCGACGGAATGGCCGCCCGAACCCGCTTCTTCGACGACTTCTTCGCCGACGCCACCACAACGGGGATCCGCCAGGCCGTCATCCTGGCCTCCGGCCTGGACGCCCGGGCCTACCGGCTGAACTGGCCGCAGGACATGGTGGTCTTCGAGATCGACCAGGCCGAGGTGATCGAGTTCAAGACCACGACATTGGCAGGTCTCGGCGCCACACCGAGTGCGGAGCTGCGGCCGGTCGGGGTCGATCTGCGTCACGACTGGCCCGCCGCGCTCGCCGACGCCGGCTTCGACGCGGCCAAGCCGACGGCGTGGATCGCCGAGGGGTTGTTCGGATACCTCCCGCCCGACGCCCAGGACCGGCTGCTCGACCGGATCACCGAACTCAGCGCCGAGGGCAGCCGACTGGCCGCCGAAGGCGTGCCCCCGCACCGCGCCGAGGACGACGAGCAGGTCCGCAACCGCATGCAGAGCAACTCAGGGCGGTGGCGCGACCACGGGTTCGACATCGACTTCTCGGAGTTGGTGTTCCTCGGCGACCGCGCAGAGGTCGCCGACTACCTGCAGGGTCACGGTTGGCGCACCACCTCGGCGCCCGCCAACGACCTGCTCGTCAGGTACGGGATGGCACCGCTCGACGACGACGAGGGCTTCGCCGAGATCCGCTACATCACCGCGGTCAGGTAGGACGGACGATGACCCGCAGCGACGGCGACACCTGGGATCTTGCCTCCAGCGTCGGCGCCACGGCGACGATGGTCGCCGCCGGGCGGGCGATCGCGTCCGCCGATCCGCGCGGGCTGATCGACGATCCGTTCGCCGCTCCCCTGGTCCGGGCGGTGGGTCTGCACTTCTTCACCAGCATGCTCGACGGCGAGCTCGACCTGTCGCAGATCCCGGGCAGCTCACCCGAACGCATGCAGAAGATGATCGACGCGATGGCGGTGCGCACCAGGTTCTTCGACGACTACCTGACCGCGGCGACCGCCGATGGGGTGCGCCAGGTGGTCATCCTGGCTTCCGGGCTCGACGCACGGGCCTACCGGTTGCCGTGGCCGGACGGCACCGTGGTCTACGAGATCGACCAACCCGACGTGATCGCCTTCAAGTCACAGACGTTGGCCGACCTCGGCGCCGAACCGACCGCGACACGGCGGACGGTGTCGATCGATCTGCGTGACGATTGGCCGACTGCGTTGCAGGACGCGGGATTCGACGCATCACAACCGACCGCCTGGCTCGCCGAGGGGTTGCTCATCTACCTGCCTCCCGAAGCCCAGGACCGGTTGTTCGACCTGATCACCGGCCTGTCTGCGGCGGGCAGCACGGTCGGCACCGAGTACGCGCCGGGCATCCTGGATTTTGATGCCGAGAAGGCCCGCGAGATGACGGCGCCGCTGGCCGACCACGGTCTCGAGATCGACATGGCCTCGCTGGTGTACGCAGGCCGACGCAGCCACGTGATGGAATACCTGCGCGAAAGCGGTTGGCAGGTAACCGGTTCACCGCGCGACGAGTTGTTGCGACACTTCGGACTCGCCGTGCCGACCACCGAGGACGACGACGTTCTCGGCGAGATCGTCTACGTCAGCGCGCGGCTGGCGACTTAGAACCGCCAGCCGCCGAGCCACAGTGCGTTGGTGCCGCTCAGCGAGCGTTGGGTGCCGTCGACCGCCCCGGCCACCGACGCCACCAGCAGCGCCCCGACCGCGTCGGGCAGCGACGCCGCGGCGGGCTGCGAGGAGGGCTTGGGCCGCAACATGTCCCGCAACGAAGAACCCGGCAGGTTCATGACGGTCACCTTCTCGTCGGGGTCCACCCCGGCGAGGACCTTGGCACGGCGGATCGCGGTGCGCAGGCCGCCGAGCTCGTCGACCAGACCGCGCTCGGCCGCGTCGGCTCCGGTCCACACCCGGCCCCTGGCCACCCCTTCGACCTCCTCGACGGTCAGGTCCCGGCCGTCGGCCACCCGCTGCACGAAGTCGGTGTAGAACAGGTCCGCCTCGGCCACCACCTGTGCGTGCTGTTCGTCGGTGAACGGTGCGTCGACCGACCAGGCATCGGCGTTGGCGTTGGTGCGCACGCTGTCGGACCCGACCCCGAGGCGCCCCTTGAGCTCACGGGCGACGAGCTTGCCGGTGACCACACCGATGGAACCGGTGAGGGTGCCGGGGTTGGCGACGATCTTGTCCGCGGCCATCGAGACGTAGTAGCCCCCGGAAGCGGCGACCGCCCCCATCGACGCCACCACGGGCTTCCCGGCGGCCCGGGCACGGACGACTTCCCGCCACACGGTCTCCGACCCGGTCACCGAACCACCGGGGCTGTCCACCCGCAGCACGATCGCCGAGACGTCCTCATCGGCCACCGCTTCGCGCAGCGCGGCGGCGATGGTGTCGCCACCGGCGCTGGGCGAGCCCAACGGAGACATCTGCCGGCCCCGCCCGCTGACGATGGGACCGGCCAACGTGACGACCGCGATCGTCGGCCGCCCCTTGAGGCCCGGCAGCGACACCGACGGCCCCTTGGACTTCGCGTAGCGCGCCAGAAACAGCCTCGGTGGCGCATCGTCACCTTCGGCATCGGACGCGGCATCGGATCCCGCGTCGCCCCCACCGAGCTGCGCGATCCGCGCATAGGCCTCGTCGCGGAACCCGATGCGGTCGACCAGCCCCCCGGTCACCGCAGCGTCGCGCAGCAGTGGCGCCTTGTCGGCCAGTGCGTCCAGCGCGGCGGTCTCGATACCCCGCGAGGCCGCCACCGCCTCCCACACCTGTGCGTGCAGGCTCTCGACCAGGCGGCTGTCCGCCTCCCGGTGCGAGTCGGTGTAGCCGTCCTGGGTGAAAACGTTTGCCGCCGACTTGTATTCGCCACGGGCGACGAACTGCGCCTCGACGCCGGCCTTGGCCAGGGCGTCGCGCAGGAACAGTGCGCTGGTGGCGAACCCGACCAGCCCGACGGTGCCCGAGGGCTGCATCCACACCTCGCCGAAAGCCGATGCCAGGTAGTAGGACAACGTGCCCGGGTAGGTCTCGGCCCAGGCGACCGACGGCTTGCGGGCGGTGAACGCCACGATCGCCTCGCGCAGTTCCTGAACCGGTCCGGGTGAGGCCGCCGGGATCTGGATCCGGGCGATCAGGCCGGCGACCCGCGGGTCTTCGGCAGCGCGATGGATGGCCTCGACGGTCTCCCGCAGCAGCAGCGGCCTGCCGGAGGCATTGATCAGCATCAGCGGGTCGAATCCGCCGGTCTCCTGGGGCACCGACTGCAGATCGAGTTCGAGGATGCAGCCGTCCGGCACACCGTGGTGGCGGGCGGTGTCGACCTTGCGGGCCAGCGCCCGCACGTCGTCGAGCCCAGGTACGTCGGTCAGGAAGGAGAACATGGATCGAGCCTACCGACGCGGCGTCGCTCCCCTAACGTCCGATGAACCGCGCGTACTGCGGGCAGTAGATGCCGACCGAGGCCCGCATCAGACCAACCGCCTGGTCACGGTTGATTCCGCTGTCCTGCAGCGTGGTCACGACACCGCGCACCGCCGGCACCGGGTTCACACTGGTCACCACCTGGGACGCGAACATCCCGCACACCTGCTTGCCCACCGCCGGGAGGTCGGTGTCGGGTGCCACCTGGATGCCCAGGGTGTTCACCGCCTGGGTGAACCGTTCATCGGGGGTGTCGGCATGGGCGGGGGCTGCGGCGACGAACAGGGAGAATCCTGCGGCGACCATCGCTGCGGCGACGGCACGTCGGTCACTGATCATTGGGGGTTCTCCTCGATGGGTGTACGCAGAGTCTAATCGCGCCGGACGCGCGACGCGTTACGGCGGCTGATGCAAAGAACCCCCGCCGAAGCGGGGGTTCTCTGTAGGAGCAGTGCGATCAGAGTTCGGTGGCGGTTCCACCCGCGGCGGTGATCTTCTCGCGGGCAGTCGCGCTGAACTTGTTGGCGGTGACGTCGACCTTGACGGCCAGCTTGCCGTCGCCGAGAACCTTCACCAACGTGTTCTTGCGCACCGCGCCGGCCGCCACCAACTCGGCGACACCGACGGTGCCACCGTTGGGGAACAGCTTGCTGATGTCGGCGACGTTGACGACGTCGTACTCGGTGCGGAAGCGGTTCTTGAAGCCCTTGAGCTTCGGCAGCCGCATGTGGATCGGCATCTGGCCACCTTCGAACGTCGCGGGGACGTTCTTACGCGCCTTGGTGCCCTTGGTGCCGCGGCCGGCGGTCTTGCCCTTGGAACCTTCGCCGCGACCCACGCGGGTCTTGGCGGTCTTCGAGCCCGGTGCGGGCCGCAGATCGTGCAATTTGATCGTCATCTCAGACCTCCTCAACCGTCACCAGGTGGTGGACGGTCTTGATCAGTCCACGGGTCTGGGAGTTGTCCTCCCGGACCACGGACTGGCGGATCTTGCGCAGACCGAGCGTCCGAAGGGACTCCCGCTGCTTCCAGCGCGCACCGATGGTGCTGCGCACCTGGGTGATCTTGAGTTCAGCCATGGTGGTTATGCCGTTCCTTCACGCGCTGCGCTGGCGGCCAGGGCGTCCGCCTCACGGCGGGCCTTGAGCATCCTCGCGGGCGCTACATCTTCGATCGGCAGGCCGCGGCGAGCCGCGACCTCTTCGGGACGCTGCAGCAGCTTCAGCGCGGCGACGGTGGCGTGCACGACGTTGATCGCGTTGTCACTGCCCAGCGACTTGGCCAGGATGTCGTGCACCCCGGCGCATTCCAGTACGGCACGCGCGGCGCCACCGGCGATGACACCGGTACCCGGGCTGGCCGGGCGGAGCATGACCACCCCGGCTGCCGCCTCTCCCTGAACGGGATGTGTGACAGTGCCGCCGATCAACGGAACGCGGAAAAAGCCCTTACGGGCCTCTTCGACACCCTTGGCGATCGCGGCGGGAACTTCCTTGGCCTTGCCGTATCCGACACCGACCATGCCGGCGCCGTCGCCGACGATCACCAGCGCGGTGAAGCTGAACCGGCGGCCGCCCTTGACCACCTTGGACACGCGGTTGATCGCGACGACGCGCTCGATGTAGTTGCTCTTGTCACCGCCGTCGCGGCCACGGCCGCCACCACGGTCATCGCGGCGGCCGCCACTGCGGCCTCCACGGTCGTCGGAGCGCGCTCCTCTGCCGTCGCGGCCTCCTGTGCTCGAGGGCCCGCCGGCTCCAACAGCCTGCTCGGCCATCATGCATTCCTTCCGTTTTTATTGGGAATCGTCATCTAGAACTTCAACCCGCCTTCGCGCGCGGCATCGGCCAGCGCCGCGATCCGTCCGCCGTAGGTGTACCCACCGCGGTCGAAGACGACCTCCTCGATGCCCGCGGCCTTGGCGCGCTCGGCGATGAGCTGCCCGACCCGAGTGCTGTGAGCCTTCTTGTCCCCGTCGACGGCCCGCACGTCGGCTTCGATCGACGACGCCGCGGCCAGCGTGACGCCTTCGGAGTCGTCGACCAACTGAACGTGGATGTGCCGCGCCGAACGGTTGACCACCAGGCGGGGCCGCTGCGCGGTGCCGGAGACCTTCTTGCGCAACCGTGCATGCCGCCGCAGCCGCGACCTGCGCCGCGCCTCGGAGATGTTCTGTCCCACCGGCTTGCGCACGGTTTCTTTGGTGTTGGTAGCCATGTCTACTTACCCGTCTTTCCGACCTTGCGACGGATCTGCTCACCCTCGTAGCGAACGCCCTTGCCCTTGTACGGGTCGGGACGGCGCAGGCGGCGGATGTTCGCCGAGATCTGTCCGACCTTCTGCTTGTCGATCCCCGAGATCGAGAATTTGGTGGGCGTCTCGACCGCGAAGGTGATGCCCTCGGGAGCCTCGATCACGACCGGGTGGCTGTAACCCAGCGCGAACTCCAGGGTGTTGCCCTTGGCCACCACGCGGTAGCCGACGCCGAAGATCTCCATCTTGGTGGTGTAGCCCTCGGTGACACCGGTGACCAGGTTGGCCACCAGGGTCCGGGACAGCCCGTGCAACGAGCGATTGCGCCGCTCGTCGTCGGGACGGGTGACCACGACCGCGCCGTCGTCGTCGCGGGACACCGTGATCGGCTCTGCGACAGCGAGTTCCAGCGTGCCCTTGGGGCCCTTGACGGACACCTTCTGACCATCGATGGTCACGTCCACTCCGGTGGGAATCGCAACCGGCTGCTTTCCAATACGTGACATTGCCTGTTCCTCCCCGCTACCAGACGTACGCGAGGACTTCGCCGCCCACGCCTTGTCGTGATGCCTGGCGGTCGGTGAGCAACCCCGACGACGTGGAGATGATCGCCACGCCGAGGCCACCCAGCACCCGCGGCAGATTGGTGGATTTTGCATACACACGCAGGCCGGGCTTGGAGACCCGGCGCAGGCCGGCGATGCTGCGTTCCCGGCTCGGGCCGTACTTCAGTTGCACCACAAGCGCCTTGCCCACGCGGGCATCCTCGGTGTGGAAGTCGGTGATGTAACCCTCTGCCTTGAGGATCTCGGCGATGTTGGCCTTGATCTTGCTGTGCGGCAGGGTCACTTCGTCGTGGTACGCCGAATTGGCGTTGCGCAGACGTGTGAGGAAGTCTGCGATCGGGTCCGTCATGGTCATGACAGCCGGTTCACCTTTCTCGCGGCGGTTCCTCCGAGAAGATTTCGGGAGGCCTACCGCAACCTGTTATTGGAGTTGAAGTTTGGGGGTCGACTGTCTTACCAGCTGGACTTCTGCACACCGGGCAGTTCGCCGGCGTGCGCCATCTCGCGAAGGCAGATCCGGCACAGGCCGAACTTGCGGAACACCGCGTGCGGACGGCCGCACCTGTTGCAGCGCGTGTAGCCACGCACCTTGAACTTGGGCTTCTTGTTGGCCTTGTTGACCAGAGCCTTCTTTGCCATCTGCTCAGTTCTCCTTGAACGGAAAGCCCAGCGCCCGCAGCAGCGCTCGTCCTTCGTCGTCGGTCGTCGCCGAGGTGACGACGGTGATGTCCATGCCACGGGGCCGGTCGATGTCGTCGATGTTGATCTCGTGGAACATCGACTGCTCGTTCAGCCCGAAGGTGTAGTTGCCGGTGCCGTCGAACTGCTTGGGGTTCAGGCCACGGAAGTCGCGGATACGGGGCAGCGCGATCGAGGTCAACCGGTCGAGGAACTCCCACATCCGGTCGCCGCGCAGCGTGACCCGGGCGCCGATCGGCATGCCTTCACGCAGCTTGAACTGCGCGATCGACTTGCGGGCCTTGCGGACCTCGGGCTTCTGCCCGGTGATCAGGGCGAGGTCGTTGACCGCGCCGTTGATCAGCTTGGCGTCACGGGCGGCGTCGCCGACACCCATGTTCACCACGACCTTGACCACGCCGGGGATCTGCATGACGTTGGCGTAGCCGAATTCCTTCTGCAGCGACTCGCGGATCTCCTCGCGGTAGCGCTGCTTGAGGCGCGGCAGGGCCTTCTCAGTTGTGGTCATTTCACAGATCCTTGCCATTGCTCTTGGCGATCCGGACGTTCTTGCCGGTCTCGTCATCCTTGCGGTAGCCGACGCGGGACGGCTTTCCGTCGGAATCGATCACCATCACGTTGCTCACCGAGATCGGCGCTTCCTGGGTGACGATGCCGCCGGAGGACGCACCGCGTTCCGTGCGTGATTCGGGGGTGTGCTTCTTGATCCGGTTGACGCCCTCGACGAGCACCTTGTCGCGGGTCGGGTAAGCCACCAGGACCTTGCCCTTGGCACCCTTGTCCTTGCCCGAGATCACGAGCACCGTGTCGCCCTTGCGGACCTTCATCTACAACACCTCCGGGGCGAGCGAGACGATCTTCATGAAGCGCTTCTCGCGCAATTCGCGACCGACCGGCCCGAAGATGCGGGTACCGCGCGGGTCGTTGTCGGGCTTGATGATGACGGCGGCGTTCTCGTCGAACCGGATGTAGCTGCCGTCGGCGCGACGGCGCTCCTTGACGGTGCGCACGATCACGGCCTTGACGACGTCGCCGCGCTTGACGTTGCCGCCGGGGATTGCGTCCTTCACGGTCGCGACGATGACATCACCGATGCCGGCGTAGCGCCGCCCCGATCCGCCGAGCACGCGGATGCACAAGATCTCCTTGGCGCCCGTGTTGTCGGCGACCTTGAGACGCGATTCCTGCTGAATCACTCGATCTCCTTGACCTGGTTATTCTGTATGCACGCAGGATTACCGACCCTGACGTACGCGGTCTTTGTCACCGAAGAGCACGCAGGGTCATCTGCGAAAGACAACCGAGGTCTGCCCAAGGCAACCCCCATATACTAGGTGAGCTCTTGGAATGCTCCAAATCGTGGCGACCTGCAGTTATCGGTCAGGCCATGCCTTCGAACGCCGCGGCCGCCGCCAGCACCAGCGCGTCAGCGTGCCGCCGGCCGACGATCTGCAGTCCCACCGGCGCCCCGCCGACGCGTCCCGCGGGGACCGAGATCGCCGGCTGACCGGTCAGGTTGAACGGAAACGTGACCGCCAGCGCGCCCCAGTGATCCACGGGTTGGCCCGCGATCTCGGTCGGCATCGGTCCCTCGGCCGGAAACGCAGGAACCTGCGTGGCTGGGGTGAGCAGCAGGTCAAAACCCTCGAACGCCACGGCCATCTCGGCCACCAAGGCCGCGCGGGTTTCATGAGCGTGCACGAGCGCGTCCGGGCCCAGCGCCTCGGCTGCCTCGACGTAGCGACGCACCGACGGGTGCATGTCGCGCCCGGGGAGCGCAGCGCGGACCTGGCCGTAGACCTCCGGTGCCGACAAGGCGCGGAAGGCCGTCCCGCACGCAGCATCGACCGTCACGTTTACCGGCACCCGGCGGGCACCGGTCGCTGCGATGAACATCTCCGCCGCCGACTCGGTGACGGCCGCCACCCGCGGATCACACGGCGCGTTTCCAAGTGTCGGCGTGAAGGCCACCCGCAGCTCGCTCAGATCCGTTGCGAAAAGCCGGTCCTCGTAGCGGAACGGCGGGGCGGGCAGCGAGGCCCGGTCGTAATCGTCCACTCCGCACACACAGTCCAGGAACCGGGCGGTGTCGGCGACGGTGCGGGTCAGCACCCCGTAGTGGTCGTTGTCGGCGACCCCCCGATGCCGCGGACCGCGCGGAACCAGCCCGTAAGTGGCCTTGAAACCCACCAGCCCGCAGTACGAGGCAGGGATACGGATCGAGCCGGCGCCGTCGGTCCCGGTGGCCATGGGCACCATGCCGGCGGCTACCGCGGCCGCAGACCCTCCGCTGGATCCGCCGGGTGTCAGATCGGTGTTCCACGGGTTACGGGTGACGCCGTGCAGCGCCGACGCGGTGTAGGAGGCGCGGCCGAACTCCGGCGATGCGGTCACGCCGATCGGCACCGCACCGGCAGCGACGGCCCGCGCCACCAGCGTGCAGGTGTGGTCGGCGATCCGGTCGGAGTACAGCGTGCTGCCCATCGCACAGGGCCATCCCGCGACCGCCTGTAGTTCCTTGACACCCATCGGCACGCCCGCCAACGGACCAGGGTCGACGCCGCGTGCCACCTTGGCGTCGATGTCACGGGCCAGTTCGAGCGCCCATTCGGTGTCGATGTGGACAAACGCGTTCAGGTCGGCGTTGAGCTGTTCGACAAGCGAAAGTGTCCTGCTCACAACATCACTGGCGCTCACGTCGCCCGAGCGGACACGCGCGGCCGTTTCGACCACCGTCGCGCCCGCGGGCACGCTGCCGTTCGTTGCGCCGTTCACAACAGCATTATCGACACAACCGAGGTGGCCACCACGAGCCCGCACACCACCGGCACGAACAGTCGCCGCGCCAGGTCCATCACCGAGACACCGGTGAGGCCGGCGACGACGATGAGCGACGACCAGATGACCAGGGTGCCGCCGCCGGTCCAACTGGCCCCGTTCTGGGCGATCGCAGCAAGCGTGGCGACGTCGGCGCCCGAACCCTCACCGAGCGATGCGGCCAACGACCCGGTGAACGGCAATCCCGGCCAGCCACTGCCGTCGAGGCCGATCACCATGCCGATCAGCAGCATCGCAAACGCAGCGAACACCGGTATCTGCGGGATAAGTGGCTGCACCGAGGCGACCGCGTCGATCAGGAAGCCCGGAGCGGGCGCATCCGGCGGCAGGTCGAGGATGGCCCCGGAATAGTCCGACAGCCCCATGTAGACGAACCCCGCGACCGGGATCACCATCCCCATCGACCGGAACGCGAACGTGATGCCATCGGTGAAGTGCTCTCCGACGTCGCCCAGCCAACTCTTGCGACCGTCCAGGAAGCTGATGGCCACCAGCGCCAGCGCGGCGGCCCCGCCCACCAGTGGCGCCCCGAGTCCCTCGTCGACGTTCGGGATCCACGGCGTGAAGCGGCCCAACAGCATGTAGGCCAGCAAGACAGCGAACAGGGCGGGCACCGCGATCGCGATGAGCCGCGCCTTCGTGGTCGGCGACGTCGACTCGCCGGTGCGTACCCGAACGGCAACCGAATCGCCAGCACCGGAACCGCTTTCGGTGGCGGACTGTATCGGTCCGACCGGACCGGCGGAAGCTTCTGCGACGGGTAGCGTCACCTCCGAGGCGGCGACGGGATCGAGCATCTTGGTGCGGACGTCGCGAAGGTAGGCGATCGTCAACGCCACCACGCCTGCGATCAGCGCAATGATCGTCGCCCGGTTGGCGATGAGGCTCGCGGAGACCCCCGCCCCCTCGGCAGAGAGTGCCGGTGCCACACCCATGACCAGATCCGAACTCAGTGCCATGCCTTGACCGGCGATGGCGATGGCCAGCGCGGCCCCGAATGGCGGTAGGCCGACCCGCACGGCCGCCGGCAGCAGGATCGCCGCGATCAACGGCAGCACCGGGGTGGGCCAGAACGACAGTGACAGCAGAAACGTCACCACCGCAAGCACCAGGTAGGAGATGTGACCGTTGCGGAACAAGCCGCGCAACGGCCGGATCATGATGGTGTCGGCGCCCGCGTTGCGGACCGCGCCGAGCATCGCGGTGACCAGAGCGATGATGATGAAGATCGGCAGCAGCTCACGGGTGCCGATGATGGCCGCATTGAACACTGCGCCCAGGCCCGTGGTGACGCTCCCGGAGTAGGCCACCCCCGTGAGAAATGTTGCGATCATCGCCGGCGCGATGACGTTTCTCTTGGCGACGACGGTCGCGATCAGTGCCACGAGGCCGAGCAGGTACATCCAGTGAGCGATCGACACAGACATCACCATCCAATCGGGAGCGGCTCGACGCCGGACGAACCGGGATGAACCGCAGTTGGCGAGAGTCTTTCCAACCGTGGATCTCCCGGCAATGACCACAGCGCACACATGATGTCGTCACGCCCTGTGCACATTCTCCAGCGCAGCGGCAACCAGCTGCACTTCGACGGGCGCGCCGGACGGCAGCGCCGATACCCCGATGGCACTGCGGGCCGGCAAGGCGCCGGCGCCGAGCGCCGCCGTGATCGCCTCGGAGGCGCCGTCGGCCACCATCGAAGCCTCGGTGAACTCTGCCGTGCACGCGACGTAGATCGTCATCTGCAGACAGCGCAGCCCGGTCGAGTCCCGCGGCAGGACCGATCTGGCGGCCGCGAGGGCATTGGTCGCGGCCAGGCCCGCGGCCGCACGCGCCTGCGCCGCGGTCAGGGTCCGCCCCACCACACCGGTCACCGTCAGGACGCCGTCTCGCCGCGGGGTCATGCCCGCGGTGTAGATGACCCCGCCGTGGCAGATCGCCGGCACGTAATCGCCCTGCGGCGCGGGCGGTCCGGGGTCAGTCGACACCGAGCGCGATCCCTTCTTGCCGCGGATCGGCTGCGCCGCTGAGGATCCCACGCTCGTCGCGGGAGATGACCTGTGCGCTGCCGCCTCCCCCGAGGGCTGGCTGAACCACCACGTGGTGTCCGACGGCCGACAGCTCCGCACGCAGTGTCGGAGCCAGGGTCTCCTCCACGCGCAGTTCTGCCGTTGCCCCGAGCACGTCGGCATCCGATCCGGGGAAGACCGTGAATCGGGGCGCCGAGACCGTCTCTGCCGGGTCCAGGCCGTGATCGAGCAGGTGCGAGAGCATCTGCATGTTCCACTGCACCTGGCCGTCGCCCCCCGGGGTGTTGCCGACGTGCAGCAGCGCACCGTTGTCGTCGGTGACGATCCAGGCGTTGAGGGTGTGCAGCGGTTTCCGGCGCGGCGCCACCTCGTTGGGGTGTCCGGGAATCAGGTAGGCGCCGCGGCCCAGGCGGTTGTTGAGCACCACCCCGGTCCCCGGCACGGTGAACCTCGCGCCGAACGTGAAGGCCAGCGAGTGGATGAAGCTGACGGCGCGACCGTCGGCGTCGACGGCGACCGTCGACGTGGTGTCGCCGGCGGCGACCTCGATCGGCGCCCACTTCTCACGTCGCTCGTCGAGGTCATGACGCTGGGCTTCGATCCGTTCGGGTTCCAGCACGTAGTGCGCGCCGTCGTTCTGACTGCCGCACAGCGCAAGCCGGTCGGTGAACGCCAGCCGCGCCGCGCGGGCCAGCCGGTCGATCGCCGGCAGCGACATCCAGCCGTGGAAACCCACCTCGGCATCACACAGGGCGGCCTGCTGCAGCACCATCCAGCCCGGAGTCGGCAGCGGGGTCTGGTGGACGACGGCACCGGCGTAGCGCCCGGTGATCGCAGGCTCCGGACTGATCACGCCACCGGCGGCCCATTCGTCACCGCTGAACGGTGCGCCACCGGCCTGCAACGCGGACACGGCCCGGTGGCCGAACTCCCCGGTGTAGAAGCCGCCGGGGTCGCGGGCCAAGGACCGGATCGATCCGGCCAACTGCGGGTTGGCCATCCTGGCCCCGAGATGAGGAGCGGCGCCGGTGCGGGTGTACACCTGTGACAGCCCGGGGTCGGCGCGCACTGCAGCCAGCGCGGTCGCGACGTCTCCGGAGGTGCGTGCCGAACAGGGCAAACCGTCCTCGGCTGCGCGGGCCGCCGGCTCCCACAACTCGGTCAGCGCCCTGGTGGCGCCACCGATGTGCAGTGCGGCCAGAGCGGCGGGCGCTCCAGGCACCGCCACCGCCAGCGGCCCGTCCAGTGGAATGCTGGAAATCCCTCGCGCCGTGTAGAATTCCGAGGTCCCGCCGTCGGGTCCGAAGCCGGAGCCGTTGATCGTCCAGACCCGGCCGTCGGGTTCGCGGACGATCGCGAACGCGTCGCCACCGATGCCACACTGCCCGGGCAGGGTCAGCCACGTCATCGACGCCATTGCCAGCGTGGCGTCGATCGCGTTACCCCCGTCGGCCAGGACCCGTGCCCCGGCGAGGCTGGCAGCCGGGTGGCTGCTGCTGACCATCGCGCCGACTGAGAGCGTCGCCGGCCGAATCCCTTCGGTCATCAGAGTTCCCGGCGCATCCGCCGGGTCGGGCCCGCTGGCGCCTCACCGGGTCGCACCCCGACGAAGATCTCACCGTCACGTTCCTCCACGGGGAAGGTCTTGATGGGTTCGGTGGCCGGTGGGCTGATGGGTTCGCCGGTTTCGAGATCGAAAGCGCTACCGTGACAGGAGCATCCGATGCCATCATCGCGGAGTTTGCCCGAGGACAGCAGGCAGTCCAGGTGCGTGCAGTAGTTCGACGTCGCGTAGGCCTTGCCGCCCAGCCGGGCCACGGCGAACTCGTGCTCGCCGGCGTAGAACCGCCGCACGATCCCTTCGGGGACCTGGCCCGACCGAGCCACACGAACGAATTCCATTGCCGTACTCCGCATTCTCTTCGGGCCGTCAGGCGACGGGGTTGAGGTAGACCGTCTTCTCATTGAGGTAGAACTCCATCATCGAGGCACCGGCCTGCTCCTTGAACGTCGCGGTGGACGATGACTTGTAGCCGCCGAAGGGCGCGTTCATCGCCATCCCGGTGGTGGGCTGGTTGATCTTCACCAGCCCACTGCGGGAAGTCCTGGCGAAGCGTTGCGCGACGGCGAGGTCGCCGGTGACGATGGCAGCCGACAACCCGAACTCGGTGGCATTGGCCAGGTCGATCGCCTCGTCGAGTGAGCCGGCACGTTGGAACGCGAGCAGTGGACCGAACACTTCGTCTGTGACGATCCGCATGTGCGGTTCGGCGTCGCTGAACACTGCGGAGCGGACGAAGAAACCACCGGGACTACCGGCAACGGTCACAGTGTCGCCGCCGCAGCACAGCGTGGCCCCCTCGTCGGTGCCGATGCGTACGTAGTCGGTGAACTTCTGCAACTGCTCCGCGTTGGCCAGCGCACCCATGTCCACGTCGGCCGCTGCGCCGGGCCCCACCCGCAGGGCCCGCGCCCGGGCGACGACGCGCTCGAGCACCGCGTCGTGCAGCGCCGCGGTGGCAATCACCCGGCTGGTCCCGGTGCACGCCTGGCCGGACAGGCCGAACGCGCCCTTGACGATCAGTGCCGCAGCCCGATCCGGATCGGCGTCGTCGGCCACGACCACCGGGTTCTTGCCGCCCATCTCGAGCTGCACCCGGCGGTGCGGGCCCACCTGGCCGTGCAGCAGCCGGCCGACCCGGGTCGAGCCGGTGAACGTCAACGCCGCGACGCGCTCGTCGCCGGCCACCGCCGCGCCTGCCGGACCTGCGCCCTGCACCAGCGCGATCGCCTGGGCAGGCAGCCCCCCGGCCAGCAGTGCCTCGACCAGCCGTTGGCCCATCAGCGGGGTGACCTCAGACGGCTTGAACACCACGGGATTTCCGACGGCCAACGCGGGCCCCAGCTTGCGGGACGGGATGTTCAGCGGGAAGTTCCACGGGGTGATCGCGCCGACGATGCCGACCGGCTCGCGAATCGTGTACAGCAACGTCTCGCCGGCGGCAGGGTAGGTCGCGCCGGCGCACCGGGTCGCTTCCGCAGCGTAGAACCGCAGGTTCGCCGGTGTCCGGCTGACCTCCATGGTGGCCTCGGCGGTGGTCTTGCCCTCCTCGCGCACCAGTTCACCGATCAGCTGGGCCGACCGGGATTCCAGTTGCATCGCAGCAGACTCCAGGATCGCTGCCCGCCGCTCCGGCGAAGTCGCCGCCCACTCCGGCGCCGCCTTGTCCAACGCGTCGACCGCAATGCGGACGTCGTCGGGTCCCGAGGCCGGGAAGGTGCCGATGACGTCGGCCGGATCAGCCGGGTTGCGCCTGGTGAAGGTCTGGCCGGAGACTGCCGGCACCCAGCTTCCGTCGATGAAGTTCGCACCTTCGATCATGTCCGTACCTGCGCTTCCAGCTCCGGTTCTTCGTCGTACACGAGATCGAACAGATCGACGTCGTCGTCGCACAGGGTGGACGCGTCGACTGTGCGGCCGAGCAGTTCCCGGGCCGCGGCGATGTCCTCGCCCCGCTCGACGGTGAAGGCTCCGCACAGGGTTCCGCCGTCGAAGTAGAAAGCGGTGAACTCGAGGGTGTCACGATCGCCCCGGATGACCGGCTCACCGCGTGCCGTTCCGACGAATTGGAGGTTGCGGCCGAACTGGTCCGACCAGAACCAGTTCGGTTCGTCACAGACGGCGTCCCTGCCGAGCATGGCGTGGGCCACCGCGGCACCCTGGCGGCTCGCGTTGTCGAAGTGCTCCAGTCGTACGTGCCTGCCGGCCCGTGCGGAGAACCGCCGGGCGACGTCACCGGCGGCGTAGACGTTGGGGACCGACGTGCGGCCCGCGGCGTCGACGACGATGCCGTTGTCCACCTGCAGCCCCGACGCGATGGCGGTGCCGACATTGGGCACCATCCCGATGCCGACCACCACCGCGTCGGCTTCCACCGGCGCCGCCGCGCCCTCGATGTCGATGAGCACGCCTTCGGCGGTGGTGCGCACCCCGGAGACCGGGGCACCGCAGCGGATGTCGATACCGTTGTCACGGTGCAGCTGCGCGACCAACTCCCCCATCTGTGGCCCGACGATTCGGCCGAGCGGTACCGGGTCTGTCTCGACGACCGTGACCGCGGCACCTGACGATGCCGCGGTGGCGGCGATCTCGAGCCCGATGAAACCGCCGCCGATGAGCGCCAACCGGCGTCCCGGTGTCAGTAGCGGCGCCAGCCGTCGGGCATCCTCCAGGGTGCGCAGGTAGTGCACCAGGTCCGGCCGCGGCCCGGGCACCGTCAGCCGTCGCGCGCTCCCGCCGGTGGCGAACAACACCGCGTCGGCCGCGACCGGCGCACCCCCATCCAGCTCCACGGCGCCGGAGAGGGTATCCACCCGCGCCACCGAAGCGCCGGTGACGATGTCGATGTCGTTGTCGGCCACCCACTTCGGCGGCAGGATCCACAGGGAGTCCTCCCCGTCGACACCGGCGAGGAATTCCTTGGACAGTGGCGGTCGCTGGTACGGGGGATGCGGCTCGTCGCCGATGAGCACGATGCGGCCGTCGAATCCGCGGCGGCGCAGTGTGCGGGCAGCGACCGCGGCCGCCTGGCCGGCGCCGATCGTGACGTAGGTGCGACGGGTCATGCCCGCGCCTCCTCTCCGGTGTGCAGGGGTGACTCCCGCGGTGTCGGGTTCACGTAGACGGTGCCGCTCTCGTCGACGCGCACCGGGTAGACGGGTTGGCAGCGGTCCTGATCGGCTTCGTAGCCGGTCTCCAGGTCGAACTGCCACTGATGGCCGGGACAGATCACCTTGCCGTGCAGAAGGGTCCCCCGGGACAGCGAACGATCCTGGTGCACACAGAGATCGGCGAAGGCGTACACCCGATCCTGGGCCTGGAACAACGCGATGGCCACGCCGTCGAGTTCGACCCGCAGTTTGCGGCGCCGGCTCAGCTCCTTGGTGGTGGCAACCGCTACCCAGTCCGCGGTCATGACGGCTCCTTCCGGCGACTTCGGCGTGGTTTCGACCGATGGGCGGTCGAAACCACGCCGAAATCCAGACGATCAGACGAGGGCGGGCTCCAGCTCGGCGGCCACATAGCTGTCGTAGAGACCCTTGGTGTAGGAAAACCGCATCTCGGCGCCCCACCGCACCATCTGCAGGCAGCGCTGCTGCAGTGCCGGGGTGTCGGCATGGTCGAGCACGATCTGGTAGCCGCGCTCGCCGTGCACCACGTCGGAGGTGATGTGCAGGTCGAAGAACTCGATCTCGTCCTCGGTGAACTTGTAGACCTCACGCAGCGGGACGATCTGCTTGGTGTAGATGCTAGGCACCTGCGACTCCAGCCCGACCACCAACGCCGCGGTGGCCACGACGAAGTGCTCGCGCTGGGACACCGCGTAACACCAGGACTGCAGTCCCCGGGTGATGGCGTTCATGTTGTTCGGGTCCTCGATCCGTTCCTTGGTGGTGCCGCACGCCTCGCCGAACTTGATCAACAGGTCGGTGTGCCGGATGTCGGCGAGTTCCTCCTCGTACATGTTCTGCAGCGTGAAGTCCTTGGCGCCGGTGAACTCGTCGGGGGTGTTGGAGTAGATGTTGGCCAGGTAGTCGGCGAACGGCCCGACGTAGTGGAAGTGGTTCTCGGCCCACCGCGCGAAGTGATGTCGCTGCAGCCGGCCCTCGGCCCAAGCCTTGGAGAACGACGCGTTCTTCGCCTCGCGGCCCTTGATGGCGTTCTCCAGCTCCGCGCGGAACTCGTCGCGGCCCAGTAGTTCGGTCATCTGTTCAGCCCTTTCAGATCGACGTCAGTTTCTGACGAGATCGTTTGTCGTAGTGAGGTTTCCGCTCCGATGCGGAGGTCGGTACTTCCTGCCGAGTCCAATTCGACTGTGCACCTTCGACGTTAGCCAGTCGGAGGTACGCCGACCAGGTACACAATCACCAGCGGTGGGCGCCCGGACCGGTCAAGATGCACATGAGCTGTCAGCGCCGGGCGACGGCGGTCGTCAGCGTCTCGAACTCGGCGAGCATCGCCGCGCCCACCGCCTTGTCCTGTGTGCCGTTACCGCCGCTGATGCCCACCCCGCCGACGATCTGGCCGTCGAACACCAGCGGGAAGCCGCCGACGAAGATCGCGAACTTACCCGGCAGCATGTGACTGATGCCGAAGGCCTCGTTACCCGGCAACGCTGGTCCGTCCGGCGCCTCGTTGAACAGGTGGGTGGCGCGCTCATGGCCGGCCGCGGTGAAGGCCTTGGCGATCGCGATGTCCACACCCGTCAACCGGGCACCCGGAAGGCGATGCAGGGCAAGCACGTTGCCCCCGTCGTCGCATACGCACAGCGTCTGTTTGACGCCGATCTCTTCCGCCTTGGCGCGGCCGGCGGCCAGCAGGGGCAGTGCGTCGTCGAGGGTGATCCGGTGAATCTGATGCATGTAGTTGCCTCGCTTGTGGATTCGGGAATGTCGGGCTCGAAACGATGCCTCGCAGCAATGTCTATCAAGGCGCCGAACCTGACGGCAGGGTCACATTGACCTGTTTCAGGTCGCCTCAATGGTCAATCTGCACATAGTGTGGGGTGAACACTTCGGTGTATTCGATGTACGGACGCCGAATTCCGCGCATCAGCGCAGTTGGGACAGGTGAAGATGTCACCTTCGAGAAACGACGACGATCGGATGACCGTCGCGGGGTTGCTCGACGAATCGCTGATGGCCCAGGCCCGGGTAATCGCAGGCGGCGATCGTCTGCACCTGGAGCTGGTCTGGGTGTTGCCGCTGGCCGAGGTCCTCTCCCGGCCCGATCCACTCGACGGGGTGGCGGTCTACACCCGACCGCAGGCGCTGCTGGGCAACCACGGCACGCTCACCGCGCTGGCGGCGCGCGGCGCCACCACGCTGCTGGTGGACGGGACTGTGCCGGCGGACTTCCCGCAGTCGGGGCTGCCCAGTGGGCTGGTGATCATCGAGATGGGCTTCCCGGTCGGTTTCGCCGCGCTGAACCGTCTGCTCGCCGAACGTGCGCTGAGCCAGGAAGTGCACGTGATGCGCTACTCCACGCATGTGCACGCCTCGCTGGCCGGGCTCTTCCACCGTGGCGCGGGCTCGCAGATGTTGATCCGCGAAGTGTCCAACCTGGCCCGCAATCCCGCGGTGGCGCTCGATGCCCGCGGCAACGTGGTCGCCGAGAACGGCCTCGGCGCCGAGGCCGCCGACGTGATCGTCGCGTCAATCCGGCCGAAGCTGGCCGAAGGGCTGCCGGCGGCGCGGCGGACCGCCGGTCATGAGACCCGCGTGGACACGGTCGAGGGGCCGAACGGTTGCACGTGGACGGCGATCGCCAGTGCGATCCGGCTCGGCAAAGCCTTCGAAGGATGGGTGCTGGTGCTGGTTCCGACCCCGGAGCCGGGCGTGCACGACGTTGCCCGCCATGTGGTGATCACCGAACAGGCCACCGCCATAATCGGGTCGGAGATGTTGCGCCAGCACAGCGTGGACGAGGCCGAGGAACGCGCCCGCGGCGATTTTGTGCAGGCGCTGGTGCACGGCAGCTTCTCCAGCGAGCATGACATGCGGGCGCGGGCCGAGTACCACGAGATCGACATCGACACCCGGTTCGGCGTCTTCGTCGCACCCGGTGTGCTCCCCCGCGGGGTCGACAACCCCGCCGCGAGCATGGTGCGGCTGGCGCGCTATGCCGCAGGAGTCGCCCCCGATCCGTCGGTGCGTTCCTACGTCACGGTCATCGGCGACATCCTGGTCGTCGTGCGATCACTGCGCGGAGAGACCAACCAGCAGTTGCGGGCCGAGATGACCGACTATGCCGACGCGATGGCCGTCGAGCTCGAGCAACGCCGCGGCGCACCGGTCGCCGTCGCGTACGGCCGGCCTGCCCGCGGCGCGACCCAGGTGTCCGACAGCTACCGCGAGGCACGCGTGGCACTGGGGATCGCCCGCCGGCTGGGACGCAACGGCGCCACCGCATATCACGAGCTGCGCAGCTTCACGGTGCTGGCCGACATCGCCGACACCGAACACACCCGGGCGCTGCTGCGCGACATCCTCGGGCCGCTGCGTGCGGCACCCGACCTGCTGGAGACGCTGACCGGTTACCTCGCCCACGGCGGTAACGTCAACGCGACCGCGCGGGCCCTCAGCGTCCACCGGAACACCATGCTGGCCAAGCTGGATCGCGTCTCCCGCTCGATCGGACTGGACATCAGGCTCCCGGAGCATCAGTTCACCGCGTGGCTGGCCATCCGGCTCGACATGCTCACCGAGGTGCGCTCCGCCGTCGAAAGGGAAGCCAGCTTCCGCTGAGCCTCAGCGTGGCAGCGGCTGCGGATCCGGGCCGAGGAACGAACTCACCAATCCGAGTACCACGACGCCGGCGGCAACGGTGAACACCACCGGGTAGGTGGCCACGTCGAGTGCGATCGCCACCCATGCGGCTCCCACCGCCGAACCGCTGAACCTGATCAGGTTGTACAACCCCAGCCCGGTCCCCTGCGCGCCTGCCGGTGACCGCGTCGCCCCGGTGGCCGCCGGCGTCTGGACGAGCGCGATGCCGACGCCGGTAACCACCAGCATGCCCACCAGGAACGCCGTCTCCAGCCGCTCGTCGGTGATCCGGCCGGACACGGCGACCGCCAGTGCGAGCTGTCCCGCGGTCAGCAGGGTCAGCCCGGTGCGCAACACCCGGCGGGGCCCGAGGCGGTCCTGGTATCGCCCGACGAGCGGTCCGAGCACCACCATCGTCGCGGGCACGGCCAGCAGCACCAGCCCCGCAGTCGAGGTGGATCGCCCACTGTCCACGACGAACAACGGCACCGCGAGCAGAGTGGCACCCAGGCTGAACATCAGCGCAAACGCCGCCAACGAGCTACGGGCGAACCGCGTCTCGGCGACGAGCCGCACCTGTACGAACGGTGCGTCGGTGCGCAGACTGTGCCAGACGAAACCGGCCAGTATCACCATTGCCGCCCCGATGAGGCTGATCACTGCGACCCAGGTTCCGGGCTGCGGGATCAGCGCGACCCCGAGAATCAGCGCGCCGGAGCCGACGGTCAACGCAACCGCACCGGCGACGTCGAACGGGATCCGCAACCCGGGGAAGGCCGGGATGTGCAGCATGGTGCCGATCAAGCCGGCCAACGCCACCGGCACCAGCGGGACGAACACCCATCGCCACCCCGCGGCGTCGGCGATGAACCCTCCCATCGTCGGCCCCACGGCCTGTCCGATCCCGTTCACCGAGGCCCACACCCCGACCGCCCGCCCCCGGCGTTCCCCGGAGAACAACCAGGTGAGCAGCCCCATGACTGCGGGCGCGAAGGCAGCCGCGACAGCGCCGCCTGCGCAGCGCCACGCGATGAGCAGCGGAAGCGACGGGGCCGTCGCGGCTCCGATGGCGCACACCGCGGTGCCCACCAGCGCGACGCAGTACACCCTGCGTCTGCCGAAGCGGTCGCCGATCCAGCCGACCAGCGGCATGGTGGCGGTGAACGTCAGCAGGAAACCGACGACGACGAACACCCCGCTGCCCAGCGGGGCGTCGAATTCGGCGAGGATGGCCGGCAGCGGCACGTTGACCACGTTGTTGCTCACCGTGCCGACCAGCGTTCCGGCCATCAGCGCTGCCAGCGCCAGCGGGGTGCCGTCACCACCCGCCGCCGCGGATCCGGCGTCGGTCCGGCTGTCGGTATCAGTCATCGTGGGCAACTGTGCCATTCGGGGGCACCCGACGGCAGCGCCCGTCCGGGCCAACATGCACAGAGATCCCGAGTGCAGTTGGGCACCATGCACCGGGTGAGCGCGGTCACGACACGCGGATCGTTACGCAGACGAAACGCCCGGACACCTCGAGGACAAGCTCGGAGCACATTGCACATGCAGAGTTGTCCACCGGTGTGCACTCTGGTCGTTGACCCGGGCCGAGTGTGCGCCGAGCATTCCAGCATCAAACTGCACAGCCCACGAGCAGTTGCAACGAAAGACCGTTGATGGATACACAACTCAGCGCCGCACATTGGATATATCTGGCGGGCATCGTCGTCATCCTGATCACGATGGCGTTGCGCAAGAACATCGTCGTCCCGGCGGTCGCCGCGACGATGCTGACGGCGTGGGCTTTCTCCGGCAGCATCATCACCGGGCTGTCCTCGATCTTCAACGCCAGCCTGGTCGCCGCCCAGGAGCTGTTCAACATCTTCCTGATCATCGCGCTGGTCACCGCGATGCTCGGGGCGTTGCGCGAGATGGGCGCCGACCGGCTGATGGTGACCCCGTTCCGGCACGTCATGCGCGCGGGGACAAGCAGCTTCGTGGTGCTTGCGGTGGTCACCTTCGTGATCTCGCTGTTCTTCTGGCCGACGCCGGCGGTCCCGCTGGTGGGTGCGGTGCTGATCCCGGTGGCGATCCGCGCAGGGCTGAGTCCGCTGTCGGTCGGCATGGTGATCGCCATCGCCGGGCAGGGGATGGCGTTGTCCTCGGACTACATCATCAAAGTCGCCCCAGGCATCTCGGCGGCCGCCGCCGGCGTCGACACCGACAGCGTCGCCGACAAGTCGCTGGCGCTGTCGCTGATCGTCGGTGTCACCGCGTTGGTCATCACCTATGTGATGCAACGCCGGACCTGGCAGAAGCCGTCACCGGATTTGCTCGCCGCCTGGGAGAACAAGGCGGACAAGTTCGGCATCACCGGCAGCGGCGGGGACGCCCCCGAGGCGGACCCCGGCCCGACGGGAACTGGTGTGCCGGGCGGATCCTCGGTGACGGCCGGCCCGGGCCGCCCGGCCACGGGCACCGCCACGATGGAACTGGCGGCGCCGGAGGCACCGGAATCTCCGAAATCATTGGCCGCCAGAACTTTTGCGACAATAGTCCCCACCGCGTATCTGGTGTTCATCGTGTACTTGCTGCTGGGCAAGTTCACCTCGCTGGTTCCGCCGCTGCAAGGAGGCGACGCCGCCGGCATCGTCGGCGGTATCGCGGCGCTGCTGATGTTCGCCGCCTGTCTGACCAACGACAAGCGTGACTTCCTGGAGAGTTCGTCCGCCCACATCGTCGATGGGCTGGTGTTCGCCTTCAAGGCGATGGGCATCGTGCTGCCTATCGCGGGCTTCTTCTTCATCGGCAACGGCGATTTCTCCGGCCCCATCATGGGCCTGCCCGATGATGTGGCCGGACCCGCCTTCCTGTTCGACCTCATCAACGTGGCGCAGTCCCACATCACGCCCAATCCCATCGTGCTCGCCTTCGGCGTCCTCCTGGTCGGAATCGTTGCGGGACTGGATGGTTCGGGTTTCAGCGGGTTGCCGTTGACGGGGTCGCTGGCTGGTGCGCTGGGTCCCGCCGTCGACATGGATCCCGCCACCCTGGCCGCCATCGGCCAGATGGGGAACATCTGGTCCGGCGGTGGCACGCTGGTGGCGTGGTCGTCGCTGATCGCGGTTGCCGGCTTCGCCCGCGTCCCCGTTCTGACGCTGGCGCGCAAGTGCTTCCTTCCGGTGATGGCCGGACTGATCCTGAGCACCGTGTTCGCGATCCTGGTGTTCTGACCCGTGGGGCACCAATTCGCTCGGCCGCGAATCGCTTTGGCGTCGATGGTGGCCCTGACGTTCGTCACCGGCGTGGTCGACGCTGTCGGCTTTCTCGGCCTGGACCGGGTGTTCACCGGCAACATGACCGGCAACATCGTCATCCTCGGGATGGGCGTCGCCGGGGCCGACGACCTTCCGGTGCTGGGTCCGGCGATTGCACTGGCCGGGTTCACCGCCGCGGCATGGGTCGCCGGCCTGGTTTTGCGGGGCATGCCGCCGGGGTGGCAGGTGCGGATCACCACGCTGCTGGGTATCGGCGGGCTGGTGCTCGCCGGGTTGGCGATCGCCGCGCTGGCCGACCCGCTGCCCGGAGCGCAGGGCCAGATCGTGTTCGCCACCGCCACCGCCGCGGTGATGGGACAGCAGGCGATGGTGGCCCGCGCGCTGGCCGTACGGGACATGACCACTGTCGTGGTCACGTCCACGCTGGCCGGCCTGGCCGGTGAGACCTGGGTTCAGGGTTACCCGGGGGCGTTGTTCAACCGCAGGCTGGTGGCGATCGTGGTGATATTCCTCGGCGCGGTGGCCGGCGCACTGTTGCTGAAAGTCCACCTCGCCGTACCGCTGGCGTTGGCGTCCGCGGTGACGTTTGCGGTCGTGCTCGTCGGGCACCGCACGCTTCGCGAACCCGCGAAACCGGCGCGCGCACGCCCGCTCAACGTCCGTTAGCGCGCCGAATTCACCCGTCGGCCACGCAGCGGAACCCGATGTGCGTCGTCGCGGTGTCCTGGCTCTGCGGGGAGCGCGCAGCGGGCCGGTACCGGTGGCAGTACTCCGGGGCGCACAGGTGCGAACCGCCTTTGAGTGCCTGGCTGATCGAGGGGTCGGGAGCCTGCGGTCCGCAGCAGGCCGCGGCGGGGGCGCCCAGCCGATGGCGACCGGTGAAGCGGGTGGTCGTCCATTCCCACACGTTGCCGATCATGTCGACGAGCCCGTAGCCGTTCGGCGGGAACACCCCGACGGACGAGGTGCCCGCCCACCCGAGTGCGCCGTCGTTGCGGTACGGAAACCGGCCCTGCCAGGTGTTGGCCATCAGCCGTCCCCCGGGGGCGGCCTCGTCACCCCACGGATAGGTCGTCGTCGCCCCGCCGCGCGCTGCGAACTCCCACTCCGCTTCGCTCGGCAGGCGACGGCCGGCCCATCGGGCATAGGCCACCGCGTCGGTGTAACACACCTGCACCACCGGATGCTCGGACCTGCCCTCGATGGAGCTTTCCGGGCCGGACGGATGTCGCCAGTTCGCGCCGGGTATCCAGTCCCACCACTGCCGCCAGTCACGCAGGTCCACCGGGCCGCTGGTGGCCCGGAACACCAGCGCCCCGGGCACCAGGTCCGCCGCGGCCGCGCCGGGGAACAGCGCGGGGTCGGGTGCGATCTCGGCGACCGTGCGATAGCCCGTCTCCGACACGAAGGCGCCGAACTGCGCGTTGGTCACCGGGTGCCGCTCGATCGCAAACGGCGTGACGGTGACGGTGTGCACCGGCGCCTCTTCGGGATAGAACTGCGTCGACCCCATCCGGAACGACCCGCCGTCCAGCGCAACGAGTTCGGTGAGCATGTCGTTCAGCGTAGGCCGACCTCGAAATCCCCGGTGAATCGCTTCAGGTCAAAGCCTCAATCAGGCCCAATGGAACTACCGCAAGTGACAAGTCTCGCAATTCGCGGGGCTCTAGCTTTATAAGACCGCCAGAGTACTCGCGCCCGTTCGCCTTAAGTGCCGTATTGCCAACGGACCGAAGCGCGTCGAGTAGCAAAAGTTCATTTGCCACGGAAGCCGCTAGCCAAGTTTCTACTCCGGCCAGCGGGTAGAGGCAGAGATAGTTGTTCAACGCCACCGCGTTGCTGCGGTTGAGGCGGAACCTCTTGCCGACACTGTTCTGCCTGGCCATGTAGGTAAAAACGAAACGTGGCGGCCTATTAGCTTCTTGACGATAGAAAGGCTTGCGACGCCGCACTAGTTCCCGGTCCCCAACCTCCATCTCGATTTCCTTTAGATATTCCGCAAAGAAAGGGGCTTCAGCTGCTATCTCGGCCATATGAGCATCACAATCGATCAACCAGGAGAAAGGAATGTTTCCCGGATTTCCCTGATTATCTGCTTCAATGACTCCACTCGGGATCAGGAAAGCTTTTGGAAGTACGGGTTTTCGCCATCTGGCCGGTATCTGCAGCGCATCGACTAACTCTTGCGAAATGACAAAGAATCGGTTTGCCCCTGTCGCGATACCGCGCCGTACGACGAATAGATCGCCGATCGTAACCAGAGTCTTTGTCCCCACCGGCTGCAAAGAACTCTGGAATATGCGTTGCCATTTTCCTTCTGCATTCAGGTCCCGCCACGGCACAGAAACGCGTTCGACCGGTGACATCAGCGTGCCCCCCTGTGTAAACGCAACACTTCCGGTCGACTGTGGATGTGATTTCCGATAGAGCACCACACAGGAAGACACTCGAGCATTCGAAAACTGCGATGGACCACCGTACACATGGACCCGAATGAGATCAACCTTCTCAAGCAAGTACTTTCTGAGCACCTGCCCATACCGCGTAAACATGAATTCAGTAGGCAGAAGCCACATAGCTACACCTCCGGCCTCCAGCCAGGTGTGGGCAGCGAAAATAAAATATACGTATAGGTCGCTTCTTGCGTCGGGGACTAGACCGACTTTGCCCCCAGAAGCAGATCTCCAATGAGAAACTCTGGCTGCATCCAGCCCTTGTGAGCGTACATACGGCGGATTCGCAATGACGAGATTTCGCTTCTGCGCTAGCCAAGCACCATTCACATCCCCAGCGTCACCCAGTATCCTCTCGACAAAATCGTCGGAGTTCACTTCGAGGCCGATGTGGCGCCAACGCTCAGCGGTAAGTGCCGAACGCCGTTCGTCGGCCTCAACCCCAATAGCCGAACGTATGTCCCCCCTATTGAATTCCCCGACTAGTGCTGCGACGAATATTCCAGAGCCGACTGCCGGATCTCCAAAGTCAATGGGGTAACTTTGGCTTGGCAAAAGCGCATGCGCGCATGCAACCATGTCACTCGCTATTTCTGGAGGCGTTATGTACAGACCATTCCGCCGGTGATCACGATTAACGGCCTCCCGTGGCTTTAAGACCCCCGAGTCCCGAATCAAATCGAAAAAAGACCATAGCTCACCTTGAGCCATCGGTGGAGTTCGTCCATGATTGTGTACGATTCCTTTGCCAACTTCAGGGCTGCTTGGCATGACCATAGAATGGAGTTCATAACAGGTCAGCCTGAGCAATTCTAGCCTGACGTCATCGCCTATCCGAAGAAGTGATTCAGCCTTAATGTCTCCATTGGTTACGCGTCCGAGAAGCTGTCGCGCGGCGGGAGTCAGCCTGGGAAGTGTGTTCCCAGCTGCATCCGCTATCTTGCGTATTGGCTCTACATGAGAAGGCGGGAGTTTAACTTCTAGATGCCAATCAAATGTACACAACAACAGGTAAGCTTTTTCCGCGAATTGAGAAGGACGCCCATCATAGAGTGTAAGATGAAATACGCTATCAGGAAAATCCGGCTTGTAGGACAATCTTTCTAGCTGTTCAGACTCACATCGTACGAATAGGGTCGATAAGCCTTCCGCATTCGAAGGCGCATCGAAGGTGTCCGGCCCTGACAGATAGATGCGATCAAGCCATACCTGGTCATACAATTCTTCAGCGAACTCTGGCAACTCGCGCCGTGCGTAGCGGACCGTGACATGAGGTCTGGACCTTGATCGTGGCTGACAGATCCTTCTCATCAACTCAAACGCAGGCGCCGCGATATTATCACCGAGGTAGAGAACGTAGGCACCGCGAGGCACCCTATATCACCAGGTACCTTAGTAGGCGATTACTATCGGCACTATCCCGCGATTCACCGATAGCAGAGATGAGGTCGAACATTGCATCTCCGTAGTTATTGGCGCGCTCGAAGCGTTCGCTACGGTGCTTTTTGTCTTCGAAGCCGCTACGTAGCTGTTCTTCAGTTTGTGCCGTTTGCTCCAGAAACCAGGAATATTGATCGAGCACTGCACGTACTTTTTCCGCAACCTGCGGCAGCGACACACGAACGGCATCTAGACGTTCCCGAGGCGTTCGCTGCACAATCTGCAATATTTGCTCCTCCGAGGGCGAATTTTCGAGACTCGCGAGCGCCGCAATCGTCGCAAAGCACGTCGTCATCCGGCTGTACTTTAGCTTGAAATTTCGAACCTTCTGCTTATTTTTCTGTATTTCGTGTTCTGGTGGCTGATTCCGCTTGTGCTCGTAATTTAGCAGCAGCGTTTTCCAAAAGCGGCCAATGTCATTGATCAAAAACCACGGTTCAAATGTAGCTTGGTGGTCTGGGTAGTCACGATAATACGCTGAGACGACACGCCGCTGAACGTCGTCAAAAATTCCGTCGCCCACCAAACACTTGCTTTCCAGCAATAGCAGCATTCTCAAAGTAAACAGATTTAAGCTGTCATCGGCCGGACTACCCATATGCTCGAGAATTGAACTGCATTCACGGGTGCACAAGTACTGGCCATCGTTCGAGAAAGCAGGGAAGCCCATATTATTAGCAGTCTCGATAACAGCCGAGAACAATCTGATTTCATCGATATTGCTCCGCGAACTAGCTCCGTCCGGATCTCCATATACAAAGAACAGGTCGATGTCGGAATATTCACTTGCTTCCATTCGTGCGTATGAGCCTGCGCAGAATACGGTGAGGCCTGGTAGCGCGCTAGTCTCGGGTCGGCTGCTCAACCGTCGTCTCAATTCCTCGACCCTCAGCGCCGAGTATGTCGCACGCTGGGCAAATATTTCTGGCTCAACCACGAGCCAATCATAACTGTGACGGCGGCAATACTGCCGAGCCACTGGTGTGCCCTTGCTAGCACAGACAACGGTGTCGATCGGTCAACTCTTCGAGTAGCAAACGGCGCGACGGTGACGGTGTGCACCGGCGCCTCTTCGGGATGGAACTGCGTCGACCCCATCCGGAACGACCCGCCGTCCAGCGCAACGAGTTCGGTGAGCATGTCGTTCAGCGTAGGCCGACCTCGAAATCCCCGGTCAGCAGCGCCGCCGCCTCCTCGAACCCGGGAGCACCGGACGGCGCCTCGACGTGAACGGCGATCAGGTAGTCCCGCGCCGGAGCAGGCACGTGCACGATCCGATCCTCGTACTGCACGGTCTGGGTCCCGTCCGACAGGATTCCCATCAGCCGCTGGCCGCTGAAGCCACACAGGTCACCGGGCAGGATGCTGACCGTGGTGATCACGGAGCCTTCGGTGAGCGCGTCGGTGTATTCGCGGAACGCGGCGGCCGGATCGAGCGGTGTCGGGGCGATCGTGACGGTCGCCGACATCCCTGCAACTCCCTGCAATCGCGCGCCCTCGGGATCCCCGCCCCCCGCCGACATCGACCATCCCTGCGGCACCCCCACGGTCGCCGTGGGCGCCGCGGGGTCGGAGATCTGCGCGACGGTCCTGACCGGGGGCAGGTCGGCCGGTGCGCAGACCGAGACTGCGGGTGCCGGCCTCTGCGTCGTCGGCACGACCCCCGGCTCCGGGTCCTGTTGCCCAGGGTCGGCGGGCGCCGTCTCGGTGGTGGTCGGCACCTCAGAGGCGGCGGAGAGCTCAGAGCTCGCGACGGTCGGCACCCCGTCGCCGGCGCGTGTGCACCCCGCCGCGACCACGGTGGCGCACACCAGCAGCACCGCGACAGAAGTGCGGATCATCTGGATCAGTCTCGGGCGAATGCGCGGGCGAACTCCCGCTCCAGATCGGTGTAGGGCGCGCCGGAGACGTCGACGCGCACCTGCGCGAGCGTGCCGCCGGTGAACGGGAACGGCGCCCGGTAGGCCTGCGAAACCGGCTGTCCGAGATTGCGTCCCGCGCTGACGCCGCCACCGGCGAGACCGAAGGTGAACGGGTGGGATTTCACCTCCGGCAGGGAGGCGACCGCGGCGCCGTCGATGTAGAGGGTCGCCTCGCCCACCGGGGTGTGGCTTCCTTCGACCGTTCCCGTGCGGACGTAGCCCACACCCAGGATGTGAACGCCCAGCGGCACCGGGTCGGGCGAAGCCACCCGCTGCTCCTCCTCGCCGAAGAAGTTGTAGACGAACTGCAGCCGCCCGTCGTCGATGAAGAGCACGTAGCCGCCGTGCCCGGCGCCCTGTTTGAACAGCACACCGCCGACATCGGGACTGTCCACCGACACCTCGGCGAGCACGGAGAAGGAACGTCCCTGGATCTCTACGCAGCCTCCGACCGACACCGGCGCGGTGTCCGGGTAGTAGATGTAGCTCGAGCGGTCACCGGCCAGTGACGGCCGCCAGCGGCCGATCATCTCGAAGACACCGAGATCGGACAGCGGCAGGCCGTTGTACTTGGTGGCCTCGGCCAGCCACAGCTCCTGCATCTCGGCCAGCTTTTCGGGGTGCTCGGCTGCCAGGTCGTGACACTGGCTCCGGTCGGAGTCGATGTGGTAGAGCTCCCAGCGGTCTTTGTCGAAATTCGACCAGCCGGACGGAGCGGCGGGATGGACCGCGTTGGCGAACCATCCTCTGTGCCAGATGCCCCGGGTACCGAGCATCGTGTAGAACTGGGTCTCCTTGCCTGTCGGTGCTGCCGGATCATCTAGGGCCACTTTGAAACTCATCCCGTCGAGCGGCTTCTGCGGGACGCTTCGGACGGTTGCCGGCGGGGTGATCTGCAGGAGGTCGTACACCGTAGGGGTTATGTCGCAGACGTTGACGTAGTTGTCGCGGATCTCGCCGTGCGCGCGAATCCCGTTGGGCCAGGAGATGATCGCCGCATCGGCGATACCGCCCTCGTGAGAGGCGTAACGCTTGTAGAGCTTGTACGGCGTGTTGAAGGCCATCGCCCACCCGATGGGATAGTGGCCGTAGGTGCTCGGGCCACCGAGATCGTCGAAGAACCGCATGCTCTCCTCGACGGTGTCGATGTAGCCGTTGAAGAACTTTCCCTCGTTGACCGATCCGTTGGGTCCGCCCTCACCGCTGGCGCCGTTGTCGCTGATGACCACGATGATCGTGTTGTCCAGCTGACCGGTCTCCTCCAGATGGTCCAGGATCCGGCCGATCTGGGCGTCGGTGTAGGACAGGAATCCGGCGAATACCTCGGCCATCCGGGCGAACAGCCGCTTCTCGTCGTCGTCGAGCGAATCCCAGGGGCGCACCGTGTCTCCGGCGGGCCATGGTTCGCCGTTGGGCCCACTGACGTCCGAATACGGGTTGACTGAGGATAATTCGGTGTCGGGCGGAATGATGCCGAGGCTCTTCTGGTTCTCCAGGACGATTTCCCGGTAACGCTCGTATCCCATGTCGAACTTGCCCGCGTAGCGGTCGGCCCATTCCTTGAACACGTGGTGCGGCGCGTGCCCGGCGCCGGGGCACACGTACGAGAACCATGGTTTGTCCGGGGCGATCATCGTCGAGTCGCGAATGAACTCGATTGTCTTGTCAGCGAGGTCCTTGGAGAAGTGGTAGCCCTCTTCGGGGGTCGCGGGCGCTTCGACGGAGTGACTGTCGTGGATCAGCTCGGGGTACCACTGATCGGTCTCGCCGCCCATGAAGCCGTAGAATCGCTCGAAGCCACGCGACAGCGGCCAGTGCTTCCTGGTGGCTGCGAGGTTGGACTCCTCGATGGGTGTCAGGTGCCACTTGCCCACGCAGTACGTGTTGTAACCATTCTCGGCGAGCACCTCGGAGATCAGCGCGGTGTCGTCGGGGATCCGGCCGTTGATGCCGGGGAAACCCTCGGTGAATTCTTCCACCATCGCCATACCCACCGTTGTCGCGTTGCGACCGGTCAACAGCGAGGCTCTGGTCGGCGAGCACAGGGCGGTGGTGTGGAACTGCGAGAGCCGCACGCCACGTTCCGCAATCCGGCTCATTGTGGGCATCTCGACGAGCCCGCCGAAGCAGTCCCAGGTCGCGATGCCGACGTCGTCCCACACCAGGTACAGCACGTTGGGCGCATCCGGTTGTGCCTTCGGCGCCGCGTAGGGTCCCCAGTCGGGTTCGGAGTCACGGATGTCGAGTTCGATCTTGCCGTTGAATTCCGTCGCCATGGCTCCGGAGGGTACTCGATTGCGGTCCAGTTGGCCGCGAAACCGTCGACGACTGAATCGATCTGCGCGTCACCCACCGGTGCACCGCGACCAGGTCGCATAGCAGCAGACCGGCGGCTACTGAGCTCCGGGGGGCGGCTCGTTCACCCGATAGAGACGCCAATTGGGCTGACTGTCACCGTCATTGGGTATCTCGAGTTCCAGGGTGGCGATGTCGGCACCCGTCTCGTACAGCGTCGGGTAGCGCAGATTCAGCGCGTCGGAGACCCCTCGCCCCTCCGGTGGGACGGCCAGCAGGTATCGGACACCGCCCGCCGCCGGGTCGTTGAGCAGCGCCGTGAAATCGGGGTCCGAAGGAATCACGAATGTCGTCGACAGAGGCGAGGCGGCCAGTATCGCGAACCCGTACACGGTGTCGGTGATCACCGAACCTTCGGGCAGGGCAAGGCTGTCCAGGTAGTCGGCGATCCTGCGTTCGGTCGAGAAGCTCGCCGCGATGCGGCGTTCGAGTGCCTTGCGTTCGGTGACGTTGTCGGGGTCAGGCGCCAGCACCGCGCCGAGCGCGTATTCCTGCGGCGCGTAATTCGGCATCCCCATCCCCCATGCCGTGACCGGCACGCTGACGGCAAGGAGAAGCGCCACCGGTGCGAACGCCGCGCGCGACCGTCGACGTGGGCGAGGCGGGACCGGTGCCGGTGCGTACCTGCCGCGTCTCTTGGGCGCTGCCGCGACCCCCTCGGGGACCGCGAGCATGGCCAGACAAGCCGTCAATGGCACCGCGATGATGAAGAACCGCAGGAACGGAAATGTCGCGCCGGACGCGTAGCTCAATGCCTGGAAGGCCAGCGCGGCGCCGTAGATCGACAGCGGCGCCAACACCACGACCAGGCCGGGCCTGCCCCATCTGCCCGATACACACCACAACGCGATCGGCACCAGCGTCGGCGCCAGCAGCGCAACACAGACGGCCGCGAACCCCAGACCGGCTCCGAAATCGACCGGGCCCTGCCCGGACTGCTCCAGGATCGCGGCGTTCCCGTACTGCGAGGTGAACTGCGCGAACGCCTCCCCGGTGATCAACCAGCTGACCGCCGCCCAGCCGAGAAAGGTCGCCGCTCCCGGCCCGCTGACCAGCAAGGTGTCCAGCAGCGCCCGCCGCACCCGAGGCGCCGGCCGAGCCCTGCGATAGGTGGTCACGCCGACCAGCACCCCTGCGGCCGCGACGCACGCCACCGCGTCATAGCGGGTCAGGTAGGCCAGCCCCATCGCGATGCCTCCAGCGGTGACCAGATGGTGCACGTCGTCGTCGACCATCCACATCATCAGCCTGCGGACCGCCCACGACATGAAGAAGATGAACGGCGCCTCACTCATGCCGTTGGCGCCGTAGAACACGATCATCGGGTTGAGCGCAAAGATCGCCGTGATGGTCACCGCGTAGCTGCGTGGCAGCCCCCGGTCCAGACCCATGCCGAGGATCTGGACAGCCGCCCCCGCCATGAAGACCGCCGACATCAGCGTGCCCGAGAAGGCCCGCTCGGCCATCTCCGGCCAGATCGGGGCCAGCGTGAGCATCGGTATCTGCAGCATGGCCGATAGCGGCGTGAAGATGAAGCCGATCGCCGCCAAGTGCGGGTCGCGGCTGAACAACACGGACTGCGCAGCGGCCACCCGGGACAGCGCGTCGCCCAGGATGAAGCCGTGGCGCACCTGCAACCAGTAACCGACCCCGACGTAGATCGCGAACGCCACGAAGCACACCGCGACCATCAGCCGCCGCCGGGATGGGCCGCGAGTCGTCAAGACCCACCCTCCGCCTCGGCTGGTTTCTCGGAGAGGCCGTGGAATGTCTTCTCCCAGTAGGACGGATTACGCACCATCTGGTAGCAGCCCTTGGCTGCGGCGACACTCATCATCAGCCAGAACGCCGGCACCGTCAGACCGGCGACCAGCAGGTCTGAGCGGTCGTCCTCACGCAGGGCGATCAGGTTCATGTACAGCGTCGCCGCGTTGCCCAGCACCAGGGCGACCAGCGCCGGAAAGTAGATGTAGTTCGGAAACACATCTTCCACCACTGAGGGCTGGCCGAGGAACCACACCAGGGTGATCAACCAGAACACCAGATTCAGCACCGCGATGATCGGGGTGCCGGCCAGCACCAGCGTGAACCGCACGAAGCTGCGCGGCCCGAGGATGCGGTACAGCTTTACGGGTCGGCGGATGTGTACCAGCCAGGTCTGCAGATAGCCCTTGTACCAGCGCGACCGCTGGCGGACCCAGTTGATCGGGTCGCTGTTGGCCTCTTCGAGGGTGTGCGAGTCGATCACCGCCGTGCGGTAGCCGTTCGCGGCGATACGCAGGCCGAGGTCGGCGTCCTCGGTGACGTTGAACGGATCCCATGCGCCTATCTCATCGAGGACTTCGCGGCGGAGATGATTCGACGTGCCGCCCAACGGGATCGGAGATGTCGACCCCATCATGCCGGGTAACAGATACCCGAACCACAGGCCGTACTCGGCGGTGAACCAGCCGGCCAAGATGTTCTGGTGTCCGTTGTGGTACACCAGTTTCGCTTGGATGCAGGCGACGTCGCCGGAGAGGTCACGGAAGGCCGCGACCACCCGCCGCAACTGCAGCGGTTCGGGAATGTCCTCGGCGTCGAAGATCGTCACGATCTCGCCGGTCGCGAAGTACAGCCCGTAGTTGCACGCCTTCGGTTTGGTGCGCGGTTCCGCCGGTGGCACCAACAGGATGGTGATCGCGTCAGATTCTGCACACCCCTGGGCGGCTGCGATCGTCACCTCGTCGTCCGCTTCGAGCAACAGCAACACCTGCAGCTTGTCGCGCGGGTACTCGAGGTTGGCCATCGCACCGATGAGATCGCCGACCACCTCCGGTTCGTTATAGGCGGGCACCAAGATCGTGTACGGCGGCAGTTCGCAGCCCGGTATAGACCGTGCCCTTTCATCAGGAATGACGATGGCCCGCGATGCCAGGCCCTGCCGAAAGATGAGCACCCGGTCGGTCATCGTGGCCAGATACGCCGCGGTGCACAGGCCGATGAGAACCACGGCGGTGGCCAGCAGGTCCCAAATAGCACATGCGATAACGAGCACCAACAACGACCACAGCACCACGCGTTGCCAGCGGGTGACCGGAATCGAAGCGGAACGCAACGGATCGTCGTCGCGCAGGCCGTCGATCGCGCGTCGTAGCGCGTACTCCCGGTCCGCCGGCGACGTCGCGTCGAGCACCGGCCTCCTGCGGGACGCGCTCATGGCGCTGGACCGGATTGTGCGGCGACCAGAGCACGCCCGAACTGGGAAAGCATGTCGGCATCCTTGAACGAAGGAGTGCGTTGGTCGAGTACTTCGTTGCCGCGGAACAACAGCGTGATCAACGTCCTCAGGGTGGGAAAGAGATTCTGCGTGGGTTGGGGAAATGGGGCATCTGGATCGTGATTGTCGACAGCAAAGATCGTCACGCGTTGAGCGAGGTCTTCATCACCCCAGTTGAATTGCATCGAGTTCCACGTCACCAGCAATTGGTCGTCGACCACCGATATCAGGCTTCCAATCACTCCCATCCCTAGGTCCACCTCGCGGATCTCGCTGATCCGGGCCGAGGTCAGGCCGTAGAGCACCCGCGATGGATATGTCCCGAGCGAAAACGGTCGTTGACTGACTGTGCTGTCCACGACAACTGTTCTGGGGCTGCCCATTTTGTCCCATCGCGGATTGCCGACGTCGGCGGTCATCCGCTGCCTCACCAGCACAGCATCAGGGCCGTAGAGGCGGTTGACCGGGGTGCGGGTGATCGCCGCGGAAGTCATCCAGCCCGGCGGTGCGACCGGGGGCGTCCCCGACACCAACGGATACCCGCTCGGCCGTTCGAAGATCGCGGCGTTGGGTGAGATCGGCAGCGGGAACGTCGCCAACACCAGCGCAGCGGCGGTCACAAGCGGAACACCGGCCCACACTTGTTTTGCGGCTAGAGGCTCGACCTTGCGTTCGAGCACGCGTTTGGGCTTCCCGCGCCGGGAGAGAAAGAACATCGCCAGGCCCACAACGCAAATGGCAGATAGCGCTGGTATCTGTTGATAGACCCGCATTGGGACAGTCGGAAGAAATATCGCGACCACTGCAAGTATGGCGAAGCCGACTGCCCACGCCGCCGCCGACGCCAATGCGCCACGGCGGTAGGAAGGTCCACCGGCGATACCGGCGCCAAGACCGGCGATCAACAGTGTCGCCGCCCCCGCAGCCACCTTTCCGCCGCCGAGCGAGATCACCGCGAGGTAGTAGGGCAGCGAGAAAACCAACAGCAGCATGGCCCATACCCAGGAGAACCTGATTACTGGGCGTAGGCCGAACAGCACCACCGCCGAAGCGACCACGAACAGCCACATCGCGACCAGATCGAGTCGCAGTAGGTAGAAGTACAGCGCATACCTCGGCAGCAGGACGCCCTGGATCAACAGTGCCAGACCGAGTCCGATGATGCCGACGATGATGTCAGTCTGGCGGTCATGGATCGGCAACTCCGTGCGGTTGCGACGCGCGATGGCCGACGCGACCAGAACCGCGGCAGTGGGCACTGTCCACACGTAGCCGCCGATACTGTCATTGCGGGTGACCTCAACCAGGCTTGCGATGCTGCGGTGAAACGCGACGGCGGTGAGTGTGACCATAAGCGCCCAGCGCAGAATCAGCCTGTAGGTGGGGTGTACCTCGTAGTAGCGCTGCAGCACAGTCGGCGGTTCGACCATTTTGGCGGGCGCGTCGATCTCATCCGCTGTCATTGTCGATGGCGGGGTCGCTTGGTGCGCACCAGGATCGCCACCAATGCCAATAGGACCAGCACCGTCAACGCAGCTCCGGCCGCCCAGAACCACCACGGCCGATCCGTCGGGGTCGCCGCCTGCGGCTCGGCGGCCACATCGACGTCGGTCCCGAAGACGACGGGCTGCCGCCCCGGCGCCGATATCAGCGCGGTGCCGTCGAGAGTGGCCCACCTCTCGACGTTGCCGCCGAGCCAGCCCAGCAGCCCGTCGAGTTGGTCGGGCGCGTCGTTCGACATCGCCACCAGCACAGTGCGCCGTCCGTCCTGGACGACCTGCAATGCGCCGAACCCCAGCGCCGGGTTGAGCGTCAGCGTCGTGGTCTCGTCCGGCGCATCGGCGCGTTCCACGGTCAGCTGACCGTCCGCTTCGGCGCTGACCGGCAGGGTGATCCGGTCATCGGCCCATCCGGCGGCACTGACGATGACCGCGGGGCCGACGGCGGCGACAGCGTCGCTCACCGGCATCACCTCGGTGTCGATCGGCAGCGCGCTGAGCCGCTGCAACCCGGTCATGAGCGCGACCGCGCGTCTGGTGTCGTCGAATCCGCCGTCGATGCCCACCGCGGCGCGTGGCATCAGCGACTGCGGTATCGATTGGAAGCCACCGGGCGCCGGCGGCTCGGCGGGGCTGCTGAGCACGGGACTGTCACCGTCGATGGTCAGCGTCAGGGGCTGGAACTCGCCGCAGCGCCCGGTGTCTCCCGCGATGTCGAGACGCAGACCGAGAGAGGTGTAGCGCTGCAGGAGACGATCGGGCACGTCCACCCAGCGGTCGACGGTTCCTGACGCATCGGCGGGCCACCGGTCGATGGCCTCACCCGCGATCGAGGCCACCAGTTGCCCGCCGATGGCTTCGGGCAACGGTGTGTAGGACCCGCGCAGGTGCACCCGCACGGCGTGTGCCGCCCGCCCCAACCGGGTCTGGTCCAGGCCGATACTGACCTGCGGTGACAGTGCGGTGGCATTCACCCCCGACTGCCCGAGGCGACGCAGGGTGGTCTGGTCGCCCGGCAACTGAGGCGTCGAACTCAGCGGTCCGGCAACGGCTTTGGATGTCAACGCGAGGCGGTTGAGGTCGCTGGTGAGCAGCCGGCTTTGATTGGCCAGCTCCTCGGGGGGACCGGCTACCAGCAGTGCGGGCACCCCATCGCCGGTCATCAGCGAGACGCCGGTGTCGGCGCTCTCCCGCACGACGATGTGCCGTTGCAGCGGCGCGGACGGCTCCGTGGGACCGGCCCGTCCTTCTGCCAGCGGCGCGAGCACGATGTCGGGATTCTGGGTCCCGTAGTACGCAGCGACGGCCGTCGCCAGGCGTACCGCCGCATCCGACTCCGCCCGGGTCGGGTTGTCGTCGACGAAGATGATGAGTTGACGCAGCACCGGCGGCAGGAAGTCGGCGACCGCGGCGGGGGCCTGTTCGACGCCGGCGAAGCTGACCCTCCCGTCGGCCAACCTCAGCGGGTTGGTCGGATCCAGGCAATAGCCGTCGACCGGAAGGAGATAGCTGCGCAGCGTCACGCTCACCGAATTGTCCACGATCTCGGCGCCGGTGAGCGGGATGACGATCGGCGCCCGGTCCCCGGGCGGGATGTCGACACGGGCCAGGGTGCGGTCCTCCTGCATCACGGTGATCGTCGCGCTCCGCACATTGACCGGGAGTTGCGTGATCGCATCGAGCGCGACGGGTTCCAACCCCGGGGGCACCGGGATGTTCAGGATCTCGGTGCCCTGGATTCCGTAAAAGGCCAGATTGGACAGTGCTCCGAGCTGCCCCAACGGAAGGACGGGAGCGACGACGACGCCACCGACGTCGGGCGGCTGACTTCTTGCCGCGGGAGACACCAGCAAAGACATCAGCGAAAGGGCTACGAGCAATCTCGCCGAGGTTGCAGCAGATCGTTTCATTGCAGGTCAGAGTAACGGTATAGGTGGCTCCGCAAACTCTATTGACACAACCACACAAAAGCCCCCGGCCGCCTGTAGAGGCGAGCGGGGGCTCTGCGTGTGCCGGTGAGGCGCTGGGTTACTTCGCCTTCTCGAGGATCTCGACGAGGCGCCAGCGCTTGGTCGCGGACAGCGGCCGAGTCTCCATCAACGAAACGCGGTCGCCGACACCGGCATCGCCGTTCTCGTCATGGGCCTTGACCTTCGTGGTGGTCCGGATGATCTTGCCGTAGAGCGGGTGGCTCTTGCGCGATTCCAGTTCGACCACGATGGTCTTCTGCATCTTGTCGCTGACCACATAGCCGATGGCGGTCTTGCGCCGGCCGCGCGGCTTGTCGGCGGGCGGGGTCCGCTTCGGACCCGGCGTCCCTGTTTCGGTCTTCTCAGCCATTTACGAATCCCCACTTCCGGGTCCGGCGGCCAGACCCAATTCACGTTCGCGCAGCACGGTGTACACGCGTGCGATCTCCTGCCGCACGACACGCAGCCTGCGGTTGTTGGTGAGCTGCCCGGTCGCCATCTGGAAGCGCAGGTTGAACAGCTCTTCCTTGGACTCGCGCAGCTTGTCGGTCAGTTCGTTGTCGGTGAGCTCGCGCAGTTCGCCGGTCGTGGTTCCGACTGCCATCAGAACTGCTCCTCTCTGGTGACGATGCGTGCCTTGATCGGCAGCTTGTGGATCGCGCGGGTCAACGCTTCCCTGGCGATCTTCTCGTCCGGGTAGCTCAGCTCGAACAGGATCCGGCCGGGCTTGACGTTGGCGACCCACCACTCCGGCGAACCCTTGCCGGAACCCATTCGGGTTTCGGCCGGCTTCTTGGTCAGCGGACGGTCCGGGAAGATGTTGATCCACACCTTGCCGCCACGCTTGATGTGCCGGTTGATGGCGATACGCGCGGACTCGATCTGGCGGTTGGTGATGTAGGCATGGCCGAGGGCCTGGATGCCGTAGTCACCGAAGCTCACCGAGGTCCCGCCGCTGGCGATGCCGCGCTGCCGCGGGTGGTGCTGCTTACGGTGCTTGACCTTGCGGGGAATGAGCATTGCCTAGCTCCCTGAATCCTGTGTAGTGCTCTCAGCTGCTGCGGGCGCCTCGGCGGGGGCAGCCTCGGTGGTGGCCGGCGCCGGAGCCTCTTCCGAGGTGGCGGCGCGACCGGCGTCGGTGCTCGTGGCGGTGGTGCCCGAGGCGCCACTACGACGCGGGCGGGTGCCCGACGGACGCTCGCGGCGCGGGCGGTCCGCTCCGGCGGGGGCCGAGGCGATCTGCTCGCGTTTGCCACCGACGATGTCGCCCTTGTAGATCCACACCTTGACGCCGATCCGGCCGAACGTGGTCTTAGCCTCGTAGAGGCCGTAGTCGATGTCGGCGCGCAGCGTGTGCAGCGGCACCCGGCCTTCGCGGTAGAACTCCGAGCGGCTCATCTCGGCACCGCCGAGGCGGCCCGAGCACTGCACCCGGATGCCCTTGACGTTCGGCTGACGCATCGCGGACTGGATCGCCTTACGCATCGCGCGGCGGAACGCCACGCGGTTGCTGAGCTGTTCGGCGACACCCTGGGCCACCAGCTGCGCCACCGACTCGGGGTTCTTCACCTCGAGGATGTTGAGCTGGACCTGCTTCTTGGTCAGCTTCTCCAGGTCGCCACGAATACGGTCGGCCTCGGTGCCGCGGCGACCGATCACGATCCCCGGACGGGCGGTGTGGATGTCCACGCGAACACGGTCACGAGTGCGCTCGATCTCCACGTCGGCGATCCCGGCGCGCTCCAGCCCGGTGGACAGCAGCTTGCGGATGGCCACATCTTCCTTGATGTAGTCGGCGTACTGCTTGTCGGCGTACCAGCGGGACTTCCAGTCGGTGGTGATACCGAGCCGGAAGCCGTGCGGGTTGATCTTCTGGCCCACTACTGCGAGCCTCCCTTCGCTTCGCTAGAAGCCTCAGTAGGAGCTGCCTTCTTCGAGGTCGACGCGGCCTTGCTGCCCTGCGCGCGCCGCGACCGGCTGGAGGACGCAGACGCCTTGGCGCCCTTGTCCTTCGGCGGGCGGCTCTCGACGATCACGGTGATGTGGCTGGTGCGCTTGCGGATCCGGAACGCACGGCCCTGGGCACGCGGCCGGATGCGCTTGGCGGTGGGGCCCTCGTCGGCATGGATGGTCGCGACCACCAGGGTGGTCGGATCCAGGCCGTCGTTGTTCTGCGCGTTGGCCGCGGCGCTGGCGATCACCTTGGCGACCGGATCACTGGCCGACTGCGGTGCCCACCGCAGGATGTCGAGGGCTTCCTCGACGCTCTTGCCGCGGACCAGATCGATGACGCGCCGCGCCTTGCTGGCCGAGACGCGGACGAACCGGGCCTTCGCCTGTGCTGACGGGTACTCGAGCGGAGTCTTTGTCGGAGTGCTCATCGCCTCTTGCTCTTCCGGTCATCCTTGATGTGACCCTTGAAGGTGCGGGTGGGTGCGAACTCGCCCAGCTTGTGTCCGACCATCGCCTCGGTGACGAACACCGGGACATGCTTGCGACCGTCGTGGACGGCGAAGGTGTGCCCGATGAAGTCCGGGATGATGGTGGAGCGGCGGGACCAGGTCTTGATGACCTGCTTGGTGTTCTTCTCGTTCTGGACGTCGACCTTCTTCAGGAGATGGTCGTCGACGAACGGGCCCTTCTTCAGGCTGCGTGGCATCGCTGAATTCTCCTAGCGCTTCTTGCCGGTGCGCCGGCGGCGGACGATGAGCTTGTCGCTCTGCTTCTTGGGCTTGCGGGTGCGGCCCTCGGGCTTGCCCCACGGGCTGACCGGGTGGCGACCGCCGGAGGTCTTACCCTCACCACCACCGTGCGGGTGGTCGACGGGGTTCATCACGACACCACGGACGGTGGGGCGCTTGCCCTTCCAGCGCATCCGGCCGGCCTTACCCCAGTTGATGTTGGCCTGCTCGGCGTTGCCGACCTCGCCGACGGTGGCGCGGCAGCGCACGTCGACGCGACGGATCTCGCCGGACGGCATACGCAGCGAGGCGTAGCTGCCCTCCTTGCCGAGCAGCTGGATGCTGACACCGGCCGAACGGGCGAGCTTGGCGCCACCACCGGGCCGCAACTCCACGGCGTGGATCACGGTGCCCGCCGGGATGTTGCGCAGCGGCAGGTTGTTTCCGGGCTTGATGTCGGCGTTGGCGCCCGACTCGACGACCGCGCCCTGCTTGAGACCGGCCGGGGCGATGATGTAGCGCTTCTCACCGTCGAGGAAGTGCAGCAGCGCGATGTTCGCGGTGCGGTTCGGGTCGTACTCGATGTGCGCGACCTTGGCGTTGACGCCGTCCTTGTCGTGGCGGCGGAAGTCGATCACGCGGTAGGCACGCTTGTGGCCACCACCCTTGTGACGAGTGGTGATCCGGCCGTGCGCGTTGCGACCGCCCTTGCCGTGCAGCGGGCGAACCAGCGACTTCTCCGGGTGATCGCGGGTGATCTCGGCGAAGTCTGAGACGCTGGAGCCGCGCCGACCCGGGGTCGTCGGCTTGTACTTGCGAATAGCCATGGCTTTTTAAGTCTCTCTAATCTCTTGCCTCTGGCCGGTCAGGCCGGCGCTCCGAACAGGTCGATCGGCTTACTGCCCGCGGCCAGGGTGACGATCGCGCGCTTGGTGGCTTTGCGCTGGCCGTAGCCGGCGCGGGTGCGCTTGCGCTTGCCCTGGCGATTGGCGGTGTTCACCGAATCGACCTTGACCTTGAAGATCTTCTCGATGGCGATCTTGATCTGGGTCTTGTTCGAATCGGGCGCCACGATGAACGTGTAGACGTTGTCCTCGATCAACCCGTACGACTTCTCGGAGATGACCGGGGCCAAGATGATGTCGCGGGGGTCGGTGACGGTAGCCATCAGGCCGAAACCTCCTCATTGGTGTTCGCGGCGATGTAGGCGTTGAGAGCCTCCACGCTGAACACCACGTCGTCTGCGTTGAGCACGTCGTAGGTGTTGAGCTGATCCGGCGAGATCACGTGCACGCCAGGAAGATTGCGCACACTCTTGGTGCCGACCTCGTCAGCGCGACCGATGACGACGAGCACCTTGGTGTTCTCGGTCAGCGTCGACAGGAAGCCCTTGGCGCTCTTGGTCGAGGGCACCTGACCGGCCACCAGCTCGGTGATCGCGTGGATCCGGTCATTGCGGGCCCGATCGGAGAGCGCTCCGCGCAGTGCGGCGGCGATCATCTTCTTCGGGGTGCGCTGGCTGTAGTCGCGCGGCTGCGGGCCGTGCACAACACCACCGCCGGCGAACTGCGGCGCCCTGGTCGAACCCTGACGAGCCCGGCCGGTGCCCTTCTGGCGGTACGGCTTCTTGCCGCCGCCACGGACCTCGCCGCGCGTCTTGGTCGAGTGCGTGCCCTGACGCTTGGCGGCCAGCTGCGCGGTGACGACCTGATGCATCAGAGCGATGTTGGGCTCGATGTCGAACAGAGCGGCGGGCAGCTCGACGCTGCCGTCCGTCTTGCCGTCCGGCGTCTTCACTGTGATTTTGAGTGTCATTGTTACTTCTCGCCTCGCTTGATTGCGCTGCGGACAACCACCAGTCCACCGTTGCGCCCGGGGATGGCGCCCTTGATCAACAGGACGCCCTTCTCGGCGTCGACCTTGTGCACCTTGAGGTTCTGCGTGGTGACGCGGTCGCTACCCATCCGGCCCGACATGCGGGTGCCCTTGAACACCCGGCCGGGGGTGGCGCAGCCACCGATGGAGCCCGGCCGACGGTGCACTGCCTGGGCGCCGTGGCTGGCGCCCTGGCCCTTGAAGCCGTGACGCTTCATGGTGCCGGCGAACCCCTTGCCCTTCGAGGTGCCGGTGACGTCGACGTAGGTGCCGTCGGCGAAGATCTCCGCGGTCAGCTCCTGGCCGACCTCGTACTCGCCGGCCGCCGCCTCATCGTCGAGCCGGAACTCGGCGAGATGACGACGCGGGTTCACTCCCGCGGCGGCGTACTGACCGGTGACCGGCTTGTTCACCTTGCGGGGGCTGATCTCGCCGTAGGCGAGCTGCACGGCGCTGTAGCCGTCGCGCTCGGGGGTGCGGATGCGGGTCACCACGTTGGGGCCGGCCTTGACGACCGTGACTGGGACGACCTTGTTGTTCTCGTCGAACACCTGCGTCATGCCCAGCTTGGTGCCCAGAATGCCTTTGCGTGCCATGTTCTGGATATCTCCTGGGATGCCTATTGGATATTGACGTCGACGCTGGCCGGAAGATCGATGCGCATCAAGGCGTCGACCGTCTTCGGCGTGGGATCGAGGATGTCGATCAACCGCTTGTGGGTGCGCATCTCGAAGTGCTCCCGCGAGTCCTTGTACTTGTGCGGGGACCGGATGACGCAATACACGTTCTTCTCGGTCGGCAGCGGCACCGGGCCGACCACGCTGGCTCCCGTCCGGGTGACCGTCTCGACGATCTTGCGCGCTGAGGCATCGATCGCCTCATGGTCGTAGGCCTTCAGCCTGATGCGGATCTTTTGTCCCGCCACGCTTCTCCTACCTCACTACTAACGGACCCGAACTCGGGCCTGGCTGTGCCGCCGCTGTTTACCTGTCTGTGGTCCACCGACCCCCGCGGTCGGGTGTGTCGCCCGCACGCACACTCGTTCGCGTCGGAAAACCCGTCACGATCGAGGTTGGGACCGGATGCGCCCGTGAGGGCGCTGGTCGCATGCCCGGCCAGGCGAACCCGGCTCAAGGCAACCCGAACAGTATGCCTGACGACCCTGGCCTGCTCCAAATCTCCGCGGCAGGCCGTTTCTCGCGGGCCGCCTGCGCACAAAAACCGGGCCTGAGGTGCCCAACCTACTTCAGACCGTCCCAGAACGGGCACTGGTGGATCTGGGCGAAGTCGTCGAACACCCTGATGTCGCCGGGCGCCAGCGACAGCCGCTGCCGCGGGACGGGGCCTTCCCCGAGCGCCGGCCACTCGGGCGACCCGGCGCGGTGGGGCGCGCCGGTCCTGACGAACTCGCTCCAGTAGTCGATCATCTGGTCCGACAGTGCCTGCTGAGCGGGGTCGAGTTCCGGCGCGTTCCCGACGTCGAACAGATACTGCAGCTCCAACGAATGACTGGCCCCGACCGGGAACGGCAGCGTCGCGAAGGGCTCCGGCGCAGGCGCCTGCCGGTCGTTGAACTCGTAGGCGTACACCGGACCGTGCCGTGCCAGGTCGGCACCGATGCGCTCGTCCACGCAGGCGAAGACGCCGTCGGTCACCGCCGCCGAGTAGGCCAGCGGCGCACTGCCGCCGTACCGGTCCAGCGGGTAGCGCTGCGCCACCGCGTCGGCGTTGGGGCCGAACGTCTCGGCCAGGACGTCGGGATACCCGGCGGGCAGGAGTTCTCTCCCACGCAGGTGCTCCAGTGCCATGAACAGCGTGAACTCATCGCGGGTGGTGCCGATCGCGATGGGCACCCGCGCCGCGTCACCGTCGGCGAACGTCGCCATCGGATCCGTCGGCAGCACTGCGCTCCCGGTGACCGGTCCGCTCAGCGCGTCGTCACCGATGCGGAAGTACCGCACCGGTTCTCGCAACTTGTCGGCGGGCAGCGCGCGCAGGCATCCGGCCGCCGCGGCCGGGTCGGCGCACCCAACTTCCCGCGCATAGTCGATGCTGATGCGCTCTGCCTCCGGCAGCGCGACCTGGGCCTGACAGGGTCCGCTCTGAATGATGGCCGCGTCGAACAGCCCCTCCGAACCCGGGGCCACCAGGTGGTCGCACACCGACATGCCACCGGCGGACTGCCCCGCCACGGTGACCTTGCCGGGGTCACCGCCGAACTGCGCGATGTTGTCGCGCACCCACCGCAGGGCGGCCTGTTGGTCGGACAACCCGTAGTTGCCCACCGCGCCGGCGGGACCGAGCGCCGGGTGCGCCAGAAAGCCCATCGTGCCCAGTCGGTAGTTGAGGGTGACGACCACGATGCCGCCGCGCGCGACGAGGTGCTGCGCGTCGTAGACCGAACCGCTTCCGTTGACAAAGGCACCGCCGTGGATCCACACCATCACCGGCCGCGGCGGCGGCGGGTCCGAGTCGACCGCGGGCGTCCAGACATGCAGGTTGAGGCAGTCCTCGTCGGTCTGGCGCCCCAGCTCGACGCCGCCGTCGAGGTCCTGCAGACATCGGGGGCCGAACGCGGTGGCGTCCCGTACCCCGTCCCACGTCGGCGCCGGCTGCGGCGGTTGCCAGCGGAGTGCCCCGACGGGCGGCGCGGCGTACGGAATCCCGGCGAAGAGGCGATGGTCGCGTCCGACGACGCCGCGCACGGTCCCCGACGCGATCTGCACCAGCGACGGATCGGCGGATGTCGACGCCGGTTCGTCCCACCCCCGGGCGCACCCGGCGGCCATCGTCGCGGCCACCAGGACACACACGACACGGCACAGGACCGAGGTGGGCGCCACGAGGTCCGAGCTTACGGCGACGAGGACGCGCGCCTCTTCCCCTGCGTGGCGCCCGTCACATAGACTGCCTACTTGACACCCGTCAAGTCTTTCCCGCAGCCCCCGAGGAGACCGCATGAGCACATCGGCAATGGACGTGCACCACGACCACGCCGCCAACGTCCTGGCCGATCCGACCGCTTACGCCGATGACGCCCGACTTCATGCGGCGCTGACCCATCTGCGGGCGAACGAACCGGTCGTGTGGGTGGACAATCCGCCGTATCGCCCGTTCTGGGCGGTCACCAGGCACGCCGACATCATGGCCATCGAACGGGACAACAACCTTTTCGTCAGCGGCCCACGACCGCTGTTGATGCCGGCCGAGGGCGACGACGTGATGAAGCAGCAGCAGGATGCGGGCATCGGCCTGCGCACGCTGATCCACATGGACGACCCGCACCATCGCGACGTGCGCAAGATCGGCGCGGACTGGTTCCGGCCGAAGGCGATGCGCGACCTGAAGGTCCGCGTGGACGAGCTGGCCAAACGCTATGTCGACAAGATGCGCGACATCGGCCCCGAGTGCGACTTCGTCACCGACATCGCCGTGAATTACCCGCTCTACGTGATCCTTTCACTGCTCGGCTTGCCCGAGGACGACTTCCCCCGGATGCTCAAGCTCACCCAGGAGATGTTCGGCGGCGACGACACCGAGCACAAGCGCGGCGAGGGCAGCACCGAAGACCTGCTGGCTGTCCTGATGGACTTCTTCGCCTACTTCTCGGCGCTGACCGCGTCTCGCCGCGAGCAGCCCACCGACGACCTGGCCTCGGCGATCGCCAACGGCACGATCAACGGCGAGCCGATGTCGGACATGGACACCGTGTCGTACTACGTGATCGTCGCCAGCGCGGGCCATGACACCACTAAGGACGCCATCTCGGGCGGACTACGTGCCCTCATCGACAACCCGGATCAACTCGCCCGCCTGCAGAACGATCCGAGCCTGATGGGGACCGCGGTCGAGGAGATGATCCGCTGGACCACCCCGGTCAAGGAGTTCATGCGGACCGCCACCGCCGCGACCGAGATCCGCGGCGTGCCGATCGCCGAGGGGGATTCGGTGTACCTGGCGTACGTGTCGGCCAATCGCGACGAGGAGGTCTTCACCGACCCGTTCCACTTCGACGTCGGCCGAGATCCGAACAAGCACCTGGCGTTCGGGTACGGCGTGCATTTCTGCCTCGGCGCGGCACTGGCGCGGATGGAGATGAACAGCCTGTTCACCGAGCTGCTGCCGCGGTTGGACTCGATCGAACTGGCGGGTGAGCCCGAACTGTCGGCCACCACGTTCGTCGGCGGTCTCAAGCACCTGCCGATCCGGTACTCGCTGCGGTGACCTAGCGGTCTCTGGCGAAGGTCGCCAGGAAGCCGTCCACCGCCGCGATCGCCACTGCCCGGTAGTCAAAATCGGCCAACGTGCTGATCCGGCCGAACGCCAACGGACCGATCAGCAGAGCGAACGCCATGGTCCGGTCGACGGGGCCGAGTTCGGCAGCTGCCTGCGGTCCGGCGAAGAGCGCGTCGAACGGCGCAGAGTACTGCTCGGCGATCCGTTCCCGCAGCGACAGCACCTCCCGGCTGCCCGACCCGGCGTTGGGCACCGCAGCGATGTCGGGCCCCAGCGAGAGCCACGCCATCGCGGTCAACGTGGTCGGCGCCTCGGCGATCGATTCCGCCCATTCGACCTCGATCGCGATCAGGCGATCCCGCAGGCTGCCGCGCTCGGGCGGCATCGGCGGCGGCGGGATGAGCCTCATGAATGCCGCTGCCACAAGATCATTCGCGCTGGGAAAATGACGATAGAGGGTGGCCCGGGCCACATTGGCGCTGCGGGTGACAGCGTCGACGGTCACGGCGCCGGGCCCGCCCTCGCGCAGCAGCGCCGTCGCGGCGTCCAGCAGCCGAGCCCGGGACCGGGCCGGCCGCGGGTCACCAGTTGCCGCGGCCATCGTCGTTTCCCCTGCCTCCCCGACGGCTACGAGACCGTCATTCTTGGAACGAGACTGTTAGTCTCGAAAATATCCCCTGCCCAAGGAGGCGACGTGGTCGACACCCTCGACGAGTCCAGCCAGGATATCGACGGCGAAACCACCAGCCTCTCCCCGCGCAGAAGAACCTGGTTGCTGGCGGTCGCCTGCGCCGACGTCATCCTGGTCATCTCGTCGATGGTCGCGCTCAACGCCGCACTGCCCGACCTCGCGGTGGAGACGTCGGCGACCCAAACCCAACTGACGTGGGTGATCGACGGTTACACGCTCGCGCTGGCATGCCTTCTCCTGCTCGCGGGAGCCCTCGGCGACCGCTACGGCCGGCGCGGCGCCCTACTCGCCGGACTGGCCATCTTCGGCGTGGCCTCTCTGGCCCCGGTGGTGTGGGACAGTCCGACGCAGATCATCGCCGCACGCGCGGTGGCAGGTGTAGGTGCGGCGTTCATCATGCCGGCGACACTGTCGCTGCTCACCGCCGCGTTTCCGAAGTCCGAACGCAACAAGGCCGTGGGGATCTGGGCGGGTGTGGCCGGTTCGGCGGCGATCGTCGGATTCCTGGGCACCGGGGCACTGCTGCACTACTTCCCATGGCAGTCGATCTTCTGGGCCTTCGGCACAGCCGCAGTCATCCTGTTCTGCCTCACCTGCACCGTCGGGTCGTCGCGGGACGAAACCGCCGCGCCGGTCGACTGGCTCGGCGGCGGACTCATCGGCGCGGCCATCGCGGTGTTCGTGCTCGGGGTGATCGAGGCTCCCCACCGCGGGTGGACCGACCCCGTTGTCCTGGCCTGCTTGGTGGCCGGACTGGCGATCACCGTCGTCTTCACCCGCGTGCAACTTCGCCGCGCACACCCACTCCTCGATGTCAGGCTCTTCCGACGGCCGGACTTCGCCACCGGCGCCGTCGGCATCACGTTCCTGTTCTTCGCGAACTTCGGATTCTTCTTCGTATCAATGCAATACATGCAGCTGGTGTTGGGCTATAGCCCACTGACGACCGCATTCGCTTTGACGCCGCTGGTGTTTCCGGTGCTGATCCTCAGCACCACGGTCCATCTCTATCTGCCCAGGCTCGGACTGCGGGCGGTGGTGACCGGCGGATTGCTGATGTTGGCGGTCGGGCTGTTCTGCATGCGCACTCTGGAAACGGACTCGTCGTACCTGAGTCTGGCCTGGCCACTGCTGATCATGGCCTCGGGTATCGGGTTGTGCACGGCGCCAACGACTTCGGCGATCATGGGGGCCGTCCCGGATGCGAAGCAGGGCGTGGCCTCCGCGGTCAACGACGCCACCCGGGAGATCGGCGCGGCACTCGGCATCGCCGTTGCCGGATCGGTCCTCGCGGCGGGCTATCAGCACACTCTGGCGCCGGATGTGGACGCATTCCCCGACCAGACCCGCGACGCCGCGTCCGAATCGCTGGCCTACGCGCTGTCGGTCGCCGAACAGATGGGCCCCGCGGGTGAGCGACTGGCTGACATCGCAGAAACCGCGTTTCTACACGCGATGGGCCAGGCGGTGATGGTGCTCTCCGCGGTGATGGTCGTCGCGGCCGTATTCGTCGCGGTGTGGTCACCCGGTCGCGACGGTCGGCAGTCACGTCCGATCCGCAAGCTCACCTCGCCGCGATGAACTCCGCGGCGCGGTGGCCCGCCATCACGATCGTCGCGTGCGGCCCCCGACTGGTGATCGCGGGCAGGATCGACCCGTCGACCACCCACAGCCCGTCGACACCGAAAACGCGGCAGCGGTTGTCCACCACGGCGGCCGGGTCGCCGTCGCTGCCCATCCTGGCGCTGCCACAGAGGTGTTGGGACGTCGCCCAGGAAGCATCCAATCGGGTTGATTCCCGGGCGAGTTCGCGTGCCAGCTGGAATCCGGAGCGCAACACCTCGACGTCGGCGGCCGCACTGTCGTAACGATGTTCGATCACCGGCGCGACGTCCGGGTCTGCGGAGACCAGGGTGATCCGGCCCCGCGACCGAGGACGCATCAGCGCCACCCCCAGGTGCGGGCGGTCGGTCGGATCGCCGCCCCGGCTGTCCGTCATGGCGCCGAAGCCCGCTGTGTAAGGCCTGATCTCGAGCCCGTCGGGTGTTGTCAGCACTGCCTCCAGCGGCGGGACGCCCTGCGTCGGCGGCCAGCTCACCGGCAGCACCCACTCCGGATGGTCCATGGTGGCTGTTCCGACGGGAAGGTCGACCAGGACGGGCACCCCGGCGGCTCGCAGCACCGGGGCGGGCCCCAGGCCCGAGATCATCAGCAACTGGGCCGTCGCGATCGCCCCGGTGCACAGCACGATCCGGTCCGCGGTCAGGACAATGGCGCCGGTGGCGCCTACACAGTCGGCACCCACGGCCCGACCCCCTTCCATCCGGATCCGTCGGACACGGGTGTCGGTCAGCACCGTCAGGTTCGGACGTGACGACGCGGGCTGCAGAAAGGCTCGCCCCGGGCCCACCCGCGTGCCACGATCGATGTTGAGCGGCAGCGCCCCCACGCCGGCCGGCAGCGCCCAGTCCGGCGTCGAGCCATTGAGGTCGTCGATCCAGCCGTAACCGGCCTGCTGCGCGGCATCGACGAAAGATGCTGTACAACCGTCGAATTCGGCAACACGACGCACGGTGATCGGGCCGTGCGATCCATGCAGCGGCCCGTCGAAATCGAGGTCGTTCTCGATGTCGATGAAATGCGGCAGCACGTCGTCCCAGGACCATCCGTCCAGCCCCCACCCACTGATGTCCGAGGGCAGCGCACGGCAGAAGTATCCGCCGTTGATCGCTCCCGAACCGCCGACCACAGCACCGCGCACGATCTGGGCGTGACGCACGGGGGTGTCGGTCAACGTGGTCGAATACCGCCGAACCACCGAGCTCGCCGCGCCGATCGGTAGCCGAAGGCCGTCGGTGATCTGGCCGTGCACACGCGCGTCCGAGGGTGCGGGACCTGCTTCGACAACGGTGACCCGGCAGCGTTCGTCGCGGGAAAGCCGCTCGGCCAGGACAGATCCCGCGCTGCCCGCGCCGAGGATCAGAACGTCGCTACGCAACTCCGGCGCTTCAGGTGCGGATCTGCGGCTTGAGTGCGCCCGCGTGCCGCTCCCGCACGACACCGCCCCACAGCCCCAGACCGTAGGCGATGTCGTCGAGTCGCTTGAGCAGGATGTACGTCAGCAGCCCGACTCGTCTGGTCTCGTCTTCGTCGGCATTGCCGTTGCGGGTGATCCAGTCGAACACCCCGTCGAGCACCGCGGCCACCACCACCACCTGCCGGCACCGTCGCGACAGCACGGCCGCGATCAGCGCCAGCGGCCAGTAGTGTCGACAGATCGCCGACGCCAACTGCAGCGCCGCCGACCACAACCCGTGGGCGGCGACGACGGCAACCTCGATGGGCTCGGTCTGCACGCTCGACAACGACTTGGCGATCCGGTGGCCGGTGAGGGCCGCGACGGCCACCGAACCCAGGTAGCCGAGGCTGGATCCGATCGCGGCGAGCAACCACACCACCAACGTCCACCCCGAAATGACCAGCGGGGCCGTCTTGCCGGGGTGCCGGATCGCCAGCGGTGCCGCAGAGCCGCCGTAGAACGACTTGCGGGCAAACCACTTTCGCAATTCGGTGCGGTGATCGTGAGCGACCATGGCGATGGGTTCGTAACGCAGTCGGGCGCCCGCCTCGTTGAGTCGCCAGCACAGGTCGACGTCCTCACCGGACTGGAGCGACTCGTCGAAGCCACCGACCTCGAGAAGACTGCGCCGGCGGCAGATGATCGCGGCGCTGGGGACGTAGGACACCGTGCCGAACGGGACCACCGGCGCCTCACGCAGTCCCAGGTCGAGCGATGAGCGCACCGCCTCGTAGCGTGCCACCACGCTGTCGGACGGCCGCAACGCGACGATCCGTGGTGCGACCAGTGCCACGGCGGGGTCACAGAAGTGCCCCAGCAGCGCCTCCAGCCACCCGCGGCGGGGCACCACGTCAGAGTCGAGGAAGGCGACGAAGTCGGTGTCGCAGGACCTCAGGCCGAGGTTGCGGGCGGCGGCCGGACCCTTGCTCCGGGCGTTCCGCAGGATACGCACGTCGCAGTGCACTGCCTGGAAATCGGATGCGAGCACCGGCGTCGCCGATCCGTCGTCGACCACGATGACGCGCAAACCTCGCAATGAGAGGAGCAGCCGCGAGAGCCCGGACATGTTGTCCCGCACCGGGATTACGACGGTCACGTCCCGGTGCGACGGTCCGGTCAGCGGCCTCGGGTGGGCCACTGTGGCATCCAGCAGGGTGCGGGCCAATTGTGCGCTGACAGCATCGTGTACCTCGAGCCTGCCGCCGTTGAGCATCGTCTGAGCGGACGGCGCCAACCGGAGCAGCCGGGTGGGCGAACCGCCGAGCAGCGCAGCACCCTCGCCGAGCACCCGTACCCGTCGATCGACCTGGACGGCGAACCCGTCGGGCAACCGCGGCCCGCTCATCTCAGCATCCCCTCATGGTCGGGCGCCCACCGGGTGATCCTCCCCTGACACCCGTCAATCATCTCGGCAAAGATCGTCCTGCCCTCCTCCGCAGTCGCCGTGGTCGGGTCCCCCAGCACTCCCAGCGAACTGACGGCGGCAACTCCCCCACGAAGCATTTCGGGCAGTAGCTCGGACAACGGAGCCCGGTTTCCCGGCACCCGCTCTTCCTCCCTGACGACCCCCGGCGAAATATGTAGCAATACAGATGTTTCGGTGTGCCCGGCGTGAGCATCGGCGTTGCTGGCACTGCAGGAACACCATCCCACGTCGCGTCCCTCGAACCGTAACAGTCCGGTCGCGCGGCGCAATGCGTCGACGTTGCCGCCGTGGCCGTTGACGAATACGACGCGAGAAGCCCACCGACAGGCGGATCGGGCGAACTCCACCAGAAGTTCCGCCAGTACGGGTGTGCCAATCGAGACGGTGCCGGGGAAGCCTTCGTGCTCACCACTGGCGCCATACCCGATGGCGGGGGCGACCAACCAGTCGCATTCATTCCCAGTACAAAGGCGTGCGGCTAGGGCTTCTGCGACCGCCGCCGCGATCCGGGTGTCGGTGTCCAGCGGCAGGTGGGGTCCATGCTGCTCGGTGGAACCTACCGGAACGACCAGCGCGGGCGACGTGTTGTGCAGCTGCCTCGACGTTGAGTTCCCGAGCTTGCTGGGGAATGCCACGCGACGATGGTAGGCCGAATTCACCTGGTATGCGCCAATTGTTGGCGCATGCGTGGCAATTGATTTCCCTGCGTCCGGCGCGGCCACCCGTGGGGGATTCACGCCAGCCCCCTGCGCCACGCCCGTATCAGCCGCTCACACCCCGAGAGTGCGGGTGAAGCCGTCCGGAATCAAAATGTCGTCGCGCGTCAATTCGTGGACGGAAGATTTGCCAAGGCCCATCAAGGCAGAGTCGATGCCGCCCCGCATGATGTCGAGTACGTTCTCCACACCCGCCTGGCCGTTGGCGGCCAGACCCCACAGATACGCCCGGCCGAGCATGACCGCGCGGGCTCCCATCGCGACGGCCTTGACCACGTCGCTGCCGCGCCGGATCCCACCGTCCAGCAAAACCTCGACCTGGTCGCCCACGGCGTCGGCGATGGCAGGCAGACACCGGATCGCCGCCGGGGTGCCGTCCAGGTTGTTGCCACCGTGGTTGGACACGGTGATCGCCGAAACGCCTGCGTCAACAGCGCGTTTGGCGTCGTCGACCCGCACCGTCCCCTTGAGCAGGAACGGCCCACCCCACTGCTCACGCAGCCAGGCGACGTCCTCCCAGGTGGGAGGCGGGGTGCCCATCCACTGCCCGTAGGCCTCGAAGAACGTGGGGCCGGCCTCGCCGCGCATGGCCTGGTTCGGCACCCGCAGCGCCGGGGGCCGCAGCCCCTTGCCGAAGCTCCACAGCCAGCGCGGCTTGGTGACCACCTCGGGAAACATCCGCACCATGGTGGCGAGGTTCATCTGCTCGGGGATCTTGGGGCTACCCCAGTCGCGGCCGTGCGAGAAACTCCAGTCGGTGGTCAAGATCAAGCCGACGGCACCGGCCGCCCTGGCGCGTTCCATCCGTTGCAGGATCTCGTCGCGGCTGCCCAGCCAGTAGATCTGGAAGAAGATCTTGTCGTTGACCGCGGTGACTTCCTCCATCGGCTTGCTCGCGAACGACGACAGCCCCATCGCGGTTCCGCGCGCGGCCGCGGCCCGTGCCACCGCAACCTCGCCATCGGGGTCGATGGCCTGAACGCCGGTCGGAGAGATGATGACCGGCATCGAAATATCCTGGCCCATCACCGTTGTCGCCATGTCCCGCTTCTCGGTGGCGCCGATGACATGGGGCGCGAACCCAAGGTGCGCAAACGACTCGACGTTGTCGGAGACTGTGACGCCCTTCTCGCTGGCCGAGACCAGCGACAGGTAGGCGGATTTGGGCAGTCGTTTCTTCGCCCGCTGCTGGGCGATGGCGACAGTTTCGAACCAGGTATCGCGTGCCATGGGTTACACAGGACTTTCGTTGCAGAATTTCTTGGGGGGTGCGCTCAGCAGGGTGAGCGGGACCGGGCCCGAGGGCTTCTTCCTCGCCCCGGTACGCGAGTGGTCGACGCTGGACTTGGGCTTGTCGCGCTCGCGGGCCAGTGCCGGCTCGCCGTAACCCTGCACACATTCCGGGTCCGGACCGTCCAGAGGCAGGCCGGTGAAGAACTTGGCGGCCATGCAGCCACCGCGGCAACTGTCGTAGTGCCCACAGCTACCGCACGCGCCTGCCGATTGCGGCTCACGCAGCTCGCGAAACAGCGTGGAATTCTGCCAGACGTTCTGGAAGCCGTTATCCGACAATACATTTCCGGCCAGGAACGTGTCGTGGATGGCGAAGGGACAGGCGTAGACGTCGCCCACCGGATCGATCAGGCAGACCACCCGGCCGGCGCCGCACAGGTTCAGCCCGGCCAACGCGCCCGGCTCACCGAGCCCCGACAAGTGGAAGAACGAGTCACCGGTGAGCACCCGCTCACCGCGGGCCACCAGCCAGTCGTAGAGCTCAACCTGTTGGGCCGGGGTGGGGTGCAGTTCGTCCCACACGTCGGCACCGCGGCCCGACGGCCGCAGCCGGGTGATGCGCAAGGTCGCGCCGTAGCTGTCGGCCAGGGCCTTGAAATCGTCGAGCTGGCCGACGTTGTGGCGGGTGACCACCACCGAGATCTTGGCGTCGGTGAACCCGGCGTCGCGCAGGTTCTCCAGCGCCCGAACCGCCATCTCGAACGATCCCGGACCGCGCACGGCGTCGTTGACCTCTGCGGTGGCGCCGTCGAGCGAGATCTGTACGTCGACGTAATCGCTGGCCGCGAGTTTCGCGGCCACATCAGGGGTGATCCTGACCCCGTTGGTGGAGAACTTCACCCCGACGTGGTGGGCGGTCGCGTAGTCGACGAGCTCCCAGAAGTCCGACCGCACAGTGGGTTCGCCGCCGCCGATGTTCACGTAGAACACCTGCATGCGTTCCAGCTCGTCGATGATGTCCTTGCACTGCTGCGTGGACAGCTCCCGCGGGTCGCGCTTTCCCGACGACGACAGACAGTGCACACACGACAGGTTGCAGGCGTAGGTCAACTCCCACGTCAGACAGATCGGCGCGTCCAGGCCGTGTTCGAACTGATCGACCAGCCGGGGCACGGGTTGCATGGTGGTCATTACGTCTCCTCGCGAACCAGCATCTGGGACTGGGCGAGCACACCCAGTGCGTGTAGGTAGGGTGCCTGCGCGTCGTCATCGATTCCGGCAGCGCGGCACGCGGATCGAGCGTCGGGGTGATCACCCAGCAGGTTGATCACCTCGACGATCGTCCGGTTCTTCAGGAACGAGAGCTTGCGGGTGCCGAAGTGGTAGAGCAGCGCGCCGAAGGGTTCCGGCCGCACCGCCACCTGGGGGTGCAACCGCCAACGCAGGTCCGGATCGAAGACATGGTCCTGGGTGTTTTCCACCATCGGCGCACTCATGCTCAGTAGACCCCGCACATCCCGTCGATCGAGACTTCCTCGACCAGGCTCTCGGTGACCAACTCTTCGTTCTCGGCGTGCTGATTCGGCTCCATGGATCTCACCTTTCTCCGATGCAGTCCCCGGGTAGGGTCTCGACATTTGTGATGCAGGTCGCAACAATATGGCATCGGGTGCCTAAATGGAAGGGCGGATTCCGGTGGATGCTGTGAAGGGTCGCGTGGGTCGCCGTCGGTCGACGAGCTGGGAGCACATCAGTGACGTCGCGATCGACCTCTTCATGGCGCGCGGATTCGACGACGTCAGCGTCGACGACGTCGCGACAGCCGCGGGGATCGCCCGCCGGACGCTGTTCCGCTACTACCCGTCCAAGAGCGCGCTGCCGTGGGGTGATTTCGACGCCCACCTGCAGAACATGCGCACGCTGCTGGCCGACCTGGACCCCGACGTGCCCATCCGCGACGCGCTGCGCACCGCGATGCTCGCGTTCAACGAGTTCGACGACCCCGACCGGCACCGCCAGCGCATGCGGCTGATCCTGGAAACCGAGGCCTTACAAGCCTATTCGATGACGATGTATGCCGGCTGGCGCGACGTGGTCGCCACGTTCGTCGCGAACCGGATGGGCGTGGCCCCGGCGGATCTGGTGCCACAGACCGTGGCATGGACCATGCTCGGCGTGGCGCTTGCCGCCTACGGGCACTGGCTGGAGAACGAGCAGGTGCTGCTGCCCGTCGCGCTCGGTGACGCGTTCGACATGCTCGCCCCCGGACTGACCGACCTCGAAATCGGGGTGTCGGAGTCCGGGCACCAACGGCGACGATAGAGGTGTGGGCGGCGAACCGAACGGTGACAACGCTCCACGAGCACTGCTAGCGCTCTACGACGAAGCCCTGCCGGCCGTTTACGGGTACTTCGCCAGACGCTGCGGCGACCGTGGAACAGCCGAGGACCTGACCTCGGAGACCTTTCTGGCGGCCATGGACGCTGCCAGAAAGGAGACTCCGCCACAGCTCACGGTGCCGTGGCTGATCGGGGTGGCGCGTCACAAACTGGCCGACCACTACCGCAGACGCCACGACCGGTTCTCGATACCGATGGCCGAACTGCCCGAAGCGGTCGATCCCGCCGACGATTGGGACGCCGAGTTGGACCGCATCGTCGCCGAACACGTTCTCGCTCGCCTACCCGAACATCACCGCACGGTCCTGGCACTGCGCTACCTGGACGACTGCTCGGTGCCAGAGTGCGCCGAACTGATCGGCCGCACCGTTCATGCCACCGAGGCACTGCTGGTTCGGGCACGCCGAGCGTTCCGCGCGCAGTACCCGCAACCGGAAGGAGGGATGTCGTGAACAACGACAGTAGATCTGTTGATCCGCTGGACGTGCTGCGCGGTGACGACACTCCGCTCGAACCGGATCCGGCTTTCGCCGCCCGACTGCGCGCACGCCTCGAGGCAGCCGCGAAATTGTTTGAACAACAACCCGATCGAACACAAGGAGTCATCATGAGCGGGACCGATACTGCCCTCGCCGAGCTACAGCGGCCCGGCGCTACATCCTCGCCGCGGCCCGCCGCCACATCCTCGCCGCGGCCCGCCGCCACATCCTCGCCGCGGCCCGCCGCCACATCCTCGCCGCGGCCCGCCGCGGTCCCCTACCTCGCCGTGGCCGACGCCCGCGCTGCCATCCGCTGGTACGCCGACACATTCGGCGGCGTAATCCTCGGCGATCCCGTCGAGATGGCCGACGGCCGGATCGGCCACGCCGAGCTGGCGATCTCGGGCGGTGTGCTCTACCTCACCGACGAGTATCCCGAGATCGGCGTAAAAGCACCTTCACCGCAACAGGCTTCGGTGAGTCTGATGTTGCCGGTGGCCGACACTGACGCCACGCTTGAGCGTGCCCGTGCCCGTGGCGCACAGGTTCAGCGCGAGCCGTACGAGAACTACGGCACCCGCACCGCGACGCTCGTCGACCCGTTCGGGCACCGGTGGATGCTCACCGGCCCGACAACCGGGGCGCCCGTCCCGATCCAGCACGGCGACGTCGGCTATGTCTCGGTGTGGACCCCCGACGCCGACCGCGCGGCGGCGTTCTACGGGCGAGTGCTCGGCTGGACCTACGACGCCGTGACCCGGCAGGTCACCAACACCGAGCAGCACATCGGGATCTTCCCGGTGGCCGACCGTCACACCTTGTTCTGCTGCTACGCGGTGGCCGACCTCGACGGTGCGCGGGAAAGCATCGTCAGCGGTGGCGGAACCGTCGACGAGATCCAGCAGTTCGACTTCGGAACCGTGCTCGGCGCCACCGACCCACAGGGCACCGAATTCGCGGTGTTCCAGCCGACTCCCGGCCAACCCCGACCCGAGCTCAACGGCGGCGGGCCCGGCGAACTGGCTTACATCACTTACCAGGTCCCGGATTCGGACGCGTTCAAGGCCTTCTACAGTCGGGTGTTGTTCTGGTCGTTCGAACCGGGGCACGTCCAGGACGGCTGGCAGATCTCCCCGACTCACCCGATGGCCGGGGTCGCCGGCGGCAATGACGCGCCGCTGACCGTACCGATGTGGACGGTCGAGGACATCGTCGCTGCGGTCGCGCGGGTGCGTGAGGCAGGTGGGTCGGTGATCGATGAACCCACACGACAGCCGTACGGGATGTCAGCGCTGTGCACCGACGATCAGGGCACCCGGTTCTACCTCGGGGAACTCTGACGAACCGGGTTGTTTTGTGCGCGTTCGGCTTTGATGCGTGTGGCTTCGTCGGCGGCGCGGGTGCGTCGTCGGCGGGGCATCATCGCGGTGCGGGCCGGATGGGCAGGCGGACCTGTGCCCGGTGGTGGCAGGTTCGCGGTGGTGAGGTCGCAGGACGGGAAGAACAGTCGACTGCCGGGTTTGGTCGTGTAGGTTCGCCCGTCGGGGGCGGTCCAGATCACGGTCCCGTCCGGGGACTGCGAGTCGGTCCAGCCGCCCGGCCCGCCCCAGAAGGTCTTCATCAGAT
>NZ_CACSIP010000014.1 GCF_902705885.1 Mycolicibacterium austroafricanum | reverse complement strand
CGCCCCCGCCGTCGCCGACCGTCACCGCGCTGCCGCCCCCACCACCTGAGCCGGGAACGAACTGCCGGGAAGTGTCATGACGACACAGCCGCAAGCTCCCATCGCGGTGAAACCAGTACAGCCGACCCGCCGCAACGCCGAATTGTTCCTGCTCGGCTTCGCCGCGTTGATCACCACGGTCGCGCTGCTGCTCGTCGAGGCCACCCAGGAGCAGGGTCTGCGTTGGGATCTGGCGCAGTACACCGTCGCCTACCTGGCGTTGTTCGCCGGCGCGCACCTGGCGATCCGCCGCTTCGCCCCCTACGCCGATCCGCTGCTGCTTCCGGTGGTGGCGCTGCTGAATGGTTTGGGGCTGGTGATGATTCACCGCCTCGACCTCGCCGAGGGTGAGAACACGTCACAGGGGCTGGGCGGCACCGCCAACCAGCAGATGCTGTGGACCCTTGTCGGAGTCCTCGGCTTCTCCGCCGTCGTGATCTTCCTGCGCGATCACCGGCTGCTGTCGCGGTACGGCTACGTGTGCGGGTTCGCCGGCCTGATCCTGCTGGCGATCCCCGCGTTGCTGCCCAGCTCGATGTCCGAGCAGAACGGCGCCAAGATCTGGATCCTGTTGCCCGGCTTCTCGATTCAGCCTGCGGAGTTCTCGAAGATCCTGTTGCTGATCTTCTTCGCCGCAGTGCTGGTGTCCAAGCGCAACCTATTCACCAGTGCCGGTAAGCACGTGCTGGGCATGGATCTGCCCCGGCCGCGCGACCTGGCTCCGCTGCTGGCCGCGTGGATCGCCTCGATCAGCGTGATGATCTTCGAGAAAGACCTCGGCACCTCGCTGCTGCTGTACGCGTCGTTCCTGGTGATGGTGTACATCGCCACCGAACGGTTCAGCTGGGTGGTACTCGGGCTGGCGTTGTTCGCCGCGGGAAGCGTTGCGGCCTACTACCTTTTCGACCACGTCCGGGTTCGGGTGCAGACCTGGCGGGATCCGTTCGCCGACCCCGAGGGCGCCGGCTACCAGATGGTCCAGTCGCTGTTCAGCTTCGCCACCGGAGGCATCTTCGGCACAGGGTTGGGCAACGGCCAGCCCGGCACCGTGCCCGCCGCGTCCACCGACTTCATCGTCGCCGCGATCGGCGAAGAGCTCGGGCTCGTGGGGCTGGCTGCGGTGCTGATGCTCTACACCATCGTGATCATCCGCGGTCTGCGGACCGCGATCGCGGTGCGCGACAGCTTCGGCAAGCTGCTGGCCGCCGGGCTGGCCACCACGCTGGCGATCCAGCTGTTCATCGTGGTCGGCGGGGTCACCAAACTGATTCCGCTGACCGGTCTGACGACTCCGTGGATGTCCTACGGCGGCTCCTCACTGGTGGCCAACTACCTGCTGCTGGCGATCCTGGTGCGCATCTCGCACGCCGCCCGCAGGCCGATCGGCACCGGCCCGCTGCCGGGCGGGCCCATCGCGGCAGCGAGCACCGAGGTGATCGAGAAGGTATGAACACCTCACTGCGCCGCATCTCGGTGATGATCATGGCCCTGGTGGTGCTGCTGCTCGCCAACGCCACGCTGACCCAGGTGTTCACCGCCGACGGGCTGCGGTCGGATCCGCGCAACCAACGGGTGCTGCTCGACGAATACTCCCGCCAGCGCGGCCAGATCTCGGCCGGCGGCGAACTGCTGGCCTATTCGGTGTCGACGGAGGGCCGGTTCCGGTTCCTGCGGGTCTATCCCGACCCGATGACGTACGCACCGGTCACCGGCTTCTACTCGCTGAGCTATTCGAGCACCGGTCTAGAGCGCGCCGAGGACACCATTCTCAACGGGTCCGACCAGCGTCTGTTCGGACGCCGCCTGGCCGACTTCTTCACCGGCAGGGATCCCAGGGGCGGCAACGTGGCCACCACGATCAACCCGGAGGTGCAGCAGGCCGCCTGGGAGGCCATGCAGGACGGCTGTGACGGACCGTGCCGGGGCTCGGTCGTCGCCCTGGAACCGTCCACGGGCAGGATCCTGGCGTTGGTCTCGTCGCCGTCCTACGACCCGAACCTGTTGGCCACCCACGACATCGAAGAGCAGGCGGCCGCCTGGCAGCAGCTGCGGGACGACCCGGAGTCGCCGCTGTTGAACCGGGCGATCTCCGAGACCTACCCGCCGGGGTCGACATTCAAGGTGCTGACCACCGCGGCGGCGCTGCAGGCTGGGGCCACTCCAGACACCGAGCTGACCGCACAGTCGGAGATCCCGCTGCCGAACAGCACCGCGACGCTGCAGAACTTCGGTGGGACATCCTGCGGGGGCGGTGCGACGACCACGCTGCGCAATGCGTTCGCCAACTCCTGCAACACCGCCTTCGTCGAACTCGGCATGGACACCGGGGCCGACGCCCTGCGCTCCACCGCACGCGCGTTCGGCATCGACGTGGAGCCGCCCACCATTCCCCTCCAGGTCGCCGAATCGACGCTCGGGCCGATCCCCGACGCCGCGGCGCTCGGAATGTCGAGCATCGGTCAGAAGGACGTCGCGCTGACGCCGTTGCAGAACGCCATGATCGCAGCGACCGTCGCGAACAAAGGGATCACGATGCGGCCGTATCTGGTCGACAGCCTGAGGGGCCCCGACCTGTCCAACATCGCCAGCACGGTGCCCACCGAGGAGCGACGAGCGGTGACCGAGCAGGTCGCGGATACACTTACGGACTTGATGGTCGCCGCCGAGCAGGTGACTCAGCAGAAGGGAGCCATCGCCGGCGTGCAGATCGCATCCAAAACCGGCACTGCGGAGCACGGTACGGACCCGCGCAACACGCCGCCGCATGCCTGGTATATCGCCTTTGCGCCCGCTCAGGCACCCAAGGTCGCCGTCGCGGTCGTCGTCGAGGACGGCGGCGAGCGTCTCTCGGCGACCGGCGGTGCGGTCGCGGCGCCCATCGGGCGCGCCACCATCGCCGCTGCCTTGCGGGGGGCCTCATGAGCCGCCGAGCCGGAGGCGAGAAATGAGCCCAAGAGTCGGAGTGACCCTGTCGGGCCGCTACCGGCTGCAACGACTGATCGCCACCGGCGGAATGGGCCAGGTGTGGGAGGGTGTCGACTCCCGGCTGGGTCGCCGTGTCGCCATCAAGGTGCTCAAGGCGGAGTACTCGACCGACGCGGAGTTCGTCGAGCGGTTCCGCGCCGAGGCGCGCACCGTCGCGATGCTCAACCACCCCGGCATCGCCGGCGTGTACGACTACGGCGAGACCGACATGGACGGCGAGGGCCGCACCGCCTACCTGGTGATGGAGCTGGTCAACGGCGAACCGCTGAACTCGGTGATCAAGCGGACCGGCAGGCTGTCGCTGCGGCACGCGCTGGACATGCTCGAGCAGACCGGCCGCGCGCTGCAGGTCGCCCACACCGCGGGCCTGGTGCACCGCGACGTCAAGCCGGGCAACATCCTGATCACCCCGACCGGCCAGGTGAAGCTGACCGACTTCGGCATCGCCAAGGCCGTGGACGCCGCGCCGGTCACCCAGACCGGCATGGTGATGGGCACCGCGCAGTACATCGCGCCCGAACAGGCCCTCGGCCACGACGCGACCGCCGCCAGCGACGTCTACTCGCTGGGAGTGGTCGGCTACGAATCGGTGTCGGGCAAACGGCCGTTCACCGGCGACGGCGCGCTGACCGTGGCGATGAAACACATCAAGGAGAACCCGCCACCGCTGCCCGCCGACCTGCCGCCCAACGTCCGTGAACTGATCGAGATCACCCTCGTGAAGAACCCCGGGATGCGCTACAAATCCGGCGGAACGTTCGCCGATGCCGTCGCGGCTGTGCGTTCCGGACGCCGGCCACCCCGACCCAACGCGGCCCCGTCGATCGGGCGCGCCGCCCCGACCGCGGTGCCGCCGGCCATTGCGGCCCGGCCCCCCGCCGAGGCCACCGGCCGCGCCGCCGCCACCGCCGCCGCACGGCCCCGCACCACCGGAAGCCACCATCGCTCGGCACCGCCGGCACGACGCACTTTCTCGTCGGGTCAGCGCGCGCTGTTGTGGGCCGCCGGGGTGCTGGGTGCCCTCGCCATCGTCATCGCCATCCTGATCGTTCTCAATGCGCAGGACCGCCGGGACCAGGCGCCACCACCGTCGACGGTCACCGAAACGCCCACGTCGGAGACGTTGCCGCCGCCGCCACCGGAGACCCCCGGTGCCGCCGCAGCCGGAATCAACGGTCATGGACTCGACGGATATTGGGTATCCCGACACTTCGACAGCGCGGCACCTCCCACGGTGACGCTGCACCGACCATCCTCAGAACAGATACTGCGATGACAACCCCACAGCACCTTTCCGACCGCTACGAAGTCGGTGAGATCCTGGGTTTCGGCGGCATGTCCGAAGTCCACATGGCCCGCGACCTACGGCTGCACCGTGACGTCGCGATCAAGGTGCTGCGCGCCGACCTGGCCCGAGACCCGAGTTTCTATCTGCGGTTCCGTCGGGAAGCGCAGAACGCCGCCGCGCTCAACCACCCCGCGATCGTCGCGGTGTACGACACCGGGGAGGCCGAGACACCGAGCGGACCGTTGCCCTACATCGTCATGGAGTACGTCGACGGAGTGACGCTGCGCGACATCGTGCACAGCGAGGGGCCGATGCCGCCGCAACGTGCCATCGAGGTGATCGCCGACGCCTGCCAGGCGCTGAACTTCAGCCACCAGCACGGCATCATCCACCGCGATGTCAAACCGGCCAACATCATGATCAGCAAAACCGGCGCGGTGAAGGTCATGGACTTCGGTATCGCCCGCGCACTGGCCGACGCCGGCAACCCCGTCACGCAGACCGCGGCGGTGATCGGCACCGCCCAGTACCTGTCCCCCGAGCAGGCCCGCGGCGTGAAGGTCGACGCCCGCTCTGACGTGTACTCCCTGGGCTGTGTCCTCTACGAGATGCTCACCGGAGAGCCTCCCTTCGTCGGCGACTCCCCCGTCGCCGTGGCTTACCAGCACGTTCGGGAAGATCCGGTCCCGCCGTCGGAGCGGCACAGCGGCATCTCCCCGGAGCTGGACGCCGTGGTGCTCAAGGCGCTCGCCAAGAATCCCGACAACCGGTACCAGACAGCCGCCGAGATGCGCACTGACCTCGTCAAAGTGCACAGCGGCGAGCAACCCGATGCGCCGAAGATCTTCACCGACGCCGAACGGACGTCGCTGCTGTCAGCGGGTTCGGCTCATGACCGCACCGACCAGCTCGACTCGGTCGGTCGCCACCAGCCGCGCTATGAGGAACCGGAGCGCCGCGGCTCGGTCGGGCGCTGGTTGGCGGTGGTGGCGATCCTCGCGGTGCTGACCGTCGTCGTCACGATCGCGATCAACTCCTACGGCGGTGGGACCCGCTCCATCCAGGTCCCTGACGTGAGCGGCCAGGTCTCCGACGACGCGATCGCTGCGCTGCAGAACCTCGGGTTCCGGACCACCCTGCAACGGAACCCGGATTCCGAGGTGCCACCGGACCACGTGATCAGCACTGATCCGGACGCGAACTCCTCGGTCGCCGCCGGCGACGAGATCACCCTCAACGTCTCCACCGGGCCGGAGCAGCGCGAGGTGCCCGACGTGTCCGGGCTCAGCTACGGCGCCGCGGTCAGAGAGCTCACCGACGCCGGCTTCGAACGCTTCCGGCGCACCGCATCGCCGTCGACCCCCGAGCAGCGGGACCGGGTGCTGTCCACGGTGCCGCCCGCCAACCAGACCTCGGCGATCACCAACGAAATCACGATCGTCGTCGGCTCGGGCCCGGCGACGGCCGACGTACCCGACTGCGTCGGCCAGAGCGCCACGGTCTGCCAGGAGGTCCTCTCGGCGTCCGGCTTTTCCAACACCGTGGCGGTCGAAGTCGACAGCACAAGCCCTGCCGGCCGGGTGCTCGGTACCGAACCCGCTGCCGGGCAGACCGTTCCCGAGGACACGGTGATCCAGATCCAGGTCTCTCGCGGCAACCAGTTCGTGATGCCCGACCTGACCGGCATGTTCTGGACCGACGCCGAGCCGAGACTGCGCGCGCTGGGCTGGACCGGCATCCTGGACAAGGGTGGTGACGTGCAGAACAGCGGGCAGCGCACCAACGCGGTGGTGACCCAGAGCCCGTCGGCGGGTTCGGACGTGAACTACGGCGCCAGGATCACGCTGAACTTCGCCTCGTAGCGGCCTCCACGGCGCCGGCGACCTCGTCTTCGAGGCGGCGCACCAGTTCTTCGGCCGGAGCTGCACCGCAGTAGGCGAGCCAATTGGCGAGCATCCGGTGCCCGCCCTGGGTGAGGATCGATTCGGGGTGGAACTGCACGCCGTGGATCGGCAGATCCACGTGCCGCACCCCCATGATGACGCCGCCGTCGGTCCGGGCGATGACCTCGAGTTCGGCGGGCACGGTGTCGGGCAGGATCGTCAGAGAGTGGTACCGCGTCGCGGTGAACGGATCCGGAAGACCTTTCAGCACACCGGTATTCGCGTGGTGCACGGTGCTGGTCTTGCCGTGGAGCAGTTCCGGCGCCCGGTCGACGGTGCCGCCGAACGCGACACCGATGGCCTGGTGTCCCAGGCACACCCCGAGTAGGGGAGTGCGGGCAGCGGCGCAGGCATTGACCAGAGGAATGGAGGCACCCGCACGCTCGGGAGTGCCGGGCCCAGGGCTGAGCAGCACACCGTCGAACTCCTCGGCCACGCGGACGATGTCGGCGTCGGTGGCCAACCGCTCGTCGTCGTTGCGCCACACCTTCGCGTCCACACCCAGCTGACCCAGGTACTGGACCAGGTTGAACACGAAGCTGTCGTAGTTGTCGAGGACGAGGACCTGCATGGTCAACAGGCTACCGCCAGGGGTATGCGCTCTCCGATCTCAGGCGGCGTCCGACGACGGTCCGCTGTCGCTGCTGACGCTGCTGTCACGGTCACGGTCACGGTCACGGTCACGGTCATCGTCGTCGCCGGAGGTCGCGGTCCGCGTGGTGTCGCGTTTCGTCTTGGCGTCATCATCGTCACCCGAATCCCCGGTGTCCGCCGGTTCGTCAGCGTCGGCGCCCGAATCCTCGGTGTCCGCCAGGTCCTCAGCGTCGGCACCCGAATCCTCGGTGTCCTCGATCGGTGCGGTCGGCAGATCCGCGTCACCTGCGGCGTCGTCGCCGGATACGTCGTCGGTTCGCGACGCTCGCGCCATGCGGGTCTCCGCGCTCGATTCATCCTCGATCGCAGCGGTATTCGTGGCGCTCAGTGATCCCCCCTCGGGAAGACGGCTCACGTCGCTGTCCGTGTCTGACACACTCGGCGGCGGGGTTCCGTTGCCCCAATCCGCGCCCTCACCCTGTTCGATGAAGTCGGGGCGGTCGTAATCGCGTTCCACGAGCGGCCGGTATCGGGCATCGAGCTCAGCCATCCGTTCGTCCGAGACAAACGGCTCCACCCACCTCAACATCGGCAGCGTTTCCGCCTCGATCAGCATGTACGTGGTGTTGCCCTCGCGGTAGACGAGGTTGCCCGGATCGTTGATGTCGATATCGTCCTCGAAGTACGTGAAATGTCGCGACGAGCCGCTGTTGATCAGCGAATAGAACCCGAAGCGAGTAGGTCGATCCGCCACCCCGTCGTACTGCACGACCACGTCCAGATGCTCGTAGGGTTGCTCGGCCGACAGGCCCGCGCCACTCCTGTTGCGTTGGTTTCCACCGAACTTGTTCTCCGGGTTTCCATACGTGACGATCAGCACCACTCGCTCAGGATCGGGTGCCAGTTCGGGGTTGCGCTCCCATTCTCGCAAGCGGTCGTAGACGCCGCTGGCGCCGAGTGAATAACCGATGAGAATGACGTCGCCCGGGGTGGTGTCCACGCCTGTCTGAATCTGTTGGGCACTGGTGCTCGTAGCCACCGGCCCGGGGCCGAGCGAGCGGCAGGTGTTCGGTGCGCAGAATGCGCCGTTGAACGCCGTTTGCGCTTCGCCACTCGCCCGCGTTGTCCCTTCGGCGGCCAGCACGGTAGCCGCGAGAGCGGGGGGTACCGCCGAGAGTGCGATGACGGCCGGCATGGACAGGGCGGCGACGGCCGCTGCGAGGGCACGCTTGTGGCGGCGGTTCATGTGTAGCCTCCGGAAGTCGTCGGGACGCCAGCGAATCGGTTCACGACACGCTTTCCCAGGTATTCAGCGGCGGACGCTGCTTCATTGCTGCGGTGTACCCAGAACGTGCGCGGGTCCAACTGCTGCACTTTGCGTGGGTCTATCGTGGCGAAGGCGATTCAAGACCGCCGGTCTCGCCCGACCCCTGGGTCAACGAGCACCCTCGGGGAAAGATCATGCTGGTTAACGCCCTTGTTTCGAGCGGTTGGTCGTCGCCGATGCACCGGCTACCGACAGCCTAATCCGGATCCGCAGCAACTTCTACGCGAATGTCCTTAAGAGATTGTGACGCCAGTCCGTCGGCGTTCGCATCGTTTGCGCGCCAGACAGGCCCAGCCCGCCTGTAGCCGATGTTCAGGGCGCGGCGGGCCCGGTATCGCGTTTGCGGGCGTCTTCGGCGTCAGCGTCATCCTGACCTGCGCCGGCGCCGGCACCGTCGGCGCTGTCGGAGCTCTTGTTCTCCGACACTGCTTCCCCGCCGTCGTCGTGACCGGCATCGTCGGAGTCATCGTCAGTCGTCGCCCCTGCACGGAGCCTGGCGACATCCCACTCGGTGACATGGTCGGACGCTTCCACGTCATCGATCTCGTCGACAGCCTCGTCGTCGTCCGCGTCGGAATCGGTCCGCCGCGTCAGGACTTGATGATCCGATGGTTGTGACTCGACGCCGAGAGTTGTTGTCTCACTTCCAGAGTCATCCAGCCGTTGCTCGTCCTGGCCCGCCGGGTCGTCGCCGCCGGCAAGGGCGGGCGGCAGGTTGCCGTTACCCCAGTCTGCGCCCGCGCCCTGCTCGACGTACTCGGGGCGGTCGTAGTCGCGTTCGACCAGCGGCCGGTACTTGGCGTCGAGTTCGGCCATTCGCTCGGCCGGGACGAAGCCCGCCATCCACTTCAACATCGGCAGCACATCGGCTTCGATCAGCATGTAGGTGGTGCCGCCGTCGTCCCGGTAGACAAGGTTGTCCGGATCGTTGATGTCGGACGGTTTGAAGTAGTCGAAGTGCCGGGCGAACGCGCTGTTGACTGCGGAGTACCACCCCCAACGGGTGGCGCGGTCAGCGACGCTGTCGTACTGCATCGTCACGTCCAGATGCGGGTAGGGCTGAACTTCAGGCAGACCCGCATACGGATTCCCGCGGTCGTCGCCGCCGTACTTGTTCTCTGGATTGCCGAACGTGACGATCAGCCGGAGGCGCTGTGGGTCCGGCGCCAGATCGGGCTCGTCCTCCCACTCGCGCAGCCGGTCGTAGATCGACGCGGCGCCTAGCGAGAAGCCCATCAGAATGACGTCGCCTGGGGTGGAGTCGAGCGCTGCTTGTAGTTGAAGCGATCCCGGTCGCACATCAAAAGGCGTCCGCGCGTTGTTGATCGATCGGCAGGTGTTCTGTGCGCAGAACGCTCCGTTGAAAGCGGTCTGGGTGGTCCGGGTGGGTTGCAACGTGCCTTCGACGGCCAGCACCGTCGCCGCTGAAGCCGCCGGCGCGTGTGAGACGACTGTCGCCGCGGGCAGGGCGATCGCTGCTGCCAACACACGACGCGCGGTGCCGTTCATTCATCTCCCTTTGGTCGAGCCTGCGGACGCTGCGATTTGCCGAGAATGGGTCGTGGTTAACTCACTCGGGCGTCGGCACGGTCGGGAAATCCACCCCGCGAAACAACCGCCACCGGTGCATGCTGCCCCTCTGTTGCAGCTCACACCGGTGGCCTGATGGGATCTTGTATAGCAGCCCGCCGTTCATCAGGTGTCGGTTAGCTACTTTTACAAGTGCGTCAATTCAGTAGCCGAGCGGACCTATTGGTTTCGCGTACTCCATTCGGACCGGCGGTTGATAGCCCGCCAGTTCCACGTCGCGGGCTTCTTCGGTGTAGCTGAGGCCGAACCTCGCCGCGTATCTCTTGTAGAGCGTCACCATGGGCGCCTCGGTCAGCGCCTGCTGCATCGCGGCGGCATCGCCGATCGCGGTGATGACATAGGGCGGGCTGTACGTGCGGCCGTTGAGAAGCAGCGTGTTGCCCACGCACAGGGGTGCCGACGTCGCGATGATCCGTTGGTCCTGCATCTGGATGCCCTCGGCGCCCGCGCTCCACAGCGCGTTGAGGACGGCTTCGATGTCCTGTTGGTGCACGATCAGATCGTCGGGGGAGGCGTCGCGGGGAAAGCGCCCCTCGGCGTCGCGTTGCGCGTCGTTGAGCGTCACCACCAGACCGGGGCCGCTCAACGGGGTCAGGCCCGCTTGACCCGCCAGGACATCGGCACGACGGGTGATCGCGGCCAGTGCGGCGGCGCTGCCGGGGGAGCCGCCGTGATGGTTGTCGATCTGGGCGGCCATGGCGTCGCGTTGGGCGGTCAACCGGTCGACCGACTGCTGCGTCCCGCGGACCAGATCGACCAGGCGTGGTGCTTCGCTGCGCCGGATCTCGTCGCCGCCGGCGACGGTGTGGGTGGTACCGAGCAGCAGTCCGGCCGCCACACACACGACCGGGACGCCGAAACGCCAGGCCGACCGTGGCCGCGGGGAACGGCTGCGGGTGTCCATCGTTTCGTCTCCTCATCAGATGACGGAGCGGGCTGCGTTAGGCTTTGCCATACACATCGTCGCACTGCCGACGCCGATCGTCCGAAGGTACGCATGCCCAAGTCCAAAGTCCGCAAGAAGAACGACTTCACCATCAACCCGGTGAGCCGGACTCCGGTCAAGGTGAAGGCGGGTCCGTCGAGCATCTGGTTCGTGGTGTTCTTCATCAGCCTGATGTTGATCGGGCTGGTGTGGTTGATCGTGTTCCAGCTCGCCGGCAGTGGGCCCGAGGTGCCGAGCATCCTGCAGTGGATGGCCGACCTCAACGTGTGGAACTACGCGATCGCGTTTGCCTTCATGATCACCGGGCTGTTGCTCACGATGCGCTGGCGGTGACCCCCAACCCGCCGCTGGATGAATTCATCTTGTCTGCGTGGCGTTCTCCTGCGTGCAACCTGGCGGTCACCGGATCACACGCTTGTGATTCATCCCCATTGGGGATAGCACTTGTGGATAACCGCGTTCAGCGCGGTAGAGGGGTGTGAATTGTCCACACAGCAAACACAGTGGGGTCCACCGACCGCAGGGGTGGTCGGCGCGGGAGTTGCGGGCCTCATCCTCGGCGTAGGCACTGTGACGCTGGTCACAGACCCTCCCGGTCGGATTCTGGTGGGCCTCGCTGCGGTCGGATTGCTGGTGTTTGCAGTCATGTCGTGGCGCGCACGACCAAAACTGGCAATCATCGACGGATCTCTGGTGTACCGCGGCTGGTGGCGGACCCGCCAACTCGGGCGCAGCGACATCCGGCTGATCCGGATCACGGAGTTCCGGCGGATCGGCCGAAAAGTGCGCCTGTTGGAGATCGACACCGCCGACGACCGGCTGCTGGTGCTCAGCCGTTGGGACCTCGGCGCCGATCCACTTCAGGTGCTCGACTCACTGACCGAGGCAGGGTTCGCCGCCGACCGCCCCTAGCCGCGGAACTGTATTCCAGCAGCGCTTTTCTCAGAATTTTGCGGCTGGAATACCGTTCCGGCGGGGGGTCAGGCAGGGGTCAGGAGATGGTGACCGACTCGATCACGACGGCCTCCGTCGGCCGGTCGCTGCGGTCGGTCGCCGTGGTGGCGATGGCGTCGACCACTTTCTGCGATTCGGGGTCGACGACCTCGCCGAAGATGGTGTGCCGACGGTTCAGGTGCGGCGTCTTGCCGACGGTGATGAAGAACTGTGAACCGTTGGTGCCGGGGCCGGCGTTGGCCATCGCCAGCAGGTACGGCTTGTCGAAAGCCAGCTCCGGGTGGAACTCATCGGCGAACTGGTAGCCGGGCCCGCCGCGACCGGTGCCCGTCGGATCCCCGCCCTGGATCATGAAGCCGTCGATGACGCGGTGGAACACCGTGCCGTCGTAGAACGGGCCCGAGGATCCGCCTGAGGCGTTCTCGGTGCTGTAGTCCTTGGTGCCCTGCGCCAAACCGACGAAGTTCGCCACCGTCTTTGGGGCGTGGTTTCCGAAGAGGGCAACCTTGATGTCGCCGCGATTGGTGTGCAGGGTCGCGGTCGCTGTCTGAATGGAGCTCGTCACGGGAAGCCAGTGTGCCACGCCCCGTCTGCCGGCCATCCGGGCACCTTGCGCTCGCAGAGGTGGCAGGCTGGTGAGGCGACGTCCGTCCGTCCGGAAGAGGTGGGTTATGAGCTCCAAGACCGTGGTCCGTTTGACGCCGAGTCAGCGGCTCGGCCGAGGCCTGAAGTACTCGGCGGTCGGCCCGGTGGACGTCACCAGGGGAGCGGTGGGCGTCGGGCTGGACTCGATCCGATCCTCGGCCGCCTGGGTGACCAACCGCTACGAACGCGGTCGGGTCGCCCGGCAACTGAAAGCCGATCTCGCCACTGCCCAAGACGCCATCGCGGCGGAGATCTCCGCCGCCCAGGAAGTCGTCGCAGGTCTTCCCGACGCACTGGACAAGGCGCGCCGTTCCCGGGGACGGCGCCGCCCGCTGCTGCTGGCCGGCGTAGGCGTCGCGGTGCTGGCCGGGGGAGCGGTCGCGTTCACGATCATCCGCCGCTCGGCGCAGCCGGAGCCGTCCCCGCTGCCACCGAGCGTCGACGTCGCCCCGCGGCCGTAGCGTCACCACCCTCCGGTCGTGGCGGTCTCGGTCTTCGATCTGTTCTCGATCGGCATCGGCCCGTCGAGCTCGCACACCGTCGGCCCGATGCGGGCCGCGCGGCGTTTTGTCGCCGGGCTGGCGGCAGACGATGTGCTCGCCGACGTGTCCCGGTTACGGGTAGAGCTCTTCGGCTCACTCGGGGCCACCGGCGCCGGACACGGCACACCCGGTGCAGTCGTCCTCGGGCTCGAGGGGTTCGAGCCGGAAACAGTCGACCCCACCTCCGCACGCGCGCGGGTCGAGACGGTCGCGTCGGAACGGCGGCTGCTGCTGCCCGGCGGGCGCGGCATCGAGTTCGACACGACGGTGGACATAGTTCTTTCGTCGCAAGCCATGGACTTTCACAGCAACGGCATGGTGTTCACTGCGTTACGCGGCGACGGATCCAGCCTCGCGCGGCGGGTGTACTACTCGGTGGGCGGCGGGTTCGTGGTCGACGAGGACGAGGCCGCCGCAGGTACCCGCGACGACACCGAGCTGCCCTTCCCGTTCCGAACAGGCACCGAACTCGTCGCGATGGCAGACGAAAACCGTTGCAGCATCGCCGCACTCGTCTCCCGCAACGAGGAGGCCCTCGGCAACGGGCCGGAGCTGCGGGACGGGCTCCTGCGGATCTGGTCGGCCATGCGCGAGTGCGTCGAGCACGGGTTGCAGACCGGCGGGACCCTGCCCGGTGGCCTGAAGGTGCGCCGGCGGGCCCATGCACTCGCCGACGCGCTCGAGTCCGACCCGGCCGACCCGCTCTACGCGATGGATTGGGTCACGGTGTTCGCCCTCGCCGTCAACGAGGAGAACGCCGCCGGCGGCCGGGTGGTGACCGCGCCCACCAACGGCGCCGCCGGGATCATTCCGGCCGTCCTGCACTACTACTGGCGGTTCGTGCCGGGCGCGACGCAGGATCGGGTCGTCGAGTTCCTGTTGACCGCCGCCGCGATCGGGCAGCTGTTCAAGGCCAACGCCTCGATCTCCGGGGCCGAGGTCGGTTGTCAGGGGGAGGTGGGCTCGGCGTGTTCGATGGCCGCCGCGGGACTGGCCGCGGTGCTCGGCGGTACACCCGCCCAAGTGGAGAACGCCGCGGAGATCGGCATCGAACACAACCTCGGTCTGACGTGTGACCCCGTCGGCGGGCTGGTCCAGATCCCGTGCATCGAGCGCAACGCCGTCGCCTCGGTGAAGGCCATCGTCGCGGCGCGGATGGCGCTGCGCGGTGACGGCACCCACCACGTCAGCCTGGACACCGCGATCAAGACGATGCGCGAGACGGGTGCCGACATGGCCGCCAAGTACAAGGAGACGTCGTTGGGTGGGCTGGCGCTGAACGTCGTCGAGTGCTGAGTCGGGGAGGTGGCTGCCTCACGCCGGCGGTTGGCTCATGCCCGGGAATGCTGCCGAGGACCATCGACATCCCACGAGATCCGACTTTTGCAGTGGAAGTGCGAGACGACGTCTACAGAACTCGGATCTCGTCGCAGCGGAAGGCAGATCCCGGGTCACCTCGCCGCGGATGTCCGCCCGCACGCTGAGGTGTAGCCGACCGGTCACACGGGGTATGGCTGCCTGCTGGAGGGCTCGACAACCGAGAGGCGCACATGAGCACCAGGGACGACGTGAAAGAGGATCTGGCGACGGTTTATCCCCGGCTGACGCGGCCCGACATCGAGCACGTCGTCGGCCTGCTCAACCGGGCCCCCGCCGCCGACCGGGGCATGAGCATTGCCACGGCGCTCAAGCCGGTGCTGCCGGAGGTCGCCGCGAGACTCGAGACATTGTCGACTGACGAGGTGACTGAGTATCTGCGCGTGCTGCGCGGTGTGGGAACGGTCACCCTGCAGTCCTGGACCGACCCCACCGGGCCCGGCCCAGGCATCGAGCAGATCACCACGTTCATCGACGAGTTCGAGAGCTGACGCGGGGGTCAGCGTGCTTGTGGAGCCTAGGAGATTCGAACTCCTGACATCTGCCTTGCAAAGGCAGCGCTCTACCAACTGAGCTAAGGCCCCCGGGTGCCTATCGGGAAGGCATGTCGGTGGTGGTGTGCCACACCTCGGCGCCGTGCTGGGTCCGCCACACCACCAGTGCGGCGGCCGCTGCGACTGCGGCGGCGAGCAGGAGCATCATCTTCATCGATGCACACCTTTCCGTGGGGCTAGGAGGACTCGAACCTCCGACCTCTTCGTTATCAGCGAAGCGCTCTAACCGCCTGAGCTATAGCCCCGTGAACCGCTAGCGGGGGACGCCCGCGAGCGGGCGCCGAGCGACGAGATTACCGCACCGGTGAGCTGTGGCCCAAACCCGAAAGACTGCCACCTCAGTCGCGGTCAGCGAGAGTGACCTCGACGCCGCCCACCAGGTCGGTGGTCAGGTTGTAGATGAACACCCCGATGGTGGCCGCCGCGGTCATCAGCACAATGTTCACCAGCCCGATCAGCGCGGCCCCACCGAAGATGGTGCCGCTGGACACCAGCTCGCCCCCGGCGCTGCCGCTGGCGCTGGTCAGCAGGTCACCGACGTTGCTGTTGAGCTTGCTCCACACACCCATGCCGCCGAGCACCAGATACAGGAACGCCACCGCGATCATCCAGACGAAGAACATCGCGACCGAGAGCACCAACGACACCTTCAACGCGCTCCACGGATCGATGCGCCGGATCTGCATGCTCGCCCGCACCGGCCCCTTGTGCGTCCGCGCCGCGACCTGCACCCTGCCAGGTGCCTGCGCTTTCTCCTGCCCCCTCGCCGGCTGCTCGGACGACGGACGCTCGGCCGGCTTGCGCTGCTGCTGCGGCCGGGGGACTGGACCCGACAGGTCCGGGATCTCACTGGCGTAGACGCCCGAACCACCCTCGGTACGCGCGCCGTGCTCGGGACGACCCGGCTCCGCGCGCACCACGTCGGTGCGCTCATTGCGCGCACCGGTGTCCGCCTCCGAGGCGGCGCCGCCGGACGCCGGCGAACCTGCGATGAAGCGGTTCAACCGGGCATCCAGACCCGTCGGGTTGCTCCGCGGACCGTCACCGGACGGAGGTCCGTCCGAGGGCTGCTGGTGCTGTCGACGAGTGACCGGGCCCCGTTGCCACGGCGGGACGTCGCCCGAGGCGGCGCCGCGCGCCGGCCCGGCCCCCGACGGCGGAGCATTGCTCGTCGTCGAATTCCCCGGCGAGCCACCCTCGTGGCCGGAGGACGAGGGTCCGGACCCGGAGCCGTTGGCCCCACCGGACCCCTCACCCGCACGCGGGTATCCCGGCTCGTTAGGTGAGCTCACCTGAGGCTCCTTAGCTCAGTGCCTGCTGCCTGCGCAGTGGGCGTCGCGTTACGAGTCGTCCGACCCGTCCGCTGCGTCATCACCGGCATCTTCTTCGGCGTTGCGCGCAACGGCAATCAGTGTGTCGCCATCGCCGAGGTTCATCAAGCGCACGCCCTTGGTTTGCCGTCCGGCCTTGCGCACCTGACGTGCCGCGGTCCGGATGACACCCCCGGTGGAGGTGATGGCGTACAGCTCGGTGTCGTCGTCGACGATCAACGCTCCGACCAGGGTGCCACGTCTGCGGTCGTATTGAATCGTGAGGATGCCTTTGCCGCCGCGTCCCTGCGACGAGTACTCCTCGATCGCGGTGCGCTTGGCGTAGCCACCCGATGTCGCGACCAGCAGGTATGTGTCGTCGCGCACGACGTTGAGCGACAGCAGCTGGTCCTCTTCGTTGAACCGCATGCCCTGCACACCCGAGGTCGCCCGACCCATCGGACGCAACGCCTCGTCGGTCGCCGAGAACCGGATCGACTGACCCTTCGCGGAGACCAACAGCAGATCCTCGTGGGCCGAGCACAGCACCGCACCGACCAGCTCGTCACCGTCGCGCAGGTTGATCGCGACGATGCCGCCGGAGCGGTTGGAGTCGAAGTCGACGAGCTTGGACTTCTTCACCAGGCCGTTGCGGGTGGCCAGCACCAGATACGGCGCGTCTTCGTAGCTCTTGATCTGGATGACCTGGGCGATGCGTTCCTCGGGCTGGAACGCCAGCAGGTTCGCCACGTGCTGGCCGCGCGCCGTGCGGGACGCCTCGGGCAGGTCGTAGGCCTTCGCGCGGTACACCCGGCCCTGCGTGGTGAAGAACAGAATCCAGTCGTGGGTGGAGCAGACGAAGAAGTGGTTGACAATGTCGTCCTGCTTGAGCCCGGCACCCTGGACGCCTTTGCCGCCGCGCTTCTGGCTGCGGTACAGGTCGGACTTGGTCCGCTTGGCGTACCCGGTCTCGGTGATCGTGACGACGACCTCTTCGCGGGCGATCAGGTCCTCGTCAGCGACGTCCCCGTCTGCCGGGATGATGCGGGTGCGGCGGTCGTCGCCGTACTTTTCAACGAGCTCCTTGAGCTCGTCGTGCACGATGGCGCGCTGACGTTCCGGCTTGGCCAGGATGTCCTCGAGGTCGGCGATCTCGGCCTCGATCTTGGCCAGGTCGTCGACGATGCGCTGCCGCTCCAGGGCGGCCAGGCGCCGCAGCTGCATGTCGAGGATGGCCTGCGCCTGGATGTCGTCGATGTCGAGCAGGTCGATCAGGCCGGCGCGGGCGATGTCGACGGTTTCCGAGGCCCGGATCAACGCGATGACCTCGTCGAGCGCGTCGAGTGCCTTGACCAGTCCGCGCAGGATGTGGGCCCGCTCGTTGGCCTTGCGCAGCCGGTAGGTGGTCCGGCGGACGATGACGTCCAACTGATGGACGACGTAGAGCCGGATCAGCTGATCCAGGCGCAGGGTTCGGGGGACCCCGTCGACGATCGACAGCATGTTGGCCCCGAAGCTGGTCTGCAGCTGGGTGTGCTTGTAGAGGTTGTTGAGCACCACCTTCGCCACCGCGTCGCGCTTGACCTCGACGACGATGCGCAACCCGACACGGTCGCTGCTCTGGTCCTCGATGTTGGAGATGCCCGCCAGCTTGCCGTCGCGGACCTGGTCGGCGATCGAGGTGATGAAGTTGTCGTGGTTCACCTGGTACGGCAGCTCGGTGATGACCAGCAGGGAGCGGCCTCTCGAGTCCTCCTCGACCTCGACCACACCCCGCATCCGGATCGAACCGCGGCCGGTGGTGTACGCGTCGTGGATTCCCTGCGAGCCGACGATCAGACCGTGGGTGGGGAAGTCCGGTCCTTTGACCCGTTCGGTGACCGCGGTGAGCGTGGTCTCTTCGTCGGCGTCGTAGTTGTCCAGACACCAGAACACGGCCTCGGCCAGCTCGCGCAGGTTGTGCGGCGGCATGTTGGTCGCCATACCGACCGCGATGCCACCGGAGCCGTTGGCCAACAGATTGGGGAACCGGCTGGGCAGAACGGTAGGTTCCTGAACTCGGCCGTCGTAGTTCGGGATGAAATCGACTGTCTCCTCGTCGATCTCACGCAGCATTTCCATTGCCAGCGGTGTGAGGCGCGCTTCGGTGTACCTCATGGCGGCCGGCGGGTCGTTGCCCGGCGAGCCGAAGTTGCCCTGACCGTCGACCAGTGGGTAGCGCAGCGACCACGGCTGCGCCATCCGGACCAGGGTGTCGTAGATCGACGAATCACCGTGCGGGTGATAGTTACCCATCGTCTCGGCGACCGAGCGCGCCGACTTCGCGTGCCCGCGGTCGGGCCGGAAGCCGGAGTCGTACATCGCGTACAGCACCCTGCGGTGCACCGGCTTGAGCCCGTCCCGGACCTCCGGCAGCGCCCGGCCCACGATCACGCTCATCGCGTAGTCGATGTAGCTGCGCTGCATCTCCTGCTGGATGTCGACCGGTTCGATCCGGTCGCCGGCTTCGTCGCCGGGGGGCAGCGTTGTGTCAGTCATTCAGATCCCTCGTAGGTCGACTCAAACATCCAGGAAGCGAACGTCTCTGGCGTTGCGGGTGATGAAGCTGCGCCGGGCTTCGACGTCCTCGCCCATCAGAATGGAGAACAGTTCGTCGGCTGCCGCGGCGTCGTCGAGCGTGATCCGCCGCAGCACCCGTGCGCTCGGATCCATTGTGGTCTCCCACAGTTCCTTGGCATCCATCTCACCGAGACCCTTGTAGCGCTGGATGCCGTCGTCGACGTTGATCTTCCTGCCCGCGGCCCGGCCGGCTTCGAGCAGACCGTCACGCTCCCGGTCGGAATAGGCGAACTCGGGCTCGCTGCGCTGCCATTTGAGCTTGTACAGCGGCGGTTGCGCGAGGAACACGTGCCCGTGCTCGATGAGAGGCTTCATGAACCGGAACAGCAACGTCAACAGCAGGGTCGAGATGTGCTGGCCGTCGACGTCCGCGTCGGCCATCAGCACGATCTTGTGGTAGCGCAGCTTCGAGATGTCGAACTCGTCATGGATGCCGGTGCCCAGCGCGGTGATGATCGCCTGGACCTCGGTGTTCTTGAGCACCCGGTCGATGCGTGCCTTCTCGACGTTGATGATCTTGCCGCGCAACGGCAGGATCGCCTGGTACATCGAGTCGCGGCCGCTCTTGGCGGAGCCGCCGGCCGAATCACCCTCCACCACATACACTTCCGACAGAACCGGATCGGTGGAGCGGCAGTCCGCCAGCTTACCGGGCAGTCCGCCGATATCGGTGGCGCTCTTGCGGCGCACCAACTCCCGCGCCTTGCGGGCGGCCAGGCGGGCCTGCGCCGACGAGACCGCCTTGTTGACGACGGTCTTGGCTTCGGCAGGGTTGGCCTCGAACCAATGGGAGAGCTGTTCGTTGCAGATCTTCTGGACGAACGACTTCACCTCGGTGTTGCCGAGTTTGGTCTTGGTCTGACCCTCGAACTGCGGGTCGCTGACCTTGACCGAGATCACCGCTGCCAGGCCCTCACGGATGTCGTCGCCGGTGAGGTTGGGATCTTTTTCCTTGAGCAGCTTCTTGTCCTTGGCGTACTTGTTCACCACCGTGGTGAGCGCGCTGCGGAAACCCTCCTCGTGCGTGCCGCCTTCGTGGGTGTTGATGGTGTTGGCGAACGTGTGGACGGATTCGGAGTAGCCGGCATTCCACTGCATCGCGATCTCGACCTCGTGGCCGGGACCCTTGCCGTCGAAGTCGATGATGCTCTGCTGGATCGGGGTCTTGGTGCGGTTGATGTGTTTGACATAGTCGACCAGACCGCCGGGGTAGTGGAAGGTGCGGTGCTTGACCTTGTGCGGACCGGCGGCTTCCGCAGCCTTCTCGTCGGCGGTTTTCGGTGCCTCGGCGGTGTCGCTCACCACATCGTCGACCACCTCTTCGGCGGTGACCCGCTCATCGGTGAGGTCGATGGTCAGGCCCTTGTTGAGAAATGCCATCTCCTGCAGACGACGCGCGACGGTCTCGAAGTCGTACTCGGTGGTCTCGAAGATGTCGGGGTCGGCCCAGAACCGGATGGTGGTGCCGGTCTTGCTGGACGGGCCGCCCTGCTTGAGGGTGCCGGGCACCGAGCGGTCGTAATACTGGAACCACTCGTAACCGTCACGCAGGATGGTGGCCTCCAGCCGGGTGGACAGCGCATTGACCACCGAGACGCCCACACCGTGCAGACCGCCGCTGACGTTGTAACCGCTGTTCTCGCCGCCGAACTTGCCGCCGGCGTGCAGTTGGGTCATGACCACGTCGACGGTGGGCGCGCCGCTGGCGTGCATCTCCACCGGGATGCCACGCCCGTCGTCGGTGACCTGAACGCTGCCATCAGCCAGAATCCTGACGTCCACCCTGGTGGCGTAGCCGGCCATGGCCTCGTCGATGGCATTGTCGACGACCTCCCAGACAAGGTGGTGCAAGCCACGCTCACCGGTAGAGCCGATGTACATGCCCGGACGTTTCCGGACAGCCTCCAAGCCCTCCAGAATCGTGATGGCGGAGGCGCCATACTCATTTGAAGCACTCTTCTTCTGGGCAGCCACGTTGAACGCGTCTCCTTGGGGTTCGCATGCGGGGGGCGACGGCCCCTCGCGGATCTCTCACCGAGTCTACCGTCAGGCACTGTCAGCACTGACTCTGAGGCGGCGTTTCTGCACACCTATTTGCGCCGTCTGCGGAATTTCTCGAATCTCGATACGTGCCGACGCCTGAGAGTTGTGGATGAATCCTTGTCGGCGCTCTCAGCCAGTGGTAAGGAGAGACTCACCCGTAGGTGTCGCGTGGTCCCCTTCCCGGCACCCGGTACGGACCCTTGCGCCACGACGGCCCCACCGGTCCGACGATTCTCAACGAGGTGACCACCCCGTCGCCGACCGCCGCGGCGATCTTGGCCAACAGCTGGGCCTGCACCATCCGCAGCTGCGTCGCCCACGCCGTCGATTCGGCCGACACCGTGAGCACACCGTCGTTCAACGACGTCGGCGTCGCGTGGGCGGCGATCTGCTCACCGACCACCGAACGCCACCGGCCGAACACCGAGCCCTCGGCGACCCGACCAGACCAACCCCGGCTACGCGCCAGATCGCTGGTGGCCGCTCCCAGCAGTTGCGGATCGCGGCCGTCAGGGCCCGGGCCGGACCAGCGACGCCTGCTGTTGCCCGCGACCCGCCGCGGTGCGGGGGAAGTCCGGCCGCGGCCGACGTTCTTGCCCTGCACCCGTGCCGCCCCGCGCGCCTCCTCGAGCGTGCGCCGCACCAGGTCCATGCCCTTGATTCGCGTCAGGTCCGCCGGCGGCCCCACCGGGCCGTCGTCGGCGCTGTCTCCGTCGAGGTGTTCGTCATCCATCACTTCACCGCCGAGATCCGACCGTGGTCGCCGTCGTGCATCGTGATGTCGACCCGCCGCACGTCCCAGTCGGAGGGGATGTCCTCGTGTACTGCAGCGGTCACTAGGACCTGCTCCGCCGAGGCCGCGACCGTGGCGAGCGCTTCCCTTCGGGCACTGTCGAGTTCGGCGAACACGTCGTCGAGCAACAACACCGGATCCCCGCCCTCGGTGCGAAGCAGTTCGTAGGCCGCCAGCCGCAGGGCCAGGGCCACCGACCACGATTCACCGTGGCTGGCAAAGCCTTTGGCGATCTGTTCGCCGAGCCGCAACTCCAGATCGTCGCGGTGTGGTCCGACCAGGCACACGCCGCGCTCCAGCTCGGCTTCCCGGCGGCGGCTCAGCGCATCGAGCAACGCCGCCTCGAAGACCTCGGCGTCGGCGATGCCGGCGGCTGCCTCATTCTCGACCACGTCCACACTGCTGCGGTAGCGGATCGTCGCCGGCCGGGACGTGGGCGCGAGCAGCTGATAGGCCTTCTCCACCTCGGGAGCCAGTTCGGTCACCAGTTGCACTCGGGCAGCGATCAATTGGGCCCCGTGGGCGGCGAGGTGCCCGTCCCACACATCGAGGGTCTCCAGCGCGCTGCGATCACCACGAAACCGGGCGCCGGCCGCGGTCTTCAGCAGGGCGGTCCGCTGCCGCAGCACCTTGTCGTAATCGGCCCGCACCCCGGCGATTCGGGGACGTCGGGTGGTCGCCAACTCGTCGAGATAGCGTCGCCTCTCACTCGGGTCGCCCCGCACCAGCGACAGGTCCTCCGGCGCGAACAACACCGCGCGCAACACACCCAGGATCTCGCGGGCCGACCTCACCGGGGACCGATTCAACCGGGCCTTGTTCGCCCGCCCCGACGTGATGTCAAGATCAACAGCGAGCTCGCGGCCGTCGCTGACCACGATCGTCGATACCACCGCGCGGTCGGCACCGGCACGAATCAGTGGTGCATCCGATGCCACCCGGTGGGAGCCCAGTGTCGACGAATACCACAACGCCTCGATCAGATTCGTCTTACCGAAACCGTTGGGGCCGACGAACACCGTGCGTCCCGGTTCGAGATCGAGTTCGACGCGCTCCCAGGACCGGAAGTCGGTCAGCGCAAGGTGGCGGACATGCACGGATACACCCCGGTCACCCGGACTCGCTCACTCGCTTGACAGCGTGGCCGCCGAACTGGTTACGAAGCGCTGCCACCGCCTTCATCGTCGGCGAATCATCTTGGCGGGAAAGGAATCTCGCGAACAGGGCGGCAGCGATGCTGGGAACCGGAACCCGCAACCGAATCGCTTCCTCGACCGTCCACCGGCCCTCGCCGGAGTCCTCGGTGTAACCGCTGATCTCGGCGAGCCCCGGATCTTCTTTGAGCGCCCTGGCGAGCAGTTGTTGCAGCCACGAGCGCACCACGGTGCCGTTCGACCAGGCTTGATAGACCGCCTGCGGGCTTTTCACCAGGTCTTCGGCGGCCAGCATCTCGTAGCCCTCGGCGTAAGCCGTCATCAGGGCGTACTCGACACCGTTGTGCACCATCTTGGCGAAATGTCCCGCCCCGACCGGCCCGACGTGAACAAAGCCGTCCTCGACGGGCCCCGGCGGCCGCAGCGTGTCGAAGATCGGCATGGCGCGTTCGACATCGGCGTCTGAGCCGCCCACCATCAGTCCGTAACCTTCGGTCAGGCCCCAGATGCCGCCGGAAACACCAGCATCTATGAACCCAACGCCTTTGTCCCCCAAAACCTTTGCATGCGGCGCATCCTCGGTGTATCGCGAGTTGCCGCCGTCGATCACCAGATCGCCGTCGCTGAGAATCCCGGCCAGAGCCGAGATGGTCTGCTCGGTCACGGTGCCGGACGGCACCATGACCCACACCACGCGCGGCGACTCCAGCGCCGAGGCCAGCTCCTCCAGCGATCCGACATCGGAGACCTCCGGCCTCGGGTCGTATCCGACGACCTCATGACCTCCCTCGCGCAGACGGGTACGCATGTTGAAACCCATCTTGCCGAGCCCGATGAGACCTAATTGCATGTCAACGCCCCTTCTCCTGTCGGTGCCATCGGGTCACCCTGGCAGGCGCACCGGCATCAACAAGTAGACATAGTCGGTTTGAGCGGCCGGGAAAGGTCCAGTGCCACCGGCGTCGCCACCATCTTCTCCCGCCGGACGCAACACCGCTGGGCGGCTGGGGGTAGTGAAACCGAACGTCACCCGTTCCGCATGCAGTGAGCTGAGCCCGTCGGTGAGGTACGTCGGGTTGAACGCGATAGTCAGGGGATCGCCGGAAAACTCCACCGGCAGGTCCTCTTCGGCACGGCCCACATCGTCGGCGCCGGCCGACAACCGCAACACGTCGTCGGCGAACTCCATCCGGACCTGCGCTCCGCGGTCGGCGACCAGCGCGACACGTTTGATCGCTTCACTGAGTTCGGCGACCGCGATGGTCGCGATGGCGGTGTGTTCGCTGGGCAACAGCTGACGGAACTTCGGGAACTCGGCGTCCAGCAGGCGCGTGGTGCTGCGTTTGCCCCTGCTGCGAATCCCCAACAGTCCCTCTTTACCGACGGTGGGACCGGACCCGAGCGCCAGATGCACTTCTTCGCCGTCGGTTCCCGCCTTGGCGGCTTCCGCCAGCGTCTTGGCCGGCACCAGCACCGCGGCTTCCACCCCGGCGGTCTCAGTCGACCAGGTCAGCTCCCGTACCGCCAGACGGAAACGGTCGGTGGCGGCCAAAACCACCTTCTCACCGGAGATCTCGACCCGGATGCCGGTCAGCATGGGCAGCGTGTCATCACGGCCGGCGGCAACAGCCACCTGGCCGATGGCCTCGGCGAACAGATCCGAGGAAACCATCCCGGTCTCATCGGGCAACGTGGGCAGGGTCGGGTAATCCTCGACGGCCATCGTCGGCAGCGAGAAACGGGCGCTGCCGCAGGTCAGCGACACCCGGGTGCCCTCGACGCTGACGTCGACCGGCTTGGCCGGCAACGACCTGACGATGTCGGACAACAGCCGTCCGGAAACCAAAACGCTTCCCGGAGAAGCGATTTCAGCGGCGATCTGCACCTCGGCGGAGACCTCGTAGTCGAACCCCGAGATGGTCAGACCGTCGTCCGATCCGGTGAGCAGCACCCCGGCGAGCACCGGGACCGTCGGCCGGGACGGCAGGTTGCGTGCCACCCAGGCAACCGCGTCAGCGAAGTCTTCCCGGGTCAGCCGAAACTTCAAATCCGTGAGACCTGCCGTCGCCACGTTCATAGCGTCCCTTCGATGCACACCCGACAAAAGCCATAATCAGCGGTTTACCGGCGTCGCATGCCGCGTCGCCCCGGACGCGCTACGACGACCGAAACGGCTGTCGATGAACCACCGTAGAGCTTCCGGCCCCAACTTGAAAGCTAATCGATGCGGCCGACATCTGGGCGGGTAACGACTGGCGAGGCACAAAAGTTCGGGGTGTCCCCAGCTGCCTTCTTCTAGAAGAAATCCATAGATATCTAAGAGCAACAGTAATAGGTCCTGTGGAGTCTGGGGATAGCAGTGGTCCGCCGCAGGCAGACGGGCATGACGGGGTGTTGGCGCAATGTGGATACCCGGTGGGCAACCTGGGGGCGGCTGGGGATGGGGCCGGCGTTGTGGACCGATCCGGTGCCCGCTCGACGATTGACCCGAGGTTGTGCACATGTCGGTGCACAGGGAGATCCTGTGACTGGTGTGACGACCGGGGCGGAAGTTTTTTTGGGATCCATCGTCGAGGAGGCAGCAGAGAACCACGATCGTTGCGGTTTGCGGCAGGGGAATTGTCAGCGCTTGGCGCGCTGGCGGATCCGGGTGGTGAGTTCTTTCACGTGATCGAAGACCTCACGGCGCTCGGCCATCTCGGCACGGATCTTCTTCTCCGCGTACATCACGGTGGTGTGGTCGCGGCCGAACGCCTGCCCGATCTTGGGCAGGGACAGGTCGGTGAGCTCACGGCACAGATACATCGCGATCTGGCGCGACTGGGCGAGCGCGCGGGTCTTGCCCGGGCCGCGTAGCTCCTCGATGCTGGTCTCGAAGTACTCGGCGGTGGCCGCCATGATCGCGGCGGTGCTGATCTGCATCGTGGACGCATCGGAGATCAGATCACGCAACACGATCTCGGCCAGGGACTTGTCGATCGCTGTCTTGTTGAGTGAGGCGAACGCGGTGACCCGGATCAGCGCGCCCTCGAGTTCGCGGATGTTGCGTTCGATCCGGCTGGCGATCAACTCGAGCACGTCGTCGGGGACGTCCAGCCGGTCCATCTGAGCCTTCTTGCGCAGGATGGCGATCCGGGTCTCGAGTTCCGGTGGCTGGACGTCGGTGATCAGTCCCCACTCGAAGCGGGTGCGCAACCGGTCTTCCAGGGTGGCGAGCTGCTTGGGCGGTCGATCGGAGGAGATCACGATCTGCTTGTTCGCGTTGTGCAGCGTGTTGAAGGTGTGGAAGAACTCTTCCTGGATGCCGTCTTTGCCTTCGATGAACTGGATGTCGTCGACCAGCAGCACGTCGATGTCGCGATAGGTGCGCTTGAACGACGCCCTGCGGTCGTCGCGCAGCGAGTTGATGAAGTCGTTGGTGAACTCTTCGGTCGAGACGTACTTGACCCGCATACCGGGGAACAGCCGCTGCGCGTAGTTCCCGGCGGCGTGCAGCAGATGGGTCTTGCCCAGCCCGGATTCGCCCCAGATGAACAACGGGTTGTAGGCGCGCGCCGGTGCTTCGGCGATGGCCAGCGACGCGGCGTGGGCGAACCGGTTGGAGGCGCCGATGACGAAGGTCTCGAAGGTGTAGCGGCGGTTGAGGGTGACGGCGGTGTCATCGGCCGGCGAGGTGTTGGCGCGTTTGGAGAAGTACGACGGCCAGCTCTCCTCGGCGCTGGCGCGGGCCGCCAGGTCTTCGTCGACGTCGTCGTCGACGTCGTCGACATCCGGGGCAACGGCTTCGCGCATTCCGGCATGGAGGTCGTCGCTGTGGTCCGGGCCGGGGTCTGCGATCCGGACGCCGAGATCAACACGCTGTCCGAGCTGGCGGCTCAACGCGGTGACGATCGGCTCGCGGAGGTGACGTTCGATCTCGTTCTGGACGAAGGCGGTGGGAACCGACAGAAGTGCAAAACCTTCGGTGATGACGAGCGGACGGACCAGCTTGAGCCAGGCCCGTTGCTGCGGCGTGAGCACCCCGTTGGCCGCGCCGGCGACACCATTGAGCTCGGCGACGACGTTGTTCCAGATTGCGACGAAGGGCGGATCGGGGTCAGTTGTCAACGACCCGCACCCCCTAGCGGCCGGCCCAGGGACGGCCAAAAGGACGGAAACGAACTGTCCACAAAGTTATCCCCAGGTTGTGGAGAGAGGACGTTCATCGCCGTCTGGTTGTCTACCGGCGTGGCTACCGCTGGCCGGAGCTCGTCATTGGGCAGGTGTATTCCTGCATTTCCAGTGGGCTCGCGACGGAGTGGACAGCCTCGCTTCGTTGTCTTTCGCCGTTCCGGCGTGGAATCGGCATTGCCAGAAGCTAACAGTTTTCTCTCCGAGTGCCAACAGTTCTGCAACATTGCGGAGACGCGATTTTTGTGCCAGTTCGGTACGGGCTCAATAGTTCCTGATGAGCGTGACAGCTGTGGTTGGTGTGGTGGGCATGCCCATACGCCGAGCGGGTTTTCGCAGGTTTGACCCAGCGAATCCTCGTCAGTACCCTCGAACAGTCGCCCGCACGTGGCGGTACGGCTGCGATCCGGTACTGCCGGAGGCCGCGCCGGTTAGCAATGTTAGACGGACGAACTTACCAGCGGCCGACTGCGACACGCCTGTCATGAGGGTTCATGGGGCGGGATCGCGGCGGCCAGACGCAACAAGGAGTGACAGCCGTGGCCAAGGGCAAGCGGACCTTTCAGCCCAACAATCGCCGTCGGGCGAGGGTGCACGGGTTCCGGCTGCGGATGCGTACGCGCGCCGGCCGGGCCATTGTGTCGGACCGGCGCCGCAAGGGCCGTCGCTCACTGACTGCGTGATGCGGCGCAAGGTCTGACGCGGTGCTTCCGGCGCAGTACCGGATGACGCGCTCGGCCGAGTTCGGCCTCACGGTGAGTCGCGGCACCAAAGCCGCACAACCGGACCTGGTTCTGTACACCCGCGCCGACAAGGCCGGAGACCCTGGACCCAGGATCGGTCTGGTCGTGTCGAAAGCAGTAGGCAATGCAGTACAGAGGCATCGCGTGTCCCGTCGGCTTCGTCATGCCGCGCGCACCATTCTCCATGAGCTCGATGCCGAGGACCGCGTGGTGATCCGTGCGTTGCCGAGCAGTCGCAACGCGATCTCACCTCGGCTGGAGGCGGAGCTTCGCACGGCGTTGCAGAAGATCAGGATGCGTTCCGGAGAATCGAAGTGACCTCGCGGTCGCGGGGCGCACGGACAGTGGTCTTCCTGATCCAGCTCTATCGCCACACCATCTCGCCGTTGCGACTGCCGACCTGTCGATTCACGCCGACGTGCAGCCAGTACGCCGTCGAGGCGCTCACCGAGTTCGGATTGATCCGGGGTGGGTGGCTGGCACTCGTCCGCCTGCTGAAATGTGGCCCATGGCATAACGGAGGATGGGACCCGATACCCGATCGAAAGACCGACCGCGCGGAGCACCGCGGCGAAGCCGCCGAAGGTGCCTGTGACGTAGCCGAGCGCCGGCCCAGCACGGTGCACCAAGGAGAGAGTCAAACGCGTGTTTAATTGGTTGAGCCTCGACATCATCTACTACCCGGTGTCGGCGATCATGTGGGTTTGGTACAAGGCCTTCGCCTTCTTACTCGGACCGTCGAACTTCTTCGCGTGGGCGCTGTCGGTGGTGTTCCTGGTGTTCACCCTGCGCGCGATCCTCTACAAGCCGTTCGTCCGGCAGATCCGCACCACCCGGCAGATGCAGGAACTGCAGCCACAGATCAAGGCACTTCAGAAGAAGTACGGCAAGGATCGCCAGCGCATGGCGCTGGAGATGCAGAAGCTGCAACGCGAGCACGGCTTCAACCCGATTCTCGGATGCCTGCCGATGCTCGCGCAGATCCCGGTGTTCATCGGCCTGTTTCACGTGCTGCGGTCCTTCAACCGAACAGGCGGGTTCGGCATCGGCCACCTGAACCTGTCGGTGGATGAAAACCGTAGCCTGGGCAATTACGTCTTCAGCGCCACCGATGTCGGGCATTTTCTGGACGCGAACTTCTTCGGTGCACCGCTAGGTGCCTTCATGATTCAGAAGTCGGGGCTCGAGGCATTCACCCAGTTCGGAGGATTCAGTCGGACTGCCCTGATCGCAGTCGGGGTGCCCATCATGATCGCGGCAGGCATCGCCACGTACTTCAACAGCCGGGCCTCGATTTCGCGGCAGAGCCCCGAAGCTGCGGCCAATCCCCAGACCGCAATCATGAACAAACTCGCGCTCTACGTCTTCCCGCTCGGTGTTGTGGTCGGCGGTCCGTTCCTGCCCTTGGCGATCATCCTGTACTGGCTTGCCAACAACGTCTGGACGTTCGGTCAGCAGCACTACGTCTTCGGCAAGATCGAGAAGGAAGAAGAGCAGAAGAAGCTCGAGGCGTTGGAGCGCCGGGCGGCCAATGCCCCGGCTCCCGGATCCAAGCCCAGCCGCAAGAAGAAGTCGGCCGCCAACGCGGCCACGGAGGCGGACGGTGATCCGCAGTCGCCCACGACTGACGGCGACGCGGACGCGGTGCCCGACGGTACCGAGACCAATGGGTCCACCGACGCGGGTGCGAGCGACGCGGGTGCGGCCCGGCGGGATCCGCCGGGTGGTGCGCAGAAGGCGAAACCAGCCGCGCGCAATGGCGCCGTCAGCCGCACTCCGAAACCCGGCGCTCGGCCGAAGAAGCGCAAACGTTGACGCGCGGGCGACCGCGAAAGAGGAAGAGGTGATTGCATGACGAATTCGGAGACTGCTGCTCCGGTCGAGACGGCCGAACGTAGCGAGGACGTCGATCCCATCGAGACCGACACGGATGACGGCGCCGAAGGCGGCGAGGATCTCGAGGAGAAATTGGTCGCCGAGGGCGAGATCGCCGGCGACTATCTGGAAGAGCTGCTGGACCTGTTGGACTTCGACGGTGACATCGACCTCGACGTGGAAGGCGACCGCGCCGTGGTGAGCATCGACGGTGGCGGGGATCTGACCAAGTTGGTCGGGCGCAAGGGCGAGGTGCTCGACGCCCTGCAGGAGTTGACCCGGTTGGCCGTGCACCAGAAGACGGGCGAGCGGAGTCGGCTGATGTTGGATGTCGCGCAGTGGCGTAAGCGCCGTCGCGAGGAACTGGCCGCCGTGGGGGACAAGGTGGCGCGCCGGGTTCTGGAGACAGGGGACCGCGAAGAGCTGTCCCCGATGACACCGTTCGAGCGGAAGATCGTGCACGACGCGGTCGCCGCAGTGCAGGGCGTGCACAGCGAGAGCGAGGGCGTGGAGCCGGCGCGGCGCGTGGTGGTTCTCGCCGACTGACTGGAGTTACATCCATGTAGTTCGTTCGGAGTGGTGTTGGTTCGCCGCGGATGTTCGGAGGATGTTTCACGTGAAACACGCTGAAGTGGCCCCGCCGCCCGACGCGGTCGAAGCGCTCTTCGGCGACGCGGCGGACCGGGCCTATCGGTACGCGCGGATCTTGGCCGGCGCTGGGGTCGAACGTGGCTTGCTGGGCCCCCGCGAAGTCGATCGGGTCTGGGACCGGCACGTGCTCAACAGCGCAGTGGTGTCGGAACTGCTCAGCCACGGCGAGCGGATCGCCGACATCGGTAGTGGAGCGGGCCTGCCCGGGATACCGTTGGCGTTGGCCCGACCGGACCTTTCCCTGACGCTCGTCGAACCACTGTTGAGGCGAAGCGATTTTCTCCGTGAGGTGATCGCCGAGCTGGACCTCGCCTGTGTCGTCGTGCGTGGCCGGGCGGAGGACCGAGCGGTTCGGGCCGAAGTCGGGGAGGTGGATGCGGTGGTGTCGCGAGCGGTCGCATCCCTCGACAAGCTGGCGAAGTGGAGTACGCCGCTATTACGCCCCGGTGGTCGCATGCTGGCGATCAAAGGGGAGCGGGCGAAAGAAGAAATCGAAGAGCATCGCCGGGCAATGACGGGACTGGGCGTGACTGAGGTGAAGGTGATGAAATGTGGCGCTCAATTCGTGGATCCGCCCGTGACGGTGGTCGTAGGGTTGCAGGGGACACCGCGGAGCGAACGGCCGCCGGGAAGGAAGCGCAGATGATGGCAGTTCCCGAGAGCCGGGAACCCGAGGACGACCCCGCCGATGTTTCACGTGAAACGTGGAGTTCCCCGGACGTGGATACGCCCATCGGCGCTGAGGCCGAACGTGCAGTGCGATTGATGCAGGCGGCCACCCAAGGCCAGCCGCCGCGACCCGCGCGCCAGCGCATCCTGACCATCGCCAACCAGAAAGGCGGCGTCGGCAAGACGACCACCGCGGTGAACATCGCCGCCGCGCTGGCGCTGCAGGGTCTGCGGACCCTCGTCATCGACCTGGATCCGCAGGGCAATGCGAGCACGGCGCTGGGGATCGAACACCGACCCGGGACCCCGTCGTCGTATGAGGTCCTGATCGGTGACATCCCGGTCGAGACGGCACTGCAGCGCAGCCCGCACAACGAGCGCCTGTTCTGCATCCCCGCCACCATCGACCTTGCCGGTGCCGAGATCGAATTGGTCAGCATGGTCGCGAGGGAGGGCCGGCTCCGAACGGCGCTGGCCGAGCTGAAGCACCACGACTTCGACTACGTCTTCATCGACTGCCCGCCCTCGCTCGGCTTGCTGACGATCAACGCGTTGGTGGCCGCTCCGGAGGTGTTGATTCCGATCCAGTGCGAGTACTACGCCCTCGAAGGCGTCGGGCAGTTGCTCCGGAACATCGAGATGGTGAAGTCGCATCTCAATCCCGAGCTGGATGTCACGACGGTAGTCCTGACGATGTACGACGGCCGGACGAAGCTGGCCGATCAGGTCGCGATGGACGTACGAGCACATTTCGGCGACAAGGTGTTGCGCACCGTCATCCCCCGCAGCGTCAAGGTGTCCGAGGCGCCGGGGTACGGCATGACGATCATCGACTTCGACCCCGGCTCCCGGGGGGCGATGAGCTACCTGGATGCGAGTCGAGAACTGGCGCACCGCGGGCTGGAGGAACAAGCCCGATGAGCGCACGCCCGGCGCGGACCTGCTCGATGAGAAGAGGGAATCGATGAACAACGCGGCTCGCAAGCGAAGTGGACTGGGCCGCGGCCTCGCGTCCTTGATCCCCACGGGGCCGGCCGATGGCGAAGGCAACGATTCGGCGACGATGGGTCCGCGGATGGGTGCCGCGGCCGCCGACGCCGTCTTCGGCGGACCGGCGTCGGGTCCACCGCCGCCACCCGAGGAGAATTCGGTGGGCGCGGTGTACCGGGAGATCGACCCGTCGAGGATCGATCCGAACCCACGCCAGCCCCGCCAGTCGTTCGACGAAGAGGCGCTGGCAGAACTGGTGCACTCCATTCGCGAGTTCGGACTGATGCAGCCGATCGTGGTGCGCGCCGCGCCGGCGGCCGAGGATGACGACTCGCCGCGCTACCAGCTCGTCATGGGGGAGCGCCGGTGGCGGGCGGCCCAACAGGCCGGAGTGACGACGATCCCGGCGATTGTCCGCGAGACCGCCGACGACAGCATGCTGCGTGACGCGCTGCTGGAGAACATCCACCGGGTACAGCTGAACCCACTCGAAGAGGCGGCCGCGTATCAGCAGCTGCTGGAAGAGTTCGAAGTCACCCACGATGAACTCGCGGCGCGCATCGGGCGCTCGCGTCCGCTGATCACCAACATGATCCGCCTGCTGCGCCTGCCGATCGCGGTGCAGCGACGGGTCGCGGCCGGCGTGCTGTCGGCGGGCCACGCGCGTGCGCTGCTGTCGCTGGAGGCAGGGGCTGACGCCCAGGAAGAACTCGCCGCCCGCATCGTCGCCGAGGGATTGTCGGTGCGCGCGACGGAGGAGGCAGTGACGCTGGCCAACCGCAGTGACGGAGGAACGACGCCCTCGGCGCCCCGTCGTAAGCCGATCCACATGCCTGGTCTGCAGGATGTCGCCGAACAGCTCTCCACAGCTTTCGATACCAAGGTCACGGTGAGCCTGGGCAAGCGCAAGGGCAAGATCGTCGTCGAGTTCGGGTCGGTGGACGATCTTCAGCGGATTGTGGAGATCATGAACACGTCCGCGCAATGAACGGTCATACCGGCGAATTACGTCACTGTGACACAGATGTCGGCGCGGCAGGCCGAGAACGCCCCGGGACAGGGAAAAACCTTGTCCTGCAATTGAATTCGACCGGAGACCCGGCGCGGGGCGGATTCGGTGGCCAGGCGGCGCCGGCGCTCGCCGCGCCTTCTATCCTGGAGGGGCAGCCGGGCCTTCCAGCGCGGCGTGGACCCAGGGGAGTGTAGTGGCCGCACGTATCACGCCTCTTCGACTCGAAGCGTTCGAGCAGCTACCCAAGCATGCCCGGCGCTGCGTGTACTGGGAGGTGGACCCGCCCACGGTGGGAACCGAGGACCGTCTCTCCGACCCGGAATTCGAGAAGGAAGCGTGGCTATCGATGGTCATGCTCGAGTGGGGCTCCTGCGGACAGTTGGCCGTCGACTCCCGGGACGCAGGGGAGTTCGCCGAGTCGGCGCCGGAGTCGACCGATGACCCGTGCCTCGGGTACGTGTTCTACGCGCCACCGCGCAGTGTGCCGCGGGCGGGACGATTCCCGACCGGCCCGGTCAGCGCGGACGCGGTTCTGTTGACGACCCTCGGTGTCGAACCGGGTCCGGGTGGTCAGGATATGGCCAGGACGTTGATCGCTGCGGTGGTCGGCGATCTGGTTCGTCGCGGGGTGCGGGCCTTGGAGGCGTTCGGCCGCACCGCCGAGGTCAGCGAACTCTCCGATCCGGCGAGGGTACCGGCTGATACCGCGCCGGTACTGGAAGCCCTGGGCGATTGTTCGGTCGAGCAGTGCGTGCTCGATGCCGACCTGCTGCTCGACGTCGGCTTCGAGGTGGTGTCACACCACACCTACTTCCCGCGGCTGCGGCTGGAACTCGAGCAGGGTCTCGGCTGGAAAGCCGATGTGGAGGCGGCGCTGGAACGGCTGCTGCAGAGCGCCCAACTACAGCAGCCGGTCGGAGCGGGTTCGAACCCCTGCAGTTAACCCTGACGGGCCCGGTCGACGGACAGCTCGTGGGCGAGCAGTTCGGCGAAGGTGAAAGTCCCTGTGGGACGGTCATTTTTGCCGAGTAGGTACAGCCGTTTGACCGCAGCGAGGATGCCTTCGGCGATCGAGTCACGCGACTCGGGCGACACCAGGGTGCGGCGATCGCCGGGGTTGGTGACATAGCCGACGTCGACCTGAACGGTGGGCATCCGGGTCAACCGCAGTAGATCCCACGTCCTGCCGTGCACACGGCAATCGCGTAAACCGGTACGCGCCACTACTTCTCGTTGGATGAAATCCGCCAAGTTGCGTCCGATGGTGGACACCGAACCATGTGAGTTCCCGAAATGGAACGAGGCCACGCCATTGGCGGACGGGCTGGTCTGGGTGGCGCAACGCAGGCTGATCATCAGGTCGGCGCCCACCGAGTTGGCGGTGGCGGCCCGCTCCGCATCCGAAGGTGCCCGCACAGCGGCGCGGGACAGGAACGTCTCCATGCCGATCGCAGTCATCCGGCCTTCGAGCCGGCTTGCCAAGTCCCACAAAAGGTCTGCTTCGCTGATCGGCCCGGCGGGCCCGTTCATGATCAGGCCGTGGTCATCCCCACCGCGGCCCGGATCGATGATGATCCGCTTTCCGGACAGCAGCGGGCCGGAGCTGCGGACCAACTCCTCCTCGCGGATCGCGTGCGGTGATCCACCGGTGACCCGGGAACCGAGAAAATACAAGGAGCGCAACGTTTCCGGGCCACAGATCCCGTCCGGATACAATCCGTACTCGCGTTGGTAGGAGGTCAGCGCGTTGTGTGTCTGCAGCCCGAAGTAGCCGTCGACCAGGTTGGTGTAAAACCCCAGATCCTGAAGTCGCGCTTGAAGTGTGGCGACGTCGTCGCCGTACATCGGCGCCCCGAACTGGTGGTTGAGCGTGCGCGCACCGAGCCGGTACGAGGCTTCTTTGAGGGCGCGGTACGTCGCTTCGCCGACGATCCCATCCACCAACAGCCCGCGGTGCTGCTGGAAAGCTCGGACGGCGTGGTCGAGTTCACCGTCGAACATGTCCACCGCCACATGCTTGCCGGTCGTCAGCTGTTCATCGGGATCGTCGATCATGCCCAGCGCGGCAAGAGCCGCCCGGATTTCGGTGACCGCACCCCCGCGGTCACCGCGACGCAGACTCGACATAACCAGCATTGTCTCAGATCGACGGGGGAATCCGGAAAACCCCAGGCTGGTGTGGAGTCGTTGAAATGCGATGTCAGAGCACGTCAGACAATTTCTGAGAGCTCGCGCAGCAGCGCTGCCTTTCCTTTGGCGCCGACGATCCGCTTGACCGGTTCACCGTCTTTGAACAGGATCATCGTCGGGATCGACACCACCTGGAAGTCGCGGGCGGTTGCCGGATTCGCATCGACATCCAGCTTGGCGACGGTCAGTGCGCCGGCCTTCTCGGCGGCGATCTCCTCGAGGACCGGCGCGACCATCTTGCACGGGCCGCACCAGGTCGCCCAGAAGTCGACCAGAACCGGCGTGCTGCTCGACAGCACATCCTGGGAGAACGAATCGTCGGTCACCGCCACCGTTGAAGATCCAGGCGATCCAGAAGATCCAGCCGCCCCGGCCGATCCAGGCGAACCCGCAGCGCTCATTGTTGTGCTCCAATCAGGTTGTCATCCGTTGACAGGGAAGAGGTTTCGGCGAGCCAGCGTTCGGCGTCGATGGACGCCGCACAGCCGCTGCCCGCCGCTGTGATGGCCTGCCGGTAGGTGTGGTCCACCAGGTCGCCGGCGGCGAACACTCCCTCGATCGATGTGGAGGTGGTGCGGCCCTGCACCTGCACATAACCCGCAGCGTCCAGTTCCACCTGACCGCGCACCAGCTCAGAGCGGGGGTCGTGGCCGATCGCGACGAAGACACCCGTCACAGCCAGTTCGGACTCCTCACCGGTCACGGCGTTGCGCAGCCGGATCCCGGTCACCTTGGGGTCGCCCTCGATGGCGGTCACGTCGGTGTTGGTCAGGAACCGGATCTTCTCGTTGGCCTGCGCCCGTTCCAGCATGATCCGCGACGCACGGAACTCATCACGCCGGTGGATCAGCGTCACGCTGCGGGCGAACCGGGTCAGGAACGTGGCTTCCTCCATCGCCGAATCGCCACCGCCGACCACGGCGATGTCCTGGTCCCGGAAGAAGAAGCCGTCGCAGGTCGCGCAGGTGCTCACGCCCATGCCGAGCAGGGCGTCCTCGCCGGGCACGCCCAGGTGGCGGGCCGCTGCGCCCATCGCCAGGATGACCGCGCGGGCCTGATACGTCTCGTCACCGACGGTGACGGTCTTGACCGGGCCGGCCAGGTCGACGGAGTCGACGTCCTCCATGCGCAGGTCGGCGCCGAAACGCAGCGCCTGCTCACGCATCTGGTCCATCAACTCCGGTCCGGTGATGCCGTCGCGGAATCCCGGGTAGTTCTCGACCTCGGTCGTGGTCATCAGCGCACCGCCGAACTGGGTGCCCTCGAACACCAGCGGCTTGAGCTGGGCCCGGGCCGCGTACACGGCCGCCGTGTAACCGGCCGGTCCGGAACCGATGACGATGACGTCATGGACGGTGGAGGAGGTCATGGGAGCCTTTCTGCCTGCGGCAAGCATTCATACGACCGCGTTGTTAGAACACCAGGGTAAGCCGCGCTGTTCCCACCCGACGACCTCACCGCTGCGTCAGCACCGTCTCGGCGACCAGCCCGGTGTGCGCGGCACTGCACGTCGGAGCCACCACTACGGCGCTGATCTGCTCCGGGGTATTGCCGGGGACCAGCAGCAGCACCGCGGGACGGCCGTCGACGTCGACCGGACGCCCCCCGAGCACCGGCGGTCTGGGGGAGTAGCCGAGGCCGGTCAGGCAGGAGGAGAGGCGCTGCGGGTCGGCCAGCGGCCCCAGCTCCTGCGGCTGTGACAGTGCGGCGCGCAGCTGGCCGTCAGGCACCGGGAAGCCGCCGACCGGCGATTCCGCGGTGATCTGGGCCGCGGTGGGTCCCGCCGGGAACGCGGGTCCGGGGTCACGGGCCAACAGGACAACGCCGAGGACAACCGCGGCGGCTGCGGCGCAGATTCCGGCGGCGAGGCCGGCCCGTTGCACCCCGGTGAGCCGGGGCCGGGCCGGGGTGTGCCGGCCGATGGCGGTGTCCGGCCGTGGGGCGGCGCGCAGCGCGGCGCCCACCTTGGCGGTGACGGACGCAGGGACTGCCGGTGCGGAGTGTTCGTCGGTACCCAGGTGGGCCAGCTCGCGGCGCACGGCGTCGAGTCCGGCCAGCACTCGCCCCGCCTCCGGATCGGTGCGGGCCCGACTGCGCACCCGCGCGGCGGTGGCGTCGTCGAGCAGGCCTGCCTGCAGATCGGCGAGGAGTGCGGGTGTCAGCTGCAACGGATCAGGGTCGGGACTGGAGTCAGGCCGTGGGCCCGCGTCGCTGTCCATCGCTGCCCCCGGCCGGTCGTTACCCTTGAGATCGTTCGAGGTTATCGGACCGGCTCACTCGACGGTGGCGGCTCCGGCCGCGAAGAACTCCAGCGACTGCGCGAGCCGGGTGCGCGCGCGTGAGCATCGGCTTTTCACGGTCCCCTCGGCGACCCCGAGCATGCGCGCGGCCTCGGCGACCGAGTATCCCTGCATGTCGACGGCGACGACGGCTGCCCGCTGCGCGACGGGAAGTCGCATCAGGGCGCGCTCCACCACGATCGCGGTGTCCACCCGACCCGTCGGATCCGGGGCCCGGCACAGCTGGTCGTCCAGCTCGTCACAGGCGTGGGTTTTGTTGCGGCGCAACCGGTCCAGGCAGGCATTGACGACGATGCGGTACAGCCAGCTGCTCACCGCCGAGTCGTTGCGGAAGGTCCGTGCGGTGCGGTGCGCGGCCAGCAGCGCATCCTGCAGGGCGTCGGCGGCATCGTCGGGGTCACGGCTGGTGAGCACAGCCAGCCGGTAGAGCTGGCGGTGGTGGCGGTAGAACAACTCCTCGAATGCGTAGCGGTCACCGGCGACGTGCGCGGCGATCAGCTCGGCATCGGTGCGTCGCCGTTCGCTGTGCCCTCGAACTCCCCCGAGAATCCCCACAGGCGAACACTAAACGGGGTCGCGGGGGGTGTCGGACACCAGTTTTGGGTGGGCGGCCGGACGTGCGACAACGTCGGGCCCCGGCTGGGGATGCCCGCCTCAGGACGCGGCTTCGAGGGTGATCTCGGAGATGTCGGACCGGCTCTCCCCGCCGACGGTGCCCAGTGTGGAGATCCATACCAGGACGTTCGACGTCGGTGACGCGTCGTCGATCTCGATGGTGTTGGAACCCGACCGCAGTGTGGTGGGTTGGGTGAGCGCGGTGGTATCGGCCAACGTCGACGGCGTCGCGGTCGACGACGACCGGATCTGGACCGCGGTACCGGTGCTGTTGAGGTTGATCGTGACGGACGCGAGGGTGACGGGTTCTGGCAACTGCAGCATCAACCCGACCCCGTTCTTGAAGTTGGGGAACGGCACCGCGTCGGAGTACGTGTCGGTGGGCCAGACGGTGGTGGGGTTGCCGTCGATGGCCAGGCCGGCCAGCTCCGGCGCATCGGCCTCACCTTCGGGTGAGAAGACCGTCGCGCGAACAGGTTCGATGACCGAGCCGTCGGTGGTGGTGCCGGCATCGGCTTCCTCCGAGGAGGACGGCGCGTTCAGCCCGAGTTCGTCGCCGCCGAGGCCGCTGCCGACGTCGCCGAAGATCCGGCCCAGCACCGTCGCGAGCAGAACCACCGCGACGACGACGACCACGGCCGCGACGGTCAGCCCGACGATGAGCCCTTTGCGCCGGCGCGCTTCGGCCTCGGGGTCGGCGGCTGGACCGAGCCAGCCGCCGTTGCGGGTGTCGGGCGCGGCATCCTCGACCGGCGCGAGGTGATCGGTGCGGTCGGCGATGGCCGTCGCCTGTTGCAACAGGTTCAGTAAGGTGGGCGCGCTGCGGATACCGCCGCCCTCCTGGACGGCGTGCGATGCGGCGGCCGAGATCTGGAACGGGATGTCGCGGTCGACGGATCTGGGTTCGACGGGTTGGCCCGCGGCGTCCAGGTCGGCAGGCGAGAGGCCGCTGGGTTCACCGGATTCAGGCAGCGGCCATCGATCGACCAGCAGCGCATAGAGTGCCGCTCCGATCCCGCGGATGTCGTCGTCGGGTGTGGCATCAGGCAGCGTCGCGGGGAATGCGAGCGCCACGTCACCTTCGATGCTGACCCGGATCCGGCTGGGGTGGTCCACCGACAGCGCCACCCCGCTTCGGTGGGCGGCCTCCGCCGCCGCCGCCAGGGACTGGATGGCGCGGGCTCCGCCGATCGGTGAGGGCGTGGTGTCGGCGACCTCGGCGAGGGAGCCGCCGCGGATCCATTCGGAGACCACCAGTCCGCCGGAGCCTCTGGTCACGACGTCGTGCACCCGTGCGACGCCGGGCATGTCGAGGCGGCTGAGCCGTTGGGTCCGGTCCAGGATCTCCTTCACCTGTCGCTCGGGCAGTTCGCCGTCCGGGGCGACGAAGGTCAGGGCCACCTGCCGGTCCAGCGCGGTGTCGAGCGCCTGCCAGAACTGCAGGTGGGGCGGGCCGCCGTGGAACACCAGGAGCCGGTAGCGGCCGTTGGCGATCATCGCTCCGGGGATCAGGTGGGCGTCTTCGGCGGCGACCGCCGTCTCGAGAGCCGGCTCTCGGGGCGGATCGAATGCCAGCGGTTCGCGGGACGGGTCGCCCCCGTATTCGGACGGCGGCCGAGCCGCCGAATCAGGCTTGGGCGGCCGCGCCGATTCCGGGCGGGCTGGCCGCGGCGTCTGGGTGGTGACCTGCTCGGACGGCGCCGCGTGGGAGGGGGCGTCGGGGACGTCGGGGTGGAAGTCGTCGGCCGACGGCCGAGCCGTCGAATCGGATCCTGACGGCCGAGCCGTCGAATCGGATCCCGACGGCCGAGCCGTCGAATCGGATCCCGACGGCCGAGCCGTCGAATCGGATCCTGAGCTTCGTTCGAATCGGGTGGTGGCCGCGGACTCAGAATCCCGGGGAGAACCGCCAGTGGATTTGTCGCTCACCGCGAGTCCTTTCCCCCTCCAATCGTCGGCAACCTCGGCCGAAGGCCCCCGCCGCACCGGTGTGGAAGGCTGCCGCTGGCGTGTCGAGGACGAATCCCTGCGATCAGGGTACGTGAGGCCTGGGGTGGGACGTGGCCGGTCGGAGGGCTTCGGTGGCGACGCGGCTGCCGCCTGGCGGCGTCGCAGGCGCCGTTGCACGGCGGCGACGCCAGCCTTCGCCTCGGGCACGCCGGCGGCCAGCAGCACGGCGACGATGATCGGCACCATCACCAGGCCGAGGGCGGCCAGCCGCAGCAGGGAGCCGGCGCCGCCCCAATGGCTGGTCAACTCTTCGAGCCCGAGGAGTTGGTCGATGACGTGGGCGGTCAGGCCGGCGGCCAGCGACGCTGCGATGGTCACCAGGATGGTGCGGACCACGTCCAATCCGATCAGCCGTCCGCCGGGCGGGTCCAGGCGGGCGCGCAGCAGCAGGTAGCCGACGATCGCACCGGCCAGGAAGCCCAGCCCGTTGGCCATTCCCAGATAGCCGGCGACGAGGTCCGGGTCGTCGGCGAGGTGGGGGGCCGCCAGCGATGCGGCGACCTTGACCGTGGTGATGACCACGATCAGGACGATCGGTGTCCAGGGTTCCTGACGCGCGTAGAACACCCGCAGCTGCAGCAACACCAGGGCGTAGGGGACGAGGGTGAACGCCGACAGCGTGATCGCCATGCCGAGGTAGCCGGCGTCGACCTCACCGAAGTTGCCGTAGGCGAACAGCGCGGTGCCGATCGCCGGGCCGCCGACCGTCATCACCGCCACGATCGGGATCAGCGTCACCATCGTCAGCCGGGTGGCCAGGGACAGGTCGGCCAACACGGCGGGACCGTCGTCGGCGGCGGCGTTGCGGGACAGCCGCGGCATCACGACGGTCAGGACCGTGACACCGATGACGCCGAACGGCAGCTGCAGCACCAGCCAGGTGTAGTTGTAGATGGCGGGACCGGATGCGGCTGCGCCGCTGGCGATCTGGTTGCCGACGATGAAGCCGATCTGGCTGACCACGACGTAGAGCACCATCGCCAGCGCCATCATGCCGAACTTCTTGAGGCGATCGTCGATACCCCACAGCGGGCGCAGGCTCACCCGCTCGGCCCGGATCGCGACGAATAGCACTGTGGCCTGGGCGATCACGCCGAGTGTGGTGCCGATGCCGAGCACCAGCAGCTTGGCGTTGCCCATCTCGACGGGGTCGACAGAGAGCTCCCCCGGCACCAGGACGTAGAGCCCGAGGGTCAGGATCGCGATGACGTTGTTCACCACCGGGGCCCACGCCGGAGGCCCGAAGATGTTGCGGGTGTTCAGAATTGCCATGAAGACCGATGACAGGCCGTAGAAGATGATCTGCGGCAGCAGCAGGAAGGCGAACGCGACGGTCAGCGATCGGTTGACCATCGGATCGGAGCCCAGCATCAGGTCGACCAGCTGCGGCGCGGCGAGCGTGGAGACGATGGTGACCACCAGTAGCAACGTGACGACCAAGGTGAGCAGCCGACGGATGAACGCGCTGCCGCCGTCGGGGTCGTCACGTTCGGCGCGGGACAGGACCGGCACGAAGATCGCCGTGAACGTCGCCTCGAGCACCAGCGCGGCGATCATGTTGGGCAACTGATTGGCCACGGTGAACGCGCTGGACAGCGCCGCGCCGAGGATGGTCGCGAGCAGCACGATCCGGGCGAAACCGGTGAGCCGACTCACCAGCGTGGCCACCGCCATTCCCCATGAGCGGGACACGACCGCCGAGTCCGAGAGTTCGGCGCGGGGGGTGGGTTGCTTCGGCACCGGCCGGGGTGGCACCGGGGGTGCGGGGCCGCCCCGCCGGCTGGGGCCGGTCATTTCCACCGCCGGGTCACCGGATCGGTGCGCCGTTCCTGCGTCGTGTCGCCGGCGCCCTCGTCGTCGCGGTAGGACATCGCCACCTCGATCGGGTCGGGGCGGTCCAGATCAGCACGGTCGGGTTGGCCGCGGAACCGGTGCCACAACCGTCGGCCCGCGAGCAGGATCAGCACCGCGCCGGCGGACAGCGTGATGACGAACAGCACCTTGCCGTACGCGTTGGAGTGCACCGACAGCCGCACCGGTTCGCCCAGCGGCAGACCGTCGGCGGTGCGCAGCGTGACGTCGACAGCGACCCGCTGGGTGAAGTGCACCTCGATCGGCACCTTGAGCGGCAGGTAGCCGGGCGGCAGCACGATCTCACCCATGTCGGTGACGGTCATGCCGGGGGGCGCGTCGATGTCGAGCTGCACCCGGATCGGCACCGGCAGGTCGTTGCGCAACGCCAGCGGTAACGGACTGCGTTCGGTCGCCAGCGTGTAGGACCCACCCGGGTTGACGATCGAGACTGCGTTGAACAGATTCTCCACCGTGCGCCCCACCGTCGTGAGCCGCTGTTGGGCCAGGCCGTTGCGGGCGTCGGGCGGCACCGAAAGGCTCAGTGCACGAAGCAGATCCTCGCGCAGCGGGGCCGTGTACTGACGCCCGGTCAGCCCGGTGCGCTCGTCGGTGGTCAACGCGGCGGTCAGACCCCAGAGCCGGCCGGTCACCGCGGCGATGCCCGACACCACGCCGTCGTCGAACCGTCCCCGCGGATTGCCCAGCGGTCCCGCCGGCATCGGCTCGGAGCGGGCCGTCGCGCGAGCCTCGTCGAGCACCGCGGGCAGCGGCCGGGGCTCGGCGAGCCCGGCCCGGATGCCGGTGGCCACCGTGGTCAGCATCGACTGGGCATCCTGCGGTGTCAGGTTCCACATCAGCGGCGGCATCAGGATCTCGGTGCGCGGCTCGATGTCGGGGTTCAGGCTCCGCCACAGCAGCGCCCCCAGCGCGTCCTGGCGCCGGGCGACCTCGGAGTCCTGTTTGAGCGCCAGGTCGAGGGACGGCTCCAGATACGACGGCGACTCGGGGGTGGTGCCCGCGCCGGCCAGTGCGGCGCCGACCGCCGGGTCGAAGGGCGCCGCGACGACGTTGGGGGTGTAGCGCACCGGCGCGGTGTCGGCCGACTCGGGTGCGACGCCGCCGGAATCGCCCGGCCCGGTGAGGGCGGCGGCGCCGATCGCGACGGTCGGTCCCTGGTCGGACAGCAACTGGACGGCGGGCCCGGTCAACGGTCCGTCCCCGACCAGGCTGACGCCCCGGATGGTGGTGATGCCGAGGATCTGGTCGACGATGTCGCCGGCGTTGGTGGCGATCGCGGACAGGCCGGGGTCGGCGACGCGGCGCAGCGCGTCGAGGTCGGCCTGCGCATAGGTGGTCGGCACCACGCACATGCGCTGGGCCAGTGTCTTGAGCCGGGCCAGCCAGTCGATGGCGGCCTGCTGGCCGGCGCCCTGGTGGGTGGGGGTGCCCGGCCCTGCGTCGGCGGCGTCGTTGACGACGTAGCCGTTGGTCATCGCGTTGACGGTGACGAGCAGGTCGGGGTCGACGGCCAGACACAGTGCGCGGGTGAGCGCTCCGCCGGAGTCGACCGCCACGCCGGTCGCGAAGTCGACGGCGGAGAGCATGGTGTCCAGCCGACCGCCGGGGGCCAGCGACGTCGCGAGGACGTCGTCGATCAGCCGGACCGGGGTGGTGCCGCCGGGCGCGCCGGCGGCCAGTCGGGGACGGTCGGCCAGCGGCCAGAACATGGTCAGCCCGACGGGTCTGGTGGTGTCGGGTGGCACGGCGGAGTCGAGGGCCTCGCTGGCGCTGGCATCCGAACCCCCGACCGGCGGTACGCCGAGCACCGGCAACAGGAACCGTGAGTCGTCCAGCCGGGCGGGCGCCCCGTAGTCGGGGGTGCCGTTGACGTTGATCATCACGGGGTAGACGCCGGGGGCCTCGATGTCCAGCGACGGCTGGTCGGGGGACCGCATCGGGTAGGCCAACCGGAACGGAACAGCCTGTCCGCGCGCCATTTCCGGTGCCACAGTGATGAAGTCGGCGACCGGCTGGTACTGGTCGACGTTGCCGGCGAGGTCGGTGCGCAGTTCGCTCGAGGTGGCGGTGGCCGCGGCACGTTCGAGCCGGACCACGACGTCGCGCACCGGGCGGTCGCCGACGTTGCGGACTTCGCCGGTGACCGTCACCAACGGCTCGCTGGTGGTGGTGACGATGTCGGGGGTGACGCTGTCGATCTGCACCTGCAGGAACTCGGTGGAGCCTGGTTGGGCACCGGCGACGTAGGGAGCGGCGCCAGGCGCGACGGCCAACAGCAGCGCGACGACCGCAACGAGAAGCCGTACGTGCGGGCCGGTCACGGCCCGGGTCCGCAGCCGTTCGTCCGCCGGCCGGGCTGTGGTTGAGCGGTGGGGTCGTTGCGGTGTCGACGCGTGTGGGAGTGGGTCTGCCCGCGCCGCCGCGGTGTGGTCCGGGGTAGTGGCGGCAGGGCTTCGGGCCCGTCGGTGTGCAGCTTGTCGATCAGGTCGTCGGCGACCGCGGCCAGGCGCCGTTCGTCGGCGTAGGCCAGCCGGGACGGCAACTCCCTCAGGGGCACCCAGGCCACCTCGCTGACCTCGATGTCCTCATCGGAGAGTTCACCGCCGAGAAACCGCATCAGGTAATGGTGCACGGTCTTGTGCACGCGCCGGCCCTCGGTGACGAACCAGTAGTCGATGGAGCCCAGCGCCGCGAGCACGCTGCCCTGGATTCCGGTCTCCTCGGCGACCTCGCGGATGGCGGTCTGCTCGGCGGTCTCACCCATCTCGATGTGGCCTTTGGGCAGCGACCACAACATCCGTCCTCGCCGGTCGATACGGCCGATCAGCGCCGCGACCTGACTGTCCTTCGGACCGTCGATACCGTCGATGACCAGGCCTCCCGCCGACGTCTCGTGCACGGTGCGCAGCCGTTCCGGGGGCCGTCGGGGTCGCGATCTCTGGGGTTTCGGTGCCGGAGCGGACTGCTCGCCGGAGCCGTTCGGCGGAGGATGTTTCCGGTGAGTGCTGGACTGGTCATCGGCGGCCTCGGGGGGGCCTGCCGCACGTCGGCCGCGGCGCCGGCCGCGGCGCCGTCGGGGTTTGGGCTGCTCGCCGTCCGACACCCAAGCGATAGTAGCTGGCATGAACAGCAGCACTCGCCACACTCGCCGGTCGGTGACACGGCTGTGACCAGTAGGGTCTTCGGACGTGCCTGACCCCACCTCCGAGGAAGACGCAGCCGAACTGCTGGCCGCTGCTCAGGTGTCGCTGAACCGGCACGGCGAGGTGCTGCGCGCGCTCGGCCGGCTGTTCGCCGACAACGGACACGAGCTGTATCTGGTCGGCGGCAGCGTCCGCGACGCGCTGCTCGGCCGGCTCGGCACCGATCTGGATCTGACCACCGACGCACGCCCCGAGCAGATGCAGCGGTTCCTGCGCGGCTGGGCAGACGCGCTGTGGGATACCGGCATCGAGTTCGGCACGATCGGCGTCGGCAAGGGTGCCGACCGGCTGGAACTGACCACCTTCCGGGCCGACTCCTACGACCAGGTCTCCCGTAACCCCGAGGTGCGCTTCGGGGACAGCCTCGACGAGGACCTGGTGCGCCGCGACTTCACGGTCAACGCGATGGCGGTGCGGATCACCCCGGCGGGGCCGGCGGAGTTCCTCGACCCGCTCGGCGGCCTGGCTGCGCTGCGCGCCGGGGTGCTCGACACCCCGTCGGCGCCGGAGGTGTCGTTCGGCGACGATCCGCTGCGCATGCTGCGTGCGGCCAGGTTCGTCTCCCAGCTCGGCTTCACAGTGGCGGCCCGCGTGCGCCGCGCACTCGAGGAGATGGCGCCGGCGCTGGGGCGGATCACCGCGGAACGGGTGGCCCACGAGTTGGACAAGCTGCTGCTGGGCGCCGACCCGGTCGCCGGGGTGGACCTGATGGTGCAGACCGGGCTGGGTGAGGTGGTGCTGCCCGAGGTGGGGGCGATGCGGATGGCGATCGACGAGCACCACCAGCACAAGGACGTCTACCAGCATTCGCTGACGGTGCTGCGCCAGGCGATCGATCTGGAGGGTCCCGACGGGCCGGACCTGGTGTTGCGCTGGGCGGCGTTGCTGCACGACATCGGCAAGCCCGCGACGCGCAGGCATGAGCCCGACGGCGGGGTGAGCTTCCATCACCACGAGGTGGTCGGGGCGAAAATGACGCGCAAGCGGATGCGGGCGCTGAAGTACTCCAAACAGATGGTCGACGACGTCTCACAGCTGGTCTACCTACACCTGCGGTTCCACGGCTACGGCGATGGCCGGTGGACCGATTCGGCGGTGCGCCGCTACGTCACCGACGCCGGCCCCCTGTTGACGCGGCTGCACAAGCTGGTCCGCGCCGACTGCACCACCCGCAACAAGCGCCGAGCGGCACGGTTGCAGGCCAACTACGACGACCTCGAGCACCGCATCGACGAGATCGCCGCCAAGGAGGATCTCGCCCGGGTCCGCCCGGACCTCGACGGCAACGAGATCATGCGGATCCTCAACATTCCGGCGGGCCCGCTGGTGGGGCGGGCATGGAGCCATCTCAAGGAGCTCAGGCTCGACCGTGGGCCCCTCAGCCATGACGAGGCCGTCGCGGAACTGCGCGAGTGGTGGAACGAGAACGGCCCGCCGCGCGTCTGATCAACATGGAGTACTGCCTGGGGGAACCGGATGGTTCGGCCACCATGTGGACGGTCGACGGTGGCCCGCAGGTCCACGGTGTGGACGTCGACGGTGACGGGCTCACCGACGACACGCTGTTCGACCTCGACGGTGACGCGGTGGCCGATCATGTGCTGCTCGACGGTGACGACGACGGGCTGCCGGAGGGGTTCTTCACCGACGACGGCACCGGGACCTGGGCGGTCAGCGCCGATCGTGGTGGCGGATTGCGCTGGTTCGGGCTCGACGGCACCGAACATCCGGGTGCGGGTCCGGTGGTGCCGGTCGATCTCGACGGTGACGGGTCGCCGGGGGAGCAGCTGGTTGACTCCGACGGCGACGGCCTGGCGGACCGGGCGTTGGGCGCCGGCACGGCATGGGTGGACACCGACGGCGACGGTCGCTGGGATGTCCGGCTCGCGGACAGCGACGGCGACGGCCTGGCAGACAGCGCCGCCACCCTCTAGCGCGAGCGCGCGTGTCGGTACGCCGCCGCGCCGCATCGGACGTACAAAACGTCGCAGTCGCCGTTGGGAAGAGGGCTAGCGGCCAGGTCCCGGCGGTCCGGCGAACGCCTGCGCGATGGTGAGCCAGTGCTCGGCGTCGGCGCCCACCGCGACGATGTCCAGCGCCGATCGGGCCCGGCGCTGGGTGACGAGCATGCAGAAGTGTTCGGCCGAGCCGCTGACCCGCTGCGCGGCGTCCTCCGGCCCCCAGGTCCACACCGACCCGTCGGGCGCGTTCAGTTTCACGTGGAACGGTTCAGCCGGCGGGGTGAGTCCGTGCACCGCGTACGCATAATCGCGGGTTCGAACCCCGATGTGGGCGATCGAGCGCAGCCGGGCGGTCGGGCGGCGGGTCACGCCCAGTGCGTCGGCGACATCGAGGCCGTGGGCCCACGTCTCCATCAACCGGGCGGTGGCCATCGAGGCCGCGCTCATCGGCGGCCCGAACCAGGGCAGCTTGCGGCCCTCGGCCACGGTCAACAGAGCGTCGTGCAGCGCGGCGCGGGTGGACCGCCACTCGTCCAGGAGCCGCTCGGGAGGCAGCGTCGCGAGCTGCTCGGCGCCGGCGTCGACGAAGCCGGTGGGGTTCTCGGCCGCCTGCTCGAGCACCTTCCCGAAGCCGGGCTCGTCGGTGACCGCGGTCAACGCGACCCGATCGGTCCACAGCAGGTGCGCGATCTGATGGGCGATGGTCCACCCGGGCGCGGGAGTGTCGGTACCCCACCGCGCCGGCTCCAGGTCGCCGACCAACGTGTCCAGGTCGTCGCTCTCAGCGCGCAGATCGTCGACCACGGGGGCTGCACCGGCCATGCCGACCAGCCTATCGGCGCCGTCGTCACGCGAACGCTCACTGGTCGTCTGATCTTCGCGCTCATCGCCTGCCGACCGTGGCATGCACGGTCAGGCCCACGAGGTAGATGCCGGTGCCGGCGACCGCGAGCCCGGGGGCGTGACCGTCCGGCGGGATGACCGCGGCCGCGGCGGCAAGTGCGGTGATGAACGCCATCCAGAACAGTGCGTCCTGAACCGTGAAGACATGTCCCCGCATCGCGTCGTCGACGTCGACCTGCATCGCGGCGTCGGCGCACAGCTTGACCAGCTGGCCGGCGGCCCCCAGGAAGAACCCGCAGACGACCATCACCGGCAGCGCCAGCGTCGCGCCGAACAGCTGGACCACGGCGGCGAACGTCAGCGCCGCATTGGGGGCTGTATAGCGGCCCCACCTCTTGACCACCGCGGGCGTCATGACGGTGGCCAGGAACGACCCCGAGCCGGTGGCCGCGACGAACAGCACCGCAGTGCCCAGCCCGGCGACCGCCGCGGTGTCGCTGTGGCGCACCATGACCAACACCAGCAGTGTGTTGATGCCGAACACCATCCGGTGCGCCGACAGCCCCGCGAGGGTGGCCGCGACGGTGGGCACCGCGAGCACAGTGTGTGCGCCGTGCGCCCACCCGGTGGCGACGGCGTAGGCGACGGACCCGTGCACGGCGCGCGCCGTGTCATCGGGTCCGAGCGAGCGCGGCGGGAACCGCACCGACAGCCACAGGGCCAGCGCCACCGGCACCGTGACGCTCAAAATGATTGTGGCGGCACCGGAGTCGTCGGCACCGAACAGCCAGCGCGCCAGCAGCATCGCGTTGGCACCGAAGAACGCAGCCGCGGCCCCGGTGGCCGCGGCGACCGCGTTCATCGACACCACCCGCTCGCGGGGCACCACGTGCGGCAGGGCGGCGGACAGGCCGGAGGAGACGAACCGGGTGAATCCGTTGACAATCAACGCGCCCAACAGGATTGGCAGGTCGGCAACGCCGGCGGCCAGCAACGCGGCGACGCCCACCACCAGCACCAACCGTCCGCTGTTGGCGCCGATCAGCACCCGCCGCCGGTCCCAGCGGTCCAGCAGCGCGCCGGCGAACGGCCCGAGCACCGAGTAGGGCAGGAAGAGCACCGCGAAGGCCGCGGCGATCGCCCACGGATCCGCGGCCCGCTGGGGGTTGAACAGGATCGCACCGGCCAGGCCGGCCTGGAAGAGGCCGTCACCGAACTGGCTGACCGCACGCAGTTCCAGCAGCCGCCAGAACTCGGGAAGGGCCCGCACGGTGCGCCACAACGCAACGGGTGCACGGGCGTCGGCCACGGGGTTCACGTCCTGGGGTGAGTGGGAGCGCCGGTCACATGCGGCGTCCGTGGTGGATCTTTTAGGGACCGGCCCACAGTACAAATATGGGGGCGGGCGGCGCTTGTTCGCCACCATCGCCCAGCGGTGGTGTCATGATGGTCGGGTGGCTCACCCAGAGGATCCGGAGGACTTCAGAGAGGGAGTCGCGCCCGCGGCCCACCGGGTGCGTGCCGGCACACTGCTACTGGCCAACACCGACCTGCTGGAGCCCACGTTCCGGCGCAGCGTCATCTACGTCGTCGAGCACAACGACGGCGGCACGCTGGGGGTGGTGTTGAACCGGCCCAGCGAGACGGCGGTGTTCAACGTTCTGCCGCAGTGGGCCAAGCTGTCGACCAAGCCGAAGACGATGTTCATCGGCGGCCCGGTCAAGCGCGACGCGGCGCTGTGCCTGGCGACGTTGCGTGTCGGGGTGGACCCCGGCGAGATGCCGGGGCTGCGGCACGTGCAGGGCCGCATCGCGATGGTCGACCTCGACGCCGAACCGGACACGATCGCACCGATGGTCGAGGGAGTGCGGATCTTCGCCGGTTACTCCGGGTGGACGATCGGGCAGCTCGAAGGCGAGATCGAACGCGACGACTGGATCGTGCTGTCCGCGTTGCCCGCCGACGTGCTGGTCGAGCCTCGCGTCGATCTGTGGTCCAAGGTGTTGCGGCGCCAGCCGATGCCGTTGTCCCTGCTGGCCACGCACCCGATCGACATCAGCCGGAACTAGCGCTCCCGCAGGACAGCGTGCACGTCGCACAGGCGCCGCCGCCGCAGCTCGACGCGTCCGCGGCCGCCAGGGTGCGCTGCTCCTTGCGCACCACGGCCTTGGCGCTCTGCCAGCACCCGGCTGCCACCGTGCCCACGGCGCCGATGACACACACGATGAGCACGACCGTCGTCACCGGCGGCGCTGCCGCCAGCGCGACGACCGCGCCGGCGGCGAGCATGACGGCGGCCGCCAACTGGACCGGCGCCACGGCGCGCAGCACCTGCCGGACGTAGTCGGCCGACGGCGGGCGGGTCAGCGACCACACGCCCTGTGCGGCGGTCACGACGGCCGCAACCAGACACAGGACCGCGGCCACCAACATGGGCCACAGAATACGTCCTGCGGATTGGGGCGCCCCCCGGGCGCCAGGCTTCGCCCGGGGGACGTCGTCTTATCCCTGCAGTCCCAGAGGCTGCGGTGGCGAGGCCACCAGCGGGACTGCGGGAGCTGGGGGTGCCGGCTGACCGGGTGCGGCGCCCGCCGGGGCGGCCTCCGGTGCTGGCGGCGGCGGTGCTGCGGTGGGCGCGCTGACCTTGAACCCGGTGACGATGGCGTCGGTGGCGTCGGCGGCCGGCAGCACCTGATCGACGCTGGTGGTCACCGCCAGCGACACGAGGTAGTGGTCGGGCCCCGACGGGGCGATCACATGGCGCCGCGACGTGTTCAGCGTCAGGGAGCTGTCCCGGTACGTGCCTTCGATCAGCGACGACGGCATGCCGCCGAAGTCGGCGAACGACGCGTCGGTGGACCGCCAGGCCGGTAGCTGCTGGCTGTCGACGAAGCCGTGGCTGATGGCCTCTACCGGATCGAACTGCCCGATCAACTTGTAGACGACCACCTGCGCGTTGGACGAGTACAGACCGTTGCCGCCGACCCGGTCGGCGATCACCGCGAACGCGTCGGGCACGTTGGGGTCGGGGATGGTCGCCCAGCCGCGTGGCATCGGTAGCACGATGTTCAGCGCACGGAAGTCCTGGCTGGACTGGGGTTCCATGGTGATGCCCTTGGCGGCGAAGTACTCGGTGAGCGTTCCGGAGGTGGCCGGGGTGATCGTCACCGTCGGCGGTGCGGGCGCGGCCGGCACGGCAGCCGTGACGCCGGCGGGGACCGCGGCGGGGCCGGTGGCGGTCGTCACACCGGGCTGGCCGACGGCTTGTGGCGTGGCGTTGGGTGCCACCGTGACGGTCTGCGTCACGGTCGCCGGGGCGGGCTGCGGCGGCGGCGGGACGATCGGCTGGGCCGACGCCGTGGTTCCCGCAACGCCCAGCACACCGATCGCACCGGCTGCGGTAGCAGCGATGCCGCCTGCCAGAACCCGCCAGTGGCGGGCGATTTCGCTCATCGACTGAATTCCTCCGAGTCCTCTCCCCAACCGCCCGGGAACATCGCTCCCGCGTCAGGCGACGAATGTATCCACGGCGGACGCGTGGTTGCCAGGCCCGGGATCGACCTGGAACCAACCCCTGACGCATCCGCAACGGAACCGAGACCAAGCCGAGGCCGGGAAATCCGAGATCGGGCGGCTTATACCCTGGTGGCGTGACCGAAACGCCGACTGGAACGCAGTCCTCGCGCGAGCGCTCGTCCGGACAGCCCGCCGCTGCCGCTGACATCCCGCAACACCGCTACACCGCGGAGGTGGCAGGCCAGATCGAGCAGGCGTGGCAGCAGCGTTGGGTGCAGTCGGGGACCTTCGACGTGGCCAATCCCGTCGGCTCGTTGGCGCCCCCAGACGGCGCCCCGGTGCCCGCCGACAAGATGTTCGTCCAGGACATGTTCCCGTACCCGTCCGGGGAGGGCCTGCACGTCGGCCACCCGCTGGGCTACATCGCGACCGATGTGTACGCCCGCTTCTACCGGATGACGGGGCGTAATGTGCTGCACGCCTTGGGCTTCGACGCTTTCGGGCTACCCGCCGAGCAGTACGCGATCCAGACCGGCACGCATCCGCGCACCCGGACCGAGGCCAACATCGTCAACTTCCGGCGCCAGCTCGGCAGGCTGGGCCTCGGCCACGACTCCCGGCGCAGCTTCTCCACCACCGACGTGGACTACTACAAGTGGACCCAGTGGATCTTCCTGCAGATCTACAACGCGTGGTTCGACCCGGCTGCGGGTAGAGCCCGCCCCATCGCCGACCTGATCGCCGAGTTCGACGCCGGCACCAGATCCGTCGGTGACGGACGCAGCTGGTCAGACCTGGACAGTGGCGAGCGCGCCGATGTGGTCGACGGACACCGGTTGGTCTATCTGGCCGACTCGGTGGTGAACTGGTGCCCGGGTCTGGGCACGGTGCTGGCCAACGAGGAAGTCACCTCGGACGGTCGCAGCGAGCGCGGCAATTTCCCGGTGTTCCGGAAACGCTTGCGGCAGTGGATGATGCGAATCACCACCTACTCCGATCGGCTGCTCGAAGACCTGGACGTGCTGGACTGGCCGGAGAAGGTCAAGACCATGCAGCGCAACTGGATCGGCCGTTCGACCGGCGCGACTGTGTTCTTCGCCGCAGGTTCGGGACCGAACGCGAGTGATATCGAGGTGTTCACCACCCGACCGGACACGCTGTTCGGCGCGACGTACATGGTGCTGGCTCCGGAACACGAGCTGGTGGACCGGCTGGTCGCCGAGGCGTGGCCGTCGGAGGTGGACCCGCGGTGGACCTTCGGCGCGGCGACACCGGCCGAGGCGGTCGCGGCCTACCGCAGCGCGATCAGGGCCAAATCCGACCTGGAGCGCCAGGAGAACAAGGCAAAGACAGGGGTGTTCCTGGGCGCGTACGCCACCAATCCCGCGGACGGGCAACAGATCCCGGTGTTCATCGCCGACTACGTGCTGGCCGGCTACGGCACCGGTGCGATCATGGCGGTGCCCGGCGGTGATCAGCGGGACTGGGACTTCGCCACCGAGTTCGGTCTGCCGATCATCGAAGTCGTTGCGGGAGGTGATGTTTCGCACGAAGCCTACACCGGTGACGGCGTCATGGTGAACTCCGGTTTCCTCGACGGGATGGACGTGGCCGCCGCCAAGGATGCGATGACCGAGCGGCTGACCGCCGACGGGCGCGGCCGGGAGCGGGTCGAATACAAGTTGCGTGACTGGCTTTTCGCCAGACAGCGGTACTGGGGGGAACCGTTCCCGGTGGTCTACGACGCCGACGGCCGCGCTCACGCGCTGCCGGAGTCACTGCTGCCTGTGGAGCTGCCCGACGTCCCCGACTACTCGCCGGTGTTGTTCGACCCCGAGGACGCCGACAGTGAGCCGTCACCGCCGCTGGCGAAGGCCACCGACTGGGTGAACGTCGAACTCGACCTCGGCGACGGCTGCAAGCCCTACACCCGGGACACCAACGTGATGCCGCAGTGGGCGGGCAGCTCCTGGTATGAGCTGCGGTACACCGACCCGTACAACAAAGAAGAGTTGTGCGCCAAGGAGAACGAGGCGTACTGGATGGGGCCCCGACCGGCCGAGCACGGCCCCCGTGACCCCGGTGGTGTCGACCTGTATGTCGGCGGTGTCGAGCATGCCGTGCTGCATCTGCTCTATTCGCGGTTCTGGCACAAGGTGCTCTACGACCTGGGCCACGTCAGCTCCCGCGAGCCCTACCGGCGACTGGTGAACCAGGGCTACATCCAGGCGTTCGCCTACACCGACGCCCGCGGTGCCTACGTGCCGGCCGCCGAGGTCGTCGAGCGTGACGGCAAGTTCTACTGGCCGGGCGCGGACGGTGAGATCGAGGTCAACCAGGAGTTCGGGAAGATCGGCAAGAGCCTGAAGAACTCGGTGTCCCCCGACGAGATCTGTGACAACTACGGTGCCGACACGTTGCGCGTCTACGAGATGTCGATGGGGCCGCTGGAAGCGTCGCGGCCGTGGGCCACCAAGGATGTCGTCGGCGCGCACCGGTTCCTGCAACGGGTATGGCGGCTGGTCGTCGACGAAGAAACCGGGGCAACGCTCACCACCGACGATGAGCTGGACGACGAGACGGTGCGGCTGCTGCATCGAACCATCGCCGGCGCGGCCGAGGACTACGCAGCGCTGCGCAACAACACGGCGGCGGCCAAGCTGATCGAATACACCAACCATCTGACGAAGCAGTCGGTGACGGCGCGGGCGGCGCTGGAGCCGCTGGTGCTGATGGTGGCCCCGCTGGCGCCGCACCTGGCCGAGGAACTGTGGTCGCGCCTCGGCCATGACGCGTCGCTGGCCCACGGACCGTTCCCGGTGGCCGACGAGCAGTACCTGGTCCAGGACACCGTCGAGTACCCGGTTCAGGTCAACGGCAAGGTGCGGGGACGCGTCACCGTCGCGGCCGACGCCGATGGTGACACGGTGCAGGCCGCGGCCCTGGCGGACGAGAAGGTCGTCGGGTTCCTCGATGGGCGTACGCCGAAGAAGGTGATCGTCGTCCCGGGCCGGCTGGTCAACGTCGTCCTCTGACCCGCGATTTCGGCGCATGTCGTCACGCTCCGGTTGACCAACTGCGCCCGGATCGGCCGTGATGGAACCGATCAGCGCAGTAGCGCGTCAGCACATGTGTGTTGAACGAGTATCTGCGTCGTCATGACGGGGTCATCACGCTTGCGCAGGCCCGCTCGGTGGGACTGAGCCGGCAGTCGATCAACCGGCGCGTTCATGCAGGGTTGTGGCGGCAGTGCTCAAGGGGCGTGTATTTCGTCGACGACCGGCCGTTCACCGATGCCGCCCGCATCCGCGCCGCGGTCTGGGCGTTCGGCGCTCACGCGACGGCAAGTGGCCTGGCCGCGGCGTGGTGGCAGGGCCTGGCGAGGTTCGCCCCGGCCGTCGTCGAAGTGACTGTTCCTCGCAACTCGAGCGGTCGCGCGCGGTCCGGGGCGCGGGTGCGTCGCCGCGATCTGGCACCGGCGGACATCGAGGCGGTTCGGGGCCTGCGTGTCACGGCCCTGCCACTCACTGCGATCGAGGCCGCGGTGCGCGGGCGAGGCGGGCGTAGCGTCATGGACAGGGCGTTGCAGCAGGATGCCGAACTGCGCCAACTATGGGCCGCTCAGCTGCGGAACAAGGGTCGATACGGCGCGCCGGCGGCCAGGAGGTTGCTGCAGGAAGCGTCCGACGGCGCGCATTCGGCGGCTGAGCGACTCCTTGTGACGCTGTTGAAGGGCGCTGGGCTGACCGGGTGGCGGACGAATCGGCGGGTCGGCCGATACAAGGCCGACGTGCTGTTCGTAAAGGCAAAGGTCGTGATCGAAGTGGACGGGTGGGCGTTCCACGTCGACCAGGAAAGCTTCCAGACCGACCGCCGGCGGCAGAACGACATCGCGCTCCTCGGTTTTCAGGTGCTGCGGTTCACCTGGCTCGATCTGGCCGAGTATCCAGAGAGGGTGCTGGCGACCATCCGCGCGGCGATTCGGGCGTGATCGGTCACGCCGGCGTTGACGAAACACGCCGAAATCACTAGCGGGGCCTGACGATGACCTCGTGGATGTGGGCATCACGGGGGGCGTTGATCGCGTCGGCGGTCACCCGCGCCACGGTCCCGGCGCTCAGGAACTGCGTGGGGTCGTAGTCGCGGCCCTCGTACGCCACCAGGTCCTCCTGCATCGCGGTCGCGATCCGCCCGGGATGCACCGACGTCACGCGCAGCGACGGTTCATCGTTGCGCAGCGAGTCGGCGAACCCCCGCAGCGCGAACTTGCTCGCCGAATACGACGCCAGGCCGGGCGACGGCTTGATCCCGGAGCCGGAGTTGATGAACACGACATGCCCGGCCGCGCTGCGCAGCGCCGGCAGCAGTTCGAGGGTGAGCGCAACCGCGCCAACGACATTGACGGCCATCGTGGAACGCCACTCGTCGATCGAGGACTCCGCCACCCGACCCGGGTAGGCGACGCCGGCATTGTGGATCAGCACGTCGAGTTCCACCAGGGGTTCGACGACCGCGGCGATGGCGTCCGGATCGGCCAGGTCGATCGGCCAGGTGGTGGCTCCGTAACGCCCGGCGACGGCGTCCAGCCGCGGCGACGGACGGCCCGCCAGCAGCAGGGTGTGCGTCGGGGCCAGGGCATCGGCGAGAGCGGATCCGAGGCCTCCGGAGGCTCCGGTGATCATGGCGGTCGGCACACCCGAACACTACCGATCCTGCACTTCGGACGCGAAGGTCGCATTATTGAAGCGATGCCCCACGATCCGAGCTTCGCCCCGACGCAACTGGCGGCCCGCGCTGCGTACCTGCTGCGCGGTAACGACCTCGGTGCGATGACCACCGCTGCACCGTTGCTCTACCCGCACATGTGGAGCTGGGACGCGGCCTTCGTGTCGATCGGGTTGGCCCCGCTGTCGGTGGAACGGGCGGTGGTCGAACTGGACACACTGCTCTCGGCACAGTGGCGCAACGGCATGATCCCGCACATCGTGTTCGCCAACGGTGTGGACGGTTACTTCCCGGGCCCGGCCCGGTGGGCGTGCTCGGCGCTGTCGACGGACGCGCCGCGGACCCGCCACACGTCGGGCATCACGCAACCGCCGGTGCATGCCATCGCGGTGCAACGCATCCTCGACCACGCCCGCACCCGCGGCCGGTCGACCCGCGCGGTCGCCGAGTCGTTTCTGGACCGGCGCTGGGATGATCTGGTGCGGTGGCATCGCTGGCTGGCCGAGTGCCGGGACCAGAACGGCAACGGCCGGGTCACGGTGTACCACGGCTGGGAGTCCGGGATGGACAACTCGCCGCGGTGGGACAGCGCCTACGCCAACGTGGCCCCCGGCGAGGTCCCCGAGTACCAGCGCGAGGACAACAAGATCAACACCGACGCCAGCCAGCGGCCCAGCGACGTGGAGTACGACCGGTACCTGTGGCTCGTCGAGGAAATGAAGGCAGCGCGCTACGACGACGAGTTGCTTTCCAAGGCAGTGAGCTTCGCGGTGGAGGACGTGTTCGTCTCGGCGATCCTGTCGGTCGCCTGCCAGGTGCTCGCCGAGATCGGCGAGGACCACAAGCGGCCGCACAGCGATGTGAAGGACCTCTACGCGTGGGCCGATCGGTTCCGCGCCGGTGTCATCGCGACCACCGACGAACGCACCGGTGCGGCAAAGGATTACGACGTCCGCGCGGGACAGTGGATCGCCACCGAGACAGTCGCGCAGTTCGCGCCGCTGCTGTGCGGGGGCCTGCCGCATGACCGCGAGCGGGCGCTGCTGCGGTTGCTGGAGGGGCCACGGTTCTGCGGACACCCCGACCTCGCCTACGCGTTGATCCCGTCGACGTCGCCGGTGTCGCGCGACTTCCGGCCGCGTGAGTATTGGCGCGGGCCGGTATGGCCGGTGATGACCTGGCTGTTCTCCTGGTGCTTCGCCAGGAGGGGCTGGGCGGAGCGCTCGTCGATCCTGCGCCGTGAGGGCCTCCGCCAGGCCAGTGACGGGACCTTCGCCGAATACTACGAGCCGTTCACCGGGGAACCGCTGGGCAGCATGCAACAGTCCTGGACCGCGGCCGCGGTGCTGGACTGGTTGGGCTGAACGCTATTCGGCGATCCGCTCCAGCGGGGCGAGCGCCTTGGCCAGCGCGTCGAGCTCCTCTTCGCTGAGCTTGCTGAGCAGGGCCGCGAGATGAGCTTGCCTGGAGGCCAACGAATCCCGGTGCTGCGCCAACCCCTCCGGGGTGATGTCCACCAGAACTGCCCGCAGATCGGATGGATCACGCGAGCGCTTGACCAGCCCCAGCTTCTCGAGCCTGCGGATCGCCACCGTGGTGGTGGGGGTGCGGACCCGCTCGTGGGCAGCCAGGTCGGTCATCCGGATCGGGCCCTGGTCCAGCAACGTCAGCAGGATGGACAGCTGCGCCAGCGTGAGGTCGCCGGAGGTCGAGGTTCGGCCGGTGTGACGGAGAACGGACAGCACCTTCGAGAGCACGCGCTGCAGTTCGCCTGCAAGCTCGCTGACCTGCGGTTCGGTCCCCATAATTCAGCCAGTCTAACCTGTCTGAGGCTGTCAAGTTGCGTGGACGACAGTTATGGCGGCAGAAACTTGCCGGCAACCCTCGGCGCAGTCGCGCCGAGCGGTCAATCCGATCGTGAGGGACACAATACGCCGCGGCGAACCAACTCCGAGAGCAGGATCCCGGCCATCACCTCCGAGCGCTGCATGCACGCCGCCCGCGCCGATTCCGGCTCGGCGGCGCGGATCGCGGCGAGTTCGGCTTCGTAGGACGGCAGCAGCGCGTCGTGGTGTTCGAGATAGCCGGCCCAGAAGGTGGGAGGGATCAACGTCTGCGACGAGTCGATCGCCGCCTGCAGCCGCGGTCCCGCGTACTCGGCGTTGACGACCGCGCGGAACCGACGCGCCTGCGCGTCGAACTGCCGGGAGTCCTTGCCGTTGCGCATCAGCGTGAGCACACTGTCGAGTTCGGCGACGATCAGGGGGTCCGTCGCCGCGGCCGCCCGTGCCGACGCAGTCCCGCTCAGCAGTCCGTAGAGCTCGTGGTGCTCGCGGACCGTGGATTCGTCGAACCGTTCGACGAACGCACCACGGTGATAGCGGGTCGACAGGATCCCGTCGTGCTCGAGCTGGATCACCGCTTCCTGCACCGGCACCCGGCTCAGTCCGAGTTCATGCGCGATCTCGTTGCGGTCCAACCGATCTCCAGACCGCAGCTTCCCGGTCAGGACGAGATTGACCACGTGAGAGACCACGAGGTCCTTCTCTTTGACCCCATACTTCTTGGGCATGGCGGCGCCAGTGTCTCACGGCCGCTGCCTCCGGCGGAGCGGTTCGGAAGGTTCAGCCGGCGTCGGCGAGACGCTCGTCCCGCCAGCGGCACAGCGCGTGTGCCACGGTCAGGTCGTAGTCGGGTCCGTTGACCCCGACCGTCAGCAGCGTGACGCCGAGGTCGACGAGCGACCCGGCACCGGCGAGCGCGGCGTCCACGCTGCCCTCCGGCACGCCCGAGGACCGTTCGATCGTCCCGGGGTCGCGGCCGATGTCGGCGCAGTGACGGTCGAGGACCTCGGCTTTGCCCGGGTAGGTGGACGCATCGGTGAAGCCGTGCCAGATGTGGGCGTGCTCGGCGACCATTCGCAGCGTCTTCTTCTCACCCTGGCCGCCGATCAGGATCGGGATGTCGCGCACCGGCTGCGGGTTGAGCTTGGCCAGCCGGGACTCGATGCGCGGCAGCGCTGAGGCGAGGTCGTCGAGGCGGCTGCCGGCGGTGCCGAACTCATACCCGTATTCGTCGTAATCCTTCTGCTTCCAACCGGATCCGATACCGAGGATGAGCCTGCCGTCGGAGATGTGGTCGACGGTGCGGGCCATGTCGGCCAGCAGTTGTGGGTTGCGGTAGGAGTTGCAGGTGACCAGCGCGCCGATCTCGATGCGTGATGTCTGCTCGGCCCAGGCGCCCAGCATCGTCCAGCATTCGTAGTGTGCGCCGTCCGGGTCGCCGTACAGCGGGAAGAAGTGGTCCCAGTTGAACGCGATGTCCACTCCCATGTCCTCGCAGCGGCGCACCGCGTCGCGCAGGTGGCTGTACACAGGTGCGTGCTGAGGTTGCAGTTGAACGCCGATCCGGATGCGGCGGGTAGAGGTCGTCATGGTGTCAAGGTAGCCACAAACCTCACTGCAGCTGTTCGTCTTCGCGCAAGCGCTCAGACGCCAATCTGACCGTCGTTCTTCCACACCGCGACCACGGCCGGCCGCGCCGTGCCGTTGCCACCTTCGGGCCACCGCGAGACCGGGTTGTCGATGCTGCTGTCGTCGTTTTCACCCGGATGCTGCACGCAGACCGTCACCAGGTCATCGGTGATGATCGGCCCGCACGTCTCCGCACCGATCGGCACCGTCAGGAATTGCTTGGTCTCTCCACGGTTCGCGCCTTCGAGCGCGACGGCGAAGAGTCCGTCGTTGGAGTCCAGGGCGTTCCCGTCGGTGGAGATCCACAGGTTGCCGTGGCTGTCGAAGGCCAGGTTGTCGGGGCAGGAGATGGGGCTGACCTGCGTCTTGTCGAAGCCGCCGTAGTAGGTGTCCGCGGACTCGGGGTCACCGCAGACCAGCAGCAGATCCCACCTGAAGCTGGTGCCCGCATTGTCGTCGGTGATCTCGAGGACCTGTCCGCTTTTGTTGTCGTTGCGCGGGTTGGCGGCATCGGCCGGCGCCTCGCCGGATGTGCCACGCTTGCTGTTGTTGGTGAGCGCGAGGTAGACCTTGCCGGTCGTCGGGTTGGCTTCGAAGTCCTCGGGGCGGTCCATCTTCGTCGCACCGGCTTTGTCGGCGGCGAAACGCGTGAAGACCGCTGCCTCCTGCGGAGTGATCCCGTCGACCAACGATTCGGCCTGGCCGTCGGGGTCGCTGCGCAACAGCGGAATCCAGGTTCCGGTGCCGGTGAACGATCCGGACGCCGGCAGCTTGCCCGAGCCGTCGATCTCGCTTGCAGGGATGTCGCTCGAGAGTTTGGCCACGTACAGGGTGCCCTCGTCGAGGATCGTCATGTTGTGTGCCATCGCAGCGGGGTCGCGCCCCGGCTGCATCTTCTTGCTCGACACGAACTTGTACATGTAGTCGAAGCGCTCATCGTCGCCCATGTAGGCGACCACGGTGCCGTCGTCGGTGACGAAGATCCCTGCACCCTCGTGCTTGAAGCGGCCCATCGCGGAGTGCTTGACCGGCGTCGACGCGGGATCCCAGGGGTTGATCTCGACGACGTAGCCGAACCGGTTGGGTTCGTTGGGTGTCGCGGCGAGGTCGAAGCGGGGATCGAAGCTCTCCCAGAGGCGTTCGCTTGGCTCCCAGGCGATGCCGTAGCGATCCATCTGGTCAGCGACAGTGGGGGGCGCTTCCGGCGTCCCGTCGGGAACCCCGAAGTACTGGTTGAAGTTCTCCTCGCCGGAAAGCACCGTGCCCCAGGGGGTCACGCCACCCGCGCAGTTGTTCAGGGTGCCTGCCACCGAGCGGCCCGCCGGGTCGGCCGCGGTCTTGACGAAGTCGCTGCCGGCGGCGGGACCGACCAGGGTGAACGGCGCGTCGCCGGTGATTCTCCGGTTGTAGCGCCCCATCACCGGCTTGAGACCCTCCGCGGTGCGCTCGACCTCGACCACGCTGAGCCCGTGTGCTGCCATCGCGATGTCGAACTGTTCGCGGGTGGGGGCGTCGGGGTCGTATCCGGGGAACATGAACTGCTCGGTGGTGTACTCGTGGCTGACCACCAGTAGGAAGCGGTCCTGCGCTCCGTCAATAGGCAGCAGGGCCGCGAAGTCGTTGTTGAAGCCGAACTGCTGCCGTTGCGCGGCCGCCGTCTGCGCCGCGACGTCGAACTCCGGTGCGTCGGGCAGCACCGGATCTCCCCACCCGATCACCACGGACTGCTCGTAGCCGTCGGGAACCAGCACCGCGTCCTCGCTGTTGGGGGCGACCGATGTGAAGTTCATGCCTGCCGGAGGTTCTGCGGGTGCGGCTGACGATGTCGACGTGGCGGCCGGTTGGGTGTCCGACGAACAGGCGGCCAGTACCGATCCCGCGCCGACGGCCAGCACGGCGACACCACCGACCTGCAGCATCGACCGCCTCGACACCGCCTTGGCGATGTCGCCGAAGTACTCGTTGTCGCTGCGGTTGGGCGCCGGCTTCGAGCAGGCGTCACCGCACTTGTACACGCAGGTGATGTGCTGTCGCTTGGACTTTCCGTTGTGGCTGACGAACAGGTTGAGCGGCACAAGCGCCATGACGATCCGGTTCCTTCCACGGGCGATTCCGGCCGGGGGCTGTCGGCCAGGACCAGCGGAAAGTTACGGCAGCTCGGCGAGCACAAGGCGACCAACAGGTGAACATGATCTGACCCGTCAAATTGGTCCTGCGGCGTCTCAGCAAATTTGCTCGGCGAGCCACCGGGCCCCGGTACCCTGCTGGAACCGTGGGGATTTACGAGGGGGTTAATAGTGGCTGCATTGGTGGGGAAGACTGCTCAGCGCGGACGTCGGGCTGAGGGGTTCGCGGTCAGACGCTGGCTGCAGGTCGGCGTGGCCTCGGCGGGTATGGGCGCGGCGCTGTGGGGCCTGTCGGTGGTCGGCCCACAAGTCGGGCTTGCGGGCGCCGAAAGCACCGAGTCCGCCTCCTCGAGTGAGTCCAGTTCGGATGCCGGAGTGTCCTCGGGGACAGAGAAGCGGTCGGCCGCGGGCGGGGACGGGTCAGCGAGTGGCGGCACCGCCGCCCGCGACGCCGACTCCGAGGACACCGGCGCAGCGGAAGGCGCCGCCGCGGAGGAAGGCGCCGCGGAGGACGCCGCCGCGGAGGACGCCGCCGCTGATGACGCCGCCGCTGATGACGCCGCCCGGGAGGCGGTGACCGACGACGCCGACGCCGATCCCGACGAGATCGAATCTGCCACCCGCGCAGATGAATCCGCAGACGACGCCGGCGATCCCGAGGTCGACCGGAAGGACGCTGTCAGTGACAGCACCCGCCCGCTGCAGACGGTTCAGTCGACGGAGCTCACGGGTTCGACCGCGTCGATGACCACGACGGCGGCCGAACCGGTTCCGGCGCCCCCGTGGCTGGCGCCGCGGCGCACCTGGGACGAGACCGTCGCCAAGATCATGAGCGACTGGACCGCCAGGAACCAGGCGTGGATCGACTCACTGGACGTCGACGACGACAGGAAGGCCGAACTGGAAGCGTCGTTCCTTGCTCTCCGGCGTGCGTTCTTCAATCAGGCGCCCACAGTCGCACCCATCCAGATCAGCGGCCGACTCACCGGCCCCATCACCGGCACGGTGGGTGCGGTCGACGCCGAGGGCGACGAGATCCGCTACCGACTGACCAGAGCGCCCAGGACGGGTTCGCTCGTGCTGAACCAGGATGGCACCTACACCTACACACCGGATTCGGACTTCAACGGCGTCGACACCTTTCGGGTCGTCGCCATCGACGCGGGCCTGCACATCAACCTGCTTGATCTGTTCCGGCCGATCGGGACGCGCGCGAACTCGCTGATCAACCAGCGCGCCATCAATTTCGACTTCACGTTCACCGACGACGGAACGGGCTGGACGCCAGAGCGCCAGCTGGCCCTTCAAGAGGTGGCCGATCAGATGACGCAGTATTTCCTCGTCACGGCTCCGGTGACGCTGACCTACACCGTCGGCTTGGACGACCGGGACAACGTTCTCGCCAGCGCGGCAAGCGGGTTGGTCAGCACAGCAGCGGGCTACTGGCGGACGGTGGTGCAGAACAAGCTGTTGACAGGCGTCGATTCCAACGGCGCGAAAGCCGACGGCGAAATCGACTGGAACTGGGCGAGTACGGCCTGGGGCCTCGGTGAGGACGTCGGAAGCGACGAGTATGACTTCGTCTCGACCGCCATCCACGAACTCCTGCATTCGTTCGGGTTCCTGTCTTACACGGATGCGCCCGGTGAGAACACCGAACGCAGATGGGCGTACTTCGACAGGTTCCTCGTGACCGAGAAGGGCACCAGGCCGATCGGCGCCTTCTACCGGTGGAGGAGCTCCGACGACCCCAAGTTGATCGGGGACGACGGTGGGCTGTTCTTCGGGGGCGCCAACGCCATCGCCGCCTATGGCGGCCTCATTCCGCTGTTCACGCCCGATCCCTGGTCGGGGGGCAGCTCGATGAGTCACCTCGATGACTTCACCTTCACCGACGACGACCAGAAGCTGATGAACTCGGCGACTGATACCGGTCTGGGTGTCCGGGTGTTGAGTGCGATCGAGCTCGGCATCCTCAAGGATCTCGGCTACAACGTCGTCATGCCGCAATCGCCGCCTTATGCGGCCGCTTTCGTCGGTCTCCTGTTCATCGGGCTGCGGCCGCGAAAGACACCATCCGCCAGGCGCTGAGACGCTCAGCCGGCGAGCACAGCACGCAGCAACTTCACCAGCGCGCGCGGCTGGTCACTCTGCACCGAATGCCCCGAGTCCTCGACGATGTGCACGCCTTGGAAACCGGGTGCGATGCGGGCGAACTCGCGCGCGTCGTCGTCGTTGACGAAGAACGAGTTGGCGCCGCGGATCAGCGTGGTGGGAGTGCTGAGATTCGGGACGTCGTCCCACAGGCCCTCGAAGCCCTCGCCTTTGCGGATCGTGTCGTAACGCCAGGTCCAGGTGCCGTCGTCGAGACGCTTGGCGTTGTGGAAAACGCCGCGCCGCAAGGATTCCCGATCACGGTGCGGTGCGGCGGCAACTGTCACCTCGAGCATCGCGTCGAAGGTCGGGAACGTACGGTCGCCCTGGACCAGGGCCACGGTGCCCTTCTGGGCGTCGGTCATCTCGCTGTGCCGCTCCGGCGCCGACGGGGTGACGTCGACGAGGACGAGCTTGCGTACCAGCTCGGGTGCGGAGACGGCCAGCCGCAGCGCGGTCAGCCCGCCCAGCGACATGCCCACGACGAGCTCGGCGTCTGGTGCCAACTCCCGGATCACCGGTTCGACGGCGACCGCGTTGAGGTGGGGTCCGTAGTCGCCGTCCTCACGCCAGGCCGAGCGGCCGTGCCCCGGGAGGTCCACCGACAACGCGGGCAGGCCGAGGCCGATGATGACGGTGTCCCAGGTGTGGGCGTTCTGGCCGCCACCATGCAGGAACACCACGCGCGGGGTATCGTCGCCGAACTTCAGCGCGCTCACCGGGCCGGAGTCGACCCGCGTCGCGCTCGGCAGCGGACCGGTGACCTCGGCCTGGCGGGCGTTCTCCTTGAGAAAGATGAACTCTGAGAGGCTGGCCAGCTCGTCGTCGGCATCGTCCATGGTGCGACCCTACCGGGGATACTCAGGTGCAATTTGCGCACCTCTGTGCCACCGTCTGGATCGTGGCTGACACCTCGCACACCTCACAGACCCCGACAGAATTGACCGTCCGTAGCGCAGGGGAGGCGGACTGGCCGGCGATGGCGCTGGTCGGCGCAACGTGTTTCGGCGTATGGCAACCACCGGAGGCCGTCGACGTGTGGCGCAGCATGATGCCGCCGGACAGCGCCGTCGTCGTATGCGACGGTCCTGACGTCGTCGGGATGGCGCTGTTCCTGGACCTGCAGGTGACGGTGCCGGGCGGGGCACTGCTGCCGATGGCCGGGGTCTCCTGGGTGGCGGTGCTGCCTACTCATCGCAGGCGCGGGGCACTGCGAAAGATGTTCGAGGAGTTGCATGTCCGCATGGCGGCGAAGCCGTATCCGCTGGCCGGGCTGGAGGCCAGCGAGGCCGGCATCTACGGCCGGTTCGGCTACGGGCCGGCGACGGTGCTGCACCGGCGGTCCATCGACCGGCGCGCCGCCGTTTTCCACCGGGACGTGCCTGACCCCGGCGGTGTGCGCGTCGTCCGCGCAGCAGAGCACGGTGACCATCTCGAGGAGATCTACGAGCGGTGGCGGCTGCAGACCCCCGGCGGTCTACACAGCCCGCGTGCCCTGTGGGATGAGGTGCTGGCCGACCGCGAGGCCTTTCGGGGCGGTGGCAGCGCGTACTTCTGTCTGCTGCACGCCGACGGCTTCGCCCTGTACCGCGTGCACAGCGGCGAGGAGAAGAGCACCGTGGAGATCACCAAGCTCACCGCGGTGACCCCGCAGGCGCACATCGCGCTGTGGCGTGCCCTTCTCGGGATGGACCTGATGGCGACGGTCAACGTCGGGGCCACTCACGGCGACGTGCTGCCGTACCTGCTGACCGATCACCGACTGGTGCGCACCACGGGTGTCGACGACGCTCTGTGGTTGCGGATGCTCGACATCCCCGCGGTGCTGCAGGCACGCAGTTATTCAGCAGACCTGTCGGTGGTGCTCGACGTGTCCGATGGGGTGCTCGGCGGGGGCGGCAGGTTCGCGCTGGATGTCAGCGGCGGCCGGGCCCGATGTGTGCCCACCGACGCCGCCGCCGACGCGCATCTGGATCTGTCGGTGCTCGGCAGCCTGTACCTGGGTGCGCACCGGGCTGCGGCGTTCGCGAGAGCGGAACGGTTGCGCTGTCGCGACTCCGCTGTGGTGGCTGCGCTGGATGCGGCATTCGCCACCGACGTCCCGGCTGAGCTCGGCTTCGGCTTCTAGGTCTTCGCCGGAACGGTATTCCAGCAGGAGAATCTCGAAAGATGCTGTGCTGGAATACAGTTCCGGCTGAAAGTGACCGCGTGTCCTAAAGGCCCGATTGCGTGGTACGGATCTCCTCGGCTACCGATGCCGTGTCGGCGACGCTGACGACCAATGCGTCGTAGCGCTCACCGGTCAGCTCGATCCGGAGTGCGGGTTGCCGCGTCCGAGCGACGGCGAAGGTTCGCCGGCCCGCGCGGCGCCATGTGCCGATCTTGGTGCGGCCGGGAATGTGCAGTCCCGGTGCGCGAAAACCCTTCACGTCATCCAATGGGCGGTCGGTGACGCCCACCGACGTCACCGACGTCACCGACGCCAACGGCACCCGAAGGTCTCCGTGTAGCGCAGCGACCTTCTCCAGTGGTGTCAGGACGACGTGCAGGTAGCCGTCGGCGCGGCGAATCTCGGCCATCAGAACCCGATCCCTTCCTAATGTTATCGATATTGATAATGATAGCAGAGGGGCATACTTGTCTGATGTCGTCGGCTGACCTGCTGTTGCACCCGGTCCGAATCCGGATTGTCCAGGCCCTGCTTGATGGCAGTGAGCTCACGACGGGAGAGCTCACCGCTCGCCTCGGTGATATTCCGGTCGCGACCCTGTATCGACACGTCGCAAAGCTCTCGGCCGGCGGGGTGCTGACGGTGACCGGCGAGACGCGGATCCGCGGGGCCGTCGAACGGCGATACGCGCTCGACTTTCCCAATGCTGTCGTCACGCCGGAGGCGCTTCGCGCCATGTCGGTAGAGGAGCACCGGCAGGCATTCACAGTTTTTGTGGCGACCCTGCTGGCCGATTTCGACCGCTACCTCGACGGACCCGAGGTCGACGTGCTGAGCGACGGTGTCAGCTACAGCCAAGTGGCGTTGTGGCTGAGCGACGACGAACTCGACGACCTCCGACGGGAGATCACCGAGTCGCTCACTGCCCGGATGGCGAACACGCGCTCGCCGCGGCGAACCCGCCGGATGCTGACCACGATCCTGATGCCGGATCTTTGAGTGTCAGAACCCAAACCAGGGTTCCCGATTGTCGCCGGAACTGTATTCCAGCCTGAGAATCTCGAAAGATGCTGTGCTGGAATACAGTTCCGGCGGAAACGGCTACTTGCCTTCGATGAAGTTCTCCAGCTGCGTGCGCGCGACGTCGTCGGCAAGCTGCTGCGGGGGGCTCTTCATCAGGTAGGCCGACGCGGCGACGACGGGGCCACCGACGCCGCGGTCCTTGGCGATCTTCGCGGCACGGACGGCGTCGATGATCACCCCGGCGGAGTTGGGGGAGTCCCATACCTCGAGCTTGTACTCCAGGTTCAGCGGCACGTCGCCGAAGGCGCGGCCCTCGAGCCGGACGTAGGCCCACTTGCGGTCGTCGAGCCAGCCGACGTGATCGGACGGGCCGATGTGCACGTCCTTGGTGTTGAACTCGCGCTGCAGGTTCGAGGTGACGGCCTGGGTCTTGGAGATCTTCTTGGACTCCAGCCGCGACCGCTCCAGCATGTTGAGGAAGTCCATGTTGCCGCCGACGTTGAGCTGCATGGTGCGGTCGAGCTGCACGCCGCGGTCCTCGAACAGCTTGGCCATCACGCGGTGGGTGATGGTGGCGCCGACCTGGCTCTTGATGTCGTCACCGACGATCGGCACGCCGGCATCTTCGAACTTCTTCGCCCACACCGGGTCCGAGGCGATGAACACCGGCAGCGCATTGACGAACGCCACACCGGCGTCGATGGCGCACTGGGCGTAGAACTTGTCAGCCTCTTCGGAGCCCACCGGTAGGTAGGAGACCAGGACGTCGACCTCGGCGTCCTTGAGTGCCTTGACGACGTCGGTCGGCTCGGCGTCGGAGATCTCGATGGTCTCGGCGTAGTACTTGCCGATCCCGTCGAGTGTCGGGCCGCGCTGCACCACGACGTCGGTCGGCGGCACGTCGGCGATCTTGATGGTGTTGTTCTCGGAGGCGAAGATGGCCTCGGACAGGTCGAAGCCGACCTTCTTGGCGTCCACGTCGAACGCGGCGACGAACTTCACGTCGCGCACGTGGTACTGGCCGAGCTTGACGTGCATCAGGCCGGGAACGCTGGCGTTCTCATCTGCGTCCTTGTAGTACTGCACGCCCTGCACGAGCGAGGACGCGCAGTTGCCCACGCCGACGATCGCGACCCGGACGTCATTGCTTGCGGTCATGACGTTTTCTCCTCTTGTCCTACTCCGACTGCTGTTTGGTACTGCTCACTGCTGTGCTTGCCGACGTGCTCAGGTTTGTTCAGCGTGTCCCTGCGCCGACTTCTCCGCCGCGATCAAGTCGTTGAGCCAGTTGACTTCCCGCTCGCTGGACTCCAGCCCGAGCTGGTGGAGCTGGCGGGTGTACCGGTCGAACGAATTGCTTGCCCGTGCGACTGCTTCCCGCAGGCCCTCTCGGCGTTCCTCCACCTGACGGCGGCGCCCCTCGAGAATCCTCATCCGCGCCTCGGCGGGAGTGCGGTTGAAGAACGCGAGGTGGACCCCGAAACCGTCGTCGGAGAAGTTCTGCGGGCCGGTATCGGCCACCAACTCGGTGAAGCGTTGCTTGCCGGCGTCGGTCAGCTGGTAGACACGGCGGGCCCGACGGACCTTGACGGTGCCCTCAGGGGCTGGGTCCTCGGCGATCAGGCCGTCGGCCTGCATCCGCCGGAGCGCCGGATAGAGCGACCCGTAGGAAAACGCCCGGAACGCGCCGAGCAGGCCCGTCAAGCGTTTCCGCAGCTCATAGCCGTGCATGGGGGATTCGAGCAGCAGACCCAAAACGGCGAGTTCGAGCATTCGGGCCACCTCCTCGCACAACCGGGCCGTCGCTACGACAGCTCAACACGTTGGGAAAGTGTATCGCGCCGATATATTCACCGCTACATCGGTGTCACGGGTGCAGCGAACGACCGGCACTCAGTTACTCGGATAGCGGACCTGTTTGAGGCTCCCGTCGGGATTCATCTCGAGGTAGCCGCTGCCGAACTCACTGGACACGTAGACGGAGAGGTCGACGGTCCCGGGAGGTGCCGTCCCGTCACTGCTCGGATCGATCGACAGGTAGACGTTGTCGACGTCGTCGGCGTTGATACCGAGCGTCTCCGGTGCTCCGCGCATGATGCCCACGATCGCCGGCACATCGAACGCGGCCAGGTCGACGAGCACGTCGGCGTCGTCTTTCGCCGAGGACTGGGGGTCCCCCCAGCCGCCGCGGTAGACGTAGCGCAACACCCGCCGGTCGTCGCTCGGATCGGGACGCTCCAGTGAGGCGTAGTCCGGGTAGACGGTCAGTGAGTACCCCAAGGTGTCGCCCCACTTCTGCGTCATCTGCTCGAAGAGGCCGTTGAGTCCGCCCAGCGAATGCAGCTGGCGAGGCGGGGTCAGCACCGTGGCGGGGATGCCGTCCGACTTGGCGCCGGGGTCGGAGGTGAAGTTCAGCGGTGACGGGGTGTTGCCGTACAACCCCCAACCGATGGCTACCCCGAGCACCACCAGCACCCCGGCGGCCGCGGCACGCAATCCCCAGCCGTCGGACGTCGAGGGCAGGCGGCGGCTGCTGAGGTCGAGCAGCTGCACCGGCGAGGCGGCGGTCTGCAGGTCAGCGACCAGGTGCTGGAGTTCGCCCAGCGTGGCGGCGGTGGTCGCGGCCTTAACCCGCTCGCCGTGCTCGGCCATCGACAGCTGGCCCTCCGCCAGCGCGGTGTCGAGGATCTGGCAGGTGTCGTTGCGGTCGCTGTCTTTGGCGCGTGTTGACGACGTCCGCCTCGTCGAGCTGCCGGGAGCCACGCCGATGATCGTAAGAGTTCACCCGGCGACAGTGCAGGCCAGACGCGATCCTGACCGTCGACCAACGCGTTCGAGGCGCTCCCGGGAGGCACATCACGCGTCGGTGGTCGCAGCGCCGACGTACTCTGGTCCTCGTGCGACTGCAGCGACAGGTGGTGGACTACGCCCTGCGACGGCGGTCGCTGCTGGCCGAGGTCTATTCGGGACGCACCGGCGTCACGGAGGTCTGCGACGCCAATCCGTATCTGCTCCGGGCCGCGAAGTTCCACGGCAAGCCCAGCTCGGTGATCTGCCCGATCTGCCGGAAGGAACAGCTGACCTTGGTGTCGTGGGTGTTCGGCGAGCACCTGGGGGCGGTCTCCGGTTCGGCGCGCACCGCAGAGGAGCTGGTGATGCTGGCAACCCGTTACGACGAGTTCTCCGTCCACGTGGTGGAGGTGTGCCGCACCTGCAGCTGGAATCATCTGGTCAAGTCGTACAAGCTCGGCGAAGTGCCCCCACCGAAGGGCTCGCGCGGACCGCGAGGAACTCAGACGGCGCGCGGTCGTGCGCGCACGGCCAGTGAATAGCGAAGGGCGCCACGACCGGTCAGCCGACGACGCCCGGAGGGCGCAGAGGGCTGAGGGCGTGAGCGCCAGACCCCCGCAGCGAGACGGCGGTCCGCCGCGCCGTCCGCACCGCGGCGCCCCCGACGACCGGCAGACCGCGATCCTGCCCCCGGTGCGGGAGGGCACTCCGGCGCACCTGCGTGACCCGATCGACGCCGTCAAGCGTGCGCTCGACGGCTCCCCGCCCAAGCAGGCACCGCCACCGCCGCCGGGCCGCCCGCCCGGTGGAGGAGGACCGACCGGAGGCGGGGAGGGCCAGCCGCCCGGGCACCGCCGTGAGGTGAACTGGAAGTGGTTGCGACGCGGTCTGGCCGCCGCGGTGGTCGTGCTGATCGTGCTGCCGTTGCTCACCTTCGGGATGGCCTACATGATCGTCGACGTCCCCAAGCCCGGGGACATCCGCACCGCGCAGGTGTCGACGATCCTGGCCAGCGACGGCAGCGAACTGTCGAAGATCGTTCCGCCCGAGGGCAACCGGATCGACGTCAACATCGACCAGATCCCGGTGCACGTGCGCGACGCGGTGATGGCCGCCGAGGACCGGGACTTCTACTCCAACCCGGGCTTCTCCCTCACCGGCTTCCTGCGCGCGGCGAAAAACAACATCTTCGGTGAGGATCTGCAGGGCGGATCGACGATCACCCAGCAGTACGTCAAGAACGCACTCGTGGGTGACGCCCGCTCCGGGGTGGGCGGGTTGGTCCGCAAAGCCAAGGAACTGGTGATCTCAACCAAGATGGCCGGCGCGTGGTCCAAAGACCAGGTGCTGGAGTCGTATCTGAACATCATCTACTTCGGTCGCGGGGCCTACGGGGTGGCGGCCGCGTCGCGGGCTTACTTCGACAAGCCGGTCGAGCAACTCGATGTCGCCGAGGGAGCGCTGCTCGCGGCCCTGATCCAACGGCCGTCGGTACTGGATCCCGCGGTGGATCCGGAGGCGTCGGCGGTGCGGTGGAACTGGGTGCTGGACGGGATGGTGGAGATCGGCGCGCTATCGCAGACCGACCGCGACGCGCAGGTGTATCCCCCGACGATCCCGCCGGACCTGGCGAGCATGCAGAACCAGACCACCGGGCCCAACGGTCTGATCGAACGCCAGGTGATCGACGAACTGCTCGAGATCTTCAGCATCAACGAGCAGACGCTGAACACCGAGGGGCTGCAGATCACCACGACGATCGACCCCCAGGCGCAGGCCGCCGCGGTGGACGCGGTCGAGGAGTACCTGGAAGGCCAGGACCCCGACATGCGGTCGGCAGTGGTGTCCATCGATCCCAGGACCGGCGGCGTCAAGGCCTACTACGGCGGATCGGACGCCACCGGCTTCGACTTCGCGCAGGCCGGCCTGCCCACGGGTTCGTCGTTCAAAGTGTTCGCGTTGGTCGCCGCCCTGCAGCAAGGCATGGGCCTGGGCTACCAGGTCGACAGTTCGCCGGTCACCGTCAACGGCATCGAGATCAGCAACGTCGAGGGCGGCGGCTGCGGTACCTGCAACATCGCCGAGGCGTTGAAGCGGTCCCTCAACACCAGCTACTACCGGTTGATGCTGCAACTCGACAACGGACCGCAGGACGTCGCCGACGCCGCACACCAGGCCGGCATCGCCGAGAGCTTCCCCGGGGTGGAGCACACGCTGTCCGAGGACGGCCAGGGCGGCCCGCCGAACAACGGGATCGTGCTGGGCCAGTATCAGTCCCGGGTGATCGACATGGCATCGGCGTACGCCACGCTGGCCGCCTCCGGCGTCTACCACAAACCGCACTTCGTGCAGAGGGTCGTCAACGCCGAGGGCGACGTGCTGTTCGACGCCAGCCAGGAGGACAACACCGGCGAGCAGCGCATCGACAAAGATGTGGCCGACAACGTCACCTCTGCCATGCAGCCCATCGCCGGGTATTCCGGCAGATCGCTCGCGGGCGGACGTCCGTCGGCCGCCAAGACCGGCACCAACCAACTCGGCGACACCGGTGCCAACCGCGACGCCTGGATGGTCGGCTTCACCCCGTCGCTGTCGACCGCGGTGTGGGTCGGCACCACCGAGGGCACCAAGCCCCTCGTGACTGCGTCGGGTTCTTCGGTGTACGGGTCGGGACTGCCGGGGCAGATCTGGAAGACCACGATGGACGGCGCGCTCGACGGCACCGACAACGAGTCGTTCCCGAAGCCCGAGGAGATCGGCGGTTACGCAGGCGTGCCGCAGGCGCCGCCGCCACCACCACCGTCGGAGACCGAGCCCCCGCCGCCGGCCTCGGAGACGGTGATCCAGCCGACGCTGGAGATCGCCCCCGGTATCACCATCCCGTGGGGTCCCCCGACGACGGTGCCGGCCGCTCCACCGCCTCCGGTCGGCGAGCCACCGGCGCCCGAGCCGGTTCCCGTCGCTCCGGGCGCACCACCACCGGATCCTGGACTCCCGCCGCCCGGACCGCCTCCACCAGGTCCGCCGCCGCCCCCGTGACCGAACCGGCGTCTGAATCGGCGGGCAGCCCGCGAAGCCTCGACGACCGTGATCTGCCCAGCCGCACCGACACCATCGGCGCCGCGCTGTCCGGCACCATCGGCGGCCCGGTCGGCCGGCACGCGCTGATCGGGCGTGCCCGGTTCCTGACCCCGCTGCGCGTCATGGTGATCATCGCGCTGGTGTTCCTGGCCCTCGGCTACTCCACCAAGGCGGCGTGCCTGCAGACCACCGGCACCGGCGCGGCCGATCAGCGGGTGGGCAACTGGGAGAACCAGCGCGCCTACTACCAGCTGTGCTACTCGGACACGGTGCCGCTGTACACGGCAGAGTTGTTGAACCTGGGCAGGTTTCCCTACAAGTCCAGCTGGGTGGAGACCGACAGCGCAGGCCAACCCCACGTGCAGTACGACGGCAGCCCGGCGGTGCGCTACATGGAGTATCCGGTGCTGACGGGTGTCTACCAGTACCTGTCGATGTCGCTGGCGAAGACGTACACGGCGCTGACCAAGCTGGTGTCGGTGCCGATCGTCGCCGAGGTGGTGATGTTCTTCAACATCGCGGCGTTCGGTCTGGCGTTGGCCTGGCTGACGACGCTGTGGGCGACCGCGATGCTGGCCGGGCCGCGGCGCATCTGGGACGCCGCGTTGGTCGCGGCCTCACCGATCGTCATCTTCCAGATCTTCACGAATTTTGATGCGCTGGCAACAGCTTTCGCCGCAGGGGCGTTGCTGGCGTGGGCGCGACGAAGACCTGCGCTGGCCGGCGTGCTGATCGGACTCGGGGTGGCGGCCAAGCTCTACCCGCTGCTGCTGCTCATCCCGTTGGCCCTGCTGGCGATCCGGACGGGACGCCTGCGGGAGGTCACCCGCACCGCGGTGGTGGCGGTGGTGACGTGGTTGGCGGTGAACCTGCCGATCATGGTGCTGTTCCCGCGCGGGTGGTCGGAGTTCTTCCGGCTCAACACCCGTCGCGGCGACGACATGGACTCGATCTACAACGTCGTCAAGTCGTTCACCGGGTGGCGCGGCTTCGACCCCGACCTCGGGTTCTGGGAGCCCCCGATGGTGCTGAACGCGGTGAGCGCGGCGCTGTTCGCGGCGTGCTGCATCGCCATCGGCTACGTGGTGCTGACGGCCGCGCGACGGCCCCGGGTGGCGCAGGTGGCGTTCCTGGTGGTGGCGGCGTTCCTGCTGACCAACAAGGTGTGGAGCCCGCAGTTCTCGCTTTGGCTGGTGCCGCTGGCGGTGCTGGCGTTGCCGCACCGGCGCATTCTGCTGGCCTGGATGACCATCGACATGCTGGTCTGGGTTCCGCGGATGCTGTACCTGTTCGGTGAACAGAACATGGGCCTGCCCGAGCAGGCGTTCACTGCGACCGTCCTGCTCCGTGACATCGCGGTGATCACGCTGTGCGCGTTGGTGATCCGGCAGATCTACCGTCCCGATCTAGATCTGGTGCGCCGCGACGGTGTCGACGACGACCCGGCGGGCGGGGTGTTCGACCGGGCCCCCGACGCGCCGCCGCGCTGGCTGCCGGACTGGTTGCAGCCGCGGCCGTCGGCACTTCCGGCGACTTCGGCGTGGCCGTCGCCGGTGGGCGACGACAAACACGCCCGAACCGAAGCCCGTTCGGCCGGCGATTTCGCAGATCAGCGCGGGTTCGGGTAGCCTGGCCCGGTTGCCGACGCAGGCGACCCTCCTGCCACGGACAGTCCGTGGCCGCACACGACCATAGGAGGTGATGGGTTCCACATGCGTCCATACGAAATCATGGTCATTCTCGACCCCACTCTCGACGAGCGCACCGTTGCTCCGTCGCTCGAGACGTTCCTCAACGTGATCCGCAAGGATGGCGGCTCTGTCGACAAGGTCGACATCTGGGGACGTCGGCGGCTGGCCTACGAGATCGCCAAGCACGCCGAGGGTATCTACGCGATCGTCGACGTGAAGGCGGAGCCGGCGACGGTGTCCGAGCTCGATCGTCAGCTCAACCTCAACGAGTCCGTGCTGCGGACCAAGGTCATGCGGACCGACAAGCACTAAGTGCTGCCGTTCGTCGGAACCTCTGCGTAGGCTCGCGCCCAACGTCGGCGATGAGCGCTTGGCGGACAGCAGACAACCCACTCCCAGGAGGACCTCGTGGCTGGTGACACCATCATCACGGTCATCGGAAACCTGACCGCTGACCCTGAACTGCGGTTCACGCCGTCGGGCGCGGCCGTCGCGAACTTCACGGTCGCGTCGACGCCGCGCATGTTCGACCGTCAGACCAATGAGTGGAAGGACGGCGAAGCGCTGTTCCTCCGCTGCAACATCTGGCGTGAGGCTGCCGAGAACGTGGCCGAGAGCCTCGTGCGCGGTTCGCGGGTGATCGTCAGCGGCCGGCTCAAGCAGCGGTCGTTCGAAACCCGCGAGGGCGAGAAGCGCACGGTGGTCGAGCTCGAGGTCGACGAGATCGGTCCGTCGCTGAAGTACGCGACGGCCAAGGTCAACAAGGCCAGCCGCAGCGGCGGCGGAGGCGGCGGCTTCGGCGGGGGCGGCGGCGCGGCCGCGAGTTCCCGTCCGGCGGCCGAGGCACCCAAGGACGACCCGTGGGGCAGTGCGCCCGCGTCGGGTTCGTTCGGTGGCGCCGACGACGAACCGCCTTTCTGATCAACCCGAATTCATCAGTGATTTTTAGAAAGAGATAGAGACATGGCGAAGTCCTCCACAAAGAGGCGTCCGGCTCCGGAAAAGCCGGTCAAGACCCGCAAGTGCGTGTTCTGCTCCAAGAAGGGCAAGTTGCAGAACATCGACTACAAGGACACCCAGCTGCTGCGCACCTACATCAGCGAGCGCGGCAAGATCCGTGCCCGCCGGGTCACCGGCAATTGCGTTCAGCACCAGCGTGATATCGCGATCGCGGTGAAGAACGCCCGCGAGGTCGCGTTGCTGCCGTTCAGCTCGTCGACGCGGTAAGCGCGAGAAGCCAGACAGGACAAGAGACATGAAACTGATTCTGACCACCGAGGTGGACAACCTCGGCGCAGCCGGGGACGCGGTCGAGGTGAAGGACGGCTACGGCCGTAATTACCTGCTGCCCCGCGGGTTCGCCATCGTCGCGACGCGCGGCGCCGAGCGCCAGGCCGCGGATATCCGCCGCGCCCAGGAACTCAAGGGCGTCAAGAGCCTCGAGCACGCCAACGAGATCAAGCAGGCGATCGAGGGTCTCGGGACCGTCGAGCTGACTGCGAAGGCAGCCGGTGATTCCGGCAAGCTGTTCGGCTCCGTCACCGCCGCCGATGTCGTCACGGCGATCAAGAAGGCCGGCGGGCCCAACCTCGACAAGCGGACCGTGAACCTGCCCAAGGCTCACATCAAGACCGTCGGCACACACGCCGTCGGGGTGCGGCTGCATCCGAGCGTGGATGCCGAGGTATCGCTGAACGTGGTGGCGCGCTAGTCGCGGGCTAGCAGCACCAGCTCTGAAACAGCCGGGTGAGGACCAGCAATGGTCTTCACCCGGCTGTTGCTGTACCCGTGGCGAACTTTCCCCGGGAAACGACCTACAGCGAACCTAACCGGCTGTTAACCTGCGCGGCCCCGGCGCGAAACACAACACGCCCGAAAACGAAACCGAACACGACACGCCGAGCAATTTCCCATCCCCAGTTCTCACCACCGCCTATGGTGCGTTCATCTGCGCAAACGTGGCTCACAATGTCGTTGATCCACAAGTTGTCCACAGCGACTCAACATCCCTGACCGGACCTATGCACACTCCATCCACAAGCCCACTAACAGGGTCGACTTGATTCCCCCCCAGCAACGTCTAGCGTTGGCCCTCGCGGGAACAGCAGGGGTCCCGAACGGGGGATTTGTCGGGGCTCGGACTTAGAGTCGCAGCATGCCGCATATCGAATGTGAGTTCGATCGCGATCAGGAGGGTGAGGCGCTGCGTGGCTGTCGTAGATGACCTGGGGCGGTCAGGAGGTTCCTCGAGGCAGGATGCCCCGCCGAACGAGGATTTCGGTCGTCAGCCCCCGCAGGATCCCGCCGCTGAGCAGGCCGTGCTCGGCGGGATGCTGCTGAGCAAGGACGCCGTCGCCGACGTGCTCGAGAAGCTGCGCCCAGGCGACTTCTACAAGCCCGGGAACCAGATCGTCTACGACGCGATCCTGGACCTGTACGGGCGCGGGGAGCCGGCGGATGCCGTCACCGTGGCCGCCGAGTTGGACCGCCGCGGCATGCTGCGGCGCGTCGGTGGCGCCCCCTATCTGCACACCCTGATCTCGACGGTGCCGACAGCGGCCAACGCGGGCTACTACGCGGAGATCGTCGCCGAGAAGGCGCTGCTGCGGCGCCTGGTGGAGGCCGGCACCCGCGTCGTGCAGTACGGCTACGCGGGTGCTGACGGTGCGGACGTCAACGACGTCGTGGACCGTGCCCAGGCCGAGATCTACGACGTCACCGAGCGGCGCGCGTCCGAGGACTTCGTCGCGCTCGAGGAGTTGCTGCAGCCCACGATGGACGAGATCGACGCGATCGCGTCCTCGGGCGGCATGTCCCGTGGCGTGCCGACGGGGTTCGTCGAGCTCGACGAAGTGACCAACGGCCTGCACGCCGGGCAGATGATCATCATCGCCGCGCGCCCTGGTGTCGGGAAGGCGTTGGCGCTCGACACCCCGCTGCCGACGCCCAACGGCTGGACGACGATGGGCGACGTCGGGGTCGGGGACCGGCTGCTCGACGCCGACGGATTGCCGACGCGCGTGGTGGCGGCGACGGACGTGTTGCTCGGTCGGCCATGCTACGAGATCGAGTTCTCCGACGGCACCGTGATCGTCGCCGACGAACAGCACCAGTGGCCCACCACCCTCGGCATCCGGACGACCGGGATGCTGCGTGCCAGCGCCGACACCGTGACCGCTGCCGCACGGCATCGGGACTCGTCAGCGCGCGGTGGCGTTCTCCTGGCACCTGGCCGGGCTGCAGTGGGAGTCGACCGGATCCACCGAGTCGGCACCGTCCCGGTACGTTGTGTGGAGGTCGACAACGCCGAGCACCTGTACCTGGCCGGCCGCGGGATGGTGCCGACGCACAACTCCACGCTGGGCTTGGATTTCATGCGGTCGTGCTCGATCAAGAACCAGTTGCCCAGCGTCATCTTCAGCTTGGAGATGAGCAAGTCCGAGATCGTCATGAGGCTGCTGTCGGCGGAGGCCAAGATCAAGCTCGCCGACATGCGCTCCGGCCGGATGAGTGACGACGACTGGACTCGGTTGGCACGCCGGATGAGCGAGATCAGCGAAGCCCCGTTGTTCATCGACGATTCGCCGAACCTGACGATGATGGAGATCCGGGCCAAGGCTCGGCGGTTGTCGCAGAAGGCCGGCCTCCGGTTGATCGTCGTGGACTACATGCAGCTGATGTCGTCGGGAAAGAAGTACGAGTCACGCCAGCAGGAGGTGTCGGACTTCTCCCGCAGCCTCAAGCTGATGGCCAAGGAACTCGAAGTGCCGGTGGTGGCGATCAGCCAGCTGAACCGTGGTCCCGAGCAGCGCACCGACAAGAAGCCGATGGTGTCCGATCTTCGTGAGTCGGGATGCCTGACCGCGAACACTCGAATCCTGCGGGCAGACACCGGCGCCGAGGTGACGTTCGGCGAGCTGATGCGTACCGGGGAGCGCCCGCTGGTGTGGTCGGTTGATGAGCGCAAGCGGATGGTCGCGCGGCCGATGACGAACGTGTTCTACAGCGGGCACAAAGAGGTGTTCAAGGTTCGGTTGGCGTCCGGCCGTGAGGTGGAGGCGACGGCCAACCATCCGTTCATGACGTATGATGGCTGGACGCCGTTGGGCGAGTTGACGGTTGGTGCCCGGGTTGCCGTCCCGCGGCGGGTGCCCGAGCCGGTGCAGACCCAGCGGATGCACGACTCCGAGGTCGTGATGTTGGCGCACATGATCGGTGACGGTTCGTGCGTGAAGCGCCAGCCCATCCGGTATGCGTCGGTGGACGAGGCCAACCTGACGGCGGTCGAGATCTCCGCGGCATACTTCGACAGGGCGCCGATCCGCGATGAGTATCCAGCCGCGCGGGTCACCACGCTGCGACTGCCGGCGCCATACAGGCTGACGCACGGCAAGCGCAACCCGATTGCGGCGTGGTTGGACAAGCTGGGGCTGTTCGGCAAGCGCAGTTACGAGAAATTCGTTCCGGCAGAGGTTTTTGCGCTGCCCAATGACCAGGTCGCACTGTTTCTGCGTCATCTGTGGGCGACCGACGGGTCGGTGCGATGGGACGCGAAGCTGGGTACTGGACGTGTCTACTACGCCTCGACGAGCCGACAGCTGGTGGACGATGTGATGCATCTGCTGCTGCGATTCGGGATCGCGTCGAGGGTCTACCGCGCAAAGAAAGCCGGCTATCGGGATTCGTGGCATCTGACAATCGCGGGTGCTGAGAGTCAGTCCAAATTCCTCGGATACATCGGCGTGCACGGTGTGAAGAGCATTGCAGCCGAGGAGGTTTTGTCAAATCTTCGGGAACTCGTGCGCAACCCCAATGCCGACACCGTCCCCCAGGCTGTCTGGGCGAAGGTGCGGACGAGGTTGACCGAGCGCCGAATGACACATCGACAGTTCGCGGCCGCGATGAACACCAAGTTCTGCGGCTCAACAATGTGGAAGCACGCCCCGAGTCGAGCCAGGCTGCACCGGGCCGCGGCGGTGCTCGAAGACCGTGGTCTCCACGACCTCGCCACCAACGATGTCTACTGGGACCAGATCGTGGAGGTCACCAGCATCGGTGAGCAGGACGTCTACGACGGAACGGTTCCAGGTACGAGTAACTTTGTAGCGCAAGGGATTACGCTTCACAACTCGCTCGAGCAGGATGCGGATATGGTCATACTTTTGCATCGGCCGGACGCGTTCGACCGTGACGATCCGCGTGGCGGGGAAGCCGACCTGATTCTCGGCAAGCACCGTAACGGGCCGACGAAGACGATAACCGTTGCGCACCAATTGCATTTGTCGCGATTCGCGAACATGGCCAAGCAGTAGGCGGTGGTTTCTCGGATGCACGAAGTCGTTGCCGTCAGGCATACGGGTGCAGCTCCTTCGAGCCCGTCGCGAGAAGGGCCGTGTCTGTACCACCTTCGGCCCTCAGCCGAATTACCCGATCTGCGTCCCGCAATCGGTGCCGGCTCCGGGCAGTGGCTGCCGGTCACATCGTCAGGAGTACGACCACATAGCCCTCGGCTAGGTCCTCGGGCGCACGAACCGTACATGCGCATCTAGCCCGCTGCCGTGGGCGCGTGGCCTCAACTCGGCGGCTGCTTCGCTTGCGCGGGCGAGCCGGGCAACAATGGCCAGGCCCAGTCCGCTGCCGGCGGTGTCGGTGCGTCCGCGCCAGAACCGATCGAAAGCACGGGCACGGTCCTCGGGGGACATGCCAGGACCCTCATCCAGCACGTGAAGGTCGACGGCGTCGACGGTGGGGGCCGCTGTGATGGTCACGTCGATGGTGCTGCCGCCCGGGGACACGGCGAGTGCGTTGTCGATGAGGTTGTCGATGATCTGCTCGGCGGCCCCGGGTACGGCCAGCGCTGGGGCCGATTCTGGCGTTGTCACGCCGAGGTGCACCCCGGATTCTTCCGCGAGCGGCTGCCATTGTTCGACCCGCGCGCGGGCGATCTCGGCGAGGTCAATCTCCTGCGACGGCATTGCGGCATCGTCGGCACGGCTGAGCATCAGCAGCGCGTCGACGATCCGCTGCAAGCGCAGTGCCTCGTCCTGGGCTTCGGCGATGGTATCGCGCGCGGCTTCGGGATCGGCGTCGACAAGGTCGGCGGCATTGTCCAAGCGCACGCGCAGCGCCGTCAATGGCGTGCGCAGCTGGTGGGAGGCGTCGCCTGCGAACGCGCGTTGCTGGCGCAGCAGGTCTTCGAGCCGAGCGGCCATCTTGTTGACAGACCTTGCCAGGCTACGGATTTCGGGCGCCCCGCCAGGCTCGGGCGCACGCACCTCGAGCCGCCCTTCGGCCAGCAGTTCGGTGGTGGCGCGCAATTGCCGCAGGTGCCGCGTTACCGTGCCTGCGAGGACGAACGCCACCGCCCCAGCCAGTAGCACCGTGATACCGGCGACAAGCCACAGTGTGCGTAGTTGCCCGCGCACTTTATCGGCCACCACCTGCGTCGGATAGGTCAGCCGCACCGCCCCGATCACCCGATCGCCGCTCACCACGGGCACGGCGACATAAAGCAGGTCGGTGCCCAGACTGACCGACTGACGTTGTCCTGTCGCGATGTCGCCAGAGAGAGCCGTAGCGATCTCGGGTCGCGACCGGTAAGAGATGCCCGCGGCGGATTGGTCGTCGTCTGAGGTGACGACTGGATCGCCGGCGGCGTTGACGATGACCACCCGCGCTCCGCTGGCTTGGCGGTAGCGGTGCGCGTCGGCCCTCACGCGCGGATCGGGTGACGTCGCTGCTTCGAGGGCGTCCTCGCTGCGCCCCGCGAGCAGAAAGGCGTCGCGTTCCAGTGCGGTCACGATGCGTTCGCGCTCGACACGCTCCAGGTAGGCGCCAAGCGGGATGTCGTGCACCAAGAGGACGAGAAAGGTCACAGCCATGAACGCGGCCATCAGCCGCCACTTCACGACGGAATCCCAAACCGGAAGCCGACCCCGCGGACCGCCTCGATCCAGCGCGGGTCGCCGAGCTTCTTACGGATTGCGGCCACATGCGCGTCGACGGTCTTGCTGGTGCCGTACCAGTTGGCGCCCCACACCCGGTGCAGGATCTCCGACCGGCGGTGCACCGCGCCGGGATCTTCGGCGAGGTAGCACAGTAGGTCGAACTCCTTGGGCGTCAGATGCACCTCCCGCTCGCCGAGATGCACACGCTGGGTGCGGCGGTCGATGCTGAGCGGCCCGATCGTGCGGGTGGTGTCCTGGTCGAGGTGACCGTCGCGAACTGCGGTGCGCCGCAATACCGCGCGGATGCGTGCCACGAGCTCGTGCATGCCGAACGGTTTGACCACGTAGTCGTCGGCGCCCATCTCCAGCGCCAGGACGCGATCGATCTCCTCGCTGCGGGCACTGACCACGATGATCGGCACTTGTGAGAGCACCCGGATCGTGCGGCAGACATCGGTGCCGTCCATATCGGGCAGCCCAAGGTCCAGCAGCACGAAATCCGGTGCAGCCGCCGATACATTCGCCACCGCGTCGGCGCCGGTGCCGACGCGGCTCGCCTCGAAGCCGGCTCTGCCCAGGCCGTCGCACAGCGCGGCGCCGACCGCAGCGTCGTCTTCGACCACCAGTACCCGCACGTCCGTATTATGGACCTGCCGCCGCCCGGGTCGATGCATCGCGCGCATTGTCTTCGCTGAGGCTTCGCGCGATCTTGGACGTTTCTTGGATATCGCCGGGACCATCCTTGACCGGCCGGGATCTAGCGTGAACTCATGAGATCGAAAGTGGCGGTGATTGTCTCGGTGGTGTTCGTCCTGATTGTCGGAGGGGCCGCGCTGGCCGTCAACACCAGGATTCTGAACACCTCGCCCCCGCCCGACATCGGGCGGGCCAACGAGGTACTGATCCCCGACGGAGCGCAGCCGGCGGTGGCGCCGACGGCCTCGCCGGAAGTTGTGCCTGCCCTGACACCGACTGCGCCGACGTCCGTGGTGTCGCCGCGCAGCGATGACGAGCACGGGGATGACGAGCACTCGGAACCCGAAGAGGCCGAGCATGAGCGCGACGACTGACCCCGGCACGCCGCGGCAGTCGCCTGCTCGATGGTCCAAACTCACCGCCACCACGCTGTCGGCCGGGGCGCTCCTTTTCACCGTTCACGCGCTGAGTACGGCCGCGGCCGAGCCGGCAGTAACGCCGAGTATCGACACAGGAGCCGGGGGCGGCCTTCCGACCACCGCAGCCATCCAGCCCACGCGCCCGGCACCAGCGGCGGTCCCTGCCCCGTCGCCGCCGCCGCCGTTGTCCGCTGAACCCGTTGTTCCCCACGGTGTGTCGAAAGCCTCCGGTGGCTGAGAAGACGCTGGAGAGCGTCCGCCCGGCGATGGGTGGCACCGCCGCGATCACCCTGGTCGGTGGACCGCCGGAGCTCCTCGAGGACTGCTTCGGGCTTCTGGATGAGCTCGAGCAGTCATGGAGCCGCTTCCGCGAGAGCAGCGACGTGTGGCGGCTGAACTGGTCCCAGGGCCGTCCGGTGCGGGTGCGTGCCTGCACCGTGCGACTGGTGACCGAACTGATCGATGCGTGGGCATTGACTGACGGCGACTTCGACCCGACCGTGCTGCCGCGGCTGGTGGCCAACGGTTACGACACCAGCCGCGTCGATGCGTCACGGCGAACGACGTTGCCCGACACCGCGACGTGGCCGGGCGAGGTCGCCGGCATCGACATCGCCGGCCTGGACATTCGGCTTCCGCTAGGCACCACACTCGACCCGGGTGGGCTGGGCAAGGGCCTCGCGGCCGACATGATCGCCGAGCTCGCACTCGACCGCGGCGCGGACGGGGTGTTGGCCGAGGTCGGAGGCGACCTGGTGGTCGCCGGACTGGCACCCGACGCCACGGCGTGGACGATCGGCATCGCCGACCCATTCACGCCAGGGGAGCTGCTGAGCGTGATCCGGCTCGCCCGTGGATCCGTGGCGACGTCGAGTCGGCTCGTGCGGGTCTGGGCCGGCCCCGACGGTCCGGCTCATCACGTGATCAACCCCGGCACCGGCGTCAGTGCGGTCACCCCGACGGTCACCTCGACCGTCATCGCCGGAACCGGTGCCAGGGCCGAGACTTTGGCCAAGCTGGCATTCGTGCGCGACTCCGATCGGCTACTGGATTGGCTGCCCGGCGTCGGTGCCGCCGGACTGGTCGTCGACGCCGGTCAGCGGCATGAGTGCTCGGCGAACTGGCCAGATTTCCGATGACCGATCCGCAGCTGTGGTGGTATGTCGCCCGTGCCAGCGGCCTGGTGGCCTGGGCTGCGATGACCGGCTCCGTGCTGTGGGGTGTGCTGCTGGCGACGCGGGTGCTGCGGTCCATCGACAACCCCGCGTGGTTGCAGGATCTGCATCGCTGGCTCGGCGGCACCGCGCTGATCATGGCCGGGCTACACATGCTGTCGCTCATGCTCGACGGCTGGACGCACTTCTCACTCACCGAGATCTTCGTGCCGTTGGCGGCGGCCTACCGGCCCTGGCCGGTAGCCCTGGGCATCGTCGCGTTCTACCTGCTGGCAGCCGTCTACGGATCGTCGCTGCTGCGGCCGAAGATGCCGCGGCGACTCTGGAAAGCGCTGCACTACGGCAGCTACATATCGGTGATCCTGGTTTCCTTCCATGCTGGCTGGTCCGGCAGCGACGTGGGCGCCTGGGGCTATCGACTGGTGGCCTTCATCCTGCTGGGACTGACCACCGTCGCGGTGCTCGTGCGGGTGCTGACCTCTACGGCTGCCACGCCGCTCCCGCCGCCACCACAGGCTGCGCCGGCGCAGCCGATGACCGTCACCGCGACTTATCCGCTGACCCGCGAGGTCCTCGGCATCGACCTGTCGCGGCAAGGCGGGACGGAGTTGCCGGTCTGGACGCCAGGAGCCCACCTGACTTTGCAGCTGCCCAACGGATTGGTGCGCTGCTACTCACTGTGCGGCGATCCGGCCGACCGCAGCCGATATCGAATCGCCGTGCACCTCGCGGCGCCTTCGCGCGGCGGCAGCGCCTGGCTGCACGCCAACGCGGTGCCCGGGAAAATCCTGGACGTCTCCGGCCCGGACAACCACTTCATGCTGGAGCCCGCAGAGGACTATCTGTTCGTGGCCGGTGGGATCGGCATCACGCCGATCAAGGCGATGATCGAAGCGCTGCCTGCGCATCGGCGCTGGCGGTTGGTCTATATCGGCCGCAGTCGGGCCACCATGGCATTCAGCCGCGAACTGAAGCAGCGGTGGCCGCAGCACGTCAGCGTCTACGCCCGCGATGAGACTGGCGTGCGACCTGACCTTGCGCGGATCCTCGACGGCACCACAGCGGCGGTGTACTGCTGCGGGCCGGCGTCGATGACCGAAGAACTGGCGACCCTCGTTCCAGCGCCGCGTCTGCACATTGAACGGTTCACCCCGGCACCGCAACAGCCGTACCCGCCGCGGCGGGCCTTCGAGGTGACCTGCAGACGCAGCAACACCCACGTGCACGTCTCAGAGCACCAGTCGCTGCTCGATGCGCTCGAACGCGCCCAGCTGCCCGTGCACTCGTCATGTCGCGAAGGAATCTGCGGCGCATGCCAAGTTGGCGTCATCGCCGGCCAACCCCAGCACCTGGACTCCGTTGCGAGCGAGGAGGACAAGGACAGGGCGGGTGTGATCTATCCGTGCGTGTCCCGCTCACACACCACTTCCCTGACGCTCGATCTATAGTGGGGCAACACGCGCCGCAGCCGTCGATCGTGGTTTGAGGCGCTGGGAACACGACAGACAACTAACTGAAGCATGCCCGGTTGCACGCCGCGATCCACACAGAGGCGAAATCTGTGCCGCAGTGGCGAATGTGCCTCGCCCAACCGCTGGGCTGGGGTTCCCACCGCAATTCCTACGTTCCACGTTAGGGCCGGCCCCCCGTAGGAGATGAAGTGAGACAAACCGGCGGTGCAGCGCCGTGAGACATCAACCGTCGCCGCAGATCACAGCATCGCGAGATGAAGAACGACATCAAAGAAATTCTGGCGCGCGACCGCGCTAGACGCGAGGAACGCGTTTGAAGTTTCTCGAAAGCCGCGAGGCCGGGCGAGAGTTGTACCGCGATGGCCAATCCCAGGAACCGATTCTAGGTGACTCTGTGGAAGCCTTTATCGACAAGTTGGGCTTCGCAGAGTGCGTTAGCACACTTACCGATGATGAACTTCGGGACGATCTTCTGCGCTACGACGATGCGCGGCTGCAGCTATCAGACCCCAGACTGGACTGGGATGAGTCGATGCGAATCTTGTACTTCAGCGACAACGTGGGCCCTGGCCTACCCGTTCGTTTCCGCGCTGGCGATGATTCTGACGGCTACCACGACGGCGGCGGCCTTGGGCTGGTGCTAGGCGTTGTGGCGGCGTACCAGCTGCACCTGGCCCTTGAGGGCAGGTTTGTACGGGGTGGAATAACGCGCGGCCCGCTCTATGCCGACAATTCGTTCATCACCGGCAAGGACCTCGTTGACGCCACGCCCGCAGCGGGCCGTGGAAGACCGTCGAGGACGTCGAACTGGCCACGCTGGGCTGGGTGTACTGGCACAACACCAGCAGACTGCACAGCTACCTCGGCGACATCCCGGGAGTTCGAAGCCGCGTTCTACGATGCATACCGGACCGACCAACCCTTGATCGGAATCCAATAGCCCGAGCCTCCGGGAAACCCAGGGCGATTCAACCAGACCCGACACGTCAGCTGCTTTCGCAGGTGAGCCGCTTTCTAGCCGGTCGGTGGCAGTCTAAAATGCTTCTATGTCGTCTCCGAAAGGCAGATACGCGCCGGGTGAAGCGCGCCGCGCCGAGATACTCGCTGCGACGGTCGATCTGATCTACGAGAGCGGCATTTCTGGGGTCACCCACCGAAATGTGGCCAAGCGGGCCGGTGTCTCTCCTTCCGCCCCAAGTTACTTCTTTCCTTCGATCGATGACCTCTTCGTCGAGGCCTTCCGAACGATCATGAACAACATGATTGCGTCGTTGGTCGCTCTGAGCGAGCGAATCGAGCGTGAGAACATGTCCCGTGAAGAAGCCGTCGACGCCTACATAGACCACGCTGTCAAAGCAGCCCCGAAGTACGACAAGCTTCAGTTCGAAGCGTATCTCTTCGCTGACCAGAAACCTGCGCTCCGGGAGGAGGTCGAGAAAGCACTGGCCGCAACCCATCGCCCCGGAAGCACCTTGGTCACCGCCTCACGGCGAAAGGACCTCGACTGGGCGGCACCCATTCTGACTGCGCTCACCGATGGTTTCGGCCTGTACCGCCTGGCATCGCCGAATCACGCTCAGTTTCAGGGGCTCAAGATTGGGCTCCTGGCCCTCATGGAAGCCCTGCCAGGCGATCCAACGTCGGCCAGTGATCGTTAAATCTCTGTTTTCCCAACGAGTGCCGCGGATTTGACGTGCCGGACGTATTCGGTGAGCAATCGCTCGGCATCGTCACCGATCAGGTAGGGATGGCTGATCAGGACAATGTCCGCACCCGCTTCGACTGCGCGCCTGCCCGAATCCTGGTCGAATGTGACCACACCTATCGGTAGTTCGACCGCGTCCTTGAGTTCGCGGATCTGGTCGATCGTTGGGTTTGCAGCCAAAGATTCGGTCTGTTGGTCGTAGCCGTAGTGAAGGTAGATGTAGTCCACGCCGATGTCGGCCAGCTCGCGGGCGCGGGCAACTGGGTTCGCAACCGCGTAGAGATCTGCGACCACCTTGACACCGCTGTCACGACCCGAAGCAATGGCGGCACGGAAGGTGGCATCAGAGGCGCTCGCGCAGATGCACACGAGATTGATCCCCAGGCGCGCAGCGGATTCCATGTACCGGACCGACGCGTCCATGATCTTCGCATCCAGGAAGGTCACTGATGAGCCGAATTGTCGGTTCAGCGCATCGAAGTTGTTGATCCCTGCGAACGAGACCAGTGGCGTACCCCATTCCAGCCAATCCACGCCGGCACGAAGCCCCATGGCTGCAATGTCCATTGCCTGTTCAGTCGATGTGACGTCGATACAGAGTTGGACGACGGGGCGTGCCACCTGCTGATGTAATTCTGTCTTGTCGGTCATGTCTTCCTAACGTTGTGGTGACTGTCTGCGGTCGAAGAAATAGGACTGAGCTTGTACGAGGGCGAATGCTCGCTCGGTTGCTTGGAGGGCGAGGTCGATGTCCGCTTCGGTGTGGGCGGCCGAGAGGAACCAGTTGTGCCATGGGTGCACGAGCACGCCTCGCCGGAGGAGTTCTACGCTCCACCGGAAGGCGTGCTGCATAGTCTCGCCATCGAAGCGCAGGAAAACTGAGGGTATCCGTTGGGAAACCTCGAGGCCTGGATGTGGCCTTACATGCCCCCGGGATCACCTTGTCGGCCCTTGCCCGCCAGTGATCGTCGGTGACTCGGCGAAACCCGCTGCCATTAGCTTTCGCCAGGGTCGAATCCACAGCCGTGCCGGGCGTGTTGGAATCCGGTGCCATTGCGTTCCCTTCCTGAGGGCTCTGCTCATCGCAGACGCGCGGTTGAAATGAAAATAGGACAGATGCCCTGGTTTCGTCAAGGTTTCGCGGCACTGCTCGGCCTATCGAATGCTGCCGCCGCTTGGTGTCGGCAGGCTTGCGGAACCTGACCGATCCGGGGTTGCAATCTCGGAGAATCTAGGACACGCTACCTATATTGACCGGAACCGGCCAGGGGAATGCGAGAAGGCTGACCCAGGTGTTGAGCCGAGTGGGCATCCGGGAACAGTCCGCCCCAGCTGCCAGACGATTACCGAGGTACCGAAGATCAACGCAGACAGCTCAATCCGTAGTACGCACCGCAAGGGTTCGACCGTGACTGAATCCGCAGTCGCTGCGCCGCCCCTGGATGGAGTCCTGGTCGCCGACTTCAGCCGCGTTCTGGCCGGGCCGTTGGCAACAATGATGCTTGCCGACCTCGGCGCGACTGTCGTCAAGGTCGAGCGACCGCACAGCGGCGACGACACGCGGGGGTGGGGCCCACCGTGGACTCCGGGCGGGTCGTCCTACTTCGACGGGGTCAATCGATCCAAACACAGCCTGACATTGGCTCTGGACGATGAGACGGATCTGCGTCGTGCCCAGGAACTGGCTCGACGTGCGGATGTGGTGATACATAATTTCCGTGCGGGCGTCATGGAGAAGTACGGGCTCGACTACGCCAGTGTCTTCGCGGGCAATGCCGACGTGGTGTACTGCTCCATCACCGGGTTTGGCAGCGGTGCCGGGGCCCGTCTTCCCGGTTACGACTTCGTAGTTCAAGCAGTGGGCGGTTTGATGCACGTCACCGGGAACCCTCAGGGGGAACCGATGAAGGTGGGGGTCGCGCTGGTCGATGTTCTAACCGGCAAGGATGCGGTGATCGGGATTCTCGCCGCACTGCGGAGCAGGGAGCGTGACCAGCGAGGTCAACACATCGAGGTATCGCTGCTGACGAGTCTGCTTGCCGGGATGGTCAACCAAGCGTCAGGGTTCCTTGCGACGGGTGTTTCGCCCGAACGGCTGGGCAACCTGCACCCTTCCATCGCCCCCTACGAAACCCTGCAATGTTCGGACGGATTCCTCGCGGTGGCTTGCGGTAATGATCGCCAGTTCCGCCGTCTCGCTGAGGTTCTCGACCTGCCTGATCTGAGCACTGATCCGCGGTTCGCCCTCAACTCCGATCGGGTGGCCAACCGGAAGAGTCTTAGAGAGGCGCTGGAATCCAGACTGGCGGCAGACACCGCGTCGAAGTGGACCGGCCGGCTTGTCGCCAGTGGCGTGCCGGCAGGCGTGGTGGGCACCTTGAGCACCGCATTCGAGCTCGCCACCGATCTGGGTTTGGAGCCGCTCTGGTCGATGCCGGAGGCGCACATCGATCAGGTCGCTCACCCGATCAAATACTCACACAGTGCGATTCGCCCGCCAGTAGCGCCGCCGGTGTTGGGTCAAGACGCTACGGAGCTCTGCCGGTGGCTGGATGAGCCCAGAGCCGATGTGGGAATGGTCCCAGCGACATTACTAGGGAAAGTTGTCAAAGAGTGACACTCAGCGAACATCGCACCGAACTGATCCCCTACGACCTGGCCGGAATGGATCACCATCTGACTGCCGACGAGCGTGCAGTGCGCTCGACAGTACGAGCCGTCTGCGAGGAGTTGATTGACCCTTACATCGGCGACTGGTTCGAGCGCGGACAAATCGATGATCTGCCCGGTCTTGCTTCGGAACTGGGTAAGATCGGCCTGTTCGGTATGCACCTGCACGGCTACGGCTGCGCCGGAATGTCAGCAGTCGACTATGGGCTGGCGTGCATGGAGTTGGAGGCTTCTGACTCGGGGATCCGTTCGCTTGTTTCCGTGCAGGGCTCGCTGGCGATGTTCGCCATCCATCGTTGGGGCAGTGAGGAACAAAAAGAGCACTGGCTGCCCACGATGGCGGCGGGTACCGCGATCGGGTGCTTCGGACTCACCGAACCAGATGTCGGATCCGATCCATCCGCGATGAAGACGCGCGCCCGCAGGGACGGATCGGATTGGGTGCTCGACGGGTCGAAGATGTGGATCACCAATGGTTCCATCGCCGATCTCGCGATCGTGTGGGCAGGCACTGACGATGGGATACGCGGATTCGTCGTACCCACCACAACTGCCGGATTCTCCGCGAATGCCATCCGACACAAGATGTCGCTGCGCGCGTCGGTCACCAGTGAACTCATCCTGGAGGGAGTCCGGCTACCGTCGACCGCGATGTTGCCCGACGCTGTCGGTCTGCGCGGACCGTTGTCGTGTTTGAACCAAGCGCGCTATGGAATCCTTTGGGGCGCATTGGGTGCGGGTCGGGCTTCCTTTGAGGCCGCGCTCGACTATGCCGGGCAGCGGACACAGTTCGGTCGACCAATCACCGGGTTTCAGCTGACTCAGCAGAAGCTGGTGGACATGAGCATCGAGCTCAGCAAGGGAGGATTGCTCGCACTTGCAATCGGACGTGCGAAAGATGAAGGACGTTTGCATCCCGTACAGATCAGTGTGGGAAAGCTCAACAATGTGAGGGCAGCTCTGGATATCTGCAGGACGGCGCGAACCATACTCGGCGCCAACGGAATCTCACTCGAGTACCCGGTCATCCGTCACATGAATAACCTCGAATCGGTCCTGACCTACGAGGGCACCTCTGAGATGCACACGCTGATCATCGGCCAAGCGTTGACCGGGCAACCGGCGTTCCAGTGATCAGGCGCAATCTGATCGCCGGGCGCTGGGCCAGCGGGGATTCCGAGCTGTGCAATATCAATCCGTCCGACACTCGTGATGTGGTGGGAGTTCACGCCAAAGCTGATGCAACGCAGGCGGTCAACGCAGTCGAGGCTGCGGTTGAGGCACTACCGGAATGGCGTGACACCAGTGTGTTGACTCGGTTCGAGATACTCGACCGGGTGGGGGACGAGCTCCGCGCCCGCAGCGCCGAACTCGGAGATCTGCTCGCACGCGAAGAGGGCAAAACCCGTCGCGAAGCGGTCGCAGAAGTGGTTCGCGCTGGGCACATCTTCAAGTTCTTTGCCGGCGAAGCACTGCGAACCTCCGGTCAACACGTCGATTCGGTCCGAAGCCAAGTCGAGGTTGACGTCGTGCCGGAGCCGCTGGGGGTCGTAGCGGTCATCACACCGTGGAACTTTCCCATGGCAATTCCAGCCTGGAAGATAGCTCCGGCTCTGGCATTCGGTAACACAGTGGTGTTCAAACCGGCGGAGATGGTGCCCGGCAGCGCATGGGCGCTCGCGGAAACTCTCGAACGCGCAGGTCTTCCCGCGGGGGTCTTGAACCTCGTCGTCGGTTCCGGACGGGAGGTGGGGCAGGCGATCGTCGGTTCTGCTGCGGTTGACGGTGTCACGTTCACCGGATCGACGGGGGTGGGCCGGGAGGTCCTCGAAGCCGCGCAAGCGCATCAGGCGCGGGTGCAACTCGAGATGGGTGGGAAAAATCCCCTCGTCGTTACGAGTGACTGCGATGTCGACCTTGCCGTGCGCATCGCGGTCGAAGGGGCCTTCGGTTCGACCGGTCAACGCTGCACCGCATCGTCGCGACTTGTCGTCCTAGAGAAAGTCCACGATGTTTTTGTCGATCGTCTCGAAAGGGCTCGCGCGCAGTTGGTGGTCGGCGATGCGCGCGACGAGGCTACGCAGATCGGGCCGGTGGTGAGCGCGGCGCAACTGGATCAGGTGACCCGCTACATCGACCTCGCAGTGAGCGAGGGTGCGGTACGTAGCGGCGGAGCTCAACTCGATCGGGCAACACCGGGCTTCTACCTCGAACCGGCACTCCTGACTGAGACGGTCAACTCAGACACCATCAACCGTGAAGAGGTGTTCGGACCGGTCGCTTCGGTGGTGAAGGTAGCCGACTACGACGAGGCTCTGGCAGTTGTCAATGACACGGAATTCGGACTGACAGCAGGAATCGTCACGGACTCGCTCGCCACGGCGACACACTTCAAGAAGCATGCGCGGGCCGGAATGGTGATGGTGAACCTGCCCACCGCCGGAGTGGACTTCCACGTTCCATTCGGAGGACTCGGGGGTTCCTCATATGGTCCCCGCGAGCAGGGCTCCGCTGCGCGTGACTTCTACACCACGTCCAAGACGACCTACACGACCTACAGCAGGGAAGCGGGGTAAAGGGCATTGATCGAACCACAAGGTCACACGGGTACCGCTCGGGTGAAGCGCGGCATGGCGGAGATGCTCAAGGGCGGCGTCATCATGGACGTCGTCACCCCGGAGCAGGCGCGGATGGCCGAGGCCGCTGGTGCGGTGGCGGTGATGGCGCTGGAGCGGGTGCCCGCCGATATCCGTGCCCAGGGTGGGGTGTCGCGGATGAGTGACCCGGACATGATTGCCGGGATCATCGATGCGGTCACCATTCCGGTGATGGCGAAGGCTCGGATCGGGCATTTTGTCGAGGCGCAGATCCTGCAGTCGATGGGGGTGGATTACATCGACGAGTCGGAGGTACTGACTCCGGCGGACTATGCCAATCACATTGACAAGTGGCGTTTCACGGTGCCGTTCGTGTGTGGCGCGACCAATCTGGGTGAGGCGTTGCGGCGGTTGACCGAGGGTGCGGCGATGATCCGTTCCAAGGGCGAGGCCGGCACGGGCGATATCTCCAACGCCACCACTCATATGCGCAAGATCGGAGGCGAGATCCGCCGGTTGACGTCGTTGAGCGAGGACGAGTTGTACGTGGCAGCCAAGGAGTTGCAGGCGCCCTACGATCTCGTGGTGGAGGTGGCCCGCAACGGCAAGCTGCCGGTCACCCTGTTCACCGCCGGGGGTATCGCGACACCCGCGGATGCGGCGATGATGATGCAGCTCGGTGCCGAGGGTCTGTTTGTGGGGTCGGGGATCTTCAAGTCGGGCAACCCCGAACAGCGCGCCGCGGCGATTGTGAAGGCCACCACGCTTTTTGACGATCCGGATGTGTTGGCCAAGCTTTCGTGCGGTCTGGGTGAGGCGATGGTCGGGATCAATGTCGATGACATCCCGGAACCGCACCGCCTCGCCGAACGCGGCTGGTGAACCCGGCGTTGACGCGGGCCGAGCCAGGGCGCCTGGATGGTTGCAGAACAAGCACCTGGCCCCCACCCGACCCACTTCGACGAACCACCAACACAATCTATGTGTTCACACCTCTGCCGAGACACACTCAACGTAATGAGTAGATAAAGCGCGCAGCATGTTTCGTGAGAAGTGCAGAAACTCAATGCGTCCTTTCCGTAGACATTCTTGTACACATGCCCTAGATTTACTGGGAGTGGCAGCTGACCTTGGAGTCCGACCGAGGAGCAGAATTGCGAAATCTGACTACTGGAACGACCAAAGCGTATTTCGATACTCCTGCCGGAGGCTCTGTCTTCTCCGTCGGCTCCATCGCGTACTTCGGTGCGCTTCTCGTCGATGAAGGTGACAACCATGCCCCGCGTGCCTTCAAGAACGTTCTTGATCACATGCTCCGGGCGGAGTCTGTGACACCACCGGCGCAAGGCCGGTCGGCCCACGGAAGTGGTCAACACAATAGGCGGCGAGTATGACCCACCCTGTCCCCGTACCCGATGCGTCCGACCAGGTGGATAGGTGGCTTGCTGCGTTCAACGCCGCACTGCACCGCCGAGACGTGGACGATCTCGTTGCGCTGTTCCACGACGACTGTTACTGGCGTGACCTTCTCGCGATGGCATGGGACATCCAGACCGCGGAGGGACCTCAATCGATCCGGTTGTTGGCGGCGGAAGCCCTTGAGGCCGAATGGGTGCTGTCATTTCGGCGTAGTGTGGACTGGCCCGCTGCCGATTGCATCGGTGGCGTGGCGAGTTGTTGGCTCGACTTCGAAACCCAGGCCGGTCATGGGCGGGCTCACGTGCGGATCCAAGGCGGTAAGGCGCTCACGATGCTGACCGCGCTTCAGGAGCTGACGGCTCACGAGGAGATGTCAGGACCTCGGCGGCACCTCGGGGCCGATCACGTCGCGAGACGGAACAAGCAGACCTGGCTCCAACGGCGGGTGGCCGAACGTGAGGCTATGGGCGCGGAGGTCCAGCCCTACGCGTTGATCGTGGGTGCGGGGCAAGGCGGCCTCGCAGTCGCGGCACGGCTGAAGCATCTCGGCGTGCCCGCGTTGGTGATCGAGCAGTTGGACAAGCCCGGCGACAGCTGGCGTCGGCGATATCCGACCCTGTGTCTCCACGATGTGGTCTGGTACGACCACCTACCGTATCTGGACTTCCCGAAGACGTGGCCGGTATATACGCCCAAAGACAAGATGGCCGACTGGCTTTCGTCTTACGCCGAGTTGATGGACATCGACGTCTGGACTTCGACCGTGTGCGCCGGCGCGGAGTGGGACCAGGAGCGGCAGGGGTGGACGGTGACGGTGAACAGGAATGGTGTCGAGCGAGTGCTCAGGCCGGTACACATCATCCTTGCCACCGGAGTGACTGGCGAACCTATGACGCCCTCGATCCCCGGTCAGGATGTCTTCGTCGGCGATCAGCATCATTCCAGTCGCCATCCCGGGCCGGCGCAGTACCGGGACAAGCGGGTCGTGGTGATCGGTTCGAACAACTCCGCGCACGACATCTGTGCCGCGCTATGGGAGGCGGGTGCCATGGTCACCATGATCCAGCGCAGCTCGACCCTGGTTGTCAAGGTCGACACGATGCGGGAGCTGAGTCAGGCCCCGCTGTATTCCGAGGAGGCACTGGGGAAGGGCATCACCACGGACAAAGCGGACCTGACGGTTGCCGCGATCCCGGCCAAGCTGATGCCCGGCTTCCAGCGGCCCAGGTGGGACGAGATTCGCGCGCGAGACGACGACTTCTACCGCGCACTTGACAAGGCCGGGTTCAAGGTGGACTTCGGAGATGATGACTCTGGCCTGTGGATGAAGTACCTCAGTCGAGGTGGAGGGTACTACATCGACGTGGGAGCTTCGCAGCTGATCATCGATGGAGCTATCGAGCTGCGGTCCGGCCATGCCGTTCGTGAGTTGACCAGCGACGGAGTAGTTCTCGACAGCGGCGAGCAGATACCCGCTGAAGTCATTGTGTATGCAACAGGGTTTGGCAACATGAACGACAGCGTTCGGTCGATTTTCGGCAACGAGATCGCCGATCTGGTGGGGCCGATCTGGGGTATCGGATCCGGGCGCTACGGTGATCCGGGCCCGTGGGAAGGAGAGCTACGGAATATGTGGAAACCGACCGCGGCGCTGGGCTTATGGATCCATGGTGGCAACCTTGCGCTGTCCCGGCACTACTCACGTTATCTGGCGCTGCAGATCAAGGCCCGTCATGCGGGGATCGTGACCGACGATCACTGGCCCGGGCTCGACGGTATGGACCACAGGTGACTGCCGACCTGCCGCTCTACCACCAGTTGCCTACGGCTGCGGACGGAGGCCGGAGTGCTTGGGGGGTCTTCGGTGCGGCCGACGAGTTGGGCACGCTGAACCTGATTGACGCCGCGGCTGTGAAGGCGTCCACGCAGGCGGTTCGTGCCGGTCGGGTCTTTGCGTTGAACGCACCGCTCGATTTTTTTGAACCCCCGTTGGACACAGCGAGAGAACCATTGTCGCGGCGCACTATTCAGGGTGATATGGGCGGGTTTGCTGATGTCGACGACGCCATCGACTCCTTTTATCCACAGGTGTCCAGTCAGTGGGACGCGCTGGGCCACGTCGCCTATGCGGGCGAACACTTTTACAACGGGGCTACGCTCCGTGAAGTCCTTGATGGTCGGCGCAACAGCATCGCGACGTGGGCCGCGCGGGGCATCGTGGGCCGCGGCGTTGTCATCGACGTCGCACGGTTCTGTGCAGGCCGGTGGCGAGGCGGTGCAGTTGGCGCAGGTGCGGTGACATTTGGGGTCGACGATCTGGAGGCAGCACGCCAGGCAGCCGGCATCGAGTACTCGCAGGGCTGTATTCTGCTGTTGCATACGGGCTTTCTCTCCTGGTATGCCGAGCAGGACCGGGTGGCGCGTGAGATTCTGCCGCACCATCTCACTTCTCCCGGGATCGACCACACCGAGGAGATGGCCGCCTACCTCTGGGACAACCGGATCGGCGCGATCGCTGCGGACAACTTTGCGGTGGAGGTGTGGCCGGCGGACCTGGGTCGCTCGGCGCAGCCTTTCGGCTTCCTGCACCGCATCCTGATCGGCCAGCTCGGGATGGCACTCGGAGAGCTGTGGGATCTCCGTGCCCTGGCAGCAGACTGCAGCCGAGATGACGTTTACGAGTGCATGGTGGCCAGCGCTCCGCTGCACATCGCCGGTGGAGTCGGATCACCCGCAAACGCGCTCGCCATCAAATGAACGGCGTCGTATCAGCGTGATTTCGAGGGTGTCGACAGTTCGAGGAAGAATTGTGTCAACGGTCCGATCGTGATCACGTAGATAACTGTGCCGACACCCACGGTGCCGCCCATGAAGTAACCGACAACCAGCGCCACCGCCTCGACCAGTGTCCTCGATTGCCGGATGGACAGTGGAGTTCTCGCGGCCAAACCTGTCATCAGGCCATCCCGCGGTCCCGGCCCGAACCCCGCCGAGATGGACATCGCGCAGCCGAGCGCCGACCCGACGATCCCGGCCGCCAGCAGCATCGCCTGGGCCACAACGTGGTGTGCCTGGCCGACAACCGCCAGTCCGACGTTGATCGAGAGGCCCACGACGAACATGCTGCAGAAGGTGCCCAGCCCCGGCCGCTGTCGAAGAGGGATCCACAGCAGTAGAACGGCTCCACTGACGATGATCACCATCGTGCCGATCTGAACATCCGCCCGAAGAGCCAAACCCTGATGAAAGACGTCCCACGGGTCAAGCCCGAGACCGGACTGGATCTGGCAGGCCGCGCTCACACCGTAGAAGACGAGGCCCAGCTGGAGTTGACCGAAACGGTGCACCCAGCGCGCTCGGTCCGTCATGCGCTGCAGACACCAACGCACCAAACCAGATTGGTCCAGCTCGCCAGCCCGGAGTCGGCAGGGCTGACTCCCGACTGCGTGTGGATGCCTCGCTGAGCGGCACGATGCACGGATTCTCCTCGTCATAGTCGACGAAGTGAATATAGGACATCTGACCTATATTGCGGAACTGAGCGGAGTCGCCTGCGTCGAGGGCCGTGGAACCACAAGCTTGGCGCAGTGCTGATGTTGCAGCCGAGTTACAGTCCGTCCCGCGTGTTGACAACCTGGTACAGCTGCCCTAGATTCATGCGGAGTGGTTAACGTCACATCCGAGTTTCGGCAGGTTGGTCGAATTCGGATGTGTTTCCAACCTGTGGCAGAAGTTCGGAAAGTAACGCCGGTCGCGCCTTCTGGCAAAGGGCGCCTTGTCACTTCGGTAACGCTTCGCGTTCTGGGCGAGTAGACCGGATGAGCTCGATACCAAGAATCGTCGTTCACCCTTGCCGATGTCTCACACGTCTCATACCGGAGGATCGAATCATGCGCAGAGTGCCCGCTAGAATGCTCGCTGGGTGCGTAGGGCTCACACTGGCAGTCAGTGCTTGCGGGTCCGACGCCGGACAAGAGTCGCAGGGCGCGGCGCCCACATCGCGTCCTCAGCCGGCGTGCGAGGGTTCCCCCGTGCAGGGTGGAAGCTTGGTCTACGCAAGGCAATTCGAGACGCTCACTCTTGACCCGATCGATATCCGAAACGGCAATGGAGACATCTTCGCTGTCGGACTGATCTACCAGGGATTGGTCCAGTATGATCCTTCTGGGAACAGCGACATAGTGCCGGGAATCGCCGAGAGCTGGACGGTCTCCGATGACGCGACCACGTACACCTTCAAGCTAAATCCCAACGCGAAGTTCAGTAATGGCGATCCGGTGACCGCCGAGGACGTGAAGTTCAGCCTCGACCGGTTCGGCAATCCAGACATCAACCAGGTCATGGGTCTGATGGCGAAGGGCTACGGGTCCGCGACGATTCTCGACCCCAGCACCGTTGAGGTCACGTTGACCGAGCCCATTCCGGCCTTCCTCGACAACATCGCCATCTTCCCCGCATTGGTCGTTCCCAAACGACTCGTCGAGGCGCAGGGGGCCGAGTTCTGGAAGAAGCCGGTCGGATCGGGACCTTTCCAAGTCGACTCGTTCACCAGTGGGGAGAGCCTGATGCTTTCACGCAATCCACACTATTGGGAAGAGGGGAAGCCTTACCTCGACTCGGTTACCTTCAACTTCGCCACGGATGCCAATGCCAGAATGCTGTCTCTCATCAGTGGTCAAGCGCAGATCGCAGACGGCATAACACCTTCCAAGATCTCAGAGGTGAACTCGAACGAGAACCTGGTGCTGCAGAGCCATGAGTGGCCGGCGTGGTTCGCCATCTTCATGAGCCAGGAGGTGCCTGCGCTCGCCGACCAGAACGTACGGCTGGCGATCGCGCACGCGATCAACCGCGAGGAGATCAATGAACAGATATTCGGCGGACTGGGCACGATTCCCAACAGTCTGTTCGCCGCGCTGCGGTATGACGCCGGCCCCGAGACGGTGAAGCCCATAGAGTTCAGCGTCGACAAGGCCAAGGAACTGATGGCTGCCTCGGGGTATCCGGAGGGCTTCTCGGTCAAGCTGGAATATCCGTCGGGCATCGACTACTACAACCAGCTGACGCTTGCGTTGCAGCAGTACCTCGCCGAGATCGGCGTGCAACTGGAACTCGTGAAGGTGGATCCGGCCACCATGTCCGCGAACGTCTCCGCTGACGACTTCGAGATGACATTCGGCTACCCGCAGGTCAGCAGCGACGTCGCGGTACCCGATGAGTATGCGACGTTCTACGGGATCCCCTCTGCCAACAACGGCTTCCACACGGGGTGGAAAGACCCTGAGGTCGAGAAACTCGTCCAGACCTTCATCACGACGCCGGATGACGCCTCGCGCGCCGAACAGTGGCCGGTGATCCAGCAGGCGCTCATGGACGCGCAGCCCGCACTGAATCTGCTGAACTTCCCACTGCTCAACGCCCATGCGCTCGATGTCTGCAATGCGCAAACCAACGCGATGGGGGTGGACATGTTGCAAGAGACATGGCTGGCCCCGTCCAACGGCGGATAGGGTTGACCTGACAATGGCCCGCTACATCATGCAGCGGCTGGCACTGGGTGTGGTGGTGCTCTGGGGATTGGCCTCTCTGGTGTTCTTCATCCTGCACCTGGTGCCTGGCGATCCCGTTCGCCAGGCACTGGGCGGGCGGGCATCAGAAGAGACAGTCGCGAAGGTGCGCGCCGACCTCGGCCTTGATCGCCCGCTGCTTGCTCAATACCAGTCGTTTCTTGCCGACTTGATTCACGGGGATCTCGGCAGGTCAATCGCGCTGAATGCCTCGGTTACCGACATCCTCGGCCAGCGGCTGCCTCCGAGCCTGCTGTTACTCGGTTACGCCTTACTGATTGCGGTGCTGATCGGCGTCCCGCTCGGAATCTGGTCCGCGCTGCGCCCGAACGGAGCGGCAGATCACGGTATCCGGTTGATCACGACCTTCATCTACGGAATGCCGGCTTTCTGGCTCGGACTCATGCTGGCGCTGTTCTTCGGGCTCAAACTCGGCTGGTTTCCCGTGTCGGGATATGAGGACGGCGCCGCTGGAGCGCTCCGCAGCTTGACACTTCCGGCACTGACCATGGGATGCGCGCTGATCGTCATCATCACAAGAACCCTGCGCTCCAACTTGATTCAGGTTCTCGGTTCAGACTTCATCGAAGCAGCGCGGTCCCGCGGGTTTTCCGAACACCGGATCGTGTTCGGCCACGCGATGCGCAATGCCGTCATCCCGACCATCACGGTTCTGGCGACGTTGCTTGCCTACCTGATCGGCGGAACGGTGGTGATCGAATCAGTGTTCAGGATTCCGGGGACAGGTTCATTACTCGTGCAGTCGATCTTCCAGAGGGACTACCAGATGGTTCAGGCAATAGCGGTCCTGGCGGGCATCGTGGTCGTGACAGCGAGTTTCGCCACCGATCTTCTTCATGCCGCCCTCGACCCACGAGTCAGGATCCAACGATGAGACTCGATCCGTCTTGGTCGAATGCCGCGGGCACACAACGTACGCAGATCAGTTCCTGGGCGCAGGTCTGGCGGAAGCAGTCGGTGTCGACCAAGGTCGGTGCCGTCATCGTGCTGGCGCTGGTGGTAGTGGCGGTGCTCGCGCCGGTGGTGGCACCGCACGACCCGAATCAGCTCAACTTCGTCTCGCCGCTGCGGCCGCCGTCGTTGCAGCACCCCATGGGCACCGATGAAAGTGGGCGAGATGTCCTGAGTAGGTGCTTGTACGCACTGCGACTCGACCTGTTCGTGGTGTTGGTGGTGACCTACGCCCCGCTTCCCGTCGGGGTGGTTCTCGGCGCGATAGCGGGCTATCACGGTGGGATGATCGACTCGGTGATCTCGCGGTTCATCGATGTCCTGTTGTCGATTCCGTTCCTTGTGCTCGTCGTGGCCGTCATTGCCGTGATCGGTCCCGGTCTGACCGGATTCTTCGTCGCGGTGCCGGTCATCTCCTGGGCCCTGTATGCGCGTATTGCGCGTTCCGCCATGCTCGGCATCCGGGAGATGCCGTTCATGCAGGCCGGACTTGCCCTGGGATTCAGCAATACCCGAGTGATCTTCCGTCATGGGATTCCGAACATCATCCGTACCAGTTTGGTGTACTCGACTGTGGACCTGATGGCCAATCTGTTGCTGTTGGCCGGCCTGTCCTACATCGGTCTGGGTGTGCGCCCTCCTCAGCCTGAACTCGGTGCGATCATCGCCGATGGTCAACCATTTCTTCTCGATGCGTGGTGGGTGGCGACGATGCCGGGCCTTGTCCTGGTGACGATCGGGATCGGCGTGGCGCTACTCGGTGAAGGACTCAACGATGGCGAACTGACGGGGGCCAGACAATGACTCTGTTGAGCGTCGAGGACCTCTCGGTGCAATTCGGCCATCGATCAGAGCCTGTCACCGTGGTCAATCGGATCACTTTCCGCATCGAGCCGGGAGAGGTTCTCGGATTGGTGGGCGAGTCCGGGTCCGGCAAGAGCGTTACCAGTCGTGCGGTTCTTCGCATGATCAAACAACCGGGTCGAATCAGCAGCGGGAGTGTCTCTTTCGATGGTCGTGATGTTCTCGGTATGTCCAATGGCAATCTGCGGCGCTTCCGTGCGACCGAGGTCGGCATGGTGTTCCAGGATCCGTTCAGCGCCCTCAATCCGGTGGTGCGGGTCGGTTCCCAACTGATCGAGACACTGAGACTGAACGTCGGTCTCGGCAGGAAGCCGGCGCGCGAGCGGGCAGTCGAGCTCCTCGAGAGTGTCGGTATCCCCGACCCGGAGCGGAACTTCGCCGCCTATCCACACCAACTCAGTGGAGGTATGCGCCAAAGAGTGATGATCGCGCTGGCCACGGCGGCCAACCCGCGGTTGCTGCTGGCGGATGAACCGACTACGGCCCTGGACGTCACTACACAACAACAGATCCTGAAGCTGCTGGCGACCATGCAGCGCGACCTGGGTATGGCGATGTTGCTTGTGTCGCATGACTTCGGCGTGATCTCACAGATGTGTGACCGCGTGCTCGTCATGTACGGAGGCACCATCGTCGAATCCGGCAGTGTGCACGATATCTACAATGATCCGCGGCATCCCTACACCAAGGCATTGCTGGCGACAGTCCCGAAACTGGAGGTGCCCGAAGGCGACGATCGCCACCGGTGGGCGCTGCCCGGACAGCCTCCTGATCCACGGTCGCGGCCGACAGGCTGCGTCTTCGCGCCACGGTGCGAATTCGTCATGGACGATTGCCTGGACACCGCAGTGGAGTTACGGCCAGTAGATGTCAGAAGATACTCGGCCTGTCTGTTTGATTCGCCGGGGCGCGACAAGCAAACCCATTTGGGGCCGGTGGCGATCGGCGGTGGTCTGGTTGACTGACAACGTGCTCGTGGTCGAGAACCTGTCCAAGCGATTCTCGGCACCTCGCGGTGTTCGAAGGAAATCGGTGACAGCCGCGGTTCGTGCGGCTGTCGACGACGTCTCCTTCTCGTTGCGACGCGGTGAGATCATGGGACTGGCAGGCGGATCCGGTAGTGGGAAGACTACGCTTGCCCGTTGTCTCATCAGGCTTGTCGAGCCCGACGACGGGCGCGTCCTGTTGGGTGACATCGACGTCCTGGTCGCCAAAGGCGCAGCACTGCGCAGGATCCGACGCCAGATGCAGATGGTGTTCCAGGACCCCTATGCCTCTCTCAATCCTCGGATGACAGTAGGCAAGGCGCTCGCCGAAGTGGGCCATGTCCACGGCATCAACGGTGCCGAGAACCCCAGAGAGTTTGTCGCTGCGCTGTTGGACCAGGTTCAGCTGTCACCGTCCACGGCCGGGCGGATGCCGCGGGACCTGTCCGGCGGGCAGCGACAGCGGGTGGCGATTGCACGCGCGTTGGCTGCGCGGCCGAAGGTCTTGATCGCGGACGAGGCTGTGAGCGCACTGGACGTGTCCGTCCAAACTCAGTTGCTCAACCTGTTCCTCGATCTTCGTGACGAGCTCGGTCTGTCGATTCTCTTCGTCAGCCATCAGCTCGCGGTGCTGGCACAGGTCTCGGACCGCATCGCGATCATGCATCACGGCAGGATCGTGGAACACGGCCCGGCCGCCGAGGTGTTCCATAGACCGACAGACGATTACACCAAAGAACTCCTCGCCGCTCACCCGGATGTCGACCCCGCCAAACGGATACGCGACCTGTAAAGCACTCAGTGCCAATGCTGTTGGAGAAACCGCGTTGACAAGTTAGGGCATGTGTCCTAGATTTGATTCAGTTCGTACATCGAAGGAGCAACCATGGACCATGCTGGAGCGCCGGTCGGCGCGCCTTCTCGACCTCAGACGCGCAACCCGGTGCGGGCCGCGGATCTGCCGAACACCGTCGACCTGGCCTGGCGGGAGAGGGCCGGCCGAGTGCTCCCGGGCGGCATGTACGGCCACATCAAAGCGCCCAACTACCCCGAGGGGTTTCCGCAGTTCTACTCGCGCAGCAGTGGGTCGCGGGTGTGGGATGTCGATGGCAACGAAGCGATAGACCTGATGTGCTCGTGGGGTCCGATGATCCTCGGCTATAACAATCCGATCATCGACGACGCCTACCGTTCCGAGCTGGCCAATCGTGGCCTGGCCTACGGCCCCTCTCCGAAAAGCGTTGAGCTGGCTGAGAAGTTTGTCGATCTGGTGGAACACGCTGACTGGGCGATGTTTGGCAAGAACGGCGGGGATGCCACCACGGTGGCCACCACCATCGCCCGCGCAGCCACCGGGCGCAGCAAGGTACTCAAGGCGCGTCGTTCCTACCACGGTTCGACGCCGTGGTACACGCCGGGCCCTGCCGGCATCACCGCTGAGGACCGCGCGAACATCATCGAGTTCACCTACAACGACCTGGTGAGCCTCGAAGAGGCTGTCGCTCTCGCCGGTGAGGATCTCGCGGCGATCATCATCACGCCGCACCGTCACGAAACTGAAAATGACCAGATTGCCGTGGATCTCGCGTTCGCGCGCACAATCCGCAAGATCTGTGACGAGAAGAGTGCGGTGCTGATCCTCGACGATGTGCGATCAGGCTTCCGGGTGTCGGTCAAGGGTAGCTGGGAGCCACTAGGTATCAGCCCCGATCTCAGCTGCTACTCGAAGTGCATTGCCAACGGATACCCGCTCTCTGCGGTCGCCGGCATCGAATCGTTGGCCGACGCCGCCTCATCGATCTATGCGACCGGTTCTTTCTGGTACGGATCGGCCGAGATGGCAGCCAGTATCGCGTGTCTCGATGCCATGGTGGAGATGGATGCAACCAGCGTGATGAAGGCCCGCGGTGAGCAGCTGATGAACGGCCTGCGAGAGCAGGCCGCAAGCCACGGCTTCTCCGTGGTCGTCAGCGGCCCGCCGGCAATGCCGTTCATGCGCTTCACCGATGGCAAACCGCTGGATTATGCGTACATTTGGAGCGCAGAAGCTCTGCGTCGTGGTGCGCTGTTCCATCCGTTCCACAACTGGTTCCTGTCTACGGCTCATACCTCCGACGACATTGACCGCGCTCTCGACGCGTCGGACGGCGCTTTCGGCTATCTGTCGCTTCGCGTCGGCTGAGCCCCTGCCGAAATCTCGCCTCGAAAGGACTCTTCATGGCTACTCCAAGAATCAGATTCGGTGTCGAGATGATGGGTCCGTTCGAGGGGATGAACTGGCCGGAGTCCGCCCGTTACCTGGAAGATGTCGGGTACTCGACGATGTTTGCGCCGGACCATTTCGACGAAGGTTATGGGCCGATCACCGCGATGGCTACGGCCGCCGCTGCGACCACCACTCTCAATGTCGCTACTGCGGTGTTATGCACAGACTTTCGACACCCTGCGGTTCTCGCGCGCGAGCTCGCCTCGATCGACATGCTGAGCGGGGGGCGGCTCGAGGTCGGTCTGGGTGCCGGCTACCAAGTCAATGATTACCGCACATCCGGTATCGCCATGAACGAACCCGGTACTCGGGTGGATCGTCTGATGGAATACGTCACCGTCCTGAAAGGGGCATTCTCCGCGAACTCATTCAGCTTCGACGGTCAGCATTATCACATCAGCGAACTGGACGGAACTCCGAAGCCGAAGACAGCGGGAGGCCCGCCGATCTTCATTGCCGGTGGCGGAAAGCGGATGTTGACCTATGCCGCGGCTCACGCCGACATCATTGGTGTCAATCCCACACTGGCATCGAGTCTGCGCCGGAACCCGGCCGATGGTCTGCCAGAGGGAATTGACCGAAAGTTCGAATGGATCCGCAGCGCGGCTGGAGAACGAATGCCTCAGATAGAGTTCCATGCCTGGCTCCGGCACGCCGGTGTGGTCGCCGACCCTCGAGCGGACGCGGCACATTTAGAGCCGGTCTTCGGAGCCGACGTGGAAAACATCCTGAACTCGCCGATCGTCCTTTTGGGATCGGTCGATGAGATCGTCGACCGACTACATGAGCGCCGCGAGCGTTGGGGCTACTCCTACTACACCCTGCAGCAGCCCGCTGCCCGTGAGTTCGAGGCGGTACTCTCCCGGCTTGCCTGATAGCTCAAGCGTTTTCATCGTTCAGGAGTTGATTGGCCATGACAAAGCTGTTCAATGATCCGGCGCAGTTCACCGAAGACATGCTTGTGGGGTTTCTTGATGCCCATGCCCATTACGTAGCCGGAGTGCCCGGCGGCGTGGTGCGGGCGACCAGGACGGCGTCGGGCAAGGTGGCGGTGGTGATTGGAGGCGGGTCGGGGCACTACCCGGCTTTCTGCGGCATGGTAGGCCCGGGCTTCGCTGATGGTGCAGTGGTAGGCAATATATTCACCTCGCCCTCAGCGCAGGAAGCGGCGTCGGTGGCCCGCGCGGCGCACGGTGACGCCGGTGTCCTGCTGACCACGGGCAACTACGCCGGTGACGTGATGAACTTCGGCCTGGCCGTTGCGCAGCTCGAGAGTGAGGGCATCGAAGCGGTGTACTTCGCGGTCACCGACGATGTGGCCTCTGCCCCGAAGGGGGAGGAAGCCAAGCGGCGCGGGATCGCCGGGGATTTCACCGTGTTCAAGTGCGCTTCGGCTGCGGCAGAGGACGGTTTGGACCTCGCCGGTGTGGTGCGGGTGGCGCAGGCCGCCAACGACGCCAGCCGCACCCTGGGGGTGGCGTTCGACGGCTGCACCCTGCCGGGTGCCGACCATTCGCTGTTCACCGTCCCCGAGGGGCACATGGGTCTAGGGCTAGGCATCCACGGTGAGCCGGGAGTGGCAGACCATCCGATGCCGTCGGCGGCGGAACTGGCCGCAACCCTGGTCCGGGGTGTGCTCGAGGACCTCCCCGAGAACGCGTCGCGGCGCATCGCGGTGATCCTCAACGGGCTGGGCCGCACCAAGTACGAGGAACTGTTCGTGGTGTGGGGCACCGCCGCACAACTACTGCGCGAAAAAGACTTCGAGATCATCGAACCCGAGGTAGGCGAGCTCGTCACCAGTCTCGACATGGCGGGATGCTCGCTGACGGTGATGTGGCTCGACGACGAACTCGAGAAGTACTGGACCGCCTCTGCCGACACCCCGGCCTATCGCAAAGGCGCCGCCGTGTCCGAGCAGGCGGGGGAGAAGCGCACAGACGCCGCCGCTGACGCGGCGGTGCAGACACCGGTGCTCGCGGAGCTCTCCGACGGCGACGGCCGGCGCTGTGGTCAGTTCGTCGCTCGGGCCGTCGACGCCATCGCCGACATGCTGGCCGACGCTGAAGACGAACTGGGCCGCATCGATGCCGTCGCCGGCGACGGCGACCACGGGCGCGGCATGGTCAAGGGCTCGTCGGCTGCGCGGATAGCAGCGGACAAGGCTGCCACCGATGGAGGCGGCCCCGCGTCGGTGCTCGCCGCGGCCGGCAGGGAGTGGGCGGCCAGAGCCGGCGGTACGTCCGGAGTTCTCTGGGGTGCAATGCTTTCAGCATTGGGCGCTCGGCTGGGGGACACCGGGACTCCATCGGCGGCGACGGTGGCTGCTGGTTTGCGTGACGGCTACGACGCCTTGATCAGCCTCGGTGGTGCGGCCCCTGGTGACAAGACGATGCTCGACGCCCTGCTGCCGTTCATCGAAGAGATGGAGCGCCGGGCTGGCGAAGGGGAGTCGTGGCGGGACGCGTGGCCGAGCGCCGCGCAGGCCGCCACTGACGCTGCCACGGCCACGGCGGAGTTGCGGCCCAAGATCGGTCGCGCACGGCCGTTGGCCGAACGCAGCATCGGCACCCCGGATGCCGGAGCCACGTCGCTGGCGATGTGCGCCAACACCATTGCTGGGACCCTGAACTCAGGAGGGGACAAGTAATGCCGTCCAATCTGCGGATCGTGGTGGGGTCCGACAACGCCGGGTTCGAGTACAAGGAGGCCCTCAAGGGCGACTTGAACGCCGATGCCCGGGTGGTCGAGGTCACCGACGTCGGCGTCGGCACCGGCGAGGACACCGCATATCCGCACATTGCGGTAACTGCGGCCGGCCTGGTCGCCGACGGCAAAGCCGATCGCGCGCTGCTGATCTGCGGCACCGGCCTGGGTGTGGCGATTGCCGCCAACAAGGTGTCCGGTATCCGTGCCGTCACCGCCCACGACGGGTTCTCCGTCGAACGCTCGGTGCTGTCAAACAATGCGCAGGTGCTGTGCATGGGGCAGCGGGTCATCGGTCTCGAGCTCGCTCGCCGCTTGGCCAAGGAGTGGTTGGACTACGAATTCGACCCCACCAGCAAATCCGCCGCCAAAGTCGACGTCATCTGTAGTTACGAATGAACGACGTGATGAGCACGACCGGGACTAGTAGCCACTCCTACAGTCGCGGGTCTGTTGCACAAAATAGGTGAAATCTCGACCTGCCCTACCTGTTGGGTTTCAGTCCTGATGGCTAGCTGACGGCGGTCGGGTTGTCGTTGGTGAGGGATAGTTCGTCTTCGATCAGGTGCGGTATTTCAGCGCCTAGTGGCGGCGTTGCCCGTCGTGGGAGATTTCGATGTAGTCGACGATCGCGTTGGCGGGCTCGACGCGGGTTTTCCACTTCTCGCGGTCAAGTAGTTCGGTCTGCATGAAGGACCGGAAGCTCTCCATCATCGCGCTGTCCAGGCCTTCAGCAAATGATCCGAACGACGGCAGCAGTCCCGATGACCTGACCTTTTCGCCGAAAACCCATGATGTGAAATGCGTTCCGTGGTCAGCCTGGACGATGCCGCCAGCAGGCGGCCGGCGGTTACGAATGGCTCTATCCAACGCGTTGACGACCAAGGTGGCGTCGACCTTCGAATCTATTGACCAGCCGACGATCCTGCGGCTGAACGCATCCAGGACCGCGCAGCAGTACATCCACCCTTCACGGGTACGATGTATCGTTGATACATTTGGCCACAACGTATTTGGCGCACGACAGTGGAAGTTTGGTTGACCAGAACGTCCGCAGTAGCGACCCCGCGCAGGCGGTTCACCCGACAGGCAACTGACGGTGGCGTCGAGCCACAGAGTTCGCAAGCTCGACGGGTGGACCTCCGTGACCAAGTTGTGCAAGGGGAGCCGAATCGCTGCGCTGCGACGTCTCGTTGAGCCGACTCAGATTGAAGCGATGTATGACTAAGGGGTCGTCATGCTGGCACACATGATCGGCGACGGATCCCGCATCAAGCGCCAACCAGTCCGCTACGCATCCATCGACGAGGCGAACCTCTCTGCAGTGACCATCGCCGCGGCACATTTTGGGGTGACACCCATCCGTGATGGGTACGCCGCGGCACGCGTAACTACGATGCGACTCCCCGCGCCGTACCGACTGACCCACGGCAGGCGCAACCCCATCGCCGAATGGCTAGACGGTCTGGGCTTGTACGGATTTGCGCAGTTACGAAAAGTACGTACCAGCAGAGGTATTCGCAGTACTGAACGAGCAGGTGGCCTTGTTCCTGCGGCATCTCTGGGCGACCGATGGATCTGTTCGCTGGGATGCAAAGACCGCTCAGGGGCGGATCTACTACCTCGACAAGCCGCCGATTGATCGACGACGTGATGCTGCTGCTGCGGGTCGGTGTTTCAAGCAGGATTACGCAGATTCGCAAAGCAGGCGATCGAGACTGTTGGCACCTCAATACCAGCGCCTACCTGAGCGAGGTGTTCCGCGGCGCGATCATCAGCGTCGAGAAGGGACAGTGGGAGGCCGGCGCAGCACTGGCGATGGACTGGTTCACTCAGATGCGGGTTGTCATCCTGCCCCAGGCGACGAGGGTCGCACTCCCGCCGACGGGAAACTACGCCGTCTCGTTGTTCAAAGACAGCGCACTGGCCTCCACGGTGTCGGTTGCGGAGATGCTCTTCACCGCGCAGATCATCGGATCCGAAACGTTTCGATATATGGAGGTGTATGCGGTCATTGGAGTTCTGTACCTCATGGTGAGCTACCCAACGAGCCTGTTCCTGCGATGGCTGGAACACCGGCTCGACCTGACTAGACCGCGCACGCAGAGTAAAGCGTCCGCAAGCGCTATCGCTACGTAGGGACACACACCATGACATCTATGACACCTGCGCACGCGGACGAGCCGCAGTCGACGCCGTTGATCGTCGTTGAGAACATCCGGCGTTCGTTCAGCGGAGTCCCTGTCTTGTGCGGCGTCGATCTCACTGTCGGTGAGGGAGAGGTCGTCGCGGTCATCGGCCCGAGCGGATCAGGGAAAACGACACTCATCCGGACCATCAATGCGCTGGAAACCATCGATCACGGGCGAATCACGTTCGACGGCAAAGTCATTCAGGACATCACCGACGGCCGACATCGCCTCGATCCCAAAACGGCGCGGCTCGCGCGCGGCTCGAACTGGGAATGGTCTTTCAGCGGTTCAATCTCTTTCCGCACCTGACCGCCCGGCAGAACGTGATGGCTGCGCCGATGGGGGTGCGCAAGATCGGCAAACGGGAGGCGGACGCGCAGGCCGTTCGGCTGCTGACTCGGATGGGGCTCGCTGAGCGGATGGACAACCGTCCGCACGAGCTGTCCGGCGGACAGCAGCAGCGTGTTGCGATCGCCAGGGCTCTCGCGATGGAGCCCAAGGCGATGCTCTTCGACGAGGCGACCTCGGCGCTGGACCCGGAGTTGGTGTGAGGTGCTCAAGGTGATGCGCGATCTCGCCGAGTCGGGGATGACGATGATCATCGTCACCCACGAGATGCGCTTCGCGGCCCGAGTCGCGGACCGGGTCATCGTGATGGAACAGGGCCGGATCCTCGAACAGGGCTCGCCCGAGGTCATTTTCAACGCTCCGCAGCACGCCAGAACAGCGGAGTTCCTACGCGCGGTGATTCATCCGGATGACGACTGAGCGAACGCAGGTGACTCGGCCGCGGGATCTGGCGTGGGATTCGCCAAGGTGACTTCAAAGGGAGACAAGGAGGCGGCCGTCATCTCACCGCGTGACCTGTGTCGCGCGCCTTCGCGACTGCGGGGATCGTTCCGCAAGGCCCCCCAGGTCGAGGCTGCCCGCCCCGATGGCTCCGCAGATGAACTGGAGCCGCCTGAGATACCGGAATTCTGATGTCGGGCGGGCCCGTCGCCTATAGTTAAACAAATGACCCATTCGGCAGCTGCTGTCACCCTGTGTACAGGCGTCATCGCCGCCGCGGCGCAGATGCTGGCTCCGTCCGCTGGTGCCGCTCCCGCCCCAGAGGTGGAGTACACCTACAACGTTGTGGTCCGGCGCCACTTCGACTTCCCCAACAACGACGCCCTTGGGTTCGGCCACGGAATCTGCGACGACGTTGCGAACGGCAAGCGCTACGCCGACATCCTTGCAGATGTGAAGAACGAGGTCCGACCCAACAACGAGCAGTCGGCTAACTATGTTGTGTCCTACGCGGTTGGACTCCTGTGCCCCAACATGATCTGGCAGCTGCGGAATTCTGCTGGGGGGTATGTCGCACCGCCGGCGTAGGACACTTTGTCGGTGCGGTGCGGGCTACTTGGTCAGCGACTCCGGTGGGGTGAAGCGGTCGCCGTATTTGGCTGCCAGTTCTTTGGCGCGGGCGACGAAGGCGTCCTTGCCGGTGCCGAGGGCACCCTGGTAGCCGATGATGAACTGGGCCGAACCACCGGTGTAGGGCGGGAACCCGATGCCCATGATGGAGCCGATGTTCGCATCAGCGGTCGAGGTGAGCACGCCCTCGTCGAGGCACTTCTGGGTCTCGAGCGCCTCGGCGAACAGCATGCGGTCGATCATGTCCTGCAGCGGGATCGAGGAAGATCCCGAGTTGAAGGTCTCGGCGAGGCCGTCCCACAGTCCGGCGCGCTTGCCGTCGACGTATTCGTAGAAGCCGGCGCCCTTGAGGCGCGACGGCCGGCCGATCTCGATCATCGTGTTGACGACGGCCTCGGCCGGGTGCGGAGTGTAGGCATCCCCTGCGTCTTCCACCGCCTTGCGGGTAGCGGTAGCAATCTTGGCCATCAGTTCGAGGTTGAGCTCATCGGAGAGCTGCAGCGGCGGCGCCGGATAACCGGCCTGCGAACCAGCCTGCTCGATGCTGGCCGGGGCGACGCCCTCACCGAGCATCGCCAACGCCTCGTTGACGAACGTGCCGATGACCCGGCTGGTGAAGAAACCGCGGCTGTCGTTGACCACGATCGGTGTCTTGCCGATGGCCAGCGTGTAGTCG
>NZ_CACSIP010000013.1 GCF_902705885.1 Mycolicibacterium austroafricanum | reverse complement strand
GCGCGGGGGCCGGCGGCAGCGGGGCTGGAGGAGGAGGCGGCGCATCCATCGGCAGGGGGGCCGGTGGTAGCGGTGCCTCGGGCAGCGGGGCCGACATCGCGTCGAACGGCGCAGGGGGCGGGGGCGGCGGTGCGAACGGGTCGATCGGCGGCGGCAACTCACCGTTCAGGGCGACCGGATCCACAGGCTGCGGCGGCTCGTTGACCACATTGCGCGGCGTGGCGGCGGACAGCGGCCCGCCGCACGACGGCCATGCACCCTTGCCCTGGGACGCCAGGACCCGCTCAGCGACGGCGATCTGCTCTTCCTTGGTCGCCTGGTGGGCGACCGGCGCGAACTCGGCACCGCCGTGTCCGGACCAGGTGCTCGGCGAGAACTGGAGACCACCGTGGTAACCGTTACCGGTGTTGATGGCCCAGTTGCCTCCGGATTCGCAGCTGGCGACGCGGTCCCATTCGCTGTCGGTTGCCGCTCCGGCCTGCCCGGCGAGTACGACGCTACCGCCGCCGATGACCGCGCCGGTGAAGGCGATCTTGGCGACGCTGACAGATGACGAAGTGGGCTTGCGATGCCGTCCACTCATAGTGCGTGTGGTCCTCTCTGAAGCGCCCGCGAGGTCAGCTGTCGGGTTCGGGCTGGAGAGGTCGCCCGGCCGGCATCGTCGAAACGAGGACGGCTTCACCCCTAGGAGCCGGAAACGGCCCCAGGTCCCTTGTGTTCGGTGGACCGGTGGGTCCCCCGCCTCCATCCAGGTTGTTTCTCGATGTCCCCGCGGACCAACGGATGGAGCTCGGCGCAATTGGTCACACAGCGAGCCGTCGGGTTTGGGGTCGACGACCTGAGTCAAGACGGTAATCGGTGACCCTGGTCCCGTCACCTTCTGGCGACTCCGGCGTTTCTGACCCGGGCAAATACTAAAAAAACTCTAAAAACCCAGGAAACTGCGTTGTTCCTGCAGGTGCCGCACGTCGAAACCGCGGCGTAGCCATCCCGTGACCGTTCTGTTATGTGACGCATATCACGGAATACTTTGATCACGGGACCGTCTCAACCGCCGGCGAATGGCGGCAACACGTCCACGGTCTGCGCATTTGCGAGCGCAGATTCCATGTCACGCACCGCGATTCCGTCACACAGGAACGAACATCGGGCGAGCACCCGGGACAGCCCCGAGTCTCGGGCCTGGAGCGTGCCGATCAATTCGGCGATCGTCGTTCCGGCGGTCACCGCGATCGTCTCGGTTTCGGTGCCTGCGGCGGCGCGTGCCGCGGCGAAGTACCGGACGGTGACACGTACGTCGAGGTCTGTCTGCATTCGATCAGCCGCCGATCGCGCTCATCGGCCGGTCGGGTTGGACGAAGTCGGGGTCGTTGATGCCGTGCCCCGCGGCTTTGGCCCACATCGCAGCCCGCCACGCAGCCTCGAGGGCGGCGTCGTCGGCCCCGGCGCGCAGCAGCGCGCGCAGATCGGTCTCCTCACTGGAGAACAGGCAGTTACGGACCTGCCCGTCGGCAGTGAGCCTGCTCCGGTCGCAGGCGGCACAGAACGCCTGCGAGACCGAGGCGATGATGCCCACCCGACCGAGCACCCGGTCGCCCGTCTCGGCCGACGAGACCTGCCACAGCTGCGCGGGGGCGGAGCCCCGCGGGGCCGGGTCGGGGGTCAACGTGAAATGCCGTTTCAGCGTGCGCCGCACGTCCTCGGCGCTGATGGTGTGCTCTCGCTGCCACGAGTGGCCGGCGTCGAGCGGCATCTGTTCGATGATGCGCAGCTGGTAGCCGTGCTCGAGGCAGAAGCGCAACAGCGCCACCGCGTCGTCGAGTCCGGTGACCGGGTCGAGCACGGCGTTGACCTTCACCGGGCTCAGCCCGGCGGCCTTAGCGGCGCGCAGTCCGGCCAGTACGTCGGCCAACCGGTCGCGGCGGGTGATCGCCGCGAAGTGGGCGGCATCGACGGTGTCGAGTGAGACGTTGATGCGGTCGAGGCCGGCGGCCTTGAGCCCGGCAGCGCGGCGCTCGAGCCCGACACCGTTGGTGGTCAATGTGATCTCCGGGCGCGGGTGCAGCGCCGCCGTCCTGGCGATCACATCCTCCAGATGGGGGACCACCAGCGGCTCGCCCCCGGTGAAACGCACGCTGGTGATACCCAGCCGGGTCACCGCGATGCGCAGCAGCCGGGTGAGTTCCTCAGAACTCAGCTTCTGGTCGCTCGGCAGCCAGTCGAGACCTTCGGCGGGCATGCAGTAGGTGCAGCGCAGATTGCACAGGTCGGTCAGCGAGACGCGCAGGTCGGTCGCGACCCGGCCGAAGGTGTCGACCAGTGGGCCGTCGGACGGGGCAGGCGCGCGGGGGCGGTGCAGGGACGGCAGCCCGAGCGCCACCACCGTCACCGCAGGGCTCCGGCGGTTGCGTTGACCGAGTCGACGGGCACGATCTCCTTGCCCAGGGGCATCAGGGACACCGGGATCATCTTGAGGTTGGCCAACGCCAACGGGATACCGATGATGGTGATGGCCATCGCGACCGCACTGACGATGTGGCCGATGGCCAGCCACACCCCGCACAGGATGACCCAGATGACGTTGCCCACCAGGGCGCCGGGGCGGGTGCCCGGCTTGTCGACGATCGTGCGACCGAACGGCCACAGCGCATACGACGCGATGCGCAGGGCCGCGAACCCGAACGGGATCGTGACGATCAGGATGAAGCAGATCAGGGCAGCCAACAGGTACCCCAACGCGAGCCACAGGCCGCCGAAGATCAACCAGATGACATTGAGTATCAGTCGCATCTTCTTCCTCCAACGGTGACTGCAGCCTACCGACATCAGGGGATGCTGGCCGTGCCAGCGTCCGAGTAAGATCTCTTCGGACGCGTCCCGGCGCAGGCGGGGCGCGTTAGTTATGTACCCCGACAGGTGCAGACATTTATTGGCTTCAAAGAGACAAGCGGGTGAGACCAGTGCCGACCGGCCGGGTGAAGTGGTACGACGCGGAGAAGGGCTTCGGGTTCCTGTCGCAGGAAGACGGCGAGGACGTCTACGTGCGGTCCTCGGCGTTGCCCGCCGGTGTTGACGGCCTCAAGGCCGGGCAACGTGTCGAGTTCGGGGTGGCCGCCGGCCGCCGCGGCCCGCAGGCGCTGACCCTGAAGCTCATCGATCCGCCGCCGAGCTTGAGCAAGACCCGCCGGGAAGCATCGGCCGCCGAGCACAAGCACACCCCCGACGAATTGCACGGCATGGTCGAGGACATGATCACGCTGTTGGAGGGTGCGGTGCAGCCAGAGCTGCGCAAAGGTCGCTACCCGGACCGCAAGGTGGCTCGCCGGGTCTCCGAAGTGGTCAAGGCCGTCGCCCGCGAACTCGACGCCTGAGGTTGCACCGAAACTGAGTTTCGCGCCAGACTCGTCACCGGACGACACACATGAGTTCGATTCCGGCGGGTATGACTCGGGTATGACTGAGGCATGAGCTACGTCGCCGATTCTTCGACCGCCGATGGTGACTTCACCCGCGACACCGCCTACATCGACACCCGGATCACCGCCGACGGGCGCGACGGATATCCCGTCGAGCCCGGTCGCTACCGGCTCGTCGTCGCCAGGGCGTGTCCGTGGGCCAACCGCACCATCATCGTGCGACGGCTGTTGGGTCTGGAAGATGCACTCTCCATTGGTTTCTGTGGCCCCACCCACGATGAGCGGAGCTGGACCTTCGACCTCGACCCGGAGGGGGTCGATCCGGTGTTGGGGATCCACTACCTGCGCGACGCCTACAACAAGCGCATCCCCGACTATCCGAAAGGGGTGACGGTTCCCGCGGTCGTCGACGTTGCGAGGGGACAGGTGGTGACCAACGACTTCGCCCAGATCACCCTGGACTTCTCGACTGAGTGGACCGCCTACCACCGCGACGGTGCGCCGCAGTTGTACCCGGAGCGCTGGCGCGCGGAGATCGACGAGGTCTCGCAGCGGGTCTACACCGAGATCAACAACGGTGTCTATCGATGCGGGTTCGCCGGATCGCAGAAAGCCTATGAGCGGGCCTACGACCGGTTGTTCACCGCACTCGACTGGCTTTCCGAGCGGCTGGCCGACCAGCGATATCTCGTGGGGGACACCATTACCGAAGCCGATGTGCGGCTGTTCACCACACTGGCCCGCTTCGACGCCGTCTACCACGGTCACTTCAAGGCCAACCGGAGCAAACTCGCCGAGATGCCGGTGCTGTGGGCCTACGCGCGAGACCTCTTCCAGACACCGGGTTTCGGTGACACCACAGACTTCGTCCAGATCAAGCAGCACTATTACATCGTCCACACCGACATCAACCCCACCCGCGTAGTGCCGAAGGGCCCGGACCTCGCGAACTGGCTGACGCCGCACGGTCGGGAATCCTTGGGTGGCAGGCCGTTCGGGGACGGAACGCCCCCGGGCCCGCCGCGGGAGGCCGAGCGCGTGCCGGCCGCCCATTCTGCCGGCTAGCTCCAGACGGTCCGCACCGACCACTCGGCGTGCGGTACCGGGAACTCGTTGCCCGATTCGTCGCGGACCAATGTCGGCAGCTGCACGGCGATGCCGTTGAGCCGGCCCCGCTGTGGGTCGACGGTGGGAATGGTCACCGCGAGCCTGCTGTCGGGACGGAACTCCTCGATCACATCGTCGTCCTCGTAGGCACGCAGCAGTATCCACGGTGCCTGCGCGACCGCTGCAGGGACCGACAGCTGGACAGGGTGGCGGCCCGTCACCGGCAGCTCGCCCTGCTCGCCGGGCACCACACAGTCTGTGGGGTTGAGCACCTCACAGAAGCGATAGGGACCCACCCGGGTCAGCTCCCCGTTCGAGTACGCCGAGATCTCGGGCAGCTGCGGTTCGTGGTCTGTGGTGAGCTGCCACACCAGCACCCCGGTGCCGGTGGACGCGAGCAGCGCCACCGCCGCGAGCACGGCGACAACACGTTTCACTCGTGCGTCACCGCCGCCGCGCCTGACCGAACGCCTTCCTGTTCGGCGAACACCGGTCGGTTGCCACCAAGGCCGGGGATCAACGATTCGCCGCGGTAGCTCACGATCGTCTGGGCGAGGCCGAGCATCAGGATGGCGGTGATCGTGGTGAAGCCCGCCCACAGGTCGGTGTAGATCAACACCCCGGTCGCGCCGCCGGCAACCCAGGCGAGCTGCAGCAACGATTCTGACCGTCCGAACGCCGAGGCCCGCGACTCCTCCGGCAGGTCGTCTTGCAGCGACGCGTCCAACGACGCCTTGGCGATCGCGCTTGCTCCAGACGTGATCAAGGTGGCCGCCGCTGCGACCATCAGGTTGCCGGTCAACGCGGTCACCAGCGCCACCGCGGTGACCGCGATGGCGCAGCGCACCACCAGCCTCGCGGGGTGACCCAGTTTCAGGCGCGCGGCGGTGAAGTTGCCGGTGAAGTTACCGATGGCCGCCGCAGCTCCGATCAGACCGAGGATGCGCAACTGCTCCCAGCCGCTCGCGTCATGCGCCTTGGCGACGAACGCCGGATACAGGAACAGGAAGCCCACCATCACCTTGACGGTGCAGTTGCCCCAGAGCGCGGTGATGATGTTGCGACCCAGGGGTTGCCGGGCTTTTGTCGTCGAGCTGTACGGTTCGGGCTGGCGGCGCAGTTCATCGGCCCCGCCGTGGTAGCTCAGGGTGGTCGGCACCTCGCCCTCGGTGACCTCGACCCACTTGGGGATGCGCATCGCCAACCCGGCACCGGCGACGGTCACTGCCACGACGATGTACAGCGCGCCGGGCATCGCGAAGAGCTGGAAACCCCATTCGGCGGCCGCTGCGATGCCGCCGCCGACGAGGGTGCCGCCCAGCAGCCCGAACGTGGTCAACCGTGAGTTCACCCGGACGAGGTCGATCGACGGCGGCAGTACCCGCGGGGTGACGGCCCCGCGAAGCACCGAGAACGACTTCGACAGCACCATCATGCCGAGGGCACACGGGTAGAGCACCCAGGACGGGAAGCTGCCCGTGGCGCTGTCGAAGTTGGCGATGAGAACCACGGCAAGGACGGTGCGGAGCGCGAACGAGGTGGCCAGCGCGACCCTGCGGCCGTGCTGCAGCCGGTCCAGCGCCGGTCCGATCAGCGGGGCGATGACGGCGAACGGTGCGATCGTGATGAGCAGATACAGGGCGACCTTGCCCTTGCTCTCCCCGGACGCCGCGGCGAAGAACAATGTGTTGGCGAGAGCGACCGCCATCGCCGCGTCCACCGCGAAGTTGGCGACCACCGGCCAGGTCAGGGCGGTCAGACCGGACTTGTCCGCACCGTCGGCGGTGGCGGCGCGGTGCACGAGGCCGTACATCCGCGAGCCCATCTCCCGGCTGCGCTGGGCGGCCGCCCGCGTCACGGTCACCTTCTCGCCGGCGCCCGCCCCCAGCCGGCCGGGCGGCGGATCGAAGCGGTCGCGGTGTGCCCTGGCGTGACGGGCGTTTTCATCCAAGGGCGGCAGCCACCGATTGGCGCTGTGGTTGGACGGGGGAGAGCGGCGCGACGAGCGATGGCCGGAGGTGTGCAACGGGTCGCTGGGGTAATTGGCCATCCCCGGGTGTTCCCCCGCAGGTGGACGCGGTGGGTAGTAGCGTTCACCCTGTTGACCGTCGGGGTCCCGGTGGTCACGCCGCGCTCCGGTCACGCGTTGATTCTCCCCTATGCGGACGACGGTGGGCGTGTGGGCGGCCGGTGTGGCTACACCTTGGTCCTGTCGTGCAAGATTGGAGGCGATGGACAGCGTGACCGAACCCGACCAGCAGAACGTGGATACGCCCGAGGCGGCGGATCCGGACCCGTCGTCCGGCGATGCCTCCCCTGGCCTCGAGGCGGTGCTGATGGGTGCTGTCGACGAGGCCCGCGCGGCGATCGTCGAGTTCAGCGGGGAGGACACCGTCGGCGAGTACCTCGGCGCCGGCTTCGAGGATCCGACGGCGGCCACCCACCGCTTCCTGGCCCAGCTGCCGGGCTATCAGGGGTGGCAGTGGGCGGTTGTCGTCGCCGCATGTCCCGGAGCGGCGCAGGCCACCATCAGCGAGGTGGTGCTGGTGCCGGGCCCGACCGCGTTGCTCGCACCGAAATGGGTGCCCTGGGACGAACGGGTCCGGCCCGGTGATCTGGGCCCCGGTGATCTCCTCGCCCCAGCGACCGACGACCCCCGCCTGGCGCCGGGCTATACGGCGACCGGGGATCCGCAGATCGACGACGTCGCCGTCGAGGTCGGGCTGGGACGTCGACAGGTGCTGAGCCTGTGGGGTCGTCACGAGGCCGCGCAACGCTGGCACGACGGCGACCACGGGCCCGGGTCGTCGATGGCCAGGGCCACCAGGCGGTTGTGTCGCGACTGCGGTTTCTATGTGCCTCTCGGTGGGGCACTGGGTGTGATGTTCGGCGTGTGCGCCAACGAATTGGCTTCCGACGGTCACGTGGTCGACGCCGAGTACGGATGCGGCGCACACTCGGACACTCCGGCGCCCGCGGGGACGGGGTCGCCGGTGCACGACCCGTACGACGACGGGGTGCTCGACGTGGTCGAGCCCGCCGACAGTTAGCTCTCCGCGGCCGCCTTGATGCGGGTCAGCGAGGCGTTCATGCCCTCGACGAGTTCGTCCTCGAAGCTGGGCACACCACCCATCACGGAATTGACCAGGAAGTTCGACACCGCTGTCGTGCCGTTCTCGGCGTGGCGCGTCTCGACCAGCCGGGTGCCCGACTCGGTGGGCTCGAGTTCGTAGCTCCAGACGGTGTGGTTCTCGTTGACCCGAAACGCCAGCTTCTGCTCGGGGATCAGCTCGGTGATGCGACTCGTGGTCGGCCAGAACAGCAGGCCGCGCCGGTTGACGTTGACGGTGCGCGCGCCTTGGCGCAGCCCTCCGATCGGTTTCATCAGGCGACACTGCGGGCTCCACTGCGGCATCTTGCTCAGATCGGAAACCAGGGCCCATACCTTGGAAACCGGGGCGTTGATGTCGATCTGGGCTTGCAGGACGGGTGCTGCCATCGCTTCTCCTAGGTGAGGCCGCTCTGGGCGCCACGAGACCCGCGACGCACGGCGTGACGTTGCCACAGAAATATCGAGGTGCCAAGAACGCCGACACCCAGCCCGGCGATCGTGATCGGCCGCCAGTCGTGCAGCGGGCTCACGGTGAACGCCAGCACTGCCGCGGTCAACCAGCCACAGGTGATGGCCACGATGACGGGCCACGGCGCGAGCAGCGCCGTGGGCAGCGCGGGAGGCTCCGGGGGTCGATGGTCGCTGGTCACTGCGTTCAACGTAGTCGATCGATGAACGGCGCTCGAGACCAACTGGGTAGTCTCCACGTTGTGAGTGCCGTCGGATCTGTTGTCGATGGTGACGAAAACGCGTGATGGCCAACGTGATCGACGTCGCCGACCCGCGCGACTCCCGGCTCGACGATTTCCGGGACCTCAACAGCGTCGACCGGCGGCCGGACCTGCCGACCGGCAAAGGGCTGGTGATCGCCGAGGGTGTCTTGGTGGTGCAGCGCATGCTCGCCTCCCGGTTCACGACGCGGGCGTTCCTCGGCACCGAGCGGCGGCGAGTTGAACTCGGTGCCGACCTCGACGGTGTGGCCGCGCCGTTCTACCGGGTGACCGCAGAGGTGATGGCCGAGGTCGTCGGATTCCATCTGAACCGGGGGGTGCTCGCCTCGGCGTCGCGTGCGACCGAGCTGACGGTGCCGCAGGTGCTCGCTGGCGCCCGAACCGTCGCGGTCCTCGAAGGTGTCAACGACCACGAGAACCTCGGTGCCGTCTTTCGCAACGCCGCGGGACTCGGAGTGGATGCGGTGATCTTCGGCAGTGGATGCGCCGACCCGCTGTACCGGCGCGCTGTCCGGGTGTCGATGGGACACGCGTTGCTGGTGCCGTTCGCCAGGGCGCAGGAGTGGCCGGCCGATCTGGAACTGTTGCGGGAAGCCGATTTTCAGTTGCTGGCGATGACGCCCGACCCGGGCGCGCTGTCGCTGGCCGAGGCGATGCCGGGGCTGGCGGCGCAGCGGGTGGCCGTCATGGTCGGTGCGGAGGGTCCGGGCCTGCAGGAGCGGACGATGCGATCGAGCGATGTCCGCGTGCGGATCCCGATGTCGCGGGGGACCGACTCGCTCAACGTGGCGACAGCCGCGGCGCTGGCCTTCTATGAGCGGGATAGGCTCGGCGGGGTGGGGGAGCAGTGACACCCGACGAGCGCTTGCGCGAGGAGCAATGACCGACGATTCCAAGCCGTGGGCAACAGGGCTGACGGTGGCGGCGTTTGTCGCCGCCGTGATCGGATCGGCGATCGTCGTGCTCAGCATCGGGTTGACGCGGGTGCATCCACTGCTCGCGGTCGGGCTGAACCTCGTCGCCGTCGGCGGCCTGGCCCCGACGGTATGGGGGTGGCGCACGGTGCCGGTCTGGCGCTGGTTCGTGCTCGGAGCAGCTGTCGGCGTCGGGGTTTCCTGGATTGCGCTGTTAGCGCTGGCCGCCGCTGGAACGAACGCCTAGCAGCACGTCTTCCCACGCCGGGACGGCAGGCCGGCCCTTCTTGGGGCGTGGCGGCTTTGTCGTCGGGGGCGGCTCGGGTGCCTCGGCCGGCGGCGTCAGGGGGGTGTCCGGCTCATCGAGAGCCAGTTGCGCCACCGGCGCCAGGGGCCGCAGGGGACGGGCGAAGCTCGGGTCGATCAGCTCGCAGGCCGCATCATCGAAGGCGGTGACGGTGCCGCCGTGTGCCCCCGGGGCGAACCGGAAGTGTGCCTGCAGGTCGGACCGGCCGGCGGTCCATGACATCTGCACGGTCCAGCGACCGTCCTCGTTGCGCCAGGCGTCCCAGTTGGTGACGTCGGGGTCGAGGCCGCGGGCGACCAGTGCGGTGGTCACGGTCTCCAGCAGGGTCAACACCGACGGTCCGTCGGCGAGCACCGGATGCGCGGCGGTGGCCAGTTCGGCGGCGCGGGCACGCTCCAACAGAACCGGGTGGGCGAATCGCTCGACGCGGGAGATGTCCATGCCGGACGCCGACGCAACCTGCTCGACCGACGCGCCCGAGCGGATCTTTGCCTGAATCTCTTTGGGGCGCAACACGTTTTTGGCCTCGACCTCGATCGTGGTTTGGTTTGAGCCGACTTGATCACCGCGCACAGCGGCCTTGAGGCGCTCGTCGGAGCGCAGGATGAACTTCTCCGTGGAGTCGTCGGTCTCGCAGATGATCCGTCGGCTGTCGACGTCGAGTCCTAGGACCCTGAGTTCCCGCATTGCGACCTCCTCCGGGCTGATGTCAAACCCGATACGCAGGTGACCCTACTGCGTTATCAGTCCGTAACCGAGGTGACACGCGGCAGCCGCTCGCCACCTTCTGTCGCGGCTAAAGCCGCTCGCCACCTTCTGTCGCGGCTAAAGCCGCTCGCCACCTTCTGTCGCGGCTAAAGCCGCTCCACCACAAAGTCGACGCACGCAGTCAGCGCGCTCACGTCGTCCGGCTCGACCGCGGGGAACATCCCGACGCGGAGTTGGTTGCGGCCGAGCTTGCGGTACGGCTCGGTGTCGACGATGCCGTTCGCACGCAGGATCTTGGCGACAGCCGCGGCATCGACGGCCTCGGTGAAGTCGATGGTCCCCACGACCTGCGAGCGCAGCTTCGGGTCGGTGACGAACGGCGTCGCGAACGGTGACGCCTCCGCCCACGAATACAGCCGCCCCGAGGAATCCGCGGTGCGCGCGGTGGCCCAATCCAGACCACCGTTGCCGAGTAGCCAGTCGATCTGTTCGGCCAGCAGCACCAGCGTGCCGATGGCCGGGGTGTTGTACGTCTGGTTCTTGACGCTGTTGTCGATGGCGATCGGCAGAGACAGGAACTCCGGCACCCACCGTCCCGAACCGGCGATCGCCTCCACGCGGGCGAGCGCTGCCGGAGACAGCAGCGCGATCCACAGGCCCCCGTCGCCGGCGAAGTTCTTCTGCGGTGCGAAGTAGTAGACATCGGCGTTGTTGACGTCGACCGGCAGGCCGCCGGCCGCGGAGGTGGCGTCGATCGCGATCAGCGCGTCACCCGCACCCTCGGGGCGCACCACCGGGACCGCGACGCCGGTGGAGGTCTCGTTGTGTGCCCATGCGATCAAATCGACGGAGGGGTCCGACACCGGTTCGGGCGCACTGCCGGCATCCGCCTTGACGACGATCGGGTCGCCGACGAACGGGTTCTTGGCCACGGCTGAGGCGAACTTGGCACTGAACTCGCCGTAGGTGAGGTGCAGTGAGCGCTTGTCGATCAATCCGAACGCCGCGGCGTCCCAGAACGCGGTGGATCCGCCGTTGCCGAGGACCACCTCATAGCCCTCGGGCAGGGAGAACAGTTGGCGCAGTCCGTCGCGCACGCGGCCCACCAGGTTCTTCACCGGCGCCTGCCGGTGAGAGGTGCCGAACAACTCGCCGGCGGCGGCCAGCGCCTGCAGTTGTTCGGGCCTGACCTTGGACGGTCCGCAGCCGAAGCGGCCGTCTGCGGGTTTGAGCCCGGGCGGGATGATCAGGGAAGACTCAGAAGTCGACGCGTCGGCCATGCGACCAGCCTAAGTTCCGCCGTCCGGTCCGCCGAGCGTGGGTCCCGGGTACACAAGACGCTCCAGCTGCGAGCACAGGCCCCACGGTCGAGGCCACAGTGCCGCCCATCGCATGTGATCTGGCTCACATGTGACGCAGGTAACCCCGGGCGGCCACACTGACGCAAAACGGCCTGTTCAATTCCTGGGACCACGGGTACTGTTCTTGGACAGCGACCGGACGAATGTAAACCTCACGGGAGGCTCAAGATGGCTGTCAAGGAAGCTCGAACGCCGATCATCCGGCGCTGGCGCAAGAACATGGAGATCGGCGACAGCCCTGAGGACCGGGAGTACGTCGACATGCTGACCATCCTGTCCGAGGGCTCGGTGCGGCGGAACTTCAATCCGTACACCGACATCGACTGGGATTCGCCCGAGTTCGAGGTGGTTCCCGGCGACACCCGCTGGATCCTGCCCGGCACCGACCCGATCGGCCGCCACCCCTGGTACAAGTCGCAGTCCGTCGAGCGGCAGATCGAGATCGGGATGTGGCGCCAGGCGAACGTGGCCAAAGTCGGCCTGCACTTCGAGTCGATCCTGATCCGCGGGCTGATGAACTACTCGTTCTGGGTTCCGAACGGCTCCCCGGAATACCGGTACTGCCTGCATGAATCGGTCGAAGAGTGCAACCACACGATGATGTTCCAGGAGATGGTGAACCGCATCGGCGCTGACGTGCCGGGTATGCCGCGGATGCTCAAGTGGCTGTCGCAGTTCATCCCGCTGGCCGCCGGCCCGCTACCCATCCCGTTCTTCTTCGGGGTGCTCGCCGGCGAGGAGCCCATCGACCACACCCAGAAGAACATCCTGCGGGAGGGAAAGACGCTGCATCCGATCATGGAGCGCGTGATGGCCATTCATGTGGCCGAGGAGGCCCGCCATATCTCGTTCGCCCACGAGTACCTGCGCAAGCGGGTTCCGCACCTGCCGCGCCGCAAGCGCTTCTGGCTGTCACTGCACGTGCCGATCATCATGCGGGTGCTGTGTCAGGCGATCGTGAAGCCACCGAAATCCTTCTGGAAGGAATTCGACATCCCGCGCGAGGTCAAGCGAGAGCTGTTCTTCCGGTCACCCGAGTCGCGGCAGTTCCTGCGTGACATGTTCGGCGATGTCCGGATGCTGTGCCACGAGACGGGGCTGATGAATCCGGCTGCCAAGCTGATGTGGCGGGCCTGCCGGATCGACGGACCGCCCAGCCGCTACCGCAGTGAGCCGGCCCGTCAGCACGTGGTGACCGCCGCCTAGGTGGTCATCGCCCGGCCACCTCATCTCGGATAGGAACCCAGGGTTTCCCATGCCTCACGTCATCACCCAGTCGTGCTGCAGCGACGGGTCGTGTGTTTATGCATGCCCCGTCAACTGCATCCACCCGTCCCCCGACGAGCCGGGCTTCGCCACCGCGGAGATGCTCTACATCGATCCGGTGGCGTGCGTCGACTGTGGTGCCTGCGTATCCGCCTGTCCGGTCGGTGCGATCGCTCCGGATACCCGACTGACCGACACGCAGCTGCCGTTCATCGAGCTGAACGCGGCGTTCTATCCGAAGCGGGAGACCAAGCTGCCGCCGACTTCCAAGCTCGCTCCGGTGCTCGAGGCGCCGGTGGTGCACCCGCGGCCGGGCGGCCCGCTCCGGGTCGCCGTTGTGGGATCGGGTCCCGCGGCGATGTATGCCGCCGACGAACTGTTGACGCAGCAGGGCGTTCGGGTCAACGTCTTCGAGAAGCTCCCGACGCCCTACGGCCTGGTACGCGCGGGTGTGGCACCCGACCATCAGAGCACCAAGAGGGTGACCAAGCTCTTCGAGCGCGTTGCCCGACTGCCCGGGTTCTCCTTCTATCTCAACTGCGAGGTGGGGTCGGACCTCACCCACGACGAACTTCTCGAGCACCATCACGCAGTGCTGTACGCGGTCGGCGCCCCCGACGACCGTCGTCTCGACGTGCCGGGGATGGGGCTGCCCGGGACGTCGACCGCGACCGAAATCGTGGCCTGGTTCAACGGGCATCCGGAGTACGCCGGGCTGCCCGTCGACCTCAGTGGCGAACGTGTCCTCATAGTGGGCAACGGGAACGTGGCGCTGGACGTGGCGCGCATCCTGACGACTGAACCGGATGCCTTGGCGCGCACCGACATCGCCGACCATGCTCTGGACGCCCTGCGAGCGTCCCAGGTACGGGAGGTGGTGATCGCAGCCCGCCGCGGACCGGCAGCGTCAGCCTTCACCCTGCCCGAACTCATCGGTCTGACGTCGGCGTGCGAGGTGGTACTCGACACCGCCGACCACGATCTGGTGATCCGCGATCTCGCACACGAAGCCGACCCGTTGACCCGCAACAAGCTCGAGATCCTGGCCGGACTGGGCCAGGCCTGCGACTCCCGGGGGGGACGGCCCAGAATCCGGTTGACCTACGGGCTGACGCCCAAGCGGGTGCTCGGTGAGCACGCGGCCACCGGGGTGGAGTTCGCAGTGACGGGCACCGACGAGGTCCGCGAGATCTCCGCCGACCTGGTGCTGACGTCGATCGGGTACCGCGGCAAGCCGATCCGCGGTCTGCCGTTCGACGACGTCGCCGCGGTGGTGCCCAACGACGGCGGCCGGGTGCTCGATCCGCAGACCAGCCGCCCGGTGCCGGGCAGCTTTGTCGCGGGGTGGATCAAGCGCGGCCCGACGGGGTTCATCGGGACCAACAAGTCGTGCGCCGCCCAGACGGTCCACAACCTGGTCGCCGACTACAACAACGGGCTGTTGACCGACCCCGTCCACAAGGTCGCCTCGCTGGACCGGTTCGTGCGGGGTAGGCAGCCCGCGGTCGTCGACGCCGCCGGGTGGAAGGCGATCGACGACGCCGAGATCGGCCGCGGCGGCGAACTGCGACCTCGGGTCAAGTTCACCACTGTCGCCGGCATGGTCGAGGCCGCGGCCTGCGCACCTTCGCCGCCGGTGCATCAGCGACTGCTCGCCGGTCTCCGGCGCTGAACCGTCACCTGCGCCCAAGCTCGACCTGAAATTCGGTCTGTACGACTCGGATCCGAACACTCCCGAATTGGTGCGCACCCCGAAACCGGACAGCATCGCCGCGTTCAGTGGAATCGCCGCGGCGTCCTACGGACTGCCGTGGTGGCTGCTCGGGCAGTACGTCCCGAATGCGGTGACGAGCTAGCCTTCGCTGCCCATGTTCGCGGTCATCTCGGCGAAGTCGACCTCGCGCACCGTCTCGGCCAGCGACCACTGGTGACCGAACGGATCGCGGACCACGCCGTAGCGGTCACCCCAGAACTGGTCCTCGAGGGGATTCACCACGGTGGCACCGGCATCGAGCGCCCGCTGGAACCGTCCGTCGACGTCGCGACCGTGCAGGTGCAGGGTCACCGGTGAGCCGCCCAGCGCGGTCGGGGTGGTCGACTTGCCGTCGTTGAACTCGGGGAAGTCATCGTTGAGGAACACCATGGAACCGTTGATCTGGAACGCCGCGTGCATCAGCTTGCCGCCGGGTCCGGGCAGCCGCGCCATCTCCTCGGCACCGAACGCCTTGGCGTAGAAGTCGAGCGCGGCGGCTGCGTCGTCGACGACGAGGTGCGGCACCAGCATCGGCTGGTTGGCTTCAGGGCTGACGGCCATGGGGTCTCCTCAACAGATCGGGATGGGACGTGGATAGAGACCAGCCGGGCGGAGGAAACTCATCGGGGGCTTCAGACCACCGAAAATCCGGCAGGCAGGTCCGCCCGCCCCGTCAGCGCGAGCAGCACCTCGGGTCCGTGACCCAGCCGGACGCCGATGCGGGCCGCCAGCGTCGCGGCTTCGGTCAGTACCTCGTCCGGCGCTACGAACTCGACCCCGACGGCGCGGGCGATGTCCGTTCCGTGCACGGCCAACTCGAACGTCCGGGTCGGCAGGTAGCTGTCGAGCCGGATGCCCAGACCGCCGATCACCTCGATCAGTGGGTCGCCGGCCCGGTCCAGATCGGAACGCACCCGCGCCACCAGCGTGTCGATCGTGGCAGCCGGATCCGCGCCCAGGTCACGCCCGGCCTGCCGGCCCCGCTCGACGATGGCTGAGGACGCCATCCCTGCGGCGACGTCGCGGATCTTCGCGTAGTAGTCGGCCGCGTCGAGCACGTCTTCGCGCTCGGCGGCGGTCTGCAGATAGCTGCTCACCGTGACCAGGGACCGGGACGTGTGGCCGACCAGTGAGCGCAGATCCCAGTCGCCCAGGCCCGGTCCGTCCCAGCAACCGTCCGGAATTCGCCGCACCAGCGCCGCGAAACTGTCTGCCGCCGAGGCGAACACCACCCGCGGTTGGCTACCGGTCATGTCAGCCGAGTAGATCCCAACCCTCGACCGACTCGGGCTTTCGCGGCGCCGGCCCGACATAAATCGCCGACGGCCGCACCAGCTTGCCGAGCCTCTTCTGTTCGAGAATGTGTGCGCACCATCCTGCGGTGCGTCCACACGTGAACATCGCGGGCATCATGTTCGGCGGCACCTGCGCGAAGTCGAGGATCACCGCCGCCCAGAACTCGACGTTGGTCTCGATGGCGCGGTCGGGACGGCGCTCCCGCAGCTCGGTGAGCGCGGCCTGCTCCAACGCGGCGGCCACCTCGTACCGCGGCGCCGCGAGCCGCTGGGCGGTGGCACGCAACACCCGCGCCCGCGGATCCTCGGCCTGGTACACGCGGTGGCCGAAACCCATCAGCTTCTCGTTGCGGTCAAGGATGCCCTTGACCACCGAGCGTGCGTCGCCGGTCTGCTCGGCCTCTTCGATCATCGGGATCACCCGAGCCGGAGCGCCACCGTGCAGCGGCCCACTCATCGCCCCGATGGCACCTGACAGCGCGGCGGCCACGTCGGCGCCCGTCGACGCGATGACGCGGGCGGTGAAGGTGGAGGCATTCATCCCGTGTTCGGCGGCGCTCACCCAATAGGCGTCGATGGCCTCGACGTGGCGAGGATCAGGCTCGCCCTGCCATCGGGTCATGAATCGTGCTGTGACGGTCTGACATTCGTCGACCGTGCGTTGCGGCACCGCGGGTTGATAGATGCCGCGCGCAGACTGGGCGACGTAGGACAGTGCCATCACCGAGGCGCGTGCGAGCTGGTCGCGCGCCGTCTGGTCGTCGATGTCCAGCAGCGGGGGATAACCCCAGATCGGCGCCAGCATCGCCAGGCCCGCCTGAACGTCGACGCGGACGTCGCCGCTGTGGATCGGCAGGGGGAACGGTTCGGCAGGAGGCAGGCCGCGCCCGAACCGGCCGTCGACCAGCAGCCCCCAGACGTCACCGAAAGTGACCCGGTTCGCGACCAGATCCTCGATGTCCACGCCGCGGTAGCGCAGGGCGCCGCCGTCTTTGTCCGGTTCGGCGATCTCGGTCTCGAACGCCACCACGCCCGCCAACCCTGGAGCGAAATCTTTCGGCACCGCAGTCATGGGCCGATTCTTGCACCCCGCCCCGTCGGCCTCGTCGTCAGTCTGTCCGCCGGCGGTAGCGTTGTCACGTGGGCACTTCTGATCACCTGGCCGGGATGCGGGTGGAATACGGGTCGGTGGAAAAGGACGGCAGCAGCGACCTGGACGTCGGCTGGCTCGACGCCGGCTGGGTGGCGCTGCTGAGCACCTGGATGTCGGAGGCCGAACAGGGGGGTGTCGCCGAGCCCAACGCGATGGTGGTCGGCACCGTCGATGCCGGGGGACGGCCGGTCACCCGCACGGTGCTGTGCAAGAGCGTGGACGAATCCGGCATCTCGTTTTACACCAACTACGACTCCGACAAGGGCGAGCAGCTGGCCGGCACTCCCCACGCGTCGGCGACGTTCCCGTGGTATCTGCTGGGCCGCCAGGTGCACGTGCGCGGCCCGGTCACGAAGGTGTCGCCCGAGGCGACGGCAGCGTACTGGGCCAACCGGCCGCGGGGGTCGCAGCTCGGCGCCTGGGCTTCGCTGCAGAGTCGGCCGATCGCGTCGCGGGCGGCGCTGCTGCGACGACTGGCCGACGTCACCGAACGGTTCGCCGACGTCGACGACGTCCCGGTGCCGCCGCACTGGGGTGGCTACCTGATCGCCCCCGAGGCGGTCGAGTTCTGGCAGGGCCGGGAGAACCGGGTGCACAACAGGATTCGGGTCTGCGATGGAAGGGTCGAACGCCTGCAGCCCTGAAGCGTCCCGCTGAGCGGTACAACATGTCCGGGGGTGCCATTTTCTCACTGAATTCATAGGCGGCCGAGATAGCATCCAGAGGTGGCTGAAGTCAGGGGGGAGCCGGCCCTCGGTCTGCGCGAGCGCAAGAAACGCCGGACTCGCGCCACCCTGATCGACGCGGCCGTCGCCCTGTGCGACCGGCAAGGTTTCGACGGCACCACGGTCGACCAGATCGCCGCCGTCGCCGATGTGTCACCGCGCACGTTCAGCCGTTACTTCGCCACCAAGGATGCCATCGCCACGGCGTTGATCGACGAGGTCCTCTCGACGGTGGCCCGCGAACTCGTGCGTCTACCGCGCGAATTGGGCCAGTTCGAAGCACTGCGGCGCGCGTACATCGCGATGGCCCAGGGCACCCGGCGGGCGCCCGCCGGTGCGCTGACCTCGGATCGGCTGCTGCAGATCATGCGCATCATCGTGACCTCCCCGGCACTGCGGCATGCGGCAACCGAATACCGGGCCAGTGCCGTGGACACCGTGATGGCGCAGCGCCTGGGTACCACCGTCGGCGACCGGCGGATCAAGCTGATCGCTGCGGTCTGGGCGGCAGTTCTGATGACCGCGCTGACCGAGTTGACCGATGATCTGACCACGGGAGGCAGGGTCGAGATCGACGACATGGTGGCCGTCCTCGACCTCACCTACGCCGAGTTCGCCGGTGAAATCGCCGGCCTCGGACAGGCCGTCTGACCCCCTGTCCGCCCCCCGCGGGCGTGACTGGTGCAATGGGACTACCTTTTGTAGGCAGACTCAGCGATTCCCCGACAGATCCAATAGAAGCAAGAAGGGATCCCAGTGGCCGATAACGCCGAAGCCGGGCAGGAACATGCCACCCTGAAGTACCCAGGTGGCGAGCTCGACCTTGACATCGTCGAGGCCACTGAGGGCGCGGATGGCATCGCGCTGGGGTCATTGCTGGCCAAGAGCGGCTACACGACGTTCGACGGTGGTTTTGTCAACACCGCCTCGACCAAGAGCGCCATCACCTACATCGACGGTGACGCCGGCATCCTGCGGTACCGCGGATACCCGATCGAGCAGCTCGCCGAGAAGTCGACGTTCATCGAGGTCAGCTACCTGCTGATCTTCGGCGAACTGCCCACGGCCGAGCAGTTGGAGAAGTTCACCACCCAGATCCAGCGGCACACTCTGCTGCACGAGGACCTCAAGCGCTTCTTCGATGGCTTCCCGCGTAATGCGCACCCGATGCCGGTGCTCTCCAGCGCCGTCAACGCGCTGAGTGCCTACTACCAGGACTCGCTCGATCCGTTCGATCCCGGCCAGGTGGAGCTGTCGACCATCCGGCTGCTGGCAAAGCTGCCGACCATCGCGGCGTACGCCTACAAGAAGTCTGAGGGGCAGCCGTTCCTGTACCCGGACAACTCGCTGACCCTTGTCGAGAACTTCCTGCGGATGACCTTCGGTTTCCCCGCCGAGCCCTACGAGGTCGATCCCGAGATCGTGCGGGCTCTCGACATGCTGTTCATCCTGCACGCCGATCACGAGCAGAACTGCTCGACGTCGACCGTGCGGCTGGTCGGTTCGTCGCAGGCCAACCTGTTCACGTCGATCTCCGGTGGCATCAACGCACTGTGGGGCCCGCTGCACGGCGGCGCGAACCAGGCGGTGTTGGAGATGCTGTCGAAGATCCGCGACGGTGACGACGACGTGGCGACCTTCGTCAAGCGCGTCAAGGACCGCGAAGACAACGTCAAGCTCATGGGCTTCGGGCACCGCGTCTACAAGAATTACGATCCCCGCGCGCGCATCGTCAAGGAGCAGGCCGACAAGATCCTCGCCAAGATCGGCGTCCAGGATCCGCTGCTGGACATCGCCAAGGAGCTCGAGGAGATCGCGCTGACCGACGACTTCTTCGTCGAGCGCAAGCTCTACCCGAACGTGGACTACTACACCGGCGTGATCTATCGGGCCATGGGCTTCCCGACGCGGATGTTCACGGTGCTGTTCGCGCTGGGCCGGCTGCCGGGCTGGATCGCCCACTGGCGGGAGATGCACGGCGAACCCAACAAGATCGGCCGTCCGCGCCAGATCTACACCGGTTACACCGAGCGCGACTACTCGGACCTCGACAGCCGCTAGTCTCCGCGAGCGCGCACGTCTGCACGCCGACGCGCCGTAAACACTGTCATTCCGCGCGCGCTCGTCTGCGTCGAACGTCACAACTCTGTCGCTTGCCGACAAACAGTTGTACTTTCACAATAGTTGTGTGAATGAAACCGTCGCGGCGATGACGCCCAGGCGCAAGGCCATCATCCTGGTCTCCTGCTGCCTGAGCCTGCTCATCGTCTCGATGGACGCGACCATCGTCAACGTCGCGATCCCGGCGATCCGCACCGACCTGTCCGCCTCGCCGGCACAACTGCAGTGGGTCGTGGACATCTACACGCTGGTGCTGGCCTCGCTGCTGATGCTCGCGGGCGCGGCCGGGGACCGCCTCGGTCGCCGGCGGGTGTTCCAGACCGGTCTGGCGCTCTTTGCCATCGGTTCGCTGGCGTGCAGCCTGGCGCCGTCCATCGACGCGCTCATCGGCGCCCGCTTCCTGCAGGGGATCGGCGGATCGATGCTCAACCCCGTTGCGCTGTCCATCATCTCGCAGATCTTCACCGGCCGCGTGGAGCGAGCACGCGCGTTGGGAGCCTGGGGCGCGGTGGTCGGGATCTCGATGTCGCTCGGTCCGATCGTGGGCGGGTTGCTCATCGAAACCATCGGCTGGCGCTCGGTCTTCTGGATCAACCTGCCGATCTGCGCGGTGGCCATCCTGCTGACCGCGTTGTTCGTGCCGGAGTCCAAATCGGGCACCATGCGCAACATCGACCCGGTCGGACAGGGCTTGGCCGTGCTCTTCCTGTTCGGGGTGGTCTTCGCCCTCATCGAAGGTCCCGTGCTGGGCTGGACCAGTGCCCGGGTCATCGCCATCGCCGCTGTCGCCGCGGGTGTCTTCGCGGCCTTCCTGCGGTACGAATCGCGGCGTACCGACCCGTTCCTCGATCTGCGATTCTTCCGGAGCATCCCTTTCAGCGCGGCGACGGTGACCGCCGTCAGCGGCTTCGCCGCGTGGGGTGCGTTCCTGTTCATGATGTCGTTGTACCTGCAGGGCGAACGTGGTTTCTCGGCGATGCACACCGGGCTCGTGTATCTGCCGATCGCGCTCGGTGCGTTGCTGTTCTCCCCGTTGTCGGGACGTCTGGTGGGCCGCTACGGTGCCCGGCCGTCGTTGGTCGTGGCGGGGGTGTTGATCTCGGTGGCCGCGGTGATGCTCACCTTCCTGACCGCGACGACGCCGGTATGGTCGCTGCTGGTGATCTTCACCGTCTTCGGCATCGGCTTCTCGATGGTCAACGCGCCGATCACCAACGCCGCGGTGAGCGGTATGCCGCTCGACCGTGCGGGCGCGGCCTCGGCGGTGACGTCCACCAGCCGCCAGGTCGGTGTGAGCATCGGTGTCGCGCTCTGCGGTTCGGTTGCCGGCCCGGCGCTGGCGATGGACGGCACCGACTTCGCGACGGCGGCGCGACCGCTGTGGTTCATCTGCGCGGCAATGGGATTGGTGATCCTGGTGCTCGGCCTGTACTCGACGTCGCAACGTGGCCTGCGCTCGGCGCAACGGTTGGCGCCGCTGATCGCCGGTCCGTTACTTCCTCCGAAGGAGGCGCATGTCCAGTAGACAGCTCGCCGACGCGGTGTGGAAAGACCTCGCCGCATTCGTCCTCGATCACCAGGATGTCTGGAAACATGCGGTCGTCGAGCGATCGGGGTTGCCGTTCAGCAGGATCCGGATCCTCAAGCGTCTGAGTCGATCCCCGCTGACAGTGAAGCAACTCGCTGCGGCCGCCACCGTCGACGCGCCCGCGGCCACGGTGGCCGTCAACGATCTCGAGGATCGCGGGCTCGTGGCGCGGCGGACGGACCCCACGAACCGCAGGTGCAAGGTGGTTTCGCTGACCGTCGCGGGCAGCGACATGCTCGGCATGATCGACGATGTGCGCAATCCTGCTCCTGAGGTCCTCGCCGAACTCGACGATCACGACGTCGCGACCTTGCGGGCGATCCTGGACAAGTTGAGCGCGCGTTAACGCTGCAGCACGGCCATCGCGGCGTTGTGGCCGCCGATGCCCGACACGGCACCGCCGCGTCGAGATCCCGATCCGCACAACAAGATCCGGTCATGGGCCGTCGCCACGCCCCACCGCTGCGCCGGCGTCTGCAGCGGCTCGTCGTCCTCGGCGAACGGCCACGTCAGCGCGCCGTGGAAGATGTTGCCGTTCGTCATGTTCAGGGAGCGCTCGAGGTCGAACGTCGTCTTGGCCTCGATGCACAACCTGCCCGCGGAATCCTCCATCAGCACATCCTGAATGGGTTCGGCGAGCACGGAGTTCAACGATGTGAGCACCGCCGAGGTCAGCGAATCGCGGATCCGCTCGGGTGTCCCTGAACGCGCCAGGCTGTGGGGGGTGTGCAGCCCGAACACGGTCAGTGTCTGAGCGCCGGCGGCACGCAGCGCGTCGGAGAGGATCGTGGGGTCGGCCAGCGAATGGCAGTAGATTTCACAGGGCAGCGGGTCGGGCACGGAGCCAGCCGCGGCCTGGTGGTACGCGGTGTCGAGATGGCTGAACGTTTCGTTGATGTGGAAGGTGCCGCCGAAAGCCTGTTCCGGCGTGACGGTTTGATCGCGCAGCCGCGGTAGGCGTCGCAGCATCAGGTTGACCTTGATCTGCGCGCCGGGGGCCAGTTCGGGTTCGGCTGTGCCGAGCAGCCGGGCCAGGACGGCGGGCGTCACGTTGGCCAGCACTCGGTCGGCGACGACTCGATGCTCGGCGTCGCCGCTTCGGTATCGCACCTGGCCGTCCGGTTCGATCGCGAAAACATCGGCGCCGGTGATGACTTCGGCGCCGAACCCGGTGGCGGCGGCCGCCAGCGCCCCGCTGACAGCGCCCATCCCGCCGATCGGCACGTCCCAATCCCCGCTTCCCCCGCCGATCAGGTGATACAGAAAGCACACGTTCTGGCGCAACGATTCGTCGTCGACCCGGTCGAACGTGCCGATCAGCGCGTCGGTCGCCATCACCCCGCGCACCAGGTCGCTGCCCACCGCCGCGGTGATCGCCTCGCCGATGGGACGGTCGATCATCGCCTGCCATGCGGCGTCTGCGTCTGTTCCACCGTCGGCGACGACTGCCCGGCGCAGGTCGGCGCGGGTGCGTAGCGGCTCGGTCATCGTCGGCCACAGGCGTGAGGTCACCGTTGCGGCGCGGCGGTAGAAGTCGTCGAAACCGGGCTCGTCGGCGGCTGCCCCGACGGCGCCGAAGGTCGACTCGGGCCCGATCAGCAACCCGGTCCGCCCGCCGTCGCCCGGGTCGGGGGTGTAGGAGGAGTACCGCCGACGGGACAGCCTGATCCGGACGCCGAGGTCGTCAACGATGCTCTTCGGCAGCAGGCTGACGAGGTAGGAGTAGCGCGACAGGCGCGCCTCGACCCCCTCGAAGGCGTGCGCCGACACCGCCGCTCCGCCCACGTGGTCGAGGCGCTCGAGCACCTGGACACGGCGACCTGCCCGGGCCAGATACGCCGCGGCGACCAGGCCGTTGTGTCCGCCGCCGACGATGACGACGTCAGTCTGCGTCACCGGCTGCGCCCCGGTCAGCCGAGGTAGCCCTCGACCTCGCCGGCGGGGCGCACCTGCGCGTCCCGGGGATCGCCGCCGCTGTTCCGCAGCGCGCGGCGCTGACGCAGCAGGTCCCAGCACTGGTCGAGTTGCACCTCGATCGACTGCAGCCTGCGGTGCTCCTCGGATTCGTCGATCTCGCGGTGCTGCAGCTTGTCGCGTAGCTCGTTCTCCTGGCTGATCAACTCGTTGACGCGGTCCAGGATGTCTCTGTCGGATGCCACCTGACCAGTCTGCCGGATGGCGGCGCCCACCCCAAGGACTGTCGACAAACCGACGGTCTCGGTGATCATCGGCGAGCTCGGTGTCGCGAAAGGCTGCTGCTACCAGAGGATGTCCCTGCGGCCCCCGCCGCCCGCGATGAGCGTTCTCGTCGATGACGGCATGCCGTGTGACCTCGCAGTAGGGTGACGTGGTGGCTACCAAACCAGAAATCGACTTCCCCGACGGCCCCGCCCCGACCGAATTGGTGATCGAGGAGATCGTCGTCGGCGACGGCATCGAGGCCGTCCCGGGTGCCAATGTGGAGGTGCACTACGTCGGCGTCGAGTACGACACCGGCGAGGAATTCGACAGCTCGTGGAACCGGGGCGAGTCGATCGAGTTCCCGCTGCGTGGACTGATCCAGGGATGGCAGGACGGCATCCCCGGCATGAAAGTCGGTGGGCGACGCAAGCTGACCGTTCCGCCGGCGCAGGCGTACGGACCGGCCGGGGGCGGGCACCGACTCTCCGGCAAGACGCTGATCTTCGTCATCGACCTGCTGGCCACGCGCTGACACTCCGCCGGAACGGTATTCCACGCGGTCTCGGCGCCGGATTTCCCGCCTGGAATACCGTTCCGGCGGAGCTGAACTAGCGCGGGCCGGGGAGTCGCAGCAGCAGCCGCGCCCCGCCCAACGGGCTGGCCTCCAACGTCGCGGTGCCGCCGTGCAACTCGGCCTGCTGGGCCACCAGCGCGAGGCCCAGTCCCGAGCCCGAGTGTGACGCGGTGGACCCGCGGGAGAACCTGTCGAACACCACGGTGCGTTCCTCCTCGGGCACCCCGACACCGTCGTCGTCGATGGCGATCTCGACCCCGGCCCGCGAGCTGACCGCCGACAGCTGCACCCGGGTGGCGCCGCCGTGCTTGACGGCGTTGGCGATCGCGTTGTCGATCGCCAGTCGCAGGCCGGCGGGCAGGCCGACGATGATCACCGTCGGCGCCGGTACCAGCGACACATCCAGGTCGGGGAAGACCCGCATCGCGTCGAAAGCGGCCCGGTCGAGCAGTTCGGTGATGTCGACCGGAACGTGGTCGTCCTGGGTGGACAACTCGCCCTGCGCGAGACGTTCCAGCGCTCCCAGCGTGGCCTCGATGCGGGTCTGTGTGCGGATGACGTCACCGACGACTTCCTTGCGCTGGTCCTCGGCGAGGTCCAGCGTCGAGAGCACCTCGAGGTTGGTGCGCATCGCGGTCAGCGGTGTCCGCAGCTCATGCGCCGAGACCGACGCGAAGTCCCGCGCCGAGTCCAGCGCGGCCTTGGTATTGCCCTGTTCCTTCCAGATGCGCTGCAGCATGCCGTTGACGGCGTCGGCGATCTCCACCGCCTCGCTGGCGCCCCGCACCTCGACATCGGGCGCTTCGTCGCCTGCGTCGATCTGGCGGGTCTGCTGGGCCAGCCGTTTGAGCGGTCGCACCGCAAACGCCGCGAGCAACCAGCCGAGCAGGGTCGCCGCGCCCACCGAGAACACACACAGGATCAGCACTCTGCGATGCAGGTTGTTGGTGTCGGCGATGGTCGCGTCGTAGGTCGCGCCGACCGCCACCGACATCGGCTCCGGCACCCGGATGTCGACCGTGCGCACCCGGTAGCGGACATCCCCGACATAGGTGTCGGCGTAGCCGGGTTCCAGCTGCGGCAGCACCACCTTGGAGTTCGAGGTCTCCGGGCCGCCGGGGCGGCGCACCGTGATGATGACGTCCTCGTCGTTGGGTGATGGTGGGATCTCGTCGAGGCCGCGGGGCAGGAACGGAACGGCGAAACCGGCAGCCTCATCGAGCCGCCGGTCGAGGCGTTCCTTACGGTCATTGGTGATGCCGATCCACACCACGCTGCCGACGATGACGACGACGATCGCCGCGCCTAGCGCGGTGGCCAGCGCGACGCGGGTGCGCAGCGACGGGGTGCGCCGGAAGATCCGCGACAGCGCGATCACGACTGTGGGTTCTTCGCGCAAGCGCTCATCACGGCAACCTACTGCTGTCTGAGGACGAACCCCACGCCGCGGACGGTGTGCAGCAGCCGCGGTGCCCCATTGGCCTCGAGTTTGCGTCGCAGATACCCGATGAAGACATCGACGACGTTGGTGTCTGCCGCGAAGTCGTAACCCCAGACCAGCTCGAGCAGCTGGGCGCGGGACAGCACGGCGGTCTTGTGCTCGGCGAGCACCGCGAGCAGGTCGAACTCCCGCTTGGTCAGATCGACGTCGACCCCGTCGACCCGCGCCCGCCTGCCGGGGATGTCGACCTCGAGCGGGCCGACCGCAATGGTCTCCGACGAGAACGTCGCCGTCGAGCCCCGCCTGCGCAGCAGCGCCTTCACCCGAGCCACCAGCTCGGCCAGCACGAACGGCTTGACCAGGTAGTCGTCGGCGCCGGCCTCCAGCCCCGCCACCCGGTCGTCGACCGACGAGCGCGCCGACAGCACGCACACCGGCACATCGTTGTCCATCGCGCGCAGCGCGGTCACCACCGAGACGCCGTCGAGCACCGGCATGTTGATGTCGAGCACGATCGCGTCGGGACGGGTCTCGGTCGCGCTGCGCAACGCCTCGGCCCCATCAACCGCGGTGAACACCTCGAACCCGGACAGTCGCAGTCCCCGCTCCAGCGAGGCCAGGACGTCGGGATCGTCGTCGACCACGAGCACTCTGGGCGACCCCACACCACTGTCCATGCCTGCAATCTTGCCCGATGCGAGGCCCAGGCTGGGGGAGGCTGTGCGTTCGGCGGCGCCAGCGCACGAGATCCGACTATTGGCGCTGTCTGCCCGCACCAGCCCGGCAAAACCCGGACCTCGTCATCGAATGATCACCGATCACCGCCGGGGAAGGCTTTGACCTCATCCATCGTTGAGGTTCTACGGTGAAAACATGAGTTTGGAAACGGTGGCCCGGCAATCGCTGTACCGGCAGACGCGGGCGCGGGGCGGAGATCTGCGATCGCTGACCGACCGCCGCCTGCTGCGCCGGATCTGGCGGTTCGCCGCGCGGCATCACCGCAGGCTGGCCGTGTTCCTGGGGGTCAGCGTCATCGGCGCGGTACTGACCGTGGTGACGCCCCTGTTGGCGGGGCGTGTCGTTGATGAGATCACCGGGGCGGGCAGTTCGGCGGTGGTCGTGGCGCTGGCCGTGGTGATCGCCGTTGTCGCTGTCGCCGAAGCGGGCGTGTCGTTGGTCACGCGCTGGTTGTCCTCGAGGATCGGCGAAGGTCTGATCCTCGATCTGCGCACCGCGGTCTTCGACCACGTCCAGCGGATGCCGGTGGCATTTTTCACCCGAACAAGAACCGGCGCTCTGGTGAGCCGGCTGGGCAATGACGTGATGGGCGCTCAGCGGGCGTTCTCCGACACGCTGTCCGGGGTGGTGTCCAACCTCGTCACGCTGACGCTGACGCTGGCGGTGATGCTGAGCATCTCGTGGCAGATCACGTTGGCCTCGCTGGCGCTGATGCCGCTGTTCCTGATTCCGGCCCGTCGGATCGGCGTCACGATGGCCCGGCTGTCGCGGGAGGCGGCCGCGCACAACGCGACGATGAACACCCAGATGACCGAGCGGTTCTCCGCGCCGGGGGCGACGCTGGTGAAGCTGTTCGGCGACGCGACCAGCGAATCCCGGGAGTTCCGGGTGCGGGCCGGGCGGGTGCGCGACATCGGGGTGCGTACCGCGATGCTGCAGGCGACGTTCATGAACTCGCTGACGCTGATGTCGGCGCTGGCCCTGGCGCTGGTGTACGGACTGGGCGGGGCGCTGGCCATCGGCGGGCAGCTGCAGGCCGGCGCGATCGTGTCGCTGGCGCTGCTGCTCACCCGGCTGTACGCGCCGCTGACCGCGCTGGCCAATGCGCGGGTGGAGGTCGCCACCGCGTTGGTCAGCTTCGAGCGGGTCTTCGAGGTGCTGGATCTGGTTCCACTGATCCGGGAGCGGCCGGGTGCGACCGTCGTCCCGGCCGGGCCGGATCACGCGGGGGTCGCCGTGGAATTCGATTCTGTCCGGTTCTCCTACCCGGCCGCGGACAAGGTGTCGCTGGCCTCGCTGGAGGAGGTGGCCGAGCTGGACGACCGTGGCGGCGAGGAGGTGCTGCACGGCATGTCGTTCACCGCCCAGCCGGGTCAGATGGTGGCGCTGGTCGGATCCTCCGGAGCCGGCAAGTCCACGACGGCGGCTCTGCTGGCGCGGCTGTACGACGTCGACTCCGGCGCCGTGCGGCTGAACGGGGTCGACGTGCGCGACCTGACGTTCGCGTCGCTGAAGGACACCGTCGGCATGGTCACCCAGGACGGCCACCTGTTCCACGAGTCGATCCGGTCGAACCTGTTGTTGGCCGCGCCACACGCGACCGACGACCAGCTGTGGGAGGCGCTGGACCGGGCCCGGCTCGCCGACCTCGTCGCCGACATGCCCGACGGGCTGGACACGGTGGTGGGTGAGCGCGGCTACCGGCTGTCCGGTGGGCAGCGGCAGCGGCTGACGATCGCGCGGGTGCTGCTGGCGTCCCCGCAGGTGGTGGTCCTCGACGAGGCGACGGCGTCGCTGGACTCGGAGTCGGAGGTCGCGGTGCAGCAGGCGCTGGCGGAGGCGCTGGCCGGCCGGACGTCGATCGTCATCGCCCACCGGCTGTCCACGGTGCGGGCCGCCGACGTGATCCTGGTCGTCGAGGACGGACGGATCGTGGAGCGTGGCACCCATGAGCAGCTGCTGTCCCGCGGCGGCCGGTACGCCGAGCTGTACCGCACCCAGTTCGGCACCTCCCGCCGGAACTGTGTTCCGCGTGGTCCTCACTCGCCTTCTTGCGCACGGAATGCAATTCCGGCGGAGGGGTTAATCGGTTGCGCGCAATGGGAAGATGTTCTAAGTGAGTGACTCCTTGAACGCGCTTCGGGCTGCGCCCGCAATCGGCCCGCCGGCCAGGCGTGTCAGGCCCAGCTCGGACCTGTGGCGGATGCTGCCGTACCTGATGCCCTACCGGGTGCGCTGGATCGCGATGATCGTCACCGCGCTCGCCAGCCTGGGCGCCACCGTGGCCATCCCGCTGATGACGAAGGCGGTCATCGACGGCCCGGTCCGTCATCAGGACCAGCAGGGGCTGTGGGTGGTCGGCGCCGCGGCGATGGCGGTGGGCGTCGCCGAGGCGGTGCTGTGGTTCATCCGGCGCTGGCTGGTGTCGCGCGCGACGATGGGTGTCGAGGCCGACATCCGCAAGGACCTCTATGCGCGGCTGCAGATCCTGCCGATGTCGTTTCACGGCCGGTGGCAGTCCGGTCAGCTGCTGTCGCGGATCATGAACGATCTGGGCACGATTCGCCGGTTCATGTCGTTCGGGCTGATCTTCCTGATGCTCAACGTCCTGCAGATCGTGGTGGTCACCTCGATCCTGCTGGCGATGTACTGGCCGCTCGGGGTGGTCGTGCTGGTGTCGATCGTCCCGATCACGCTGACGGTGCTGCACTTCCAGCAGGAATACACCCGGCTGTCGCGACAGGCCCAGGACCAGGCCGGCCACGTGGCCACACACGTCGAGGAGTCGGCCCTCGGTCTTCGGGTCGTCAAGTCGTTCGGCCGCGAGGACTACGTCTACCAGCGGTTCGACGACCAACTCACGGATCTGTACGACACCCAGGTGCGCCGGGTGTCGGTGTCGGCGAAGTTCTGGACGTTGTTGGAGATCATCCCGAACCTGACGCTGATCGTCGTGCTCGGTTTCGGCGCATACGCCGCCGGCCACGGGTACGTCACGATGGGCACGCTGGTCGCCTTCATCACGATGATGTTGTCCCTGGTGTGGCCGATCGCCTCGTTGGGTTTTCTGCTGTCGATGACGCAGGAGTCCTTCACCGCGGCCAACCGCATCGCCGAGATCTTCGACGCACCCCGCGACATCACCGACGGCCCACGGGACCAGACGCCGCGAGGCGGGCGGCTCGAGCTCATCGACGTCGGCTTCAAGTTCCCCGCGTCCGGCGGGCCGGACGAAGCAGCGGGAGCCGAGGACTGGGTGCTGCGACACGTCACCGTCACCGTCGAACCCGGGGAGACGCTGGCGCTCGTCGGCGCCACCGGTGCGGGCAAGTCGGTGCTGATCGGACTGATCTCGCGGTTGTACGACGTCAGCGAAGGGGAGATCCGCATCGACGCCCAGGACATCCGCGAGTTGTCCCTCGATGCGCTGCGGGACGCGGTGGCCACCGCGTTCGAGGATCCGACGCTGTTCTCGATGTCGGTCGCGGAGAACCTGCGGCTGGGTCGTCCGGGCGCCACCGACGCCGAGCTGCGCCAGGCGATCGACGTGGCCGCGGCGCAGTTCGTCTACGACCTGCCGTTCGGCTTGGACACCCGCATCGGCGAGCAGGGGATGAGCCTGTCCGGTGGTCAGCGCCAACGGCTTTCGCTGGCCCGCGCGATCCTGGCTGATCCGAGGATCCTGGTGCTCGACGACACGCTGTCCGCGCTGGACGTCCATACCGAGGCGGTGGTCGAGGAGGCGCTGCGCCGGGTGCTCCATGACGTGACCGGCATCGTGGTGGCGCACCGGGCGTCGACGGTGATGCTCGCCGACCGGGTGGCGTTGCTGCAGGACGGCACCATCACCCACGTCGGTACCCACGCGGAGATGCTCAGCGAGGTTCCCGAATACCGGTACCTGCTGGCCGCCGACGACGAGCTCGACGACGGCGCCGAGCGTGATTGTGTCTGGGAGGCCGACAAGCCGGTCGCGCGGATCGAAGGCGATGACGACGATGCGCGTTCGCAGCTCGAAGACCGAGTGCTGGAGGGCCGGTGAGCGCGCGCGAGGAGAAGACGACCACCGACGAGCGCTCGCGCGAGGAGAAGACGACCACCGACGAGCGCTCGCGCGAGGAGAAGACGACCACCGACTGGCGCGGCAAGTTCGACGAGCAGGGTGACCTGCCGATCGATGAGACGGTGCCGCGACGGCGCGAAGCGCGGGCGCTGCTGGGTTCGCTGCTGCGGCCGTACAAGTGGAGCTTGTCGGCACTGGCCGTCGTCGTCGTCGTGGAGAACGTTGCCCGGCTGTCGGTTCCGCTGCTGGTGCAGAAGGGCATCGACGACGGGATCCCGCCGCTGGTCGACGGGGGCCCGGCGAACACCCTGCTGATGATCGTCGGCGCGTTGTGCGCCGTGGTGGTGGTGCAGGCGGTCAGCCGGATGTTCTTCCTGCGTCGTTCCGGGCGCATCGGCCAGAAGGTGCTGCGTGAGCTGCGCCGGCGGGTGTTCCGCCATTTCGGCCGTCTGGACATCGCGTTTCACGACCGCTACACCTCCGGCCGGGTGGTGAGCCGATCCACCAACGACGTCGAGGCCATCCAGGACATGCTGGAAACCGGGTTCGACAGCCTGATCACCGCGGTGCTCACGCTGTTCGGCACCGCGGTTCTGCTGGTGGTGCTCGACGCCAAACTCGGGCTGATGTGCCTGGCGGCATTCCCCGTGCTGGTGGTGCTGGTCTGGTGGTTCCACGATCGCTCGTCGAAGATCTACCGCGAGGTGCGCGAGATCTCGGCGCTGGTCATCGTCCAGTTCGTGGAGACGATGACCGGGATCAAGGCGGTCCAGGCCTACCGGCGCGAGCCGCGCAACCAGGAGATCTTCGAAGACGTCGCCGACCGCTACCGGGTGATCAACGAGAAGACGTTTCGGCTGCTGGCGGTGTTCATGCCGGGCGTCAAGCTGGTCGGCAACCTGACCACCGGGGTGGTGCTGCTCTACGGCGGCTACCGGGTGCTGCAGGGCGAGATGACGATCGGCACGCTGACCGCGTTCCTGCTCTACCTGCGGATGTTCTTCGAGCCGATGCAGGAGATCTCGCAGTTCTTCAACACCTTCCAGTCAGCCTCGTCGGCGCTGGAGAAACTCGCCGGCGTGCTCGCCGAGAAGCCGGGCATCAGGGACCCCGAGCACCCCGTCACCCTCGACCCGGTCCGCGGCGAGATCGCCTTCGACGACGTGTATTTCGAGTATGCACGGGGCCGGCCGGTGTTGCCCGGCCTGGACCTGGTGGTGCCGGCAGGCCAGACGGTGGCCCTGGTCGGCACCACGGGTGCGGGCAAGACGACGATCGCCAAACTGGTCACCCGGTTCTACGACCCGGTGTCGGGATCGGTGACGCTCGACGGGGTGGACCTGCGCCAGATGACACAGGCCGAACTGCGCCGCCACGCGGTGATGGTGACGCAGGAGAACTTCATGTTCGACGGCACCGTCGCCGACAACATCCGCTTCGGTAGACCGGATGCCACCGACGAAGAGGTCCGGGGCGCGGCCGAGGCGGTGGGCGCGCACAGCTTCATCGAGGCCCTGCCCGAGGGATACGACACCGACGTCGCCAAGCGGGGCGGGCGGCTGTCGGCGGGGCAGCGGCAGCTCGTCGCGTTCGCGCGGGCGTTCCTGGCCGATCCCGCGGTTCTGATCCTCGACGAGGCGACGTCGTCGCTGGACATTCCGAGCGAGCGGATGGTGCAACGGGCCCTGGAGACGGTGTTGGCCGACCGGACCGCGCTGGTGATCGCCCACCGGTTGTCGACGGTGCAGATCGCCGACCGGGTGCTGGTGCTCGAGCACGGCCGCATCGTCGAGGACGGGTCGCCGGAAGAGCTCACCTCCCGTGAGGGCGGCCATTACGCCGCACTGCACCAGTCGTGGGTGCAGTCACTGGCCTGACCGCCTCACGCGGTTTCTGCTCCGGACACGGCGCGTCAGGTGTACCTGTGACGGGTGTTAATGGATGATGCAGAAGTGGTTAGCATCGGCGCGATCGACGAGAGGCCGACGGCTCGAGCCGGCACTGTGGCAGTAGCACTCGCAGAACAGCCGGCGGCACAGCCCGACACGGCGCAGGAACAACCCGAACCTCGGCAGGAACCGACCCCGAAACCGGCCCGTCCACCGCGGGACTACGCCGCCGAGTTCGGGCGGTTCGCGACCACCGCCGGCTCGGCGATGTCCCGCTTCGGTGTGCGGGTGGCCCGATTCGGTGCGGCCTTCGTCAAGGCCTTTGCCCGCCTCGTCACGTTCGGGTGGCGCATCGTCGCCGAGATACCGCCCGCGCTTCGGCTGTTCGGTGCCCTCGCGCTGTCGGTGGTGTTGAGCGTCTTCGGGTCGGTGACGTTCGACGGCGCGCTCGGAACGATGTTCGCCGTCGTGCTGGTCCCGTGCTTCTCGCTTGCGCTCGGCGTCGTCGCTCACAAGTGGTACGCCGTGCCCGGTGAGGAAGCCGTGCCCGGTGAGGACGCCCACCACGTCGCCCGTCCGACCGGCGAGCTGGAGCGCTCCGTCGAGTTCGTCGACACCAAGCTGGCGTTCGCCCTCAACTCGTTCGGCACCGAGCGGCATCAGCAGGCCGTGATCGCGCTGATCCAGGCCAAGACCGCCACCGAGCTCGCGAGGTCGACAGCGCCAGTGGCCGTCCCGTCCGCCAGGCCGCGGATCAGAGACGGTGGCACGCCGACGATTTCGCGGCAGGTCGCCGCTGCGGACCCGGAACGTTCATGAACGAGCCGATCACCGGATCGGTGGCGCTCGTGGAGGACGAGTACACGCTCGTCATCAACCGGGGCGCGGGAGCGGGCGTGGCGCCCGGCATGGTCTTCGCGGTGTTCTCGGGGACGGGCCAGGTGGTCACCGATCCGGAGTCCGGCCGCGTCCTGGGAAGGCTGTCCGAGGAGACGGTCCGGGTGAAGGTGTTCGACGTCCATGAATTGTTTTCTCGTGCCGAGACTTTCAGCATCGACGTCCCCCGGTCACCCGGCAGGCCCAAGGGCGATTTCCTCGACGCCGGGAAGAACCAGCTCCTCGGCGTCGCGGCGACACCGATCGCCAACGGCGTGGCCGAACTCGCCCGCCTTGCCGGTGACGCGCTCCCACAGGACCTGTCGGTCGCGGCCTCCGGTGACGTCGTCACCGTGAACGTGGGCGACGCCGTCGAACTCGTGCTCTAGTACCTCCTCGTTGGGGGCGGCCATCGCCCGTACTCGCACCTCGCGATGTTTCGCGGGACACGATGCGCTGTGTCGACCGCGCTGCCGTGCCGGGACCGAGCGTGGCGGCCGCGTTACAGCAACGGTGTTTTGCTACGACGAGGTTGCCGATCAGCTGACGCAGCCGACTGTCAGCGCACCGTCATGGCGGCCCGGGTCTGGCGTCTTCTCAACGTTTTTGCCCACATTCGGGAATCGTGCCTTAATGTTGCCTGGTCAATGTCTGCGGGTCCGGGGGGAAATTGTCGGTGGCGAAAGCAAACTATGTCGGCCGGGTCGGCGCGCTGGCTGTCGCATTGGGAATCGGGACCGCTGTGGTCACCGCTCCCGGGCAGGTATGGGCTCAGTCCGGCGAGGAGGCGTCCTCCAGTGACACCGCTGACAGCAGCTCCGAGAACACCACCGACAAGCGTTCACAGGAATCAAGGCCGGAGAAAGCGGACGGTGAGGACGCCGACGCCCCGCGGACCGACCCCACCGACGACACCGACGACGATGAGTCGGTCGGTGATGGTGACGAGGACGCCGAAGAGGAGCCGGCGAAGCCACGGAAACGCTCCTCCCGTGAGAGCGAACAGGATGAGACGCAGGAGCGCCTGACCGATTCGTTCAGCGGCGATGCCGACGAGTCCGTACCCGCTGCGGAGCCGGACATTCCGAGGACGGTTCCCGATGAGCAGCCGGCTGTGCAGGGCGACGGCGGACGTGACGTGGTCATTTCCGGGCCCACCGTGCCGGCTCAGGAAACTACGACGGTACCGGCGGTCGAGGAGACGTCCACCACCCCGATCAGCGTCCCTGAGACGGCTTTCGCCCCGCTTTCCAGCGCCACTTCCCCTGAGGGGCCGGCCGAATCACCGCTGCTGTGGGCGGTTCTGGCGTACGCGCGACGCCAGTTCGACCCGCAGAAGGCAAAGATCGGTGAGTCGTGGGCGCAGCCAGGCCTCACCGAACTGGTCGAGGACACAGACAACACGGCTCCCGTGCCCGTAGAGGTGACCACGAGCGATCCAGGCTTTTTCACCGGTTCGGTCAGCGGTCGGGTGACGGCGACGGATCCTGACGGCGACCGGCTCACCTTCACGGGATCGACGGCCACGGACAGGGGTCGGGTGACGGTGTACTCCTCCGGCCGCTTCTCCTACACACCGACCGCTGCTGCCCGGCACGCTGCAGCAGCCGACGACGCCACCGACGAACAGAAGACCACCACCTTCACGGTCACGATCACCGACAGTGCCGGGAACATTGCGACACAGAACGTCAGCGTGGACATCTCGCCGGCCAATGTGGTCCCTTTTGGTGCCCGGGCCCGCGCCAGTGCCGGCAATCTCAGCACCGGATCGGTGATCGTCACGGTCGATGCTTTCGACTTCGACCGCGACACACTCACTTTCACCGGTCCCGCGCCGACCGACAAAGGCGCCGTGGTCGACAACGGCGACGGCACCTTCACCTACACACCCACCGCGGCGGCACGCGCGGCCGCGGGCGAACCGGGCGCACCTGCCTCTGCCCGCACCGACACCTTGGTCTTCACGGTCAGCGACGGGCACGGTGGGATTCGGACCACGACAATCGATGTCGGCGTGACGCCCGTCATCGAGGCAAGCGCGTCGACACCCGGAAAATCCGCCGGGCCCGTCATCGTCGGATCCAACGGCACCATCTACCAGGTGACCTACGACGTGGACCCGACCACGATGTCGCCCATCGGCACCAGGGTCAGCATTCTGGACGAGAACGGGCAGGTGCTGACGACGACAGGCAACATCTCCGGTGCGCCGCGGGAACAGGCGCCTGCGGTGGTGCGCGCCGACGGCAGCCTTGTCCTGGTGACCTACCGCGAGTCCACCAACACGTCGACCATCTCGGCCGTGGACGGCTTCGGGACGGTGAAAACCATCGGGACGGTGATCGGGCAGCCTTCGTTGCCGATGAAGGTGGCGCCGAACGGTTCGGTGTTCCTGCAGACCCGCCAGTTCTCGTTGTCCGGCGATCGCCTCGTCCGCATCTCGGAAACCAACTCCGTAAGGGTGTTTCAGGTCGGCAGAGCCGGCGGAGAGCTGGCCGTGGCGCCGGACGGCAGCGCCTACATCGTGGGCGCAACCCCACTGTTCGGCAATCCGCTGTTGTTGGCAGTCGACCGTGACGGGAACTCGCGACGGGTGTCGCTGCCGTCGGGGACTTCAGCGCCCGAGAACATCGTGATCGGTCCGGACGGTCGCGGATACCTCACGGTCGCGCGAAACTACTTCGGGACCACGACGACTCGCGTCTACACCTTGACCGGGACATCGAATACGGTGCGCGAGATCCCCGGATCTCCGGTCACCGCCGAGATGGTGACTGCCGACGGCGTCTACCAGGCCACCTACGACGAAGCGACCGGCAGAACCTACATCTCGAAGATCACCGCGGACACCATCACGACCTCTGATCCCATCGAGGGCCGAATCTGGAATCCGATCAGCGTGACTGCCGATGGCACCGTGTATGTCCCGGTGCGCGATTCCGCCACCGAGGTGTTCAGCGTTGCCGTCGTCGACAGCGACGGTGGCGTCACCACCGTGGCCGTCCCCGGCGCGATTCCTGCCGTGGTCGGCGATGGTCAGGCGGGCAACCCGAACAGCGGCGAGAGCGGCTACGTCGCCTATACCTCCGGTAGCACCACCTATCTCGCAGTGCTCGATGCCGACGGGACGATCACACGAACGGTGCCCCTCCCCGAGGGCGGCACTGTCGGGAATCCGGTGAGTTTCGCTCCCAACGGCGTGCCTTACCAGGTCATCCAGTTCAAGGATGCACAGGGCAAGGTCACGTCACAGGCCGTGCTCACACTGACCAACGACGCGGTGACCCCGGCACTCCCGGGTGGTCCGCTGCGGCCCAACTTCCCGGGACTGCAATACGGTCCCGATGGCACGGCGTATCTCGTCACCGTCGAATCGGCAACATTCACCCACCACATCCTCGGCTTCGATCAGAACGGCTCGACAGTCGCCACCCTCGACGTCACGGGTGCGCTTGTGCCGCAACAGTCGAACTACGTGTTCGAACAGTCGGCGTTGGCATTCGGCGCCGACGGCACCGCGTACATCACCGTCCGCGGTGCGGATGCCGGGGTGTGGGCCCTGACGCAGGGCGGTGCCAGCCAGGTCCTCGATCTCGACCTGGGCCCGGCTGACACGGTCGAACCGGTCACCTTCGGGCGCGACGGCACGCCGTATGTGACAGTGACGGAACGGGTCGGCACCGGGTATGTCACCACGGTGCACACGGTCACACCGCCCTCGGTGCTGTGAGGGCTAACGGAAACCGGCGAAGAAGCCGCTGACCTCCTCGACGAACAGGGCGGGCTGTTCGAAGGCGGCGAAATGGCCGCCGCGTGGCATGTCGGTCCACCGGGTGATGTTGTAGTTGGCCTCGCACCAATGTCGCGGCGCCCGCAGGATCTCCTTGGGGAAGGCCGCGACGCCGGTGGGTAGCACCACCGGTGCGCCGCCGCCGAAGCTGCCGAAGCTCTCCCAGTACAGCCGGGCCGAGGAGGCGGCTGCGCCGTTGACCCAGTACAGCATCACGTTGTCGAGCAGTTCGTCTTTGGTGAGGATGTTCTCGGGGTGACCATCGCAGTCCATCCACGACCAGAACTTCTCCACGATCCAGGCCAGTTGCCCGGCCGGTGAGTCGACCAGCCCGTAGCCGAGCGTCTGCGGCCGGGTCGCCTGTTGCTTCGAATAGCCCGAATCCCACTGCCGGTAGTAGCCGAGTCGCTCGAGGGCGGCGGCCTCCTCTGAGGTGGGTTCCCGCAGGTCCTTCGGCGGGCGGCCGAACGGCATGTTGGTGTGAATCGCCACGCAGTGTCGGCCGTTGCGGCCGATCGCGGTGGTCACCGCGGCGCCCCAGTCCCCGCCCTGCGCGCCGTAGTGTTTGTAGCCGAGACGGACCATCAGTTCATCCCACGCCTCGGCGATGCGCTCGACGCCCCAGCCCGTGGCGGTCGGCTTGCCGGAGAACCCGTAGCCGGGCAGCGACGGGCAGACGACGTCGAATCCGGCGTCGTTCAGTGGTTCGATCACCTTGTGGAACTCGACCACTGAACCCGGCCAGCCGTGGGTGATCACCAGCGGGAACGCGTTGTCGCGCCCGCATCGCTGGTGAATGAAATGGATTGGCAGACCGTCGATCTCGGTGGTGAACTGGTCGAACCGGTTCAGTGCCGCTTCCCTGGCGCGCCAGTCGTACTCGTCGGCCCAGTACCGCGCGAGCTCCTGGGTGTAGGCCAGGGGGATGCCCTGGCTCCAGTCGTCGACGCATTCGGCCTCGGGCCAGCGGGTGCGTTTCAATCGCGCGGCGAGGTCGACGAGGTCTTCATCGGATACGGCGATTCGGAAAGGCTGGATCTGGGCCATGGTGCAGCAAGGATAATCGTTGGCTGTGGGTACCCCGACTCTCGTCCTGATCGCCGCCACGACGCTTGCGGCGTGTATCTCGCTGGGCGGTGCCGTCTACGAGGCGGTCGTCGTCGACCCCTACTGGCCCAAACGGCCCGGCATCGTGCAATCGCACAACGGTGGCATCTCGCGGGTGCGGTTCTGGCTGCCGGTACACACCGTGTTCGAGGTGCTGCTCGTCGTCACCCTGGTCCTCACCTGGGGGGACGCCGATGTCGGCGCGGCACTGCTGGTGGCCTTGGTCAGCCACGCGGTGATGCGGATCTGGTCGGCCTTCGACCTCCTGCCGAAGGCCGCGGCGTTCGAGCGGAGGGATCCTGCGGACGTCGACGAGGCTGCGGCCGTCCGCTGGACCCGGCGCAGCCTGCTGCGGCTGCCGCTGAGCCTGATCACCTGTGCGGCGATGCTGGCGGCACTCGCGGCCGGATGAGTTCGGAGCCGTTGAGACTGCAGCCACGCGGCTGACTACTCGCACTTTGTCTGCGTGAGCGCCGCCTCAACGTCAATTCGGCAGGCCGATGCGGCGGTAGCGCTCGAACCGGGCAGCGCGCCGCTGTTCGGTCGGGACCGACCGCAACCGATGCAGCTCGTCTGCGATGGTGGCCGACAGCCGACGGGTGAACTCCTCGGGTTCGTCGGCGGCATCGGGTCGCTCGGCGACGATCGCGTCGACGATGCCGTTGCGCAGCAGGTCGGCTGATCGAATGCCTTGTGCAGCAGCGAGTTCCGGTGCGTGCTCGAGATCGCGGAACACGATCGCGCTGGCCCCCTCCGGCGGCAGTGGCGCCAGCCAGCCGTGTAGCGCGGCCAACACCCGGTCCGCGGGCACCATCGCCAGGGCGGGCCCGCCGCTGCCCTGCCCGAGCAGTACCGACACCGTCGGAGTGTCCAGCGTGACCAGTTCGGCCAGGCAGCGGGCGATCTCACCGGCCAGCCCGCCCTGTTCGGCTTCGGTGGACAGCGCCGGTCCGGCGGTGTCGATGACAAGCACGAGCGGCAGCCTCAGGCCGGCGGCCAGCGCCATGCCGCGGCGGGCTTCCCGCAGCGCCGCCGGACCCACCAGGCCACCCACCACCCGCTGCTGGCCCAGCACGACGGCGGGCTGGCCGCCGAATCGGGCGAGCGCCAGCACGGTGGTCGCGGCCTCGCCGCCTCCGGTTCCCGACAGCAGCACCCGTTCGGTGGTGCCGTGCCGCAGCAGGTGGCCGACACCGGGCCGGTCAGGGCGGCGCGAGATCTCCACCGACTGCCAGGCGGGGATGTCCGGAAGTGGTTCGGGCTCGGGTGCCGGTGGTGGTTCCCCGGGCGCGTCGGAGACGACCTTGAGCGTGCGGTCGAGGGTGGACCGCAACACCTCGACGGGGACGACGGCGTCGATGACGCCGTGGCGCTGCAGGTTCTCCGCGGTCTGTACCCCGGACGGAAACGGCTCGCCGTAGAGGTGTTCGTAGACCCGCGGCCCGAGAAACCCGATGAGGGCGCCGGGCTCGGCGGCGGTGACGTGCCCGAGCGAGCCCCACGAGGCGAACACCCCGCCGGTGGTGGGGTGCCGCAGATAAACGAGGTAGGGCAGGTGGGCCTGCTTGTGCAGTTCGACGGCGGCGGCGATCTTGACCATCTGCAGAAACGCCACGGTGCCCTCCTGCATGCGGGTGCCGCCCGAACTCGGCGACGCCAGCAGTGGCAGTTTCTCGGCGGTGGCGCGCAATACCGCCGCGGTGATTCGTTCCGCCGCGGCCACCCCGATCGACCCGGCCAGAAAGTCGAACTCGCAGGCCACCAGCGCCACTCGGCGGCCGAACACCCGGCCTTCCCCGGTCAGCACCGACTCGTCCAGACCGGTCTTCGCGGCGGCGGCGGACAACTCCCGCCGGTAGTCCTGACCGGCACCGATGTCCAGCGGAGGGTCGTCCCAGCTGCGGAAAGACCCCTGGTCCAGCAATGTGTCGCGCAACCTGAGCGCACCGATCCGACTCACACAAGCAGGCTAGAGCGCTTTATATAGGCTTGCGCCCATGATTGGTGTGACCCGTGACGGCGCCGTGATGACCTTGGAGATGCAGCGTGCCGAGCGTCGCAACGCGTTGAACGTCGAACTCGTCGACGCGCTGCGCGACGCCATCGAGAAAGCCGCCGCCGAGGATGTGCGCGCGATCGTGCTCACCGGCCAGGGCCACGTGTTCAGCTCGGGTGCGGATCTGTCCGACGCCGCGGGTGTGGCCGAGGCGCTGCCCGAGAAGGCCAAGGCCCTCAACATCGCGATCGATCAGGCGCCGGTCCCGGTGATCGGCGCGATCAACGGACCCGCGATCGGGGCCGGGGTGATCCTGGCGATGATCTGCGATCTGCGCGTGGTCGCGCCGGAGGCGTACTTCCAGTTCCCGGTCGCCAGGTACGGTCTGGCGCTGGACAACTGGAGCATCCGCCGCTTGACCTCGCTGGTCGGGGCGGGCCGGGCGCGGGGGATGCTGCTGGCCGCCGAGCGGCTCACGGTCGACGTCGCGCTGCAGACCGGGATGGCCAACCGGGTCGGCACCCTCGCCGACGCGCAGGCGTGGGCCGCCGAGATCGCCGGCTTCGCGCCGCTGGCTCTGCAGCACGCCAAGCGGGTGCTCAACGACGACGGTGCCTACGAGGATCCCTGGCCGCAGCATCAGGAACTGTTCGACCGGGCATGGGCGAGCCAGGACGTGATCGAGGCCCAGGTGGCGCGCATCGAGAAGCGCCCGCCACGGTTCCAGGGCGCCTGACGATGTTGCTGGCGGCGCTTCGGTTCGGGTTCGGCACGGCGTCCCTGCTGGCCGGCGGGTGGGTGCTGCGGGCGTTGCACGGAACCCCGGCGGCCCTGGGCGCCGGCCCGGCCGAGATCGCCGCGGTGGCGTCCCGCTCTCCGCACTTTCGCGACGGGGTGTTCACCAACCTCGAGCCGCCGTCGGGCCTGACGATGAATCGTGAAATGCAACGCATGCTGCTGCGCGACCTCGCCAACGCCGGGTCGCACGGCAAACCGCCCGGCCCCATCCCATTGGCCGAGGTACCGCCCGCCGACATCGCGCCGTCACAGGCTGCCGTCAGCTGGTACGGGCACTCCAGCGTGTTGATCGAGATCGACGGCTACCGGGTGCTGGCCGACCCGATCTGGAGCCAGCGCTGCTCGCCGTCGCGCGCCGTAGGCCCCCAGCGGATGCACGACGTGCCGCTGCTGCTGGAGGCGCTGCCCGCCGTGGACGCGGTGGTGATCAGCCACGACCACTACGACCACCTCGACATCGACACGATCGTCGCACTGGCCCGCACTCAGCGCGCGCCCTTTGTGGTGCCGCTGGGAATCGGCGCCCACCTGCGCAAGTGGGGGATACCCGAGGGCCGGATCGTCGAACTCGACTGGGACGAGAGCCACCGGATCGGTGAGCTGACGTTGGTCTGCACCCCGGCCCGGCACTTCTCCGGCCGGCTGCTCGCACGTGACACCACGTTGTGGGCGTCGTGGGTGATCGCCGGGCCGGCGCACCGTGCGTTCTTCGGCGGCGACACCGGGTACACCAAGAGCTTCGCCGAGATCGGGGCCGAGCACGGCCCGTTCGATCTGACGCTGCTGCCGATCGGGGCATACCACCCGGCGTTCGCCGACATCCACATGAACCCCGAGGACGCGGTGCGCGCGCNCCGCGACCTGACCGACGTCGATGCCGGCCTGATGGTGCCGATCCACTGGGCGACCTACCGCCTGGCGCCACACCCGTGGGCGGAGCCGGCCGAGCGGCTGGTGTCGGCTGCCGACGCAGAGCGGGTTCGCATCGTGGTGCCCATTCCGGGTGCGCGGGTCGATTCCGAGTCGACATATGACCCGTGGTGGCGGATGTAGACCGGCCCGACGCGCTACGGTCTGAACATGAAACCCTCGGGCCGGCTGGTGGCGGTCGCATTGCTGGTCACGCTGCTCGCCGGTTGCAGCACCGACGGTGCCGAACCCGCCGGGCCGACGACCTCTGCGTCGCCGTCGGCAGGGCCGTCCCCGGAGTTGCCGCCACCCCTGGTGCCCGCGATGCCGCTGCCCGAGAACGCGGTGGCCGACGCTGTGTCCCAGCTCGACGGCATGGTCGAGGACCTGATGACGAAGTCAGGCGTGCCCGGGATGGCGGTCGCCGTCGTACACGGTGGAGAAACCGTGTACAGCAAGGGTTTCGGCGTCAAGGATGTGCGCAATGGCGACGGACCGGACAACCGGGTGGACCCGGATACCGTGTTCCAGTTGGCGTCGCTGTCGAAGCCGTTGGGCGCGACCGTGGTCGCCCACCAGGTCGGCGAGGGTGCGATCAGCTGGGACACCCCGATCGTCGACCATCTGCCCTGGTTTTCGCTCTCTGATCCCGCCGTCACCAGGATGGTCACCGTCGGCGACATGTATTCGCACCGGTCGGGTCTGCCCGACCACGCCGGCGACCTGCTGGAGGATCTCGGCTACGACCGGCGCCTGGTACTGGAGAAGCTGCGTGAGTACCCGCTCGACCCGTTCCGGATCTCCTACGCATACACCAACTTCGGGTTGACTGCCGGAGCCGAGGCAGTCGCCGTCGCGGCCGGGAGGTCGTGGGAGGAACTCAGCCAGCAGGTGCTGTACCAACCCCTGGGGATGGGTTCGACCAGTTCGCGGTTCGACGAGTACGTGGTCCGAGCGAATCGCGCCGTCGGGCACATCCACGTCGACGGCGGGTACCAACCCGACTTCGTCCGCGACCCGCAGGCCGAGGCGCCCGCCGGCGGGGTCAGCAGTTCGCTCAACGACATGTCGAAGTGGCTGACGATGATGCTCGGCAACGGGAGCTACCAGGGAAAGCAGATCGTCGACCCCGATGCGTTGCTGCCCGCGCTGACCCCGCAGAGCGTGTCGAGTCGGGCGAGCGAACCCGCGATGCGATCGGGCTTCTACGGGTTCGGGTTCAACGTCAACGCGACGGCCTCGGCACGCATGGAGATCTCGCACTCTGGAGCGTTCGAGCTGGGTTCGGGCACGAACTTCGTGATGTTGCCCGCGGCCGACGTGGCGATCGTGGCGCTCACCAACGCCACCCCGTCCGGCGTACCGGAGGCGCTCACGGCCCAGTTCGCCGACCTGGTGCAGTTCGGTGAGGTCCGCGAGGACTGGTACGCGCTCTACAAGGGCGCCTTCGAGGAGATGGAGCAACCCGTCGGGTCGCTGGTCGGTCAGCGACCGCCGGCCGACCCCGCTCCGCCGGCACCGCTGGCGAGTTATGTGGGTCAGTACTCGAATTTCTTCTGGGGTCCGGCAAGGGTGACAGAGGAGGACGGCGGGTTGCAGCTGGCGCTCGGGCCGAAGATGGTGGTGCCGCTGAAGCACTGGGACGGTGACGTGTTCACGTTCTCGTTCGTCACCGAGAACGCGCCGCCGGGCACCATCTCGAAGGCGACGTTCGACGGTGACTGGCTGGAGCTGGAGTACTACGACCAGGACGGCAAAGGAACCTTCACCCGATGAGTAGCGCTGTCGTCGTCGGCCTGTCCGACGACGAAGTCGCCCAGCGCGTCGCCGAGGGCAAGACCAACGACGTCCCCACCCGGGCGGCGCGCAGCGTATCGGAGATCGTCCGCGGCAACGTGTTCACGCGCATCAACGCGATCCTCGGCGTGTTGCTGATCATCGTGCTGTCCACCGGCTCGGTGATCAACGGCGCGTTCGGTCTGTTGATCATCGCCAACAGCGCGATCGGCATCATCCAGGAGCTGCGCGCCAAGCGGACCCTGGACGAACTGGCCATCGTCAGCCAGGCGAAACCGCTGGTGCGCAGGCAATCCGGCACCCACGCGATGGCCCCCAGTGGTGTGGTGCTCGACGACGTCATCGAGCTGGGGCCCGGTGACCAGATCGTGGTGGACGGGGTGGTCCTCGAAGAGGTCAACCTCGAGATCGACGAGTCCCTGTTGACCGGGGAGGCCGACCCGATCGCCAAGGACGCCGGTGACCAGGTGATGTCGGGCAGCTTCGTGGTCGCCGGAACCGGCGCCTACCGCGCCACCAAGGTCGGTCGCGAGGCGTACGCCGCCAAGCTCGCCGAAGAGGCCTCCAAGTTCACGCTGGTGAAATCCGAACTGCGCAGCGGCATCAACAAGATCCTGCAGTTCATCACCTATCTGCTGGTCCCCGCCGGCGCGTTGATCATCTACACCCAGCTGTTCACCACCGGTGCGGGTTGGCAGGAATCGGTGCTGCGGATGGTCGGAGCGCTGGTACCGATGGTCCCCGAGGGGTTGGTGCTGATGACCTCGATCGCGTTCGCGGTCGGGGTGATCCGGCTCGGTCGCAGGCAGTGCCTGGTCAACGAGCTTCCGGCCATCGAGGGGCTGGCCCGCGTCGATGTGGTGTGTGCCGACAAGACCGGAACGCTGACCGAGAACGGGATGCGGGTCTGCGATCTGAAGATGCTGGCCCGAGTTGAAGTGGCCCCAGTAGATGTGGGTGACGTCCTGGCCCAGTTGGCCGCCGACGACCCCCGCCCGAACGCCAGCATGACCGCGATCGCCGAGGCGTTCACCAGTCCGCCCGGCTGGCTCGCCACCGCCACCGCGCCCTTCAAGTCGGCGACCAAATGGAGTGGTACGTCCTACGCGGGGCACGGTGACTGGGTGATCGGCGCGCCGGACGTGCTGCTGGACCCGGCGTCCCCGGCGGCCGAGGCGGCCGAACAGATCGGTGCGCGGGGCCTTCGGGTGTTGCTGCTCGGTTCCAGCGACTGCCCCGTCGACGATCCCGCCGCTCCGGGCACGGTAACCCCCGCGGCGCTGGTGGTGCTCGAGCAGCGCATCCGTCCAGACGCCCGGGACACTCTGGATTACTTTGCCTCACAGCAGGTGTCGGTCAAGGTGATCTCGGGTGACAACGCGGTGTCGGTGGGGGCGGTGGCAGGTTCGCTCGGTCTCGCCGGACACACCATGGATGCCCGTGAACTACCCGAACGCCCCGACGACCTCGCCGACACCCTCGAGGAGTGCACGACGTTCGGCCGGGTGCGGCCCGATCAGAAGCGTGCGATGGTGCACGCGCTGCAGTCACGCGGGCACACCGTCGCGATGACCGGAGACGGCGTGAACGACGTCTTGGCTCTCAAGGACGCCGACATCGGGGTCGCGATGGGTTCGGGGAGCTCGGCGTCGCGGGCGGTGGCGCAGATCGTGTTGCTGGACAACAAGTTCGCCACCCTGCCCTATGTGGTGGGTGAGGGACGCCGGGTCATCGGCAACATCGAGCGCGTTTCGAATCTGTTCCTCACCAAGACGGTCTACTCGGTGTTGCTCGCCGTTCTCGTGGGCCTGGCCGGGCTGTCTGCGGAGTTGTTCGGCTCCGACCCACTGCCCTTCCCGTTCCAGCCCATCCACGTCACCATCGCGGCGTGGTTCACCATCGGGATCCCGGCGTTTGTGCTGTCGTTGGCCCCGAACAAGGAACGGGCCCGCCCGGGCTTCGTGCGGCGGGTGATGACCTCGGCCCTGCCGTCGGGGATCGTCGTCGGCGTCGCGACGTTCACCTCGTACCTGTTGGCCTACGAGGGCCGCGCGGCCACCGAGACCGAGCAGACCCAGGCGTCCACCGCAGCGCTGATCACCCTGCTGGTCGCCGCGTTGTGGGTGCTGGCTGTGGTGGCCAGACCCTACGAGTGGTGGCGGGTGGCGCTGGTCGCGGCGTCCGCCCTGGCCTACCTCGTCATCTTCAGCATCCCGGCGGCTCGGGAGCTGTTCATCCTGGACACGGCCAACGTCGCGGCCACGTCGACGGCCCTGGGCATCGGCCTGCTCGGCGCGCTCGCCATCGAGGTGATCTGGTGGGTACAGGGCGCCGCCCTCGGCGAACGCCGCGGGTTGTGGCGCCAGCGCGAACGGTAGCCTGGGCACATGGGATTTCTCGACAAGGCCAAGGATCTGCTGGGCAAGAACGCCGACAAGGTCGACACCGTGATCGACAAGGCCGGTGACCTCGTCGACAAGAAGACGCAGGGCAAGTACGCCTCGCAGGTGGACAAGGTGCAGGATGCCGCCAAGAAGGCCGTCCAGGACAACACCGCCCCGTCCGGACCGGTGCCGCCCGGACAGCAGTCCGGTCAGCCCCCCACCTCCGAGACACCGCCGGGGACGCCGCAGCAGCAGCAACCCCCGACGGCGCCGCCTTCCTCCTAGGACGGTTCGCGCGTGGCCAAGTTATCGGTCTCCGTCGACGTACCGCTGCCACCGGAGAAGGCATGGGAGAGCGCATCGGATCTGTCCCGCTACCGGGAATGGCTGTCCATCCACCGGGTGTGGCGTTCCACGCTGCCGGACACCATCGAAAAGGGCACGGTTCTGGACTCGATCGTCGAGGTCAAGGGCATGCCCAACCGGATGCGGTGGACGGTCGTGCACTACCGGCCGCCGGAGGCGATGACGCTCAACGGCGACGGCAAGGGCGGCGTGAAGGTCAAGCTGATCGGCAAGGTCAAGCCCAGTGGTGACGATCTGTCCACGGTGACGTTCGACGTGCACCTGGGCGGGCCGGCATTGTTCGGTCCGATCGGGATGGTCGTCGCCAGCTCGTTGAAGGGTGATATCCGGGAGTCTCTGGAGCGCTTCAAGACCGTGTTCGCCTGAGCGGGGTGGCGCGCGAGCAGCTAATTCTCCCTGGCAGCGTGGCCGTGCAGGGCTCGTGCACTGTCGACGGGGGCTCGGCCGAGTACAGGTCGGCGATCTCGGCGGCGTACTTCTGAGCGATCCGTTTGCGTTTGAGCTTCATCGTGAGCGTCATCTCGTCGCCGCCCGGCTCCCAGAAGACCGGTAGCACCGTGAACCGCTCGATCCGCTCCGCGCGGGACAGCTTCGTGTTTCCCCGCCCGACGTCGGTCGCGATCTGCGCGATCACCTCGGCATCGGCGGCCAGTGCCTGCGCGGAGGCGTCGGCGAGACCGTTGCGGGCTGCATAGGCGATCGCGGTTTGCGCGTCGAGCACGATGAGCGCGGTGTTGAAGGAACGAGCGGCGCCGATGGTGGTCATCGCCCCGATCAGATCGCACTCGGCCTTGATCGCCTTCTCGATGCGGCACGGTGACATCGTCGTGCCGGCCGCACTGGTGATCAGTTCCTCCTTGCGGTCGATGATCCACACGTCGCCGTTGTCATCGAGGGTGGCGATGTCGCCGGTGTGCAGCCACCCATCGGAGTCAATGGCCTCGGCGGTCCTCTCGGGTTGGTTGCGATAGCCCCTCATGACCAGCGGCCCGCGAACGAGGAACTCGCCGTCGGAGGCCACCTTTGTCTGCAGGCCGGGCAGTGGTCGTCCGACGGAGCCCAAGACGGCATCGCGGGGGTGGCTAGCGGTTGCGATACCGCTCAGTTCGGACATCCCCCAGACCTCGGTCATCGGCAGGCCCAGGCCGACAAAAAAGGCCAACGTCTCCTTGGGGATGGGGGCGTCCCCGGAGATCAACCACTGGGCGCGATCGAGTCCGACCGCCGCGCGGATCCTGCCGAGCACCAGCTTGTCGGCAAGCGCGTACTGAATTCGGTCGCCGAGGACCGGTCGGCGGCCGTCGAGCAGCGCACGGGCGCGGATGTTCGCCGCGCCCAGCGCCCAGGCGCCCAGTGCCTTCTTCACACCGGTGCGGGCCGCGACCTCGGCTTCTATTTCGGTCCTGAGCTTTTCCCACAGCAGAGGCATTGCGCCCCACACGGTCGGTCGCACATCCGGCAGCGCGGTGAGAATGTCGGCGGTATCCGGAACGACGGTCACCTGAGCTCCGATGACCTCGTGAAGGTAAAGGGCGGTCACTCGGTCGACGGTGTGTGCGGTCGGCAGGAACGAGGTGATCCGGTCCCCGTACCGCAGACCAAGCACCTCGTCGAGGCCGAACACTTCGCACAACAGGTTGGTGTGTGTGGCCTCCACCGCCTTGGGATCACCGGTGGTGCCGGAGGTGTGGATCAGTGTGGCGACGTCGTCGGGCCGCACCGCCTGCCATGTCGCGTCGAAGTCGAAATCCGCTGTGCCACCACCGATGAGATGTTCGACCGAGATGGTGCCGTCGGGGGAGTCATCGATGCAGACGATGACGTCGATCGGTGTGCCGCCGGCTTTTATCCGGTCGACATAGCGATGTTCACAGAACACCAACCTGGTGCCGGTGTTGGCGAACACACGAGCCAGGCGTTCCGCGGTCGACGTGTTGTAGACCGAGAACGAGGTGGCGCCGACGTGCTGCGCGGCGACCTCCAGCGGGTAGAACGCGATCCGGTTGGCCATCATGAACGCCACCGTGTCGCCGCGACCGACACCGAGCGCGGCGAGGCCCGCGGCCACTTGGCGCACGCGGGTCACATAGTCGCGCCACACCAAGGTCTCTGTGTCACCGACCGTGCGCAGTGCCACCGCGTCGGGAGCGATGCATGCGGTGCGTTGAAAGGCTTCCGGAAGGGTGGCCGGGCGGTCGGCAGCCGGCATGGAATTCCTCACTGGATTCTGTATCAGGACGACAGGCCAAGGATAGTCGCGCTCGACGCGAGTCAGCGGCGAAGTCGTCGCCGCACGAGCTTCGCGAATTCCACCGTGGAGCGGCGCACCGACTCGACCTCCAGTGACACCAGCAGGGTGTCCACCATGGCGAACGGCAGCGTGGTGATCACGGCTCCGCGGCCGTACTCGATATGCCAGGAGCCGGGATGAATGGTCAGACCCCGGGCATGTCCCCTCTCCAGGCAGGTGCGCTCACCCGGTAGCAGCGGGGGCAGCGGGGCGGTGTCGTCGGATTCCAGATCATAGGAGTCGATCCGGCCCGCGATGAGGAACTTGTGGATGTCGACGTGCTTGTAGCGACCGGAGAAACCCTGGGTGCCCGTGGGAGACCCGAAGATCACGAGGTATTCGCGCGGGCTGAAGTGCAGGAATCGGACCTTTCCCAGGATTCCGCCGGCCTTGCTGCCCACCCACCGCCCCGGTGCGGCGTCGACGAGGTCGGGATACTCGCCGTTGAGCAACTCCACAGTCCTGGTGATGAGCTCATCGCCGTCGAGTTGCAGACCGGCAATCTGCTTGGCGACGCGATGCAGCACGTTCGGGTCGATCTGGTAGCTCATCGATCGAATTCTAGGGCGCTTTGCGGTGCCGAGATCCATGGTTTTCCCTAGCGAAGTATCCGCAGCGGCAGCTCGGGCAATGTGCAGGTTGCGGACGGCCAGGTGATCTCCGGGATGAATCCGGATACCAGCTCGAACTCCGGTATCCGTGAGAGCCATTCGCTGACAACGAGTTTCAGCTCCATCCGAGCCAGGTGTGAACCCAGGCATCTGTGCGGGCCGCCACCGAAGCCCCAGTGCTTGTGCAGTTTGCCGTCCAGTACGAAGTCGTCGCCGGACTGCGCATCACTGCCGTCGCGGTTGATCGCGCCCAGACACAACCGAACCTCGGCGCCGGCGGGAAGGTCGACGCCCGCGACCGTCACGGGCCGCGTCGTGACCCGACCGACCACCGGCGCCGACGGTTCGAGCCTGATCATCTCCTCGACGAAGGCGGCGATGCCGCCCGGATTCTCGCGCAGTGAGGCGCGCAGTTCCGGCCGTCGTGCCAGCTCCAGCATGGTCGCGCCGATGGTCGAGGTGACGGTGTCGAGACCGGCGAGAACGAACACCAAGGACAGACCGACGGCCTCGGCGTCCGAGAGTGGGTCGTCCCCACGCAGCAGGTCCGACAGCATTCCGTCCCGTGGCTGCGCCCTCAGTGTCGAAACCGCCTCCGTCAGATAGCCGTACAGCTCGGCGGCAGGGGTGAGGTCGACGCTGTCGGGATCGGTGGTGAGACTGAATCCGATGATCGCGTCCTTCCAGGCGATCAGACGGTTTCGGTCCTCGAGCGGCAGCCCGAACAGCGTGAGGAAGACCTGCGACGGGTACGGAGTCGCGAGGTCCGCCATCACCTCACAGTGGTCGCGTCGGGCGATCGACGAGATGATCTCGGCAGCTTGAGCCTGCAGCGACGGCAGCGCCGCGTTCAGGGTCTGGGGGCTGAAGTACGAGTGCAGGATCCGGCGGTACCGGGTGTGTTCCGGTGGGTCGAACCCCAAGGGAACCAACGGCACCGGGCTGATCATCTCGTCGTAACCGATTCTGGACGAGAAGACCTCGGGATCACGCAGCGCGGCGAGCACATCCTCCCGCCGGGTGAGGTAGTACCACCCGTCCCCGTACAGCACCGGACCCAACCGGCGTAGCGCCGCCCACCCCTCGCCGCGGTCGCGCTCCATGGGCAGGTCGGCATAGCGGACATGGGGGAGATCGACCGACGGGTGCGGCACCTGCTCGGCGGTCATTGCCGCACCAGGCCCCGGGGCCGGACCATGCCGAGGTCGTGGTGGGTGACCCACCCGGGTGCGGCGTCGCAGACGTCGGGAATCGCGTTGATCGCACCCATCGCCGTCCAGTTGTAGCCGGGGTGGGCCATCGTCCCGTCGGGCTGCCGGACACCCTGCAGCGTCAGCTCTGTCGGCGGATCTCCGTCGATGACGATCTCGTACCGCGTCTTGCCCCAATCCCATGCCGGCTCCAGTTGTTCGGGCCCGGCGCTCACATAGATGGCATGGAAGACGATCAGCGGCTGTCCACCTACCCATGCTGTCCACTCATGCCGCTGCGCAGCAACCGTTCCGGCCGGAATCGCTCCCTCGTCGTGCGGGATGTCCCGCACCGCCGTCGCGACCGCGACCTCCGCGGCGGTGACCTCGTCGATGGTCACGCCGAGGCCGTCGGCGATCATGTACATCGATTGGGCGAAGAACGGCAGACCGAGACCCAGGATCGTCGGCTCGGCGAGGAACTTTTCCTTGTCCTTGCCGAACCCCATCCAGTCGATGTGGTCGACCGGTGCGTCGTCGAGGATGTTGACCACCTCGTACACGTTGATGGAGTCGACCCGGCTCATCACCCGTGCCAGCGTGAGTGGCAGGACGTCGCCCGCATATCCCGGATGGATGCCTCCACCGTGGAACGACGAGCCGCCCTCCTCGCATGCCGCGCGTATCGCCCTGGCGGGCTCTTCGAAGTCCGGTGAGGGATGGAAGAATCCGCTCGTGGTGACGACATTCTTACCGGACCTCAACAACCGGCACAGGGTGTCGACGTCCATGATGATCGGTGTGTAGAACACACAGTCGGCAACGAGTGCGATCATCGACTCGATGTCGTCGGTTGCGGTGATGCCTGTCGGCGCAATACCGGCGATCTCGCCGGCGTCCCTGCCCACCTTGTCCTTACTGTGGACGAGAACGCCGACGAGGTCATACACGGGGTTGTCAGCGAAGTGGCGGACTCCGACCCGGCCTACGTCGCCGGTCATCCATTGGATCACTCGGTAGGTCTTCATGGGCACCCTCTCAGCTTGTTGACAGAACCCCGCGGGGCAGAAGCGGCGGAAGATCGTTGTAGGTCACGGCCTCGACCGTTCGCCGGGGCTGAATATCACCGGGACCGAGCGGAATCCACGTGTCACGGAGTTGCCGTGGAACTTCGCCTCCTGCCCGGGCGCGATGGTGAAATCGGGCATCCGGGACAGCACCCGCTCGAGACCGACCTGAAATTCGAGTCGCGCGAGATTGGAGCCGAGGCAACGGTGCACCCCGGCGCCGAACCCGAGGTGCCGGTTCTCCCGACGGTCCATGATGCACCGGTGCGCATCGGGGAACTCCTGCTCGTCGCGGTTGGCGGCGGCGTAGTTGACGATCACCGACGCGCCGCGGGCGAAGGTGCATCCACTCATCTCGACTTCTTTGGTGACGGTGCGGGGGATGCCATGGATCGAACCGGCGAACCGGATGAACTCCTCCACCGCTCTGGCCAGCAGCTCTGGTTCTTCGATCAGCCGGTCCCGCTCAGCGGGGTTGGTGGCGAGATAGTGGTAGGCGAAAGACATTGCGCTGGCGGTTGTCTCGAGACCAGCCTGGACCAGCAGCATCGCGTTGGACACGACGTCGGGAAACGACAGTTTCTCACCGTCGATCTCGGCGGACAGCAGTACGTCGATCATGTCGTCTCGGGGCGGCTGATGCACCCGCGTCGTCACAGCGTCGTGCAGATGTTGATACAGCCCACCCCAGGCGCCCATGCGGTCTTGCTCGGTGGCGCCGTTGAGCGAGGTGTCGGTGAGTTCGATGCACAACGCGACATCCTCGACCGGCATGCCGAGCAGGTACTTGAAGAACACGATGCCGGGCTGACGCCAGGCGACCTGCGCGAGATCGCCTGACCCCGACTCGATGAAATCATCGATCAGCTGGTCGGTTTCAGCGCCGATCTCGGGCCGCAGGGCCTTCATCCGCGCCGGCGAGAAGTACGGGTTCAGTACTTTGCGGAACTTCTGCTGCCGCGGCGGGTCGAGCGTGATCACCAGATCACCGGCGAGCTGTTCGGCCCCCTCAGGCGTCGGGTTGCTGGAGAAGTGTTCCCAGTCCTGCAGAATCTTGACGCATTCGGCGTACCGCACCGCCACCCAGGCGCCCGTCGGCGTCGCGCTGAGAAATGGATTGTCGGTGCGGGCGAACGGCGACTGTTGGCGCATCACCGCGTAGACGTCGTACAAGAAGTCGGGATCGTTGAAGTCCTGGTGGCGCAGGTCCCAGTTCTCGGCGTGCGCTTCGAGGTCAGTCATGGATTCCCGGCCTCCTGCTGTTCGGCGGCCCGTCGCGCCTCACGCTCTTCGTGATTGCGCACCAGCTCACGGAAACCGATCCGTTCGTACCTGGGTACGGGCTGGATACCCCATTCGTCGCGGGCGGTGTCCTTGCCCTCGGCGCCTTCCGGCGGACCGAACGCTGGGTACGGAACCTTGCACTCCAGTTCATCGTCGGAGTAGCGGACCTTGAGGAGCTCACTGCAGATCTCAGTGAGGCTCAGCGTCGGGTAGCCGTAGTACACCGCCATGAACGGCAGCGTGAAGGCGCCCTCGATGACGAGCGCGACCAGGCACACCAAAACGGCGCGCTTGATCCACTTGTGCATCCGCGCGTAGTAGGGGGTGGTGCCCGGGGGAAGATCCTCGGGCTTCTCGTCGATGGTCTCGGGTGTGGTGCTCACAGTTACTCCTCGAAGGTGTTCAGTCGGAGAAGATTTCACGATTCACCGTGTGCAGGTACGGGATCGCGAGGAAGGGGGTGATGTAGAAGATGTCGTAGAGCCACCAGCCGATGACCGGGAACACGGTGCCCGCATAACGGACATCGGCGTACATCGTCATGTTGAAGACGTACAGACACCAGATGAGTACGCCCATCCAGCAGGTGATGATCATCCACTGATGGCCCCACCGCTTCATTTGCAGGAAGCCGATCGCCGCGGCGCAACGCATCGCGAAGACGGTGAGGATCATGCCGAACACCATGGATTTCTCGCCGGGTCCGGCGGCACCGCCGACCCACGCTTCGTTGTAGTGCCAGAAGTAGCCGGCGTCGAACATCGCGCCCCAGCCGACCATCAGCACCCGGTTGATCAGGGTGTGGTTGGCGACCAGGTCGAGGGCCCACCCGAGGCTGTTGAGCATGCCGTCGATCAGCACGAGGTAGCCGATGAGCGTGACGATCATCGGTCGGACGGAGTAGCCGGCACGCAGTGCCTGGCGTTGTAGCCACACTCCGCGCATGAAGATGGGAAAGCCGATCAGCCCCGGCGCCCACATCCCCATCAGGCCCGCGCCGACGATCATCCACTTGTCGGCGCGCCGCTGCGCCAGCCGGGACTCCTCATGGTGCCCCTCGAGGCTGATCGAACCCTCGGCTGGAACGGAGGCGGTCACCGCGACCGCCGGCTTCCGTTTGAGGGGAGGGAAATTCACAGATCCCACCAGCCGCGTGTGAACGACATGTAGAGCTGGATCAGGAACATCGTCAGCAGATACCCGTAGATCACGACCTGCAGAATGATCAGGGCCTTCTTGCGGTTCTTTTCCTTCTGATCGACCATGTCGGCGATTCCCTTCTAGCGGTTCGGTCGGGGGCTGTCGGCATCGGCCAGGCTGGCCGCGGCCACCTCGCGCAACCCCTCGGAGATGGCGCCGTCACTGGACAGGGGCGCGAGTACGCATGCCTGTGCGGCTTCCAATTCCGTTGCGCCCGCGGCGATCAGTAGTGCGGCCGTGACCAGAACGCGGGTGGAGGGCGGCTCGAAATGGAACGCCTCGTCCGCCGTCCGGATCGCGGTGGCACATCGGACCAGGCGCTGAGCGGTCGGCAGCCCGATGCCCGCTTCGGCCACGATCACCTCGGCTTCGCGCTCCGGTGGCAGGTAACGCATGGGCAGCGTGACGAACCGCTGTCGGAACGACGGCTTCAGCTCCTTGAGCGAGCTGCGGTAGGCGGGGTTGTACGAAGACACCAGCATGAACGTCTCCGGTGCCTGGACCACTTCCCCGGCGCGATCGAGGTAGAGGGTGCGCCGGTGGTCGGTGAGGGAGTGCAGGACGGCCAGTGAGTCATGCCGCGCTTCGACGACCTCGTCCAGGTAGCAGATCGCACCCGCCTTGACCGCGCGGGTGAGCGGGCCGTCGGTCCACGTGACGTCACCGCCGGTGACCACGAACCGCCCCACCAGATCAGAGCTGGTCAGGTCGTCATGGCAGCTGATGGTGACGACAGGGCGGCCCAGGAGCGTTCCCATGTGCTCGACCAGCCGGGTTTTCCCGCATCCGGTGGGGCCGGTGAGCATCACGGGCAGCCGTTGCCGATAGGCCTGCTCGAACAGCTGGACCTCATTGCCGTTCGCGTAATAGTTGTCGGTATTCATGCGGTCACCAGCTCCCTGTGGACGTGGGCGAGAACACGCGGAAGGTCTTCGACCCGGCGGATTCGCTGGGACCGTCGCGGCCCGAAGACTTCAGGAAGGGGATCGACCCGGGTCGGGCCGACGCCGACGTAGTACATGCAGACACCGGCGTCATTGGCTTCCTCGACGGCGTGGGCGGCGTCCGCCCAGGCGTACCGCCCTTCGTAGCCCTCATCGGAGATCAGGCCGTCGCCGATGACGATCAGCAGACGTCGTTCACTCGGCTGAGCGAGAAGGCGACTCGTCATGTGGCGCAGCGGCGCACCGAGCCGGGTGTAGCCGCCGGTGGCCAGACCGAGACTGCCGGGCGGGACGAACCGGCGATCGGGGAAGTCCTTGAGGCAGGTGACCTCGACACGGTGCCGGGTGTTCCCGGTGAAGGTGAAGATGCCGTGCCGCTCGCGGGCCGACGTCATCGCTCGGGACAGCGCGTCAGCGCAGGCCAGTTCGAGTTTGAAGACCGAACCGCCGTGCACTCCGAGCGAGGAGCTGCCGTCGAGGAGCACCGCCGTCGTGACGTCGCGGCAGGCGGGCAGCAGTTCGCGGAAGATGCGCGGCTCCACCGCCTCACCGGTGGTCACGTCGATGTAATGGCTGACGTACTGGTCGATGTCGATATCGGATCCGTCTTCCAGCCGGTTCGTCATCGCACGGTGGGTGTTCTTCTCGAACCACCTGCGGATGTCGACGGCGATGGCGCCGGGCGGTCCGCCGCTGCCGTTGTGTGCCTGCTCGAGCACAGCGACGTGATCGGGCATGAAGCTCTCGGTCCACGCATTCCATTCCGGGTACGGGATACCGGGGCGGTGCTCCGGGGTGACGTCGAGGTCGTTGTCCTGCGGGCGGCTCGGTGGCGGCAGGTTCGGATTGCGTACCCCGCCATCGCCGCCTGCCGGGACCGAATGCGGTTGCGGTGCCCGTTTCTGGTTCGTCGTCCACGGCAGGCGCCCGAAGGAGCGTCGCAGCTTGTCCGACAGTCCCTGCGGCATCGTGTACGCCCGCGGCAAGCTGCCCAGGATAGGGTCGACGACAAGCGGATGCTTGGTGCGGGCCAACACGACCGCGCGGTTGAGCATCTCTTTGGCGTCCATATCGGCCGATGAGATCTCGAGGTCGGGGAGAAGGCGCCGCATCTCGGTGAGCAGCCCGGGCCAGTTGGCGGCTATCCACCCGAGGGCGACGCCGGCCTCGACGAGCGCGAGCGCGCTCAGTTCACGCCCGGACAGTTCGTTGAGTCGATAGTCGGTGAGTCGATCCTTGGAGGGCGAACACTGCAGGGCTACACCGCATGTCAGTGTCCGGCGTGTCCACAGACGATCTGTCACCGGGTAGGGAACATGCACCACGTCGAGCATCGAACTCAAACCGAAGCCACGGTGCTGCCCGGTGACCAGATGCGCACCGGTGCGGCGCTGCTCGCTCAGCGCGACGGCGCTCAGGGCGCAACTGCGCTCGATCGCCATGGCGTGCGCGTCGGAGAGTTCAGACATCGCGTGTCCGGCCTCAGAAGGTGCCGATATTGGAGAACATCCAGTACCAGAACCAGATGATGAGTGCGGTTCCGCCCCAGGCGGCCACGTAGCGCAGTATCTCCCAGATCCAGCCGCCCACGTCAGTTCTCCTCGTAGCTGGGGTTGGTCATCGGACCTCCAGTCGTCGATTGGCATTGAGTGTCGTCAATGAGTGAAGTCATTACAGCTAGTCGGAGAAGATTTCACGGTTCACCGAGTGGAGGTACGGGATCGCGAGGAAGGGGGTGATGTAGAAGATGTCGTAGAGCCACCATCCGACGACGGGCAGCACGACGCCGGCAAACCGGACATCGGCGTACATCGTCATGTTGAACACGTACAGGCACCAGATGAGGATGCCCATCCAACATGTGATGATCATCCACTGGTGGCCCCATCGCTTCATCTGGAGGAAACCGATGGCTGCCGCGATACGCATGGTGAAGACGGTCAGGATCATGCCGACTTCCATGGCCTTTTCACCGGGCCCGGCGGCGCCACCCAACCAGAGCTCGTTGTAGTGCCAGAAGTAGCCGGCGTCGAACATCGCCCCCCAGCCGTTCAACAGGATTCGGGCGAGGATGGTGTGGTTGGCGACCAGGTCCAGGGCCCATCCGACGGTGTTGATCGCCGCGTCGATGATGACGAGATAGCCGATCAGGGTCACCAGCATCGGGCGCACGGACAGGCCTTGGCGTTGCGCCCTGCGGAGCAACCAGACGCCCCTCAGGAACAGTGGGAGGCCGAAGATTCCCAGAGCGGCGGTCCCGATCAGAAGGCTGCCGGAAATGAGCCATTTGTCCGCCTGGCGCTGTGCCCGCTGGGACGCCTCCATGTGTTCGTCGAGTCCACTCGGGGAGCGTGTGGGGGTGGCCGCACCGCCGGAATCCCGGCGCCCTCCGACCGTGGGCAGCTTCATGCGAGCTGACTATAGTCAATGAAACGAAGGAGTCAATCCGCTACTCCGCGCAGATGCTGCGCAATGTCCGCGCCAGGTACTCATCGAGCATCGCGGCCTGGCCGGGCCACTCGTGCGTGGTAGTCAGTAGCGCGTACAGACCGAGCAGGAAGAACACCGCGCAGTTCATCGGGTCGGCATCCGGATCAACCGTGCCCAGTGTTCGGGCGTGCTCGATCTCTTGGGCCACCGCGACGACCACGGGATGGTGGTCGACCGCCTCGGCTGGCGGTCGCGTCTGTGAGAAGTGCAGAGCAAGAAAATCTTTGAACAACAGCGCACCGAGTCGACGTTCCAATCCCATCACCAGTCGGACCGACTCGTGGAGGATGGATTCCAGATCGCGAGGTGAGCGGGCGAAGCGGGTGAGTTGCTTGGCAATGCGCTCCTCTTCGCGGCGCTCCAACTCCAGTAGCACGTGTTCCTTTGTCCGGAAATGAAAGAAGAACGTGCCGTGCGCGACCCCGGCGGCCGACACTATGGCACCGACGTCTGCCGCGGCGAGTCCTGACCGCTTGAACTCGGCGATTGCTGCTCCCAACAACCGTTCGCGAGTCTGGAGGCGCCGCGTCTGCCGGAGAGAGGGCCTGCCTACCAGTGCCATTCGCGAACAGTATCGTCTGGCAGGGCGATCCGCACGAGCTTTTGATTGACTTAAGTCAGAAGGACCCGTTAGATGGGCAGCACTCGTGGAGGGGAATCGCTGATGGCGTTGAAACAGTTCGACCTGAGTGGTGAGGTCGCCATCGTGACCGGGGCAGGCAAGGCGTCGGCCAGGACATCGCGCGGGTGATGCGCAGAGTAGTGCAGTTCTCCACCGGCAACGCGGGACGCCATGCGTTACGGGCGATCATCGGCAGACCCGATCTTGAACTGGTGGGTGTGCACGCCTCCGGTGCGAACAAGATCGGTCGCCACCGGCGACCTGGACGCGTTGATCGCGCTGAAGCCGGACTGTGTCGTCTACACGGCGCTGGGGGAGACCCGGCCGGTGGAGGACATCCCGCCGACCGAGCTGATCCGCGGGTTGATGTGGTGAGACGGTCAGCTGGCAACCGACGGATGGTCGACGGGAGCCCGTGGCCCATTGTCGGTGTGCCACCCGGATCGTCCGGTCCAGACCACGGGATGACAGCACTGCGCGAGGCGGTCGAGTCGCAGCAGAGCTGACGAAAGCTCATCGACCAGTGGCAATTCGCCGTTCGGATCGCATGCGGAGAGAAGACGCCGCACCGAGCGGTTGCCGACGATCACCCAGTCCACATCGCTGCGGGTGCAGTGCACGCTGGTGAAATGAAGCGCGGTGAACCCGGCAGTCCCGAAGAAGTCGACGGCGCGCAGGTCGAGAACCAGTTGTCTGGAACCTCTCGTGTGGCGTTCGACGTAGCGGCCCAGGGCACGTCCGTTGACCGCGTCGACATCGCCCATGACGGCCACACAGATCCTGGTCGACGATGGCTGTCGAACGGCGAAGGTCGCCCCGCCGCACCGTTGTGTCCCGACCGCTGATGCCGGGTCCGGTCGGAAGATCAGGTTGTCACCGTGTGCGGTCATCGCTCACATCCCCCGGGTTGTGTTGCATCAGAGCTGTTGCGGTACGCCAACGGCGCCGACGTACCCAGGCTGGGAACTCAACCGCTTGTGAGGATAGTGCGGATTCAGTTGTCTGTCCGCACCTTGAGAAAACTCTGATTCTGCCGCGCTAGCTGCCGGTTCCCGTCGGAGGCGGCCCCGGCAGCGGCCACCATGTAGCGCTCAGGCGCTCAGGTGCGACGGAATCCGTCGTCAAGTGCGGGTCGGCGCGTTGACCGCCTGGGCGATCGCGGTGTCACCGGAGATGACCTCGAACGTCTGACCGGCGGTCTCCGGGGTGTCGAGCACCGCGAGCAGGACGGCCGCCACGTCCTCGCGGGGGATGCTGGCGCGACCGGTCTCAGTAGCGATCGTCACCAGGCCGGTCCCCGGGTCGTCGGTGAGCAGACCCGGACGCACAATGGTGGCGTCGAGTGTGTCGCGGCTGCGGATGTTGTCGTCGGCGGCGCCTTTCGCGCGCAGGTAGGTGACAAAAACGGGATCCCCGACATCATCGGGTGCGTCCGCGTCGGCTCCCATCGACGAGATCATCACGTAGCGGCGAACCCCTGCCTGTTCGGCGGCGTCGGCCAGCAGGATCGCCGCGTTTCGGTCCACGGTTTCTTTGCGTGCCGCTCCGCTGCCCGGACCGGCGCCGGCGGCGAACACCACCGCATCGGCCCCACGCAGATGGGTGGCGACGTCGTCGGCCGACGCCTCCTCGAGGTCCACCACGACGGCGTCTGCTCCGACGCGCTCCAGGTCCGAAGAGTGCGCCGGGTTGCGGACGAAGCCCGTCACCGTGTCGCCGCGCTGGGACAGCAACCGTTCCAGGGACATCGCGATCTTGCCGTGCCCTCCGGCGATCACCACGTGCATCGTCGTACCTCCTAGATCGTCGTACCTCCTAGGTCGCGAAGACCTGTGAATCGTCGGCGAACGCTTTGAACTCCAGAGCATTCCCGGCGGGGTCGAGAAGAAACATCGTCCACTGCTCGCCGGGTTCACCCGCGAATCGCACGTACGGCTCGATGACAAAATCGACGCCCGCGGTGCGCAGCCGGTCGCTGAGCTCGTGGAAAGCCGTCTGGGAAAGGATCAATCCGAAGTGGGGGACCGGCACGTCGTGTCCGTCGACGGGGTTGTGGACCGCAGCCATCCGGTCGGGCGCCAGATGGGTGACGAGTTGGTGCCCGTGCAGGTTCCAGTCAACCCAGGTCTGGTCGCTGCGTCCTTGCTCGAGACCGAGCACTTCACCGTAGAAGTGGCGGGCGGCGGCCAGATCGTCGACCGGCACCGCCAGATGAAACCGCGGGATCGCAGAGGCGAAGACACCCATGGCGCCATCCTACGGACCATTCGCCTCACTGAACTCGGGCGCGCAACTCCCGCTTGAGGACCTTGCCGTAGCTGTTCTTCGGCAGCTCGTCGACGAACTCGTAGCGCTTGGGCCGCTTGAACCTCGCGATGCGTTCGAGCAGGTGCGCGTCCAGGTCGGCCGCCGCGACCTCGCCGACGATGAACGCGACGACGACCTCGCCCCACTCCTCATCGGGAGCGCCCACCACGCCGGCCTCCACGACCGCGGGGTGCTCGAGCAGTACCTCCTCGACCTCGCGCGGGTAGATGTTGCTGCCACCGCTGATCACCACGTCCTTGGACCGGTCGCGCAGCGTGAGGAAGCCGTTGGCGTCGAAGGACCCCATGTCGCCGGTGTGCAGCCAGCCGCCCTGCAATGTCGCGTCGGTGGCGTCCGGGTTGTGCCAGTACCCGGACATCACCACGTCTCCGCGGCAGACGATCTCGCCGATCTCCCCGATACCGGCGGGCGCGCCGTCGGGACCGAGCACCGCGACGTCGACGCCGGAGCGCGCGTACCCGACCGAGCCGAGCACCGCGTCGGAAGCCCATCCGTCAGCGGCGACATGGTCGGCCCGGCGCAGACCGGTGATGGTCATCGGTACCTCGCCCTGCCCGTAGAGCTGGACGAAGATCGGACCGAACGCCGCCATCGCCTTCTTCAGGCTCTCGACGTACATCGGTCCGCCCCCGTACACGATCGTCTGCAGATTGCGGGGTTTGGCACGCCCGGTCTGAACCAGCCGGGCCACCATCGTCGGTGCCAGAAAGGCGCTGCACCCGGGGTGCTGTTCGCACAGGTCGAGGAATTCCGTCGGCTCGAACACCCCCGACGCCGGCACCACCTGCCGGGCACCGCGTAACACATAGGGCGGCACATACAGTCCCGATCCGTGTGACATCGGGGCGCCGTGGATCAGGCTGCAGTTCTGGTCCGGTGCATCGAAGTCGGCGAGGTGTGACACCGTCATCGCCATCAGGTTGCGGTGCGACAGCATCGCGCCCTTGGAGCGTCCTGTGGTGCCGCTGGTGTAGAACAGCCAGGCCAGGGTCCCGGGGTCGGTGAACCGGGGTGGGTCCGGCATCTCAGCGGCACAGCGGCTTTGGTACCGCTCGCCGCCGATGGTCTCGACAGGAACGGCAGTCCCGGCCTCCAGCTGGGCGCCGATCTTGGAGGAGGCGAAGATGCGGGTGGCACCCGAGTCGGCGACGATCTGTTCCATCTCGCGGGGATGCAGCTTGTAGTTGATCGGCACGAAGACACACTCTGCCGCCCAGATCGCGAACATCAACTCGACGATCTCCGGGCAGTTTTCGCTGGCCACCGCGACCCGTGCGCCGTACCCGAGCTCACGAAACGAACCAGCCAGCCGCAGCGCCCGCTCCCGCAGAGAGGACCACGAATGCACTTGGCGCTCGCCGTGATACACCGCGCCCCGGTCACCGTGCCGGGCTGCGGCCTGGTCGAGCAGGGCGAACAGGTTCATGATGAAGACCCACGCGGGATCCATTCGGCGTTCAGCGCAAAATCGGACAGGTACTTAGTCGAACTCCACCCGCCGTCGACGACGATGGTCTGCCCGTTGATGAAGCTGCCACCCTCAGAGCACAGGAACGCCACCGTGGATGCGATGTCCTCGATCTTGCCCAGCCGTTGATGCGGCGTCATCTCGGTGTTGATCTTGCGGAAGCGCTCATCCTCGAGGCGGGTGGCCACCATTGGCGTGAGGGTCACACCGGGAGCGACTGCGTTGCACCGGATTCCCTGCGCGCCGTACTGGCAGGCGATGTGGGTGGTCAGCGACGTCAGGCCACCCTTGGCGGCCGAGTAGGCGCCGCCTCGCAGGCCGCCGACCACCGCGAACGTCGACGTCACGTTGATGATCGCCGACCCCGGCTCCATGTGGACGACGACGTCGCGTGCCAGCCGGAACGGTGCGCGCAGCATGAGACCCAGGAAATAGTCCAGCGACTCGTCGTCGGTCTCGTGCAGCGGTTTCGGGCTGCCCACACCGGCATTGTTGATCAGGAAGTCGATGCGCCCCCACCGATCGAGGGCCGCAGCGACGATCTGCTGTGGCCCGTCGTCCGCGGTGAGATCCACCGCCAGCGTCGCGATCCGATCGGGATCGCCGACGGCTCGCTCGAGCTCTGCGAGCCGGTCGGGATCGCGGCCGGTGCCCAACACCGCCATGCCCTGCTCGGCAAGCATGGTCGCGCAGCCGAACCCGATGCCGCTGCTGGCACCCGTGACAATCGCCACCTGCATGTCAAGCACCTTCCATGAGCTTCGCCTTGATCGTGTGTTTGAGGACCTTGCCCGCAGCGTTTTTCGGTAGCGCCTCGAACAGCACCACGTCCTCGGGCGCCTTGAACTTCGCGACCCCGCGATCGGCCAGGAACTTCCGCAGCTCTGAGACGTCGGGCCCGGGTGGGGTGGTGGGAACGAGGGCCGCGCAGGCCCGCTCACCGGTGCGGGTGTCGGGGACGCCGACGATCGCGATCTCGGTGATCTGTGGATGCGTGATCAGAATGTCCTCGACCTCTTTGGGAGAGATGTTCTCGCCGTTGCGAATGATGATGTCCTTGGCGCGGCCGGTCACCACCAGGCAGCCGTCGTCGGTGAAGCGGCCGAGATCTCCGGTGCGGAAATAGCCTGCGTCGTCGAAGGAGTCGCGATTGTCCTCCGGATGCAGATAGCCGGCGAGCATCTGGGGTCCGCGGGCGCGGATCTCACCGTCGACAAGCCTGATGTCGGCGATGCCGGGACGGCCGTCGGTGTCGGCGGCGCTGTCGACGTCACCGAGGGAACCGACGGTGGTCACCGGCACCTCTGTGGAGCCGTACACCCGGGTCACGCAAGCACGCTCGAAGTAGTCTGCGGCGCGGCGGATCAGCGACGGCGGGACCGAGGCGCCACCACAGATGAACACCTTGAGATCCGGAAGGCGGGTGTCGGCCCGCTGCGCAGCGGCCAGCAGCCCCTCGAGAAACGTTGTCGCCCCGGCCATGTGGCTGCATCGGTGCTCCAGCATGAGCGCCACAGCGGCGTCGGGATCCCAGCGTTGCATCAGAACGGCCTCGGCGCCCAGTAGCAGCGGGCACTCGAACGCGTAGATCGATCCACCGATGTGGGCGATCGGAGACGGCACGAGAAACGTGTCGCCGGGCGCGATCATCCAGTGCTCACCCAGCTGAGTGATCAGCGCGTTCAGTGAGGCATGGCTGTGCAGAACGCCTTTCGGCCGGCCGGTGGTTCCGGAGGTGTAGAGGATCATGCGGGTGGCGCCGGGGTCCAGGGCCGGCAGCGTCCCGCTGGTCGACTCGCCGAACAGATCCTCGAACGCGGTGTGTTCCCCTGCGTCGCCGCGTACCACCACGACCTGCGGAGGTGACGGCAACCCACGGACCACCCGGTCGAGCATCGCGGCGTAGCCGTGGCCGGCGAAGGTGTGCGGGATGAAGATCATCCGGCTCTCGGCGTCGGACAGGATGAAGGCAAGCTCGTGGTCACGTAACGACGGCAGGATCGGGTTGACGACCATGCCCGCCAGCGTGGTTCCCAGGTAGATGACCGCGGCCTCGCGCCAGTTCGGCACCATGAACGACACCACGCTGCCGACCGGCATCCGCGCGAGCAGTGCGTGCGCCAGCGCGGTCGCCTGATCCAGCAGTTGCGCACAAGTCACCCTGTTAGCGTCGTCCCGCAACAGAACTCGGTCGGGGGTGGCACGTGCCGCGTGACGCAGCGCGTCGGCCAAAGTCGCGCTCCCGGGGCTCTCTGTGCGTCCCGGCCCCGGCCTCATTGTGCGTCCCGGCTCCGGCTTCATTGTGCGTCCCGGCTCCGGCTTCATTGTGCGTCCCGCACGCGGCGCATCGTCATCGTGTGCCTGAACCTCGACGCCGGATGCGTGTTGACCGTCACCTGGGCGATCTGACCGTCGGAAGTGGTGTAGCTACGCTGCATCTGCAGCGCAGCGGTGCCTGCCTCGACCTGCAGGTGCTCGGCGATCTCGGCGTCGAGGATCACTGCGGAGATCTCCTGGTGGACCTCGACGACGCTGACGCCGAACAGATCTTCGATGAGCGGGAAGATCGGTCCGGTGTGGCGGTGCAGCAGCCTGCCGACCGCCGCGAAGCCGCGATTGATGTAGTACTCGGTCCGGCAGATCGGCGCCGAGTCTTCATCGGCGCGTCGGTATCCGCTCACCGCAAGCCATTCGGTGCCCGCCGCCAGCCCGGTGAGCTCCGAGAGCGTGCGGTCGACGGTGATCATGGCGTTGGTGTCGATCGCGAAGCGGGCGCCCTGGGCGAAGGCGAGCAGGTCGTCGATCGACATGACGTCCTGCTCGTAGGAGTTCGTGTTGGGGCGGGGGACCACCAGGGTGCCCGCCCGCGGACGGGACGAGACCAGATGGTCGTCCCGCAGCCGGCGCAACGCCTCGCGAATGGTGTAGCGGCTCACCGAGAACCGTTCACAGAGCTCGTGTTCGGTGGGAAGCTGCGAGCCCACCGGGTAGACCCCGTCGACGATCTCCTTGCGGAGCGCGCGTGCCACCTGCAGGTAGCGGTGTTCGCCGGCCGTGGTGGTCATGTTCGGCGCACCGCCAGCACACTGCCGTCACCGTCGGCCGAGATGTACAGCGTGCCATCGGGTCCGCTGGTCACCCCGGCGAACGGACCCTGTGGACCGGAGAACGGCGGCATCCCCTTGAGTGGCTTGGGCTCGACGCCGGGCGGGGGACCGACGGGCAGGCCCCTCGCGATGGTGCTCCGATCGTTCGTGTTCAGGTCGATCTCGACGAGTTCCTTCGCGCCCGCGTCCACGATGTAGAGCCGACCGTCGTGGACGTGGATGCCCTGCGGCCGCTGCAGGCCTTCGGCCACCGTCTCCGCCCCGCCGCCGGTCAACCGCACCACCCGGCCCGCCCCGGACTCGGCCACCAGTGGGGCGCCGTCGAGATCGAAGGCCACACCGACAGGCTGCCGCAGCCCGGAGGTCAGCGTCTCCACGGCGTCACCGCGCAGACTCAGGACCCGTCCGGTACCGAGTTCGGCGAACACGATCGCGCCGTCACGGTCGACGGCGACGCCGTAGAGCTGATCGAAGTCGGTTGCCAGATAGTCGGTCTCGCCCGCCGCCGGCCGGTATCGCGCGACCTGTCCGCCAGAGGTGGTCACGACGAACTCACCGGAGCCGACCGCCGCGACGCCGCGCAGGAAGCCGGGGTAGCCCGGAGAGAACAGCATGCCGACGGTCTGCAGTGCGCCCTCGGGGGTGACGGCATAGAAGTACGTGCCATCGGCGACGTACAGCTGCCCGTCGTCGGCGACGGTGAGGTCGAGCGGCCAGTTCAGGCCACCTGGCAGCACCGTTTGTGTGTGCTGCCCGGGAAGGATCTCGGTGATTTCACCGGTGAAGTTGGACGCGAACAACCGATCGCCGACAAACGTGAGATTGTCCAACCCCGGGCTCAATTGGGCCAGCAGCGCCTGGTCACCGGTGCGCGGATCGATGCGCAGCACCTGCCCGCTGGCCACCTGCGTCGACACCAGGTATCCGTGGGAGTCGAACTTCACGGCGTCGGGAACCCCGAGGTCGCCTGCGACGCGCTGCGGCTCGCCACCGTCGGGATCGATTCGCCAGATCTCGTTGGCCGTCATCAGCGGGAAGTACAACAACCCGTCGGGGCCCACCTCCATCGCATTGGGAGAGGCCAGGTCGTCGAGCAGGATCCGCGGTTCGCCGCCGTCGAGCGGGAGTTCCATCAGCCGGCCGCCGTCCCGGCACTCTCCGACGAACAGGCGGCCCCGGTGCACGGTGATGCCGTTCGCGCACGGTAGGTCGGCGCGCAGCACCCGGGTGCGACCCGCGGGGTCGCGCGCGCTGACCCGGCCGTCCATCACCTCGGTCGCGTACAGCGTGCCGTCGGCGCCGAAGGCGACGTCGTCGGGCGCGACGATGTCCCCGCCCTTGGCGCTGACGGTGTCCACCACCCCGGTCTCCAGGTCGAGAGCGCTGATCTGGCTGCCCGTCACCTGCGCGACATAGATGCGTCCATCGGGGCCCGTGCGCAGGCCGTTGGCGCCGAACAGCCGGCTCGGTGCAGTGACCCGCTGGAGCTGCCATCCCGCAGCCGTGGTCGGGTCCTGCGCAACGTACCTGGCGTTCATGCGTTCGGACGTTAGCAAGCTGCCCTAGTCCAGACAATAGCGCGCACGCGGCGACAGAATCGGCCTTGACGGCCGTATAAGTCCTGCGGAATAGTGTTCTGCAATATGCAGAGTATCATTATTTGTCCGGACAAGTGAGATGTCGCCAGGCCTGGAAATCAACCTCGGCGGCCGCGTGGTCGTCGTCTCCGGCGCAGGTGGTGGCGGTATCGGAACGACGGTGACGCGGCTGGCCGCCGAGGCGGGCGCCACGGTCGTGGCGGTGAGTCGCTCCACGGAGAATCTCGAACAGCACGTGGCTCCCCTGGCGCAGCGCGGGCTGTCCGTCGTGCCCGTCGCTGCTGACGCATCCACCGACGACGGCATCGCGACGGTCATCGATCAGGTCCGGCGCACCGACGGAAATCTCCACGGACTGGTGAACATCGCGGGCGGTGCCGCTCCCGCGACCTGGATGCCCGCCACCCGCGTGAACCGGGACGACTGGCGCGCCCTGTTCACCGCGAACCTGGAGACGGCGTTCTTCATGAGCCAGGCAGTCGCCACCGAGGTCCGCGCTCAGGGGAACCCGGGGTCGATCGTGTCGGTCTCCTCCATCAGCGGCATGAACACCGCCCCGTTCCATATCGCCTACGGGACGGCGAAGGCCGCGGTCGTCGCGATGACGCGCACCATGGCCGTCGAGTTGGCCACGGAAGGCATCCGGGTCAACGCCGTCGCTCCCGGCGTCACCGAGACGGCGGCGTCGGCCACCTACGTAGACGAGGACCCTGAGCGTGACCGAACCGCGATCGCCATGGGTCGTCGCGGCACACCCGACGAGCAGGCCGGGGCCATTCTGTTCCTGCTGTCGGACCTGTCGAGCTACATCACCGGCCAGACCCTGTTGGTCGATGGCGGCCTGAACCTGAAGTGGACCCATCTGGGCGCCGACAACACGTCGCTGTTCCTCAAAGACGAGTCCTTCCGAGCAGCCATGAGGAGGATCTGATGACCGATCTCGACGCGAACGTGGATGTCGCCGAGGAATTGTCGGAGCCGATGACCATCGGTGTCGACGCCTACATCTCGGAAGAGTACGCCCGAGCCGAGCGGGACCGACTGTGGCGAAAGGTGTGGCAGCAGGTCGGGCGGGTCGCGGAGATCCCCGAAATCGGCAGCTACCTGACCTACGACATCCTGGACGACTCGATCATCGTCGTACGAACGGGCGCGAACACCTTTTCCGCCCACCACAACGTGTGCATGCACCGTGGTCGAAAGCTGGTCGACACGCCCGAAGGCGACAAGAACACGGTCGGTCGCACCCGGAAATCCTTCGTGTGCGGATTCCACGGCTGGACATACGGTTTGGACGGATCGTGCACCCACATCCGCGAACAGGACGACTGGAAGGGCGCGCTGACACCGCAGAACACCCACCTCGTTCCCGTCCGGGTGGACACCTGGGGGGGTTGGCTTTTCGTCAACATGGATCCCGACTGCGAGCCGCTGGCGGACTACCTGTTCCCGGCGGCGAAGATCCTCGACCCCTTCGGGCTGGAGAACATGCGCTACAAGTGGCGCAAGTGGCTGTACTTCGACTGCAACTGGAAAGTCGCGCTCGAGGCCTTCAATGAGACCTACCACGTGTTCACCACGCACCCGGAGTTCAACAAGTTCGGGGAGTTCAAGGGCTGGGCCAAGGCGCAGGGCAGGCACAGCAACATCGGCTACGACGCACCCAAGGGGATGGACGAGACCAAGTCCAAGATCCGCCTCGGCACCGGCGACGACCCGCGCGTCTCCACCGCGGAGATGCAGATGTACACCTGGGAACAGACCAACGCCACCACCACGGAAACGCTGGTGAACGCGGCCAAGCGACTGGTCGACGAACTGCCCGAGGGCACCCCGGCCGACAAGGTGCTGCAGCACTGGCTGGCCTCGGCCCGTCGCGACGACGAGGCCCGCGGCGTGATCTGGCCGACGATCCCGCCCGACATTCTCGGCCAGAGCGGGACGGCGTGGCAGATCTTCCCGAACCTCCAGATCGGTCAGGGCCTGACCAGCGCGCTGTGCTACTCCGCCCGGCCAGATCCGAGCTACAACCCCGACAAATGCATCTTCGAGGTTGCCGTGTTCGAGCTGTACCCCAAAGACCAAGAGCCGCAGACCGAATGGCAGTACACCCCCAAGGACAGCCCGAACTGGTTGTCGGTGCTTCCGCAGGACTTCTCCAACATGGCCGCGGTTCAGCAGGGCATGAAGTCGGCGGGCTTCCCCGGGACCAAGCCCAACCCGTACCGCGAGCGAAGCACCGTCAACCTGCACTACCAGCTGTCCAAGTACATGGGAACCGGCGAACCCCAGGAACTCTGAGCGATTTGGGCGTGCTTGTCGCCGCCCACCGACGATGAACACGCCGAAATCGCCACGAAGAGGAGAGACATGGAGACCTGCGGTCCCACTGACACGCCCACCGACATCGACATTGCGGCACTGCGCGAGAAATACGCGCAGGAGCGGGCCAAGCGACTGCGACCAGAAGGCGCCAAGCAGTATCTGGAGCTCAAGGACGATTTCGCCGAGTTCTACGAGATCGATCCCTACACCACGGTGACGGAGCGCGACCCCGTGGTCGAGAACGCCGAGGTCGTGATCCTCGGCGGAGGTTTCGCCGGGCTGCTGGCCGGCGCGTACCTGAAGAAGGCCGGGGTCGAGGGCGTCCGCGTGATCGAGATGGCCGGCGACTTCGGCGGCGTGTGGTACTGGAACCGCTTCCCCGGAATCCAGTGTGACAACGACGCCTACTGCTACATCCCGCTGCTCGAAGAGCTCGACTTCATGCCGAGCAAGAAGTTCGCCGACGGCGCGGAGATCTTTCAGCACTGCCGCAACATCGGTAAGCACTTCGGCCTGTATGACGGCGCATTGTTCTCCACCCAGGTCCGCGAACTGCGCTGGGACGACTCCCTCGAGCGGTGGCAGATCAGCACGGACCGCGGTGACGACATCAAGGCCCGCTTCGTGGTCATGGCCCAAGGGTCGTACAACCGTCCGAAGCTGCCCGACATCCCGGGCATCAAGAACTTCGCGGGGCACGTCTTCCACTCCGCCCGCTGGGATTACGACTACACCGGCGGCGACGCCGACGGCGGCCTGGACAAGCTGGCGGACAAGCGCGTCGCACTGGTCGGCACCGGTGCCACCGGTGTGCAGCTGGTGCCGCACCTGAGCCGAGACGCCAAGCAGCTCTACGTATTCCAGCGAACCCCTTCATCGGTGGACGAGCGCGCGAACACGCCGACCGACCCGCACTGGGCCGCCGGCCTGCAGCCGGGCTGGCAGGAGGAGCGCAAGCGCAACTTCCACAACTGGTCACCGTTCGTCGGAGTGGTGTTCGGCGAGCCGGATCTGGTGTGCGACTTCTGGACCGAGCTCGGCCGCAACCTGACCGCGCGCATCGCGGGCAGCGAGGATCCCACGGCGGTGACGATCGAACAGATCATGGCCTTCCGGGAAGAGGAGGATTACAAGATCATGGAGCGGCTGCGGCGCCGCGTCGCAGCCGTGGTCGACGATCCCGCGACGGCGGAGGCCCTCAAGCCGTACTACCGGTTCATGTGCAAGCGACCGTGTTCGAGCGAGGAGTATCTGACGGCCTTCAACCGGCCGAACGTGACGCTCGTCGACGTGTCCGCCACCAAGGGAGTGGAACGGTTGACGGAGAACGGGATCGTCGCCGACGGTGTCGAGTACGACGTCGACTGTGTGATCTTCGCGAGCGGGTTCGAGATCTCCACCGAGATCAGCCGACGATATGCGATCGATGCCATCGAAGGGCGCGACGGGCTGTCACTCTTCGAGTACTGGCAGGACAGCTACAAGACGCTGCACGGCATGACCACCCAGGGCTTTCCGAACATGTTCTTCACCGGTTTCATCCAGGGTGGGGTTTCAGCCAACACCACCGCGATGTTCGAGCAGCAGGCAAAGCACATCGCCTACATCCTCGCCGAGGCGCAGAATCGCGGCGCCACCACGGTCGAGCCGAGCGATGAGGGACAGAGCGCCTGGGTCGCGACGGTCAGGGAACTGGCGATCGACAACTCGGCGTTCGAACTCTCCTGCACACCCGGCTATTACAACAACGAGGGCCGTGGCGGTGCGGAAGGCAACGGCTCGTTCCTCGGCGACTTCTACTCGCCCGGTTTCTACGCCTTCGATGAGCTGCTCGCTGAATGGCGCGACGCGGGTGATCTCGACGGCCTGACCCTGAAGAGTGGGAATGGGTGACCTGAGATTCGACGGCCGCGTCGCCGTCGTCACCGGCGGCGGCAGAGGCCTGGGCCGCGCCTACGCCCTGCTGCTGGCATCGCAGGGAGCGAAGGTCGTCGTCAACGACCCCGGCAGTGCACTCGACGGTGACGGTGCCGACTCGGGCCCCGCCCACGACGTGGTGCGCGAGATCGCCGGCGCCGGCGGTGAAGCCGTGGCCAGCACCGACTCGGTTGCGACCCCCGCCGGTGGACAGGCGATCATCGACACCGCACTCGAGCGCTTCGACGGCCTCGACATCCTGGTGCACAACGCCGGAATCGTGCGCCGGGCGTCGCTGGCGCAGATGACCTACGACGACTTCGAGGCGGTGCTCGACGTGCATCTGCGCGGCGCCTTCCACGTGGTCCGACCCGCGTTCCCGCGGATGTGCGACGCGGGCTACGGGCGCATCGTGCTGACGTCCTCGATCGGAGGTCTCTACGGAAACCACGAAGTGGCCAACTACGCGGTCGCGAAGGCGGGGGTGATCGGGTTGTCCAACGTCGCGGCGATGGAGGGCGCCGCGCGCAACGTGGCCAGCAATGTGATCGTCCCTGCGGCGGTGACCCGGATGGCCGAAGGCATCGACACCTCGGCCTACCCGCCGATGGGTCCCGAACTCGTCGCCCCGGTCGTGGGTTATCTCGCACACGAAACCTGTTCGGTCACAGGGGAGATGTTCATCGCGCTGGCCGGCCGGGTGGCGGCTGCCACCGTCGCGGAGGCGCCGGGCGTGTACCGTCCCTCGTGGACGATCGCCGACGTCGCCGAGCACCTCTCGACGATCCGAGACATGTCCGAACCCGTCAGGTTCCCGGTGGTGCCGGACGGACACGGGGACCACATCAGGTACAGCTTCGCGATGGCGGCGGCCGGCCATGCCTGAACCGAAGCCTGGTCCGTTGGCCGGGGTGCGCGTGGTCGACCTCACCGCGATGGTAATGGGCCCCTACTGCACACAGATCATGGCTGACATGGGCGCCGAGGTCATCAAAATCGAACCGCCGCAGGGTGATAACACGCGCTATATCTCGGTGGGTCCGGTATCGGGGATGAGCGGGGTGTTCGTCAACGTCAACCGCGGCAAGCGCAGCGTGGTGCTGGATCTACAGGAGGAATCGGGCAAGGCCGCGATGCGGGCGCTGATCGAACGCGCCGACGTCTTCATCCACTCGATGCGGTCCAAGGCCGTGACCAAGCTCGGGTTCGGTTATGCCGACGTCGCGGACATCAACCCCGCGATCGTCTACACGAACTGCTACGGATACGGGCGGCGGGGGCCCGAACGGGACCGTCCGGCCTACGACGACACCATCCAGGCAGAGTGCGGATTGCCCTATGTGCAACAGCAACTCACCGGTGAGGCCGACTACGTCGGCACCATCATCGCCGACAAGGTGGCCGGGTTGACGGCGCTGTACGCGACGATGATGGCGCTGTTCCACCGCGAGAGGACCGGCGAGGGACAAGAAGTCGAGGTCGCCATGTTCGAGACGATGGCGTCCTTCATGCTGGTCGAACATGCCAACGGTGCCATGTTCGACCCCCCGCTCGGGCCTGCCGTCTATCCCCGCACGGTGGCGCCGAACCGGCGTCCGTACCGCACCAAGGACGGCCACATCGCCGTGCTGATCTACAACGACAAGCATTGGAACGCCTTCATCGCCGCGGTGCAGCCGCCGTGGGCGTCGGACCTGTACGCGACCCTCGAGATGCGCGCCCACCAGATCGACGCGGTGTACGGACTGGTCGCCGAGACCCTGGCAGAGCGGACGACCGCCGAATGGTTGGCGCTGTTCGGTGAACTGGAGATTCCTGCGGCACCGCTGAACACTCCCGATTCGTTGTTCGACAACCCTCACCTCAACGCCGTGGGCCTGTTCGAGACCGTCGACACCCCGCACGGCAAGGTGCGGTTCCCCGGCGTGCCGACGTGGTTCTCCCGAACTCCTGGCAAGGTGCGCGGTCCGGCGCCGGAACTGGGTGCCGACACCGCGACGGTGCTCGAGGAGCTCGGGCTGGACCCCGCGGCCGCCGGAGGCGCCCCGACGCCGACATTCGATGCGATAGGTCCGGGGTAGGGGCGCCAATGGATTTCGACATGGGCAAGCGGGCCGCCGCTCTGCGCCGAGAACTACGGGATCTGGTCGACGAAGAGGTACCCGAACACTTTCTCGGCGCGTTCACCGACGATCCTGCTGACCTGCAGACCGCGCAGCGGTTCTGTCGCACCCTGGCCGCACGCAACCTGCTGTGCCTGGCGTGGCCCGAGGAGTTCGGTGGCGGGGGAGCGACGGTCTGGGAACAGACGGTGGTTCGCGAGGAGATGTGGGCGCACCACGAACCGCGCGGTGCTCAGTACATGGGCGTCAACTGGGTCGGGCCGATCATCATGCGCCACGGCACCGCCGAACAGCAGAGCACCCACCTGCCGCCGATCGCCGCCGGGGAGGTGATCTGGTGCCAGGGCTTCTCCGAACCCGAGGCGGGTTCGGATCTGGCGTCGCTTCGGACCTATGCCCGGCGCGCCGACGATGGATCCGAGGGCTGGCTGGTCAGCGGCCAGAAGATCTGGACGTCGTACGCGACGATGGCGCAGTGGTGCTTCCTGCTGGCCCGCACGTCCCGGGTCGGAGAAGGCGCCACCCAGAAGAAGCAACAGGGCCTGACCGTCTTCCTTGTGCCGATGGACGATCCGGCCATCACGGTGCGGCCCATCGGCTGCATGATGGGCCCGCACCACCTCAACGAGGTGTTCTTCGACGACCTGCGGGTCACCGAGGCCGACGTGCTGGGCACGGTCGATCAGGGCTGGTCGATCGTGCAGGACGTGATGTCTTTCGAAAGGGTTGGCATCGCCAGGTATGCCCGGTGTGAACGGCTGCTCGCTGCCGCTCCCGAGGTGCTGGGGGTGCGGTGGGACGAGCTGCCCGCCGAGTTGCGCGGCCGCTGGGTCCGGATGCTTACGCACTGCCGTCGCGCCCGGCTGCTGGCCTACCGGGTGGTCGCCCTGCAGGCCAGCGGTCAGATCACGCCTGGCGACGCGGCCGCCTACCGCATCGCGGTGACGAAGCTTGACCAGGACAGCGCCGAGGTCCTGATGGACATCGCGGCGGAGGTGCGGCACTCCGATGCCCGCGCGGAATGGTTCCTCGCTGAGGTCGAGGACCATTGGCGCTACTCTCAGGCCTCCACGGTGTCGTCGGGAAGCATTGAGATGCAACGAATTCTGCTGTCCCGTGCGATGCTGGCGGGAGGCAGGAAGTGATCCTGGACCTCAGCGAAGACGCACTCGAGTACGGGCGCCAGGCCCGGCACGCTTTTGAGACCGCCGGCGGGGACCGACTCGTGGAACAGGCCCAAGCGGCCCCGGATGTCCGGGAGTCGTTGGTTGCGCCGGTGCTCTCCGGGCTCGGCGCGTGGGAGCTCGATCCGCGCGCCGACACCGACGGCCTGGAAGCGGCCGCCGCACTGTGCCGCAGCGCGGGTTACTGGGCGCTGCCCTATCCGTTGGCCGAGCGCCTGTCCAAACCGGTCGATCTGGAGGTCGACGGCCTGATCGTCGTCGGCGCGACCCGGCCGGCCGGCACGGTCGCCGGACTCCGATCACACTGGGCAGCGGTCACCGTGGACGGACACCGCAGCCGGGTCACCGCGGTCGGACCGGCCGGGGCGGGATTCGTCGCCGAACTGGAATTGGCGCCGATCGACGATGCCGGCTCACGGGATGTGGCGCTGGGTCTGGTGCTGCCGTGCTGGACTCTGCTCGGCATGCTCGACCGTGCGCTGGAGCTGACGGTGGCGCATGTGACGCTGCGCAAGCAGTTCGGCCAGTCGCTGTCGTCGTTCCAGGGCGTGCAGTTCCAACTGACCGACGCCGAGGTCGAGCGCAGCGGGCTGGACGTTCTGGCCAAACATGCGCTGTGGAGCATCGCCACCGGTCAGCACGGAGCACTCTATGACGCACTGGCGCTGCGGATGTCCGCGATCGAGGCAGCCGACGTGGTGTTCCGGGTGTGCCATCAGTTGCACGGCGCGGTCGGCTTCTGCGACGAGACCACCCTGTCGTGGCTGTCGCGCTACAGCCAGCCGCTGCGGCGCCTTCCGTTCGGGCTGTCCGCCACCCGCGATCACCTCACGCGCACCGCCGGGCGGCGCGGCCTGTCAGGACTGTACTCGTGAACGAACTGGACGACTTCCGTACCGAGGTGCGGGCCTGGTGCGCCGAGCACGTTCCGGCGGACTGGCGCACCGCGCAGTCCGGGGTCGCCGACGAGGAGTTCGTCCGGTTCCAGAAGGCATGGTTCGCCGAACTGCACAGCGCGGGCTTCGCGGTCCCGCACTGGCCGGCGGAGTGGGGCGGGGGTCCGCGGACGCGAGGAGCAGAAATGTCGACGCGGACGCGAGGAGCAGAAATGTCCATGCCGGTGGAGAAACAGGTGGTGCTCTACCAGGAACTGGCCGCCCACGACGCCCCGCGGTTGGTGCTCGCCTTCGTCGGAATCCACCACGCGGCATCGACGTTGCTGGTCGCCGGCACCGAAGAGCAACGGCGACGGCATCTGCCGGCGATCCTCGACGGCGAGATCTGGGTGCAGGGCTTCTCCGAACCCGAGGCCGGGTCCGACCTCGCGTCATTGCGCACCACCGCACGCCGCGTCGGCGACGAGTTCGTGGTCAGCGGGCAGAAGTTGTGGGCGAGCGGCGGCATGCACGCCGACTGGTGCCTGCTGCTGGTCCGCACCGATCCCGAAGCCCCGAAACGAAAAGGCATCTCGTACTTTCTGCTCGACATGACGACGCCCGGTGTCGAGGTGCGCCCGATCCGCAACGCCGTCGGCGACTCACACTTCTGCGAGATCTTCCTCGACGAGGTGAGAGTCCCGGCCGCCAATCTGATCGGAGCCGAGAACGCCGGCTGGCGGGTAGCGCAGGAGACGCTCGGCGCCGAGCGGGGGATGACAATGCTGGAGCTCGCCGAACGCCTCGCCAACGCCGGGCTCCGGCGGCTGGTGCGGTCCGCGCCGGTCGACGATCCGATTGTGGCCGACCGGCTCGCCGGGTTCGAGACCGAGATCACCGGGTTGCGCGGCCTGTGCCGGCGACTTGTGGAGCACGGCCCCCGTGGGCCGGCGGACGCGTCGATCGTCAAGCTCTACTACAGCGAGCTTCTGCAGCGGCTCACCGACTTCGCCGCCGAGATCGGCGGGCCTGCGGCGCACACCGTGTTGACGAAACCGATGTCCAGCGGTTGGGAGTCGGGCGCGTGGGTACTCGATTTCGTCGGCTCCTGGGAATGGACGATTCCCGGCGGCGCCAGCGAGATCCAGCGGACCATCATCGCTGAACGCGCGCTCGGCCTGCCGCGAGAGCCGAGCGTGGTGTGATGGCCGCCGACGAGTTCACCGAGTTTCACGACGAGTTGCGTTCGGTCGCAGGTGACCTACTGGCCAAGGATCGCGAGGTCGGTTGGGCGATGCTCGTCGACGCCGGCTGGACCGGGCTGGAGGTGCCCGACGCGCTCGGCGGCGCCGGGGCGACCTTCGGCGAGACCGCTGTCATCCTCGAGCAGATCGGCCGGGCATCCAGCGCCAACAGCTACCTGGGCTCGGCGGTGCTCGCGGGTGGTCTGCTGAACCTGCTGCAGGACAGCCAGATACGCGACGAACTGTTCACCACCGTCGCCGACGGTCCCAGCAGGCTGTGCGCAGTGGCCGGTGACTTCGTGATCGACGACGGGCGGGTGAGTGGGCGCGCGGAATTCGTCGCCGACGCCGTCGGTGCGGACCGCCTGCTGCTGATCACCGCGACCGGGGTCGCGGTGGTGCCGCCCACCGGGCTGACCGTGCAGGCGCAGCCCGTCGTCGACGAGACGCGCCGGCTGGCCGCGGTCACCGCCGATGCCGTCGAGATCGACCAGGTTCTGGAGTTCGCCGGTGATCCTGCGGCGGCCACCCAGGCCTTCCACGACCGAGCCGCGGTGGCGATCGCCTGCGACAGCCTGGGCGTGGCCGCGCAGATGCTTACAGCCACCGTCGATTACCTGAAAGTACGCCACCAGTTCGGCCGTCCGATCGGGTCCTTCCAGGCCGTCAAGCACGCGTGCGCGGACATGCTCGTCGCCGTCGAGGTGTCGCGGCAGCTCGTCGCTGAAGCGGTGGGCGCAGTCTCCGATAACGCCGACGCGGGGGTGGCGGCGGCGATGGCGAAGTCGTACACGTGCTTGGCGGCCGTCGACGTCGCAGGCAAGGCCATGCAGCTACACGGCGGCATCGGCTACACGTGGGAGAGCGGCATCCACATCTACCTCAAGCGCGCCGCGTTGAACCGTTCCCTCTTCGGTTCGCCTGCAGCACAACGACAAAAACTCGCACAGCGATACCGATGAAGGAGCACTGATGGGCGTACCCGTATACAAACGAATTCTCGACCTCTTCGAGGCTGAGGGGGTCAACACGCTGTTCGGCATCCCCGACCCCAACTTCGTGCACATGTTCACCGAGGCCGAAGCCAGGGGATGGTCTGTCGTCGCGCCGCACCACGAGCTCAGTGCCGGCTTCATGGCCGAAGCCGCGTCCCGGATGACCGGTAAGCCCGGGCTGTGCATCGGCACCCTCGGACCCGGCGTGGCCAACATCGCCGGGGCGATGATGTGCGCGCTCGTGGAGAACTCACCGGTGATCTTCCTCGGTGGCCAGCGCGCTCGCGTCACCGAACGTCGGGTGCGCCGCGGACGCATCCAGTTCATCCAACAGGAAGGGCTTTTCACGCCGTCGGTCAAGTACAGCAGCTCGATCGAGTACGCCGACCAGACCGACGAGATCATCCGCGAGGCCGTCCGCCGCTCGATGTCCGGAACGCCCGGGCCCAGCTACATCGAGTACCCGTCGCACGTCATCCTCGAAGAGCTCGACGTCCCGGATCCGTTGCCGCCCAACAGGTATCGCCTGGTCGACCAGGGTGCAGGGGAACGGGAGGTCGCCGAGGCGGCCAGGCTGATCCGCGACGCCAAGAGCCCGATCCTGCTCGTCGGCCACGGTGTCCACACGTCTCGCACCCAGCAGCAGGTCAAGGAGCTGGCCGAGCTGATGGCCTGCCCGGTGATCCAGACCTCCGGCGGCACATCGTTCATCCCGGGACTGCAGGAGCGCACGTTTCCCTATCTGTTCTCGCCGGCCGCCAACGAGGCGGTCGAGGAGTCCGACCTGTGCGTCGCGCTGGGCACCGAGCTCGGTGAGCCGATGCACTACGGCCGCACCCAGCACTGGGCCGGCAACGACGCGAATCGCAAGTGGGTTCTGGTCGAGCAGGACCCGACCGCGATCGGCGTGAACCGGCCCGTCGACGTGCCGCTGGTCGGCGATCTGCGTGGCGTGGTCCCGCAGCTGGTCGAGGCGTTGCGGGAGACCCCGCGGGCACCGTCGGCGACACTCGAGGCCCTGGTCAAGGCCGACGCCGCCGAACTGGCGCGGGTGGCCGACGAGGCCCCCAGTGGCCGGACGCCGGTGCACCCGGCGCGCTACGTGGTCGAGGCGACGAAGGCGTTCGCCGAACTCGACGACGGCATCATGGTGCGTGACGGCGGTGCCACCGTGATCTTCCAGTGGACGTACTCGCAGTCCAAACCGCGCGACGTGATCTGGAACCAGAACTTCGGGCACCTCGGCACCGGCCTGCCGTATGCCGTCGGCGCCTCGGTCGCCGAAGGCGGTAAGCGTCCGGTCATGCTGCTGACCAGTGACTCGGCGTTCCTGTTCCACATCGCAGAGTTGGAGACCGCAGCGCGCCGGAAGTTGCCGCTGGTGTGTGTCGTGGGTGTCGATCACCAGTGGGGTCTGGAGGTGGGCGTGTACAAGCGCACCTTCGAACAGCCGTCCCCACAACCCGGCGTGCACTGGAGCAAGGATGTCCGGATGGACAAGATCGCCGAGGGCTTCGGCTGCCACGGTGAGTACGTCGAGAAGGAAGAGGAGATCGGGCCGGCGATCGCCCGCGCCTACGCCAGCGGCAAGGTGGGTGTGGTGCATGTGTGCATCGACCCGACCGCCAATTCCGAGGAGATGCCCAAGTACGACCGGTTCCGGACCTGGTATGCAGAAGGCACCCAGTAGCCGGGCGATTTAGGGAAGGCTAGACCCATGCGTGAGTACCTGAAGTTCTACATCAACGGCCAGTGGGTGGACCCGGTCGAGAAGCGATCCCTCGACGTCGACAACCCGACCACCGAGCAGGTCTCCGGCCAGATCGCCATCGGGAGTGCGGCCGACGTCGACAAGGCGGTCGAGGCCGCCCGCAAAGCTTTCACGACCTGGTCACAATCCACCCGCGAGGAACGCCTCGAGGTGCTCGGCAACATCCTGACCGAGTACCAGAAGCGCGCCTCCGATCTCGCCGACGCGGTCAGCGAGGAGATGGGCGCCCCCGCATCGCTGGCCGCTGGTCCGCAGGTGAACATGGGCCTCGGGCACCTGGCCACCGCGATCGACGTGTTGAAGAACTTCGAGTTCGAGCAGCAGCACGGCAGCACCCTCGTGGTCAAGGAGCCGATCGGCGTCTGCGGCCTGATCACACCGTGGAACTGGCCGATCAACCAGATCGCGTGCAAGGTCTACCCGGCGCTGGCCACCGGCTGCACCATGGTACTCAAGCCGTCGGAGGTGGCCCCGTACTCGGCGCAGATCTTCGCCGAGATCATCGACGCCGCAGGCGTTCCCGCCGGCGTGTTCAACATGGTCTACGGCGACGGCCCGGGTGTCGGTGCGGCACTGTCGAGCCACCCGGACATCGACATGGTGTCGTTCACCGGGTCCACCCGCGCCGGCATCGACGTGGCCAAGAACGCGGCACCGACGGTCAAACGGGTCACTCAGGAACTCGGCGGCAAGAGCCCCAACATCGTGCTCGACGACGACGACTTCGCCAGGAGCGTGGCCGCCGGGACGAAGGTGATGATGATGAACAGCGGCCAGAGCTGCAATGCTCCGTCGCGCATGCTGGTGCCGAACTCCCGGATGGACGAGGCAATTGCGATCGCCGCGGAGACCGCAGGAGCGGTGAAGGTCGGTGACCCGGACGACAAGACCGCGATCGGTCCGGTGGCGTCGAAGGCGCAGTTCGACAAGATTCAGGCGTTGCTGCAGAAGGGCATCGACGAGGGCGCCACCGTCGTCGTCGGTGGTGTGGGCCGCCCCGATGGACTCGACACCGGCTACTACGTGAAGCCGACGGTCTTCGCCAACGTCACCAACGACATGACGATCGCCCGCGAGGAGATCTTCGGCCCGGTGCTGTGCATCCTCGGCTACGACGACCTCGACCAGGCCCTCGAGATCGCCAACGACACGGAGTACGGACTGGCCGGCTACGTCTCGGGGGCCGATCTCGACAAGGCGCGTTCGGTGGCCCGCCGGATCCGCGCCGGGTCGGTCGCGATCAACCACGGTTTCGACCTGAACGCGCCGTTCGGCGGCTACAAGCGCAGCGGCAACGGCCGCGAATGGGGGAATTTCGGGTTCGACGAGTACCTGGAGACCAAGGCGGCGCTCGGCTACACGCCCCAGTAACCAGCGAATGTACGGTTTTTGACGGATCTCGGCGGTTTTCCGTCAGAAACCGTACTCTCGGGCGCATACGCGCGGACGGTGCCCTCGGCCTCGCTACCGCTCGCAGGTGACCTCGCAGGTGACTTTGTCGCCGCTACGGAAATTATGCTGTTTCATGGAGGGGCGGATACCCCGTGGCGACGCCGGGTATCCGTGAGTAAACGCTGACACAGCGGGTAGACCCGGCGAGAAGCTTCGCAGGGATAAGGGTGGCGATGACGATGGACAGCAAGTTCCCGGACGTGGTGGTGACCGGGGTTGCGATGACAACAGCCCTGGGGACCGACCCCGAGACCACATGGCAGGCACTGCTCGACGGCCGGAGCGGCATCCGCAGGCTGCAGGACTCGTTCGTCGACGAATTCGATCTGCCGGTGCGCATCGGCGGTCATCTATTGGAGACGTTCGACCATCAGCTCACCCCCGAGGAGGTCGAGCAGTGGTCTTATCTGCAGCACATGGCGGTCGTCCTGGGACGGCGGGTGTGGGAGAACGCCGGGTCACCGGACGTCGACACCCGCCGGCTCGCGGTCTCCATCGGGACCGGCATGGGCGGTATCGAAGAGATCCTGTTCGCCTACGAACATCTGCGTGAGGGACGGCTCGATCAGGTGTCCCCGACCGCGGTACAGCAGTACGCGCCGAGCGGTCCTGCGGCAGCGGTCGCGCTGGAACGTCACGCCCGCGCCGGGGCGCTCGCCCCCATCTCAGCCTGCGCGTCGGGATCGGAAGGCGTCGCCCAGGCCTGGCGGCAGATCGTGCTCGGTGAGGCCGACATCGCCATCTGCGGCGGCGTCGAATCCAGGATCGAGGCGGTCCCGATCGCCGGGTTCGCCAAGATGCGCATCGTGCTGTCGAAGAACAACGACGATCCCGAGGGCGCATGCCGGCCGTTCGACCGGGACCGGGACGGGTTCGTGTTCGGCGAGGGTGGGGCGCTGCTGGTGATCGAGACCGAGGCGCACGCCAAAGCGCGCGGCGCGAAGATCCTGGGCCGGTTGATGGGAGCCAGCATCACCTCCGACGGCTTCCACATGGTGGCTCCCGATCCGGACGGCAGGCGTGCCGGGTTTGCGATGAGCAGGGCGATACAGCTGGCGGGCCTGGCCCCGACCGACATCGACCACGTCAACGCGCATGCCACCGGAACCACGGTCGGCGACGTCGCCGAGTCGGTTGCGATCAACAACGCGCTCGGCAGCCACGCTCCGGCGGTGTACGCCCCCAAGAGCGCGCTCGGGCACTCGGTCGGAGCGGTGGGTGCGGTCGAAGCGATCCTGACGCTGCTGGCCCTGCGCGACGGCATCGTGCCTGCCACCCGCAACCTGAAGAACCTCGACCCGGACATCCACCTCGACGTGGTGGCCGGCAGCCCGCGCCCCGGCAACTATCAGTACGCGGTCACCAACTCGTTCGGGTTCGGCGGCCACAACGTGGCCTTGGTGCTCGGCCGCGCCTGAGCGGAGCCGATCAGGCCTTGGTGAGGGTGAACTGCCCGAGCTCGCTGATACCGCGCTTGAAGAAGTCGCTGCAGCCGACCAGGTACTTCATGTACCGCTGGTAGACCTCCTCGGACGTGGCGGCGACGGCCTCGTCGTGGTGGGCCTCCAGCGCCTCGGCCCACGTGTCGAGGGTGCGGACATAATGCTCGTTGAGAAGCTGCTTCTGCTCCAGCGAGAACCCCGCGTCGGCTGAGAGTCCGATGATGTCGTCGTCGCACGGCACCGAGCCGCCGGGGAAGATCTCCTTGGCGATGAACCGCATGAACTTCAGGTCCGACATCACGATCGGGATGCCCAGCTCGGGCCAGCGCTTCAACGGGTGCCCCAGGATCGCCTGGATGACGAACCGGCCGCCGCTGGGCAGGAAGCTGTGGCACGCCTTGAAGAACGGCGCGTACCGCTCCTGCGGGAACGCCTCGATCGCCTCCAGGCTGATGATGCGGTCGACGGGCTCGTCGAACTGCTCCCAGCCGCGCAGCAGCACCCGCCGGGTGCGGTCGGTGTCGATGCCGTCGAGAAGCTCCTGGACGAACTTGGCCTGGTTCTTGCTCAGGGTCAGGCCGACGACGTTGACGTCGTACTTCTCCACCGCCCGTTGCATCACCGAGCCCCAGCCGCAGCCGATGTCGAGCAGCGTCATCCCGGGCTGCAGATCCAGCTTGCCGAGGGCGAGATCGATCTTCGCCATCTGCGCCTCGCCGAGCGTCATGTCGTCACGCTCGTAGTACGCGCAGCTGTAGGTGCGGGACGGATCCTGGAAGAGTCCGAAGAACACGTCGGAGAGGTCGTAGTGTGCCTGGACCTCTTCGAAGTGGGGCTCCATCGTGTTGCCTGTTTCCCGCGGTTCCCCCGTGCTCTCGACCATAGGTCGACCGACCTCCATCCGAACCGTGCGGCCACTGTTCTCGTGCGCTGACAATCAGGCTACGTCTGTGGCCACAAGTTACTACACGGCCGTCAGTTACTTCTTCTCGCAGGTGAACTGGACGACGTCGGTGTAGCCTTCACGGAACAAATCGGCACATCCGTCCAGGTACTTGAGGAATCGCTGGTAGATCTCCTCGGAGGTGATCGCAATGGCCTCATCCTTGTTGGCCTCGAGGTTCCTCGCCCAGGTGTCCAGCGTCTTGACGTAGTGCGGCTGCAGGTGCTGCTCCCGGGTGACGGTGTAGCCGGCCTTGACGGCGTGGTCCGTGACCATCGACGCCAGCGGCAGACGGCCGCCGGGGTAGATCTCGTCCATGATGAATTTGATGAAACGCACCCGCGACATCGTCAGGGGCAGGCCCTTGGCCTTGATCTCCTCGTCCTCCGGGATGGTGATCGTGTGCAGCATCTGGACGCCGTCGTCGGGCATCCAGTTGTAGGTCTTCTTGAAGTAGTCGTCGTACTTGTTGAAGCCGAAGTGCTCGAACGCGCCGATCGAGACGATCCGGTCGACCTTGCCGTCGAAGTCCTCCCAGGGCTGCAACCGCACTTCCATCGTGCGATCGCTCGTGGAGTTGGCGAACCAGTGATTCTCGATGTGCCGCTTCTGGTTCTCCGACAGCGTCAGACCGATGACGTTGACGTCGTATTTCTCGACCGCCCGCATGATGGTGGCGCCCCAGCCGCAGCCGATGTCGAGCAGCGTCATCCCCGGCTCCAGGCCCAGCTTGCCGAGCGAGAGGTCGATCTTGGCCATCTGCGCCTGTTCGAGCGTGTAGTCGTCCTTCTCGAAGTACGCGCAGCTGTAGACCTGGTTGGGGTCCTGCCACAGCTTGAAGAAGTCATTGGAGATGTCGTAGTGGAACTGGACTTCCTTCTTGTCCGACCCGCGTGTCTGCGACGCGGACTTCGACAACCACGCGGACTGTGCGGTGTTCGACTCTCCGCTTGAGCTGTTCGGCATCGACTCATCCTGTCTGCAAAAACCATTGTGACGTGCCCCACGGCACGCCTGTGCCTTTCTACTACCCGTCCTGCCGCTGCGGAAAACGGCCTGCCGGGCGTGTCCTCCGACGACCCTAACGACTTCGGGCCACTGCGAGCTCAGCAGGTCAGCACGTCGCCGGCCACCACCGGCTTCGTGTGCTGCGGGTGTTGGGCGCCGGGCGCGACCTGCCGAGTCTCGACACGTAGGTCAAGATTGAGGTATGCCCCGCAGCCCGAAGATCTACGTCAAGGCATGCATCAACGGTGCCCGCACCCCAGACCAGCATCCCGACCTGCCCGTCACCCCGGAGCAGCTCGCGGCCGAGGCTCTGGCCGCCCACGGAGCGGGAGCCAAAGCCGTGCACATGCACCCCAAGACCGCAGACGGTGTCGATTCGTTGTTGCCCGAACAGGTGGACGCCGCGGTGGCCGCGGTCCGCCACGCCGCGCCCGGTCTGCCGCTGGGGGTGACGACGGGGTTCTGGGCGCTGCCGGACGCGCGACAGCGGTGCAAGGCCGTCGAGAGCTGGAGCGTGTTGCCCGACTTCGCGTCGCTGAACTGGCATGAGCCCGGATCGCCCGAGCTGGCCGAGGTGTTGCTCGGCCGCGGGCTCGGCGTGGAGGTCGGCATCTTCCACGCCGAGGCGGCGCAGTCGTGGGCCGCGTCGGCGCTGGCCCCGCACTGCCTGCGGGTGATGATCGAACTCGGAGCCGACGGCGATGTCGCCACTGCCGACGAACTGCTCGCCATGGTGGCCGAGGCGAGATCGCCCGCGCCGGTGCTGCTGCACGGACTGGACGAAAGCTGTTGGCCGCTACTGGAACATGCAGGCGTGCGGGGTGTGCAGACCCGCATCGGGATGGAGGACACGCTGTCGCTTCCGGACGGCTCCGTCACCACGGGTAACGCCGCGCTGGTGTCGGCCGCCATCGACCTGCTCAGTCGCTAGGGGCCCCCAGGGCGAAGTCCGCGAAGTCGAACCCCGGCACCACCACGCAGCTGACCAGGCAGGGCTGGTCGTCGCGGGGACGCGCCCGCTGCCAGTACCCGGGCGGGACGACGAACTGGGGGTTCTCCCCGGCCATGATGTCCGCGCCGAGGAGATGCGTCTCGGCGGAGTCCTGTTCCTCGCCGACCTCCAGCAGCAGCGGACCACCGGAGTGATACAGCCACAACTCGGCGCTGCGCACCGTGTGCCACGCGGATTGTTGGCCGGCCATGAGCAGGAACAGGATCGCGGTGCCGGCGTTGCGGGGGCCGGCGTAGTCCGTCGGCAGCACCGACTGCGGGACAGTCAGGTCGCTGCGCCAGGTCTCCCGGTACCAGCCGCCCTCGGGATGCGGGGAAAGCTCCAGCCGACGCGCCCATTCCGGAAGATCGCTCATCGCCCCACCCTAGTAGGGTGCGGGCATGGCTCGCGTGCGTCCCGGCTGGTTGGTGGCGTTGTGCGCGCTGGTCGTCGCCGTGAGCGCCTGGTTTCCCTGGCTGACGTCCACGGCCGACGGCGGTGGACGGGCCAATGCGATCGGCGGGGTCGCCGGAGCCATGCCGGTGCCGCCTCCCGGGTTCGGGGTCGGACAGTTCATCGTGCTGCTGGCGTCGTCGCTGGTGGTCGCCGGGGCGATGTCTGCCCGTGGAATCTCGGCGCGAATGGCTTCCACGGTGGCGCTGGGGATTTCGGTGGTCCTGGTGGTGCTGGCGGTGTGGTTCTATCGGCTCTATGTCTATCCGCCCATCGCGGCGGGTTACGGGCTCTATCTCGGCGGGGCGGTCGCGCTGCTGGCCGTTCTGCTGTCGGTGTGGACGATGCTGGCCGCATGGAAGCATGCGGCGGCCGGGAGCGCGCCGTCATGACCGGTTTCGTCGAACCGGTGACGCTTGTCGGTGACCGCTGGGTGACGCTGGAACCTCTTGGCCGCGAACACATTCCCGAGATCGAAGCAGCCGCCGCCGACGGTGAGCTGGGGCGGCTGTGGTTCACCTTCGCGCCGAAGATGGGCGGTGCCGCAGACTGGGTCGAAACGCGGCTGTCGGTGCAGCATCCGGACACCGGGTTGACGTTCGTGGTGCGCAGCCGCCGGGACGGCGTCCTGGTCGGGTCGTCGAGTTATCTCAACGTCGACGGGCCCAATCGCCGCCTCGAGATCGGAAACACCTGGTATTCGGCGGCGTCCCGGCGAACCGGCATCAACTCCGAGACCAAGCTATTGATGCTGGGCCACGCATTCGACGGGTTGGGTTGTGTCGCAGTGGAGTTCCGCACGCATTTTTTCAACTCCACAAGCCGGGCCGGGATCGAGCGGCTGGGCGCCAAGCTCGACGGGGTGTTGCGCAGCCACCAGATCTCCTCCGACGGGTCCCGCCGGGATACCGTCGTCTACTCGATTCTGGACATCGAATGGCCCGCGGTGCGCAACAACCTGCAGTTCCGGCTGGACCGGCACTCCTGAGCCGCCGATGTGCGGGCAGATCGCGATATCTGCACGATCCGCGAGCTGCCCGCAGTCTCGATCGATCGTCGGTTAGCCCGAGTCGACGGTGGTCGGCTGAATCGACTTCTGTGCCCCTGAGTGGGCGACGTCGATCTTGCGAGGCTTGGCGCGTTCGGCGACCGGGATGGTCACGGTGAGCACGCCATTCTCGTAGGTCGCCGAGATCGCCGACGTGTCAACGCCTTCGCCGAGCGACAGCTGCCTGCGGTAGGTGCCGAAGAACCGCTCGTTGGCCAGCCACTGCACGGACTCCTCGGAGCGGGCGGTTCGGTGGGCCGAAACGGTGAGCGTGCCGTTGTCCACATTCACGTCCACCGATCCGGGGTCGATTCCGGGGAGGTCGGCAGTCAGGATGTAGTGGTCGTCGATCTTGCACAGGTCCATCGGCATGAACCGTGGGGTGCGATTTGATCCGGTCTGGCTGGTGAGCAAGCTCCGGGTCACGGCATCAAGGTCGCCGAAAGGATCGAAGCGAAGCACAGCAATCCACCTCCTATGTCATCCAGAGCCCGCCACCCTGGCGGGCGACCCAATCACTGTGCACCGCCGAGATTAGCACTCTCGGTGCGAGAGTGCCAGCCCAGTTTCTGGGGAAATTCACCCGGCAGCATTCGCGCTTGTCCTCGGCTCACCCTGTCCCGCAACAGCTTCAGTGCCGGTTGGGCCACGATCTGGCGGACGCGGCTAGGCCGGCGCCACCTGTGCGCCGCGCAGCGGCTTGCGACACTGGTCGCAGACCAGAACCGGGGCGAACCGGCCGCCGCACACCGTGTGGGTGAGGACCACTGCCGGACCGTCGGGGTCGGGATACCAGCGTTGCGTCCACTGCAGCGCGGTCACCAGCACGGGAAAGAACGCCCGGCCCTTGTCGGTGAGCCGGTACCCGTTACCTGTGCTGAGGAGGATTCCTTCGTCGGTGAACACCGACAGGCGTGCGGCGACGGTACTGGGCGGGGCGCCGAGTTGGGCCTGGAAGTCGGTGAACCGGGACACCCCGACGAAGGCCGCGACCAGCAGGGCGAACGCCCACCGGTCGCCGATCACGCTCATCGTCTGCGGGAAGAGCGCGACGGCGCCGCTGCGGCGCCCACCTGACCGGCGGCGGTTCGAGGTCGCCGGGATGGATCGCCCCCAGCCGCCGCTCGGCCCCCATTGTGCGGTGACGTCTTTCTCACTCGCCGCACCGTTGCAGGACAGGCAGGTAGTCTGCGGTGCGAAATCACCGCCACACACCTCGTGCCGCATGCCGGGCAGTTGCTCGGCATGGTCGGCGACCCAGCGGCGCTCCCATTCCCAGATCGAGACCAGCATCGGCCACAGTGAACGACTGCGCGGCGTCACCAGGTATTCGGAACGTGATGGATTGGTCTGGTACTCGAGGCGGATCAGGAACCCATCGGTGACCAGCGATTGCAGCCTGGCGCTCAGTACCGAGTTCGAGACCGGAAGCGCCGCAGCGAATTCGCCGTAGCGCCTGGCGCCCAGCAGTGCACGCTGGATGAGCAGCAGCGTCCATTCATCGCCCAGCATCCCGAGCATCTGGGCCACGGCGTTGGGTGGTGGCGCCAACTACAGGCCGATCGCGGCTGCCGCGCTGTCGGTCTCGCGCCATCGGCGTAGGTCGGCTCCCGGTGCCCATGTCGAGTGGGTTCCGCTCGAGATGCGCTCGGGCAGGGCGAGTTTGCACACAGGACCGTCACTGACCCGCGCGGCGTCGAACACCAGGCAGTAGGACGCGTCGGCGGCCATGTCGGTGGTGAGTGTCACCAGGTATCCGTCGTCCTCGGCCGTGCCGGTGCCGTCGCCTGTGCGTGGCGCCATCGCCGTTTCGCTGCCGAACACCCCGTCGCCAAAGGTGAATCGTTCCTCGGTGCCGGTCTCCACGTCGTGGCGGACCAACCCGTCGAACAGGAACCAGCCGGGTTTGGCGGTGGCCGCGTGGGTGTAGCGGTAGGCACGTCCGGCGTGACCGGAGTTGATCATGCCGAACTCACTGATGCTGTCCGACAACTGCTCCTCCCGCACCTCGCCGGTGACCAGGTTGAAGCGCCACCGGTGCAGCCGTGACTGCATGCGGTCCATGGCAAGGAACCGGAATCGCCGTTGCCACTTGTCACCCCGGCCGTCGTCGGCGGGTTCGGGGTCACCCTGGAAGAACCCGTCGAGCACGATCTCGTCGCCGTCCTCGTAGGCGTTGGGGAAGTGCAGCACATAGGTGGGGTCGGCCTCGAACCACCTGATCTGCGAGGTGTCGCCGCGCCGTGGGAGGACCGCGAACCGGGACGGTATGTCGGGGTGGAAGCCGGGAACGTGCACATTGAACTCGAGCAGCGCCGGATCCCAGAACATCGGAAAGTCGTTGAGTATCACGTAGTTGTCAGTGAACGCCATGTCGTGCGGCAGTCGGGGACCGGGCAGCGGGACGTCGACGCGGTGCACGACATGGCCGGTGTCGTCGACGACGCCGTAGCGCAGGTGCGGGGCGTGCTTGCTGTAGCTGAAGTACAGCAGTTCTCCGGTGCGGTCGTCGACCTTCGGATGAGCGGACACGCCCCACTCCGAGGGGAAGGCTCCGTGCCAGTCCTCTTTGCCGAGGGCGTCACCGGAACACGGATCGGTGCGGTACAGGTCGCCGCATTGGTAGTGGCTTGTCAACGCGGTGCCGCGGTGCACCACGACGTCGGTCGACGAGGCGTCCTTCATCAGAGTGCGTGCGCCCCAACCGTAGTCGCGCTGTGCCAGTTCCACCGGTTCGCCGATGCCGGGCCACAGTGGACCGCCTGCGGCGTTCTCCTCGTCGAACGCGTCAGTACGGACGAATCTGTTGCGGTAGAAGGCTTTTCCGTCCCGAAACCCGACGATGTGCAGCATGCCATCCCCGTCGAACGGGTGGTAGTGCTTCAGCGCGGGGTGCAGCGGATTCTCCGTGTTGCGCAGATACACCCCGTCGAGGTCGCGCGGGATCTCGCCTTCGACGACAGCGAGGTCGTCGGCGTCCCACTCGGTGGTCTGGGGTCGCCACGGGCCGGTGCGATAGGGATGGTCGTCCTGCTCGGGCAGGGTGGACAGGAACTTGCCGACGACCTCTGGGTGGGTGTGAAGGCTCACTGTGGACTCCCGATGACGAAGCTGACGGTGGTGGCGGTGCTGCCGCCGAAATTGAGCGTGCCGAACGTTTTTGCGCCTTCGACCTGATAGTCGCCGGCGGTCCCACTGACCTGCCGGGTGGCATCGAGCAGCATCCTGACCCCCGAGGCGCCGACGGGATGGCCGCCGCCGATCAGGCCCCCGCTGGGATTGATGGGCAACCGGCCGCCGATCTCGATCTCCCCGTTCTCGATCGCCTTCCACGATTCGCCCGGGCCGGTGAGCCCGATGTGGTCGATCGCCAGGTACTCGCTCGGTGTGAAGCAGTCGTGCACCTCGAATCCGTCGACGTCGTCGAGGGTGACGCCGCCGCGCCGGAACGCGTCGAGCACGGCGAGGCGCACGTGGGGCAGCACGTACTGCTCGTCGGGGTCGTCGCGGGAGCGGTCGAGCTTCCGCCGCAACCCGAGGCCGACGGTTCGATGACCCCAGCCGTCGATCCGGCCCAGAGGGCGGACTCCGGGGTGCTCGTCCAACCAGTCGTCGCTGACCAGGACGACCCCGGCGCCGCCGTCGGTGATCTGGCTGCAGTCCAGGCGTCGCAGCCGGCCTTCGACCACGGGGTTGTCGGGATCCTCGGCGGTGATCGGCTGGGGAACCGCCCAGCTTCGCGTCTGGGCATTGGGGTTGGCGCGGGCGTTGGCGAAGTTGAGCGCCGCGATGGCGCGCAGGTGTGCCTCGTCCAGGCCGTACCGGAGGTCGTACTCGGCGGCGACACAATCGAACATGTGCGGCCACATGAATTTGGCGTCCTGGCCCTCGTGACCGGTCCATGCAGCCGCGCCGAGAATCGCCGTCGCGGTGGTGCCCGGCACCGTCTTCTCCAGTTCGATCCCGGCGACGAGCGCGGTGCGGTAGGCGCCGGAGCGGAGGTCGGCGATCGCCGCGAGGGTCGCGACGCTGCCCGATGCGCACGCTGCTTCGTGGCGGGTCGCGGGGGTGTTCCAGAGTCCCTCGTTGACGCTGGCGGGCATCGCGCCCAGGTGGCCCTGATGGGCGAACAGTTCACCAAACGCGTTGGCGACGTGGACGACGTCGACGTCGGTGGCATCGAGACCCGCCGCATCGAGGGTGGCGTCGACGATCTCGCCGGTCAGATCGGAGAAATCGAGGCCTTCGCGGTCGAAGTTGCGGGCGAAGTCGCTCTGGTACCCGCCCAGGATCCACACACTCTGCGTACCCATGCCCGGCACGTTACTACAACTAACGGAGTGACTGGAGCGAAAGGCGGGCGGCCCCGCCGGCTGCGTGTCTGAACCGACGAGACCTGACAGAGGTGACGGTCGACCGTCGCTTCTGCCTCATGGCTGCATTGCCCGCGCAGGAGCACCGCAAACCCCGCTGGTTGTACGACGTGCTCCGGATGGGGGAGTCTGGGGGAATGGACGAATCCGCGAACCATGAGCTGGCGCACAGAATGGCCGAGCTCGCACGGACGGCGGCCACGCCGCGGCGGGCCGAAGACGTGCTGTCCGACGTCACCGCAGAGGCCAAGAAGCTGATCGCGGGCGTTGATGCAGCGGGCGTGCTGCTCATCGGCAAAGGAGGCAGGTTCGACTCCCTGGCGGGCACCGACGAGCTACCGCATCGGCTCGATGAGATGCAGATGAAGTATCGCGAGGGCCCGTGTGTACAGGCGGCGCTCGACGACCTCATCGTGCGCACCGACGACTTCCGCTCCGAGGAGCGCTGGCCGATGTACTCGGCCGCGGCCGCCGAGCTCGGGGTGCTGAGCGGCTTGTCGTTCAAGCTCTACACGAGCTCGCAGACCGCGGGTGCGCTGAACCTGTTCGCCTTCGAGCCGAACGTGTTCAACGCAGAGGCCGAGACGATCGGCGCGGTGCTCGCCGCCCACGCCGCCGCCGCGATTCTGGCCAGCCGGCAGAGCGAGCAGCTGGAATCGGCGCTGTCGACCAGAGACCGGATCGGGCAGGCCAAGGGCATCATCATGGAGCGCTACGACGTCGACGACGTCGCGGCGTTCGACATGTTGCGCAAGCTGTCGCAGGACAGCAACACCCGGCTCACCGAGGTCGCGGCGCGGGTGATCGAGACCAGGGGCAAGTGACGCCCGACCGACTTCACCCGGCGGAGGCGCGGGTGGTGGCGGTGTTCTTCGTCGGATTCCTGGGGGACTGGGTACAGAGTCAGATACGAGGGCCCCGGTTCAAATGGATCTCCGGACCAGGTGGCGGCGGAACGCATTTCCCGTTTCTGGGGGCCTTCGCCGTCATCAACCGCTTCGGGCTTCGGGGTGCTTGCCTGCGAGGTGGTTGCGGCGGCGGTGGCCTGGTCGGGACATGCGTGTCGGCGATCAGCAGCAGGCGCACGTCACCATCCTCACCGAGTGTGTACTCAGCGCGTCAGACGGCCCCGAATTCCGCTCTGGCCGCACACTAGGCGCGGCTCGTGTGGGTGCGCCTGCGAACTAAGGTGGTGCCCCCGGCAGGATTCGAACCTGCGACACCGGCTTTAGGAGAGCCGTGCTCTATCCCCTGAGCTACGGGGGCTGACACCGCTGGCAGCTTACCCGGGTGCCGGCGCGGTCCGGGAACCGCGGCAGCACCAAGTTTTGGCAAAAGTGTCAAAACATCGGGGATGGCCGGTAGCGTGCCAGCCGTGGAGCTGACACTGCAACGCATCGGCGCCTGGTCGGGCAGCATCATGATCCTTCTGTACGGCGCCAGCTTCTCCGGTATCGCCCAGCTCTTCCCGCCGCTGTCCCCGGCGGCTCCGGCCGACGAGATCGCCGCGTTCTTCGTCGACCAGAAGCTGTGGATCCGCTTCGGCGTCTCCGGAGCGCTGCTGAGCGCGGCGCTCGCGCTGCCGTTCCTGGCGACGATCGTGTTGCGGATCCGCCGGGCCGAGGGCGGCTGGGGGATGCTGTCGATGACCCAGCTGATGGCCGCGACGGTCTTCGTCCCGGCACTGCTGTTCCCGCAGTTCTTCCTCGGCGTGGCCGCCTACCGTCCCGAAGAGCGGTCCGCCGAACTCACCCAGGCGCTCAACGACGTGTTCTGGCTGTGGTTCATCGGCATCGTCGGCACGATCATCGTCCAGAACATCACCCTGGCGATCGCGGCGTTCACCGACAAGGCCGACCCGCCGACGTTCCCGCGCTGGTACGGCTACCTCAACCTGTGGGTGGCCACGCTGTCGCTGCCGGGTTGCGTGGTGGTGGTGTTCAACGACGGGCCGCTGGCCTGGAACGGCGTGTTCGCCTTCTACATCCCGGGTCTGGTTCTGGTGGTGTGGCTGTTCTCCACCACCGCGGTGATGCTGAAGTCGATCAAGGCCGAGCAGGCCGCGCTGGCGTGACAGACACCGTGACGCCGCCGGACACCCGGCGGATCCCCGGGGAGAGTGGCACCTGGGTCTTCCTGTTCGGCGACATGCTGGTTTTCGGCGCCTTCTTCGTCACCTTTCTCGTCGAGCGCGCTAAAGCCCCCGAGGTGTTCGACGTCGCGCGCACCACCCTGCACCTAGGCGTCGGCGTGCTCAACACCCTGGTCCTGCTCACCAGCTCGCTGCTGGTGGTGCTGGCGCTGAACGCCCTGCGGGCCGGCGCCGGATCGATCGCTACCCGCGCGGTAGCTGGGGGGATCGCGTGCGGTCTGGTCTTCATCGCGCTGAAGGTGTTCGAGTACGTCTCGTTGGCCGCCGCAGGACACGGACCCGGCGCCAACGACTTCTACCTGTACTACTTCATCCTCACCGGGCTGCACCTGTTCCACGTCTGCCTCGGCCTGGCCGCGCTGTCGTTTGTGCTCACCCAGACCCGGCGGGCCGAACTCACCGCGACCCGCACCGCACTCGTCGAAGGCGCCGCCTGCTTCTGGCACCTGGTCGACCTGCTGTGGATCTTCCTGTTCGCACTGCTGTATCTGGTGAGCTGATGACCGCCCTCAACCTGCTGAAGAACCGCGCCGGGGTCAGTTGGCTGATCCTGGTCGCCGCGACGGTGCTGTCCTGGGCCGTTGGCGCCGAACACGGCACGGGTTCCCTGGTGGCGGTCCTCGTCCTGGGCATCGCCGCGATCAAGGTGCGCCTGGTGGGACTGGACTTCATGGAACTGCGCCATGCGCCGCTGCCGCTGCGGGCCGCGTTCGAGCTCTACTGCGTGGGAATGTGGGCGCTCCTGTCGGCCCTGTACCTCTATCTGTGACCGCGGCCGCTACTTCAGCAGCGCGATCACCTTCGCGAACGCCTCGGCGTGGCGTGCCTGCACGATCACGTAGCTGATGCCGTACGTGTCGCGATAGCCGCGAATCCGCTCGGCGATCGCCGGTGTCGACCCGGACAGCACCCCGGGGTGGCGCAGCAGCTCGTCGTCGGACAGCCCCGGCAGGGAGTAACGGGTGATCGTCAGATCGGGCCGTCCGGAGTCGTCGACCGGCATCGCGGTGACGGCCACGTTGAGCTCCAGTTCGTCGAAGCGCTCACCAGCGGCCGCACGTACGAACGCGATCCGGTCGGCCAGCGGATCCTCGTCGCCACTCGGGGCCCGGTCTCCGCCGGTCAGCCCGATGATGTCGGCGCAGCGCGCGGCGGTACGCAGCACCCGGTCGCCATTGCCAGCGATCATGATCGGCACCTCAGGCAGGTGCTCGGCCAGGTAGGCGGTGGTGTGCTTGAGGTGGTCGACGCGCTCGCCCGCACTCGGAAACGGGATCCCCGCGGCGTCGAACTCTTCCCTGACGTAGCCGGTGCCCAGCCCGAGCTCGAACCGGCCGTCGCTGAGCTCGTGCAGCGCGGCCACATCGCGGGCCAGCAGTGCGGGCCGATAGAACGCGGAGTTGATGACGAACGTGCCCACCCGCAGCGTCGAGGTTGCCATCGCGATGGCGGTCATGACCGGGAACGGTGCGACACCGCCGAGATGGTCGGGGACGTGCATGATGTCGAATCCGAGCCCCTCGGCCCGGCGCGCCGTCTCCTCGAGCGCCGTCCGTGAGCCACCCCGCGTGACGCCCACGCCGAACCGGAAATCTTTGGCCACAAAAGTGATCGTAGGCGCCATGTTTGAGGCGGACGGGCGCCGGGCATATGGGCGAGTGACTTTCTCACCCAGATCCGGCCCGTCGTTGAACCATCCGACGGGCCGGATCGGTTTTTCACCATGACGACCACACCCACGCTCGGCGTCGAGGAGGAGTTCCTCCTCGTCGACCCGACCTCGGGCGCGCCGGTGGCGCGCAACAAGTCGGTGGCCGACCGCGCCGCCGAGCACGGCGTCGAACTGCAGCTCGAGCTGACCAGCTGCCAGGTCGAGACCGCGACCGGCGTCGTCACCGAGACCGACGAGCTACGCGAGCAACTGGTTCGGTTGCGCCGCACCGCGGCCAACGCCGCCGAACGAACCAGGGCGCAGCTGCTCGCCGTCGGGTTACCTCCGACGCTGCCCCGGGAGTTTCCGGTGACCGACACCCCGCGCTACCGCGACATCGGCGAGATGTTCGGCATGATCGCCCACGAGCAAGGCATCTGTGGCGCCCACGTGCACGTCGCGGTACCCGATCGCGACGCCGCCATCGCCGTCAGCAACCGGTTGCGGCCCTGGTTGCCGCAGCTGCTGGCGCTGACCGCGAACTCGGCCATCTACCGCAACACCGACACCGGCCATGCCAGCTGGCGAAGCGTGCTGTGGGCGCGCTGGCCCAGCGCCGGCCCGCCGCCCCAGTTCGGCTCCGCCGAGGAGTACGACGCAGCGGTACAGCTGTTGTGCGACACCGGAGTGATGCGCGACCCCGGAATGGTCTACTGGGATGTCCGGCCGTCGGCGAACTTCCCGACCGTGGAGGTTCGGGTCGCCGACGTCCCCGCCACGGTGGCCGAGACGGTGTTGTTCGCCGCGCTGGTCCGGGGATGCGTGACCACGGCCCTCGACGACGCCCGGCGCGGTGAACACACGTTGTCGCTGGCGCCGTTCCTGCTGAAGGCCGCGTACTGGAAGGCCGCCCGCGACGGACTCGACGGCGACGGTGTTGATCTGCAGAACCGCGCCACGGCGCCCGCCCTCGAGCTCCTCGAAGGTCTGGTGGACAGGGTCCGCCCAGCGTTGGAGGCCGCCGGTGACTACGAGTTGGTGACGACCGGGCTGGCACGGATCGCCGAGCTGGGCAATGGTGCGATGCGTCAGCGGCGGGCCTGGGAGCGTCGCCACGACATGGGTGATGTGCTGGCCGCGGCCGCGGCGGCGACGCTGGAAGCGCCCTAGGTGAGCGGCAGTTCGGCGAACACCGGGCCGGTGGGTTGTGTCGAACCTCCGGGAGGTTCGACGGTGAACGCCAGCGCCCGCGACGAACCCAGATCGGGGAGCACCGCAGTGGTCGACGGTGCGACGGCTTCGGCGTCCATGGTCCCGGCCGAGTGCGGCCCCTCGGCGTCGACCAGCCACATCTGGTAGACGGTGCCCGGTTGCGGCGGCGGCACGTTGTTCATCACCAGCACGCCGGAGTCCCGCTCACGGGAGAACACCACCGTGGCGACCCCACCGCCGGGGATCTCGCCGGAGATGGTGCGCACATCGGGTGCGGCGAACACCTGATCGGCGGTCGACGGTGCCGGGGTCGGTCGCATCGCGAGCCCGACACCGAGCGCGCCGAGACCCACCACCACGGTCGCCGCTGCAGCCAGCACCGGCTTGGCCCAGCGGCTGGTCCGGCGCTCGGCGGGCCTGATCTGCTGGATGCGACCGTCGGAGATCTGCTCGAGCAATCGGTCGCGCAGATGCGTGGGAGGTTCGATGGCGGTGGCCGCCGCGATCACCGCCATCGTCTCCCGCGCGGCCCGCACCTCGGAGACGAACGCCTCCGCCACGTCGGGAGGCGCCTCGGCGAGGCGCCTGTCGATCTCGGCGATCTCGGCGTCGGTCAGCGCGTGCAACGCGTAGGGCGTCGCCAAGGACAGCAGGTCCATGTCGAGGGGGCCGGTGGACCCGGGAGGGCCAGACGGACCAGGCGGATAGGTCATGCGACCCCCAGACATCTGCGTAGGCCGCGGATGGCGTCACGCATCCGCGACTTGATGGTGGCCAGGTTCGCCGACAGCCGCTCGGAGACCTGGGCGTAGGTCAGCCCGTCGTAGTAGGCGAGTTGGATGCATTCGCGCTGGTGGTCGGTCAGCGCCCCCAGGCACTCGGTCACCTGACGATGCTCGTCGCCGCGGATGACGGTCTCGGCGACGTGGTCTGAGACCGGCTCCACGTTCGCGGCGCCGTAGCGGGACTCCCGCGTGCTGGCTGCCTGCTCGGAGCGCACCCGGTCGACCGCGCGACGGTGGGCCAGCGTCATCAGCCAGGCCAGCGGAGATCCGGCCGACGGGTCATAACTCTCGGCGGTGCGCCACACCTGCAGGTAGACGTCCTGGGTGGTCTCCTCGCTGTAGCCAGGGTCCCGCAGCACCCTCGTGACCAGGCCGAACACCCGCGAGCGGGTCAAATCGTAGAAGGCGGCGAACGCGTCCACGTCCTGCCGGGCCACCTGGCGCAACAGTGCGTCGAGTTCGGCGGTCACGAGCGGTAGCCTAGCTACCAGCGCATTCATAGTCACGTTAATCGGTGCTTCGGTGGTGTCGCTATGAAAAATGAAGTCCGCGAACGATATTCACCGAACGCCCGACAGGTGGTCATCGGCCTGCGCGGAATCCTCACAGCTGGTCCACCTTTTCCCGCTCCACGCTCGGCTTCGGTACCACCGGTACCCGTCGCAGCCACAGCAGGATCCCCTGCACCCGCATGCTCAGAGCGTTCATCAGCGGGGCCAGCGGAGCGACGACCTGCATGGCCAGGATCTGGGCGACGCCCGCCGGCTTCCTGGTGCCGCGCAGCGTCGCCACAAAGGCGGGGTGGTCGTCACGGTGCAGCGAGATCCGGATGTTGAGCTGGTCATCCGGCTGTGGCGCCCTGACCAGGTAGTGGCCGTCCATACCGGTGAACGGCGAGGCATAGAGCTTCTTGCACACCATCGCCGGCCGGTCGTCGGACGGGGGCAGCAGGTAGGCGTGGCGTCCGCCCGACGTGTTCTGCACTTCGGCGATGACGTAGCGCAGCACCCCGCGTGTGTCGTGGCACCAGTACAGGCTCAGCGGATTGAACACGTAGCCGAGCACCCGGGGCTGCATCAGCGCGGTCACCCGCCCCCCGCCGAGGTCGATGTCCTTGTCGGCCAGGAACGCGTCCACGCGATCCCGGAGCGTGTCGTCCTCAGCGCCCCGCAGATGGTCGCGAGCATCGAAGGTGGCGAACGGACGCAGCCAGCGCGGCAGCCGGGGCAAAGCGTCGAGGTCGACGAACCAGCTGTAGCTGCGGTGCTCGAAGTAATGGTGCACCGGTGCCCGACGCAGGTGGGTGATGCGGGTGCGGTACAGCGCGGCACTCACCGCGCCGGCGTCGATGACGGGGATCGACTGCTTTCCTGCGTACATGGGTTCCACATACGCCTATTCGGAGCGGCGTGACCGACGGATGGGTGTGGTGCGGGCCGATCAGGTGCAGCGTAGCTAACGTCACAAACGGGGTTTCCAGGATCGGGCACCCTGCGCCAGTCCCTGCACCAACGCCGAAGTGGCCGGCGACAGACCGTCGTCGCCGGGCATGGCGCTGCGGGGGCTGATGCCGCGTACCCGGGCCGGCAATTCCAGCTGGGCGCCACCGCCGCGGATCCGGTTGACCGGGTTGTCGGGGTGCAGTCCCCGGAGTTCCCGCGGGATCGCGTCGAGGTCGGTGATCACCCGGTAGCCCGGGATGTCAACGTGGTGAGCGAGGTGCTCGGCCAGTTCGCGGTGCCGCCCGCCGGCCAGCAGGTGGGTGCTGCGACCCAACCGGCCGTAGCCGTGCAACGACACCGCCACGTCGACGTGGTCGAGGAACTCGGCGAGCCGTGGCGACTCGTCGCGGCGGTAGAGCGCCGACGGAAGGTGGTGTGGATAGTGATCGGGATGGCGGACCACATACAGCGATGCGCCTGCGGCGTCGGCGGCGCGTTCGGCGATGACGTCGGTCATCTGCTCCAGCCCGCCGCCGTGGATGGCCAGGAACCCGAACCTGGACCGCAGCGTGCTGTCCTCGGTGACCGCCGGGTCGGAGAGCAACTCTGAAAGCGTCTGTGGCGCAGCGGTATCGGAGTGGTCCCTGCGCTGCGGCCAGCGTGCCGGGTCCCAGCGTTCCAGAAACGCGATCCAGCGGTGCGGTAGACCGTGGTGGCGGGCGCCGTCGAGAATGCGTTCCAGATACCCGGGCCTGGGCGGCCCCGGTTCGACGCGGTGGTCGATGTAGACCCAGGCCGGCGAGAAGCCGTTCCCGGTGGCCACGGTGAGCCGGTCCCGGCGGTAGCGCAGCGGCACCCCCTCGGCGCTGTCGAGGGTGGCCAGGTCGCGGTCGGACACCTGCCAGATGACGCCGTGGACCTCGCTGCCGGTGAACGGTTCGACGGTGGCCACGCCGCGCTCGTTGATCAGCCAGTCGTGGTCGGCGAGTGTCGCAGGCTGCGGATCGGTCGCATCGGGGCATCGCTGCGCCATCTGCCGCACGCACAGGTTGGACCCGTACGCGAAGTAGATGTGCCGGGCTGCCACTCAGCCCGTCAGCGTCAGATAGATCAGGACCACGTTCAGAAGACTAATGACTCCCGCAACCGTCCAGCCCAGAGCTGTGGTGACGCGATGGTTGATGTCGCCGCCCATCAAAGTCGCGTTCGCGGTCAGCCGTACCAGCGGGATGAGTGCGAACGGTATCCCGAAGGACAGCACGACCTGCGACAACACCAGTGCCCGACTCGGGTCGACGCCGACGGCAAGGATCGCCAGGGCCGGCAACAGCGTGACCAGTCGGCGGGTCAACAGCGGCACCGAGCGGCGCAGCAACCCCTGCATGATCATCGCCCCGGCGTAGGCGCCCACCGACGAGGACGCGAGGCCGGAGGCCAGCAGGCCGATCGCGAACAACAGCGCCACGGTGTATCCGAGCGCGTCCTGCACTGCTTGATGGGCGCCCTCGATGGAATCGGTGTTCTCGATACCCTGCAGATTGGTGGCGGCGACCAGCAACATCGACAGGTTCACCGCGCCGGCGAGCAACATGGCGATGCCGACATCCCAGCGCGTCGCGCGCAGCAGTCGCCGCCGGGCCGGGCCGGGCGGCTCATGACCGTGACGGTCGCGGGCCAGACCGGAATGCAGATACACCGCATGGGGCATCACGGTGGCGCCGAGCATCGCCGCCGCCAGCAGAATGCTCTCCGCGCCGTCGAACCGCGGTATCAGGCCGGCCGCGGCGTCGTCGACCGGTGGAGGCGCGGCCACCAGGCTGGTCAGGAAGCCGATCGCGATGATGAGCAGCAGGCCGGTGATGACCCGCTCGAAGGTCTGCTGACCGCGGCGGTCCTTCACCATCAAAAGCAGCAACGACACCGCGCCGGTGATCACGCCGCCGACCAGCAGCGGCAGGTCGAACAGCAGATACAGGGCTATCGCGCCGCCCACCACTTCGGCGAGATCTGTTGCCATGGCCACCAATTCGGCCTGCATCCAGTACGCCAGGCGGCTGGGTCGCCCCATCCGCGCCCCGACGGCTTCCGGCAGCGAGAGGCCGGTCACCAGCCCGAGCTTCGCCGACAGGTACTGGACGAGAACCGCCATCAGGTTGGCGACGACGATCACCCAGACGAGCAGGAAGCCGAACTGTGCTCCGGCGCTGACGTTGGCGGCGACGTTGCCGGGGTCGACGTAGGCGATCGATGCGACGAACGCGGGTCCGAGCAACAGCAAGCCGGGCCGCGTCCGTGGACGGAGGTCTCGCGTCACCACACCCCTCTTCTATCCGGTTCGACGAACAGAAAAGTTAGGGTAAACGAAACCTTCGCGATGGGCCAATGTGCGCCGCGGACGGCGCGGCGGTGTCAGTCGCCGATGCCGAAGCCGCCGACGAGCGGCCAGAACCCGATGCCCTGCCAGCCGCCGTAATTCCACGGCGGCGGGGTGGTGGTCAGTTGCGTGCTGCCGTTGGTCTCACAGAACGTCATCGTCGCCCCGACGTCAGTGCATTCGGGTGCTGCGGCAGCGCTGGGCGCGCCGCAGATGGCGAGGGCGGCTCCGGCCGCGGCCAGTGCAAGTATTCTCATGACCGGCTACTCGCTGTGGTGTCTGTCCGTCCTCGTCAGAGGATGAACATCCCCATGCCCCACGGGAACATCCCCTGGTCGACGTTGGGCGCGAGAACGCTTGGCCGCGAATCGATCTGGGCGTTGCCGGGTGACTGGCACACGGTGGTCGAGCCGCCCTGATAGCCGCCACCCTGGCCGGTCTCGACGCAGTTCGGCTGGGCGAGTGCGGCTGGTGCGGCAGCAATCGCCACGGACGCACCGCCGGCGACCAGGAAAGCGGCGAGGGTGCTGAGGCGAGACTTCATGTTCTTCAGATCCTTCCAGCGTGGGTTATCGCTTAGCGTACAGCCCCTTGCCAGTTATGGGAGGCAAGTCGAGCGCGGTGACGATTCCCGCCGGAGCGCTCAACACGGCAGGGATGGCGTTGACCACACGCGCCGCCGTGGCCACCAGACCGGCGTGGTTGTGGTCACCGTTCGGGCTGTTCAGGCACAGGTCGAGAGCGTAGGAGGGTTCGCCGGTGATCTCGATCCGATAGGAGCCGCCCTGTTGGGCGGGCTGTGGCCAGTCCGGACACAGGTCGTCGCGCAGCCGGGTCACGTGTTCGAGGACGACCGCGACCTCGCCGTCTTTCATGCCGCGCACCTCGAACCGCATTGCGGCGGTGGTGCCCTTGGCGATCCGGCCGGCGGCGATGTCGAAGTCCTCCGGTGCGGGGACCCGGACGTGGGTCTCGGTCACCTCGTCGAGTTCGATGCCCAGGCCGGCCGCCAACTGTCGTACCACCGAACCCCACGCCAGGCTCAGCACGCCGGGCTGCAGCAGCATCGGGGTGTCGTCGAGGCTGCCGCCGAAGCCCATGACGTCGAACATCACCGTCGCGCTGTCGTAGGTGTCGTAGTTGATGATCTCCATGCAGCGGATCTGCTGGACGCTCTGGCACGTGCCGGCCAGCGCCATCGGCAGCAGGTCGTTGGCGAAGCCCGGATCGATGCCGTTCACGAAGATGCTCGCGTTTCCGGCCTTGGCCGCGTCCTCGATGGGTGTGACCATCTCGTCGGGGAGCACCTGCCACGGGTACTGCAGGAAGACCGCGGCGCTGCCGACGACGTTGACACCGGCTGCCAGGATGCGCCGGTAGTCCTCGAGCGCCTCGGTCAGCCGGTTGTCGGCCATCGCGGTGTAGACCGCACACGACGGATTCGTCGCCAACACCGCGTCCAGGTCGGTGGTGGCGAGCACGCCCGTCGAATCCTGCAGTCCCGCAAGTTCGGCCGCATCCTTGCCGGCTTTGGCCTCCGAGGACACCCAGACCGCGGTGAGCTCGAATCGCGGGTCGGTGATCAGTTGGGTCAGCGCGTGCCTGCCGACGTTTCCGGTGCCGATGGCAGCGACTTTGATGGCCATGTCTGGGTCCTCACAGGTCTGGGATGGGCAACTCGAGGTTGGGGAAGGTGAGGCCGCCGTCGACCTCGAGGGTCTTGCCGGTCAGATAGCTCCCCGCCGGCGAGGCCAGATAGACCGCCGCGGCGGCGATGTCGAGTGGGTCGCCGAGCCGGCGCATCGGGGTGGCCTGCTCCATCGGGGTACGCAGGTCGTCGTTGCTGGCCACGATGTCAAGTGCCGAGGTGAGGATCGACCCGGGTGCGATGGCGTTGACCCTGATGCGCGGTGCGAGGTCGAGCGCCGACAGCCGCGTGTAGTGCGCCAGCGCAGCCTTCGCGGTGCCGTAGGCGGCAAAACCGCGCCCGGCGGCCCGAGCCATCGTCGAGGTGATGTTGATGACGCTGCCGCCACCGGAATGCTCCAACATCAGTGGCACCGCAGCGGTGGTCAGCGCGTGGGCGGTCGCCACGTTGAACGCGAAGGCGTCGCGCAGGTCCTTGGTCGAGGTGTCCAGAAGTGCGTTGGGCATGGTGCCGCCGACGTTGTTGACGACGATGTCTAGTTTGCCGAACGCCTCGACGGCCTGCGCCGCGAGGGCTGCCGTGTCTTCTGGGCGGGCCAGGTCGGCGACGACGATGTGAGCACGGCGCCCGGCGTTGCCGATCTGCTCGGCGACCTCCTCGAGCTGGGCTTGAGTGCGAGCTGCGATCAGCACGTCTGCGCCGGCTTCGGCGAACGCGAGGGCCATGGCGGCGCCGAGACCCCTGCCCGCTCCGGTCACCACTGCCACTCGGTCGTCGAGTCGGAATCTGTCCAGAATCACGCGGGCCACCGTAACAAGAACCTGTTCTAGTTTGTCGCGGTTTCGGCGTGATGGCAGTGGCGCAGGGTTATCCACAGCCAGGGTGCAGAAGTGGGCTACTGCGCCCGGTTTTGTCGGTTGCCCGCCCGAGTATCAGCGGCATGCGGTATCCGTTCCTGGGCGCCGAGGCCGTCGCCGACGGCAGGCTGACACGCGGCCAGCTGCGCTGGAACTACCGGGCGGTGCAGCCCGGGGTTTACGTTCCCAACGGTGCGGCGGCCAGTGTGCTCGGCAACGCGCAGGCGGCCTGGTTGTGGTCCGGTCGGCGCGGCATCATCGCGGGCAGGGTGGCCGCTGCAGTACTCGGAGCGAAGTGGGTCGACGTCGACACGCCGGTCGAGCTCATCGCCGAACACACCAGGCCGCGATCCGGCGTCATCGTGCGCGAAGAGCGAATCGCCGAAGACGAATACACGGTGATCGGCGATATGGCGGTGACCACTCCGGCGCGCACCGCACTCGATCTCGCGCGCCATCTTCCGCGCGACCTCGCCGTCGCCCACCTGGACTCGCTGGCGGGCGCTACCGGCGTCACCGCCGCCGAGGCGCTGGAGATCGCTAACCGGTATCGCGGAGCACGTGGTGTGCGACGGGCGCGGGCGGCGCTGGCGCTGATGGATGCCGGTGCGCAGTCGCCGCGGGAGACCCGGCTGCGGCTCATGCTCATCGACGACGGTCTTCCCGTTCCGTCGACGCAGGTGCGGGTCAGTGATGGCTGCAACGAGGCTTTCCTCGACCTCGGCTACGAAGAACCGAAGGTCGGGCTGGACTACGAGGGAGCCCATCACAGCGCCCAGCGGCGGCGGTACGTCCGCGATATCGGCCGATCGGAGTTCATCGAAAGCCAGGGCTGGATCGATATCAAGGTGGTGGCGGAACACAGCCGGTCCTTCATCCTGCACCGCGTGCGATCAGCGCTGGCTCGGCGGGGCTGGACGATGCCGAGATCTGCATGAAGGTCGTCAGATGCCCGGCCCGGCAACCATTACGCAGAAGTCGGCAGCTGCGCCTACTTCTTGGCGGCCTTCTTCGCCGGAGTTTTCTTTGCCGCGGCCTTTTTCGCCGCCTTCTTGGCTGGGGCCTTCGTGTCACCCTGCTGGTTGCGTGCCTTCACGCTGGCCTCGAGTTTGGCGAGCAGGTCGGAGACGTCTTCGGTCTCGTCGAGTTCCTGGGGCTCCTCCTCGGTGGTGAACGCCTCGCCACCTTCGAGCTTCGCCTGGACCAGTTCGCGTAGATGTTCCTGGTAGTCGTCGTGGTACCGGTCGGGGTTGAAGTCGTCGGTCATCGAGTCGACGACCTGGCTGGCCATTTTCAGTTCGGCCGGCTTGACTTCGACTTCCTTGTCCAGCACCGGGAAGTCGGGATCACGGATCTCGTCAGGCCATAACAGCGTGTGGATCATCATCACGTCGCGCTTGCTGAAGTCCTTGACCCGCAGGGCCGCCAGCCGGGTCTTGTTGCGAAGCGCGAAGTTCACGATGGCGACCCGATCGGTCTCCATCAGCGTCTTCGCAAGCAGCACATAGGACTTCGACGATTTACCGTCGGGCTCCAGAAAGTAGCTGCGGTCATACATCATCGGATCGAGATCGCCGGCAGGCACGAACTCGAGTACCTCGATCTCACGACTGCGTTCCTCGGGCAGCGTGGAGATGTCGTCGTCGGTGATGATCACAGTCTGACCATCGTCCGAGTCGTAGGCGCGGGCGATGTCGCGGTACTCGACCACCTCACCGCACACCTCGCAGACCCGCTTGTAGCGGATGCGGCCGTTGTCCTTGGCGTGGACCTGGTGGAACTTGATGTCGTGGTCCTCGGTGGCGGTGTACACCTTCACCGGCACGTTAACCAGCCCGAAGGCGATCGAACCCTTCCAGATGGATCGCATCAGCCCAGTATGTCCGACGGACCGGCCGATTCACCTCGGACGCGAGGAGAAAAGCGGCTCAGAGATGCGCGGTCGGGCAGGTCGGCCCCTTCGCGTGTCACGGTCAGCGCCGCGGCCGTCGCCGCCGCGCGCACGGCGCGTGTCAGGTCGTCCAGCCCGATGGCCGCCAGGCGGGGACGGCGGTCGGCGCCGAGTAGGTCCTGCGACCACAGCGCATCGATCAACCCGGTCATGAACGCATCACCTGCGCCCACGGTGTCCGCCACGTCCACATCGAAAGCAGGTACCCGTGCGGTGCCGGCCGCACACATCGCGACCGCCCCGCCGCTACCGGTCGTCACCACGACGATCGACGGTCCCAGAGCGAGCCACCCGGTGGCGACCTCTTCCGGCGGCCGGGTCGGATCGATCCAGCGCAGGTCCTCGTCGCTGGCCTTGACCACGTCCGCGCGTTCGACGAGCCGGTCGATGCGGGCCCTCGCCGAATCGGCGTCGTCGATCAGTGCCGACCGGACATTCGGATCGAACGTGCACGTCGCCGACAGATGGTAGGTGTCCACCAGCGCCGCGGTGGCCAGGCAGCCGGGTTCCAGCACCGCGGCGATCGAGCCGGTGTGCAGGACCAGAGGAGGCGCCACCTCGGGCGTCCCTGACAGTTGCCAGTCGATGTCGAAGGTGTACGTCGCCGAGCCCGCCCGGTCGACGGTGGCCCGCGCGGTAGGGGTGCGCGAGGCAGTGTTGCTGCCCGGAACGAGTTGCGCACCAGCTGATTCGACGTAGTCGATGATTCGCCGTCCACGCTCGTCGGTTCCGATGTGGGTGAGAAAGTCGACCTCGCGACCCAGCCGGGCCAGCCCGACCGCGACATTGAGCGGACTGCCACCGACGTGCTCGGTGGCCTCCCGTGCCGTGCTCGATTCTCGCTCGACGATGTCTATCAGCGCTTCACCGATGACCAGTGCCCTCACCGACCCGACGCTACCGGCACTGCGCCAGGGGCCGAGCCTTATACCGTGGACTCATGCCGGAAGGGGTGGACCGCTACGGCCGGGTGAAGCTGACCAACCCGGACAAGGTGCTGTACCCGGCTACCGGCACCACCAAAGGCCACGTGTTCGACTACTACGTCGGTGTGGCCGAGGCGATGCTGCCCCACATCGCCGGCCGGGCGGTGACGCGCAAACGCTGGCCAAACGGGGTGGAGCAGGCGTCGTTCTTCGAGAAGCAACTGGCGTCCTCGGCCCCTGACTGGCTGGACCGCGCCACCATTGCGCACAGGTCGGGCACCACCACCTATCCGGTCATCGACACCGTCGAAGGGCTGGCCTGGATCGCTCAGCAGGCGGCGTTGGAGGTGCATGTGCCGCAGTGGCGGTTTGTCGAGGCGGCCGGGGGGCGGGCGGGCAAAAATACGGTTGGACCGGCGACGCGCATCGTGTTCGACCTCGACCCCGGAGAGGGTGTCACGATGCGCCAACTCTGCGAGGTCGCCCACGAGGTGCGGGCCCTGATCACCGACATCGGCCTGCGGACCTTCCCGCTGACGAGTGGAAGCAAGGGCCTGCATCTGTATGTGCCGCTGCAGGACCCGATCAGCTCTCGCGGGGCATCGCTGCTCGCCAAGAGGGTCGCCCAGCAGCTGGAGCAGGCCATGCCCAAGCAGGTCACCGCGACGATGACCAAGAGCCTGCGGGCAGGCAAGGTGTTCGTCGACTGGAGCCAGAACAACGGCAACAAGACCACGATCGCACCGTATTCGCTTCGGGGACGCGATCATCCGACCGTTGCCGCACCACGGACGTGGGACGAGATCGACGATCCGGAGCTGCGCCATCTGACCTTCGACGAGGTGCTCGACCGCTTGGACTCCGATGGTGATCTTCTGGCCGACCTCGATCCGTCGGCGCCGGTCGCCGATCGCCTGACCACCTACCGTGGGATGCGGGACCGGGCCAAGACCCCGGAGCCCGTTCCTGCCAAGGCGCCCACCGTCGGCAACAACGACAAGTTCGTCATCCAGGAACACCACGCCCGGCGGCTGCACTACGACTTCCGGCTGGAACGCGACGGCGTGCTGGTCAGCTGGGCGGTGCCGAAGAACCTGCCCGACAGACCGTCGGTCAACCACCTCGCCGTGCACACCGAGGACCACCCGATGGAGTATTTGACCTTCGCCGGCGAGATCCCGAAGGGCGAGTACGGAGGCGGGCAGGTCCATGTCTGGGACACCGGCACGTATGAGGCCGAGAAGTTCAACGACAACGCACCGGACGGGCCCGACAGGGGCGGCGAGGTGATCGTGACGCTGCACGGCGAGAAGATCAACGGCCGCTACGCGTTGATCCAGACCGATGGCAAGAACTGGCTGGCTCACCGGATGAAGGACCAGAAGCGGCCGACGGCAGCCGATCTCGCCCCCATGTTGTCCACGGAAGGTTCGGTGCAGCGACTCAAATCCGCCCAGTGGGCGTTCGAGGGAAAGTGGGACGGCTACCGGTTGCTCGTCGACGCAGACCGGGGCAGGCTCACGCTGCGCTCCCGGCGAGGCCGCGACGTCACCGACGAGTACCCGCAACTACAGGCACTGGCCGCCGATCTCGCCGACCATCACGTGATCCTCGACGGCGAAGCGGTCGCTCTCGACGAGTCCGGGGTGCCCAGTTTCCGCGAGATGCAGAACCGGGCGCGCTCCACCCGGGTGGAGTTCTGGGCCTTCGACATCCTGCATCTCGACGGGCGATCGCTGATGCGGGCCAAGTATTCCGACCGCCGGCGGTTGCTCGAGGCGCTCGCCGAGGGCGGTGGTCTGATCGTTCCCGACGTACTGGACGGTGACGGACCCGATGCCCTCGAGTTCGCCCGGAAGAAGGGGTGGGAGGGCGTCGTCGCCAAGAAGCGCGATTCCACGTATCAGCCGGGTCGACGGTCGTCGTCGTGGATCAAGGACAAGATCTGGAAGACCCAGGAGGTGGTGATCGGCGGTTGGCGCGAAGGCACCGGCGGCCGAACCAGCGGACTCGGAGCACTGATGCTGGGCATTCCCGGCGAGGACGGATTGCAGTTCGTCGGAAGGGTGGGCACCGGCTTCACCGACAAGGAGTTGACCTCTCTGAAGGAGACGCTCGAACCGCTGCGAACCGACGAATCACCGTTTGCTGCAGACCTTCCCAGACAGGATGCCAAGGGCGTGACGTTCGTGCGGCCGGAGTTGGTGGGGGAGGTCCGCTACAGCGAGCGGACATCTGACGGCCGGCTGCGCCAACCGAGTTGGCGCGGGCTGCGCCCGGACAAGGTGCCTGGCGAGGTTAACTGGGAGTAGGTGTAATAGCTTGCAGTCGCCTTGCAGCGCAGCGTGAGACCCCACTACCAGGGGATGGAGCCGCGGAGATCGAAGAATCCCCCGCTTGGCCCGTCGGGACTGATCTGAGCCATGCGCACGACGATCTCTGCGCCTTCTTCGACCGATTGTGTGCCTGTGTGGCCGTTGATGTCGGTGGCAGTGAATCCCGGCCCGGCGGCGTTGATCCGGATGTCGGGATATGCCTTGGCATATTGAACGGTGAGCGAGTTCAGGGCGGCCTTGGAGGCGGGATAGCCGATCCCCGGGAACGCATGAGCCGGTGCGTCTCCGCGAATGAGGTCACGCGTCAGCGATAACCCGCTACTGACGTTGACGATGACCGGGGCGTTCGACATCTCCAGCAACGGCAAGAATGCATGGATCACCCGCACCACACCGACCACATTGGTCTCGAACGTCGACCGGACCGAATCGGCGGTCTCGTCGGCGGCCGGCAGATACTCGCCTGCTGGCGTCCGCTCAGCGACCCCTGCGTTGTTGATCAAGACGTCCAACCCGCCGTCGTCTGCGATGGCCGTGGCCGCCGCTGACACCGAAGCGTCATCGGTGACGTCGATTTCGACGAAGCGTGCTCCGATCCGCGCGGCGGCTTCACGGCCGCGGACGGGGTTTCGGGCGCCGACGTAGACGGTGTGGCCCGCGGCGATCAACCTACGGGCTGCCTCGTAGCCGAGGCCTTTGTTGGCGCCGGTGATCAGGGTCCTGGTGGTCACCAGGGGATCTCACCGTGGGTGGAGCAATAGCCGCCGGTGCGTCCGTCGGGCGGGGTTTGAGCCATCTCGACGATGATGCGTGCGCCTTCTTCGACAGTTTGAGTGCCGGTGCGCCCGTTGAGGTCGGTGTTGGTGTAACCGGGCTCGACGGCGTTGATCCGGATGCCCGGGAACTGCTTGGCGAACTGCACGGTGATCATGTTGAGTGCGGACTTGGACGCCGGGTAGGCCACCCCCGGGTAGTGATAGTTAGGGCTTTCGGGCGATCCGGCCAGGTTCAAGGAACCGAGGCTGCTACTGACGTTGACCACCACCGGCGCCGATGACCGTTGCAGCAGCGGCAGGAAGGCGTGGGTGACGCGGACAACACCGAAGACGTTGGTGTCGAAGACCTCGCGCACCATGTCGGCCGTGACGGCGGCGGCGTCGATGATCGAGTTGTGCTCGCCGCGACCCTCGATGCCGGCGTTGTTGACGAGCACGTCGAGGCCGCCTTGTTCAGCGATGAAGCTGGCTGCGGCCGTGACGGACTCGTCATCGGTGACGTCGAGCTGGACCAGTCGGGCACCGAGTTGATCAGCGGCCGCTTGCCCGCGTGTTGCATCTCGGCAGCCGAGGTAGACGGTGTGACCGGCCGCGATCAATTGGCGGGCGGTCTCGTAGCCGAGGCCTTTGTTGGCGCCGGTGATGAGTGTTGTGGTCATGATGGAATCTCCTCTTCTACTGTGTTGTGGTTGCGCCCGGTACAGGCGTGATACTGAGTAGTTTCTCGGCGTTGAGGTGGCTGATCTTGGCCTTGTCGTCGGTGCTCATCGGCAGTCGGTCGAGGAAGTCGCGGCCTTGCGTGGTGGCGCAGAAGGGATAGTCCACGGAGAACAGCACGCGGTCGATCCCGATGACGTCGATCAACAGCCGCAGCGGCCCGGTACTGAACATTCCGCTGGTAGTGACCCAGACATTGCCTCGGAATGTTTCGGTGATGCTGCGCTGCACACCGTTTCGGCGTGCTGGTGGGGTGAGGTAGGCGTCGATCCGGTCGAGCATGAAGGGCAGCATCTCGCCCATGTGGCCGATGATGATCTGCAATTCGGGGAGCCGATCGAATGTGCCGGTGGCGATCAGCCGCAAGAGGTGCAGCCCGGTTTCGGCGTGCCAGCCCCACGCCGGCGCCGCCAACGCATACGCCACCTCGGGTGGAAGGCCGGAGTAGTACTCGCGCCGGATGGAATCCGATGGCAGGCCGGGATGCAGGTACAGCGGCACCTGCAGCGTCGCAGCCTGTTCCAGAATGGGAAACAGTTCCGGATCGTCGAGGAAGCGTCCGCCTTCGCGGCCGTTGACCAACGCCCCCTTGAAACCCAACTCGCTGACCGCCCGATCCAATTCGTGCACCGCGGCCGGGGTGTCACCCATGGGCAGTGCGGCGAAGGCCGCGAAGCGATCAGGATGTGCCGCAACAGCTTCCGCGGCCTGGTCGTTGGCGCGTGTCGCGATCTCTGCTTGGCGATCGACCGGAATCGCGTTGAAGGTCGGTAGCACGTGGCTCAGTACCTGCATGTCGATACCGGCGACGTCCATGTCGTTCAGCCGTAGTTCGCCCAAGTCGGTGACCGCTGCTGCGGACATGTCGACCGCCTGCTGAGGCCCGAGATCCACGCCGGCCAGCTCGAGAAACGCCCCCGATACGTAGTGTTCTTCAAGCGTGATGGTGCGCATGGAAGCTCCAATTCTCAGTTCCTGAGCCAGTCGAAGGCGTCGGCGAGCAAGGCGTCGCCCGATTCTGGTCTGTCGTCACCGGGCAGATCCGGATCGACGTCGTAACCTCGCCCGTCGAAGTAGTAGGCAAGCATCCGATAGCTGGGGGGCTGCGCCGCCAGGCGTTGGCGGTCGATGGGGATGGCCTCGCCAGGCACGACCGGAGTCAGTGTGTCGCGTTCGTAGATTGTGGAGAGTTCGCAGATTCCGAACCAGCCGTCGCGCCGCTCCATCCGGTAGATGCCGCGGGCGTAGCTGACGAGATCGGCTTCAACGCCTCGGATTTTGATGCGAAGCTCGATCGCCATCGGCATCGTCACCACCGCACGTTCTCCATGGTGGTGAACGCTGGGAACCGAGAGCCGGTGTCGGGCGTGGTCCCCCCGCGCTGCCATCTCGCGTGACGCGAGGGCGAACTGTCGGCCGGTTCCGGTGAACCACATCGACCGCACCTGGGAATCGGGGTGATAACAACTGGCCATCTGGTCCCACCAACCCCGGTCGCGTCCTTCCCGTTCGCGTGCGATGACCTGGACCAGATCGGTAACCGTGGCGGTCATGGCTCGGACCTCCTTGTGTCGCTGGTGTTCACCCAGTGGGTGCGCTCTGCATCAAGTCTCAGAGGTTCGGCATCGGCCTGGGTACGCCCCGGTCATCCCGGGTACTGGCAAACCCACCCTTGGCTACGATGAGGTAATGACCAGCGGTGATGCGCTCGGTGAGTACCTCAGGCTGCGACGTGGCCAGGTCCGGCCAGAAGATGTCGGACTGGTGCCCGGCCCTCGCCGACGGGTCGAGGGGTTGAGACGTGAAGAACTGGCCGCGCTGGCCGGTATCAGCGCCGACTACTACCTACGTATCGAGCAGGGGCGCAACGCCCATCCGTCACCGCAGATTCTCGATGCACTGGCTCGGGCGCTTCGCATGGACGCCGCGGCGAGCGCGCACCTGCATCAACTAGCTCGCGGCAACCGCCACTCGTACACCGGCATCGAGCACGTCAGCGACGACATGTCGAATCTACTCGACCAACTCTCCGTGCCCGCGTTCGTCGCGGGACGATGCCTGGACTGCCTCGCATCGAACCCTCTCGCGCAGGCACTTTCGCCGAATTTCACGCCCGGGCAGAACCTATTGCGACAGCTGTTCCTTGATCCGGCGGAACGTCGACTGCACCTGGACTGGGACGAGGCGACCGCGGGTGTGGTGGGCGGTCTGCGGCAGATTGCCGGCGGCGAGGCCGCCGACCCGCGCCTCGACGCCATCGTCGATGAGCTCTCTGCCAGAAGCGAACGATTCCAGCTGCTCTGGTCCCGGGCCGATATCGGATATCGCCCAGCGGGCACTAGCCACCTGCAGCATCCGCGAGTCGGCGAATTACATTTGGGCCGCAACCGATTTCCCATACCCGATTCGGACGGCCAGCACCTGCAGATCTACCACGCCGCACCTGGCAGCGACGCAGCCGCGAAACTCGCGCAGCTCGCGGTTCGCTGATCCGCCAGACGTCTGGGAGTCCTAGTGGTCGGCAGAAGTGCTTGCCTCCTCCATCCATTTGCAGACGATGCCCCGCAGAGCGGGAAGCTCGGCGCCGGAGGTTTCTTGCGCCACCCGACCCGCGGTTGGCTGAGTTTCGACAGTGAGGTGTTGCACGATCCCGAGCGTGATCAATGGGTGATGCTCTACACCCCGCGCGACGGACCCGCGCCATACGGCCCAGGGTGAGTCAGTGCAGCGACGACGTCGGGCCCATCCGGGACTGCGCAGGAGCGCCCTGCGGGCATGGTGGCGGTGCCAGCCGGTCTTGGCGCACAACTCCTCGAGAATCCGACTCTTACCACGCCTCTTCGCCGGTTGGATCACGAGCCGCGGTGATCACGGTGATGCTCGGCGCTCTGCCCACGTCAACCTCATCCGCTGGGCCTAAGCGCGCATATCCCAATGAGGCAACGAGGCCGTCGTTTTTGTCGGTGGTCGAATGTATGTTCGGGTTATGTCGGGGACGGAGTTGCGGGAGGCGGTGTCGGCGTTGCGGGCTGCCTTTGATGCGGTGGCCGCTTGCGATGTTGACCTGTTGACCCGTGCTG